>NZ_JBSNCD010000024.1:0-545 GCF_053764735.1 Rhodococcus sp. 5G237 | reverse complement strand
CCGTGAAGTCGGAGTCGCTAGTAATCGCAGATCAGCAACGCTGCGGTGAATACGTTCCCGGGCCTTGTACACACCGCCCGTCACGTCATGAAAGTCGGTAACACCCGAAGCCGGTGGCCTAACCCCTCGTGGGAGGGAGCCGTCGAAGGTGGGATCGGCGATTGGGACGAAGTCGTAACAAGGTAGCCGTACCGGAAGGTGCGGCTGGATCACCTCCTTTCTAAGGAGCAACTTCCGATACAGACACAACACAGGTTGTGTTCTGATCGGCAGAGCCATTACGGATTCATAGGTAATCCGGTGGTGCTCATGGGTGGAACGCTGACAACCATCACCGCGTATGGCGGGGATACAGATCCTCGTCGCGGTGGTTATATCGGTGCACTGTTGGGTCCTGAGAGAACACGCGAGTGTTTTGTCAGCGACGATGACTTACGAAGGCGGTTGGCCGTGTGGCCGGCGTTGGTAGGGGTTGTTGTGTGTTGTTTGAGAACTGCACAGTGGACGCGAGCATCTTTGTTGTAAGTGTTTATGAGCGTACGGTG
>NZ_JBSNCD010000023.1:0-549 GCF_053764735.1 Rhodococcus sp. 5G237 | reverse complement strand
CACCGTACGCTCATAAACACTTACAACAAAGATGCTCGCGTCCACTGTGCAGTTCTCAAACAACACACAACAACCCCTACCAACGCCGGCCACACGGCCAACCGCCTTCGTAAGTCATCGTCGCTGATCAAACACATTGCGTGTTCTCTCAGGACCCAACAGTGCACCGATATAACCCTTCGATCCCTTCCAGGTGGAAGAGACGATCCGAAGAGTGCTTGTCAGCGTTCCACCCATGAGCTTCTGCCGTTCCACCTGTGGGAACGAAACAGTCTCTGCCCGGAAGGAATTCACCTGTGTGAACCCTCGCCGGGAGAAGTGCTCCTTAGAAAGGAGGTGATCCAGCCGCACCTTCCGGTACGGCTACCTTGTTACGACTTCGTCCCAATCGCCGATCCCACCTTCGACGGCTCCCTCCCACAAGGGGTTAGGCCACCGGCTTCGGGTGTTACCGACTTTCATGACGTGACGGGCGGTGTGTACAAGGCCCGGGAACGTATTCACCGCAGCGTTGCTGATCTGCGATTACTAGCGACTCCGACTTCACGG
>NZ_JBSNCD010000022.1:0-1359 GCF_053764735.1 Rhodococcus sp. 5G237 | reverse complement strand
TGAACCGCCCCGGGCTTAGTGCACACTGCGGTTACCTGTGTGCGGCCGACTGGTCGGCACCGAGAGCAGCGTAATACGCAGTCTCGAACTCGAGCGGCGGGACCCGACCCAGACGGTGCATCAGCCGGCTGGTGTTGAACCAGTGCACCCACGCCGAAGTGGCTTCCTCGACGTCGGCGATGGTCCGGAACGGGCCCTTGCGGAACGGGGAATCCGCCGCGATGCATTCGGCCTTGTACAGGCCGATCGTGGTCTCCGCCAGCGCATTGTCGTAGGCATCGCCCACCGATCCGATCGACGGTCGCAATCCCTGCAGAAACAGCGTTTCCCCGAACCGGATTGCGGTGTACTGCGAACCTGCATCCGAGTGATGAATAGTGTTTCCCTGCAACGGGTTACCCTGCATCGATCGGAGTGAACATGCCTGATTGACGGCCCGCTGCACGAACGCGGTCTCCTTCGATGCCGAGACCTCCCAGCCGACAATCGTGCCGGCGAACGCATCGATCACGAACGCCGTGTACGCGAAGCACGGCACCATCTTCACGTAGGTGAAATCGGCAACGTACAACGCATCGGGCCTGTCCACGCGAAAGTCCCGGTCGACCAGATCCGGTGGCCGCGGTGCGGTCGGATCGGGAACCGTGGTGCGGATCTTCTTCGCCCTGGTGGCTCCTTTCCAGCCATGGGCGGCCATCAGGCGTTCGACGGTGCAGCGGGCCACCGCGATGCCTTGTCGTTGCAGGTGGGCCCACATCTTCAGCGACCCGTACAAGGACTCGGGTTTGCGGCGGCCGTGCTCGTCACGCTCGTCGTAGTAGGAGGCGAGCACGGCCGTGATCGTGGTGTCCCACAGCGCCCGCTTCGACAGCGGTCGGGTGCGCCAGGCGTAGAAGGTTCTCGGGGCGATCTTGCAGCCGTGTGCGGTGAGCACTCGGCAGATCGGTGCGACCCCGAAAGTGTCGCGGTGTTCCGCGATGAACCGGCAGATCACCTCCGTGGCGGGTCGCACTCCCGAGCGAAGAAAGACGTTGCAGCCTTGAGGATTTCAACGGTCTTCTCGAGTTCCGCGTTCTTTCGGCGCAACCTGCGCAGCTCGAGTTCGGTCTCGGACAGTTCGGTGGGTCCGGTTCCGGCCGTCGCGGTGGATTCCGCTCGTCGAATCCAGGTTCGCACTGTTTCGGGCTTGAGGAACATCCGTTCGGCGATCGTACGGATCGCTTCGTATTCGGAGGCGTAGTCGTCCCGGTGATCGAGGACGAGGCGGATCGCCTTCTCACGGACCTCGTCGGGGTACTTCTTCGGCATGAGGCTTACCTTCCCAAGAATGAAGGTGTGCATCAAACCCGGGACGGTTCA
>NZ_JBSNCD010000020.1:0-1628 GCF_053764735.1 Rhodococcus sp. 5G237 | reverse complement strand
GGCGGGTTCACATGATCGTCGCAACACTCTCAACGAGAGGTTGCGACGATCATGTCGTTTCAGGAGGACTGCGACCGATTCGGTAACCAACTCACGCGATTGGTCAACGCCGGTATTCCGGTCAAGGAGGCTGCGGCCGCGATCGGGCTGCCGCGGCAGCGGTGCTACGCAATCTTGCGGGCGATCGGCCGGCCGGTGGGCAAGCCTCGCGGCCGGGTCGGCACCCCCGACCCCCAGCTGATCGTGACGGTCTACGGCGAGACCGGCTCGATCAGCGCAGCGGCGAGGGCATCCGGGGTGGCGCAGTCGGTGGCCCGCCGGATCCTGGTGGCCGAGGGCATGGTCAGCAAGGAGAGAATCTCGCCGAAGGGCAAACCCGGAGCCAAGCGTCGCTGTCTGGAGTTGATCGAAGCCGGTTGGTCGGCCAGACGAGCGGCCCGTGAGGTCGGGGTCAACGAACGCACCGCACGGGACTGGCGTCAGGGGATCCGGCGCTCGAACAGCAAGCGCATTCATCCGGATGGGCGGGTCGTGGACTACCACCACGGAACCGTCTACACACAGTCTGTGACCAGTGTGACCTGTGATGGCAGCGGACGACCGGCGATCAGCGACCGGTACCTGTCGGTCGAGGACCGGATCGCGATCGCCGACGGCCTGCTCGTAGAGGACTCGCTACGGACCATCGCCGCTCGGATCGGCAAGAACGTCTCCACCGTCTCGAGGGAGATTCGTCGCGGCAGCCTCGAGGGCCGGTATCTGCCGTATCAGGCCGATCGGGCAGCCGCCGCAGCCCGGGCGCGGCCCAAGCAGTCCAAACTGGTTCGGAACACGGTCCTGAGGGAAGCGGTCGAGGAAGGCTTGTCCCGGAAGCTGTCGCCGGAGCAGATCTCGCATCGCTTGCGTCGGGACTTCCCCGACGACGAAAGCATGCGGGTGAGCCACGAAACGATCTACCAAGCACTGTATTTCCAGGCCCGTGGAGGATTGAAAAAGGAAGTGCAGCAAGCACTTCGAACCGGACGCGGCAGACGCAAGCAGCAGCGGAAACAGGACGAGCGCACCCACCGGTTCGTCGATCCGATGATCATGATCAGCGACCGTCCCGCCGAGGTCGCCGACCGGGCCGTGCCCGGGCACTGGGAAGGCGATTTGATCACCGGTGAGCTGAACAAGACCGCGATCGGCACCCTCGTCGAACGCAGCACCCGCTACACGATGCTGTTGCACCTGCCGAATGGGCACGACGCCGAATCGGTGCGGGACGCGCTCATCGCCACCATGAGGACCCTTCCGGAGCATCTGCGTGGGTCGCTGACCTGGGATCAGGGTGCCGAGATGGCCCGACACAAGCAGTTCAGCATGGCCACCGACATGGCCGTCTACTTCTGTGACCCGGCCAGCCCTTGGCAGCGGGGCAGCAACGAGAACACCAACGGGCTCCTGCGGCAGTACTTCCCGAAGGGCACCGACCTGAGTGTCTACGGTCCCGAGGATCTCGAGCATGTCGCTCAGGAGCTCAACGGTCGGCCACGCAAAACGCTCGGCTGGGATACCCCAGCCGAGCGTCTGCGTGATCTAATCACCACCAACTAACAGCGGTGTTGCGTCGACCCCTTGAAACCGCC
>NZ_JBSNCD010000002.1:0-710029 GCF_053764735.1 Rhodococcus sp. 5G237 | reverse complement strand
AGTTGTCCCCACGATGTGACAATCTGTGACAACTTTCGGTTACACCACCCGCAGGAAGGACCAAAAACCCCCTCTGACCAGTGCCCCTAGTCGGATTCGAACCGACACTCATCGGATTTTAAGTCCGCTGCCTCTGCCAATTGGGCTATAGGGGCGTGGGGATCACATTAGCGTTCACGACTGTCCACCGCCGCGCCGGGGCGCGAGATTCTTGAAGTACCGTGCGACGGGCCAGCGTTCGTATCCGGCACCCTCGTAGACGGCTCGCGCGCCGGCATGGCCGGGGTCACCGCCCGTCTCGACCATCATCATCGTCATCCCGGCGGCGCGGACGAGGTCGTCGGCGTGGTTCATCAACGTCGACGCGACGCCTTTGCGCTGATGACGGGGGTCGACGGCGAGCACGTGGATCTCCCCCATGCTGTCCTCCGGGTGCACGCGCACCGATACCCAGCCGAGCAGCTCGTCGCCGTCGACGGCCAGATGGACCGACTCGGGTTCGTCGTCGAGGACCCTGCCGAGGTCGTCGATCTGCCGCGCCTCCCAGCCGTTCGGATAGAAGGAGTCGTAGACGAAGGCCGGGACGGCGGGTCGGTACAGCTCGAAGACGGGACGCCACGCCCGGATCGAGAGATCGAGTACGTCACTTCGTCGTTCGGCCGTGTACGGTTCGATCCTCATTGCTCCTCGACCTCCTCGGATCCGACTTCGAGTGTGCTCCTCGTCCGGGTTGTAACGCACCTCGATTTCGGGCCGACATCCTGCGGGGACACAAGTACACAGCGGACAGCCGGGTGGTGGACCGGGCACGAAGAGAAGGATCATGGATGCGCTTCACGACCGCACGACCACTGACCGGGCGACTCGCCACCGCGGTAGCCGTCGTGGCCCTGGCAGCGACGCCGAGCCTGGTGGCCCCACCTTCTGCACAGGCCGAGGGCATCGTCTACCCCGCGTCCGTGAACGACTCCTTCTACAGCACCCCCGACGACATCGCCGACCGGCAGCCCGGTGACGTCCTCGCAGCGCGCGTCGTTCCGCCGCCGCTCGGATTCCCGGGCACCGACGCCGTCCAGCTGAAGTTCCGGTCGACGAACTCCGCCGGCGAACCGATCTCCGCCGTGACGACCGTGCTGTCCCCGCAGGGTGGGGCGCCGGGTCGTCCGCTCGTCTCGTACCAGGCGATCATCAACGCGCTCGGGCTCGAGTGCGCGCCGTCGACCGCTCTGTATGCACCGAACCCGCTGCGAGGGATCCGGGAGTCCCCCGGCCTGCTCATCGCGATCCAGCGCGGCTGGTCGCTGGCCGTTCCCGACCATCTCGGACCGAACAGCGCCTACGGCGCCGCGAAGGTCGGCGGGCAGATCACCCTCGATGGCATCCGGGCCGCGCAACGCTACGCCCCGCTCGGGCTCGCCGACAGCCCGGTCGGCATCGCCGGCTACTCCGGAGGCGGGATGGCGACGGCGATGGCCGCGGCACTGGCCCCGACCTACGCGCCGGAGATCCCGATCGTCGGCTCCGCCTACGGCGGGGTACCCATGGACATCGGCGAGATGGCACGGGAGCTCGGCGAGTCCGCCCATCCGGCCTTCGGGCTGGCGATGGCGGCCGCCCTCGGCCTCGAACGTGAGTACCCGGACCGAATGCCGGTCAGCAAGCAGCTCAACGGTGCGGGGCAGGAACTGCGCGACCGCATCGCCAACGCGTGCACCAACGAGATCCTGCTCGCCGGTGCGGGTCGCAGCATGGCCGACGTCGCCGACGCCGCGGTGGGTCTCGCCCTGCTCGACAGCCCGACCGTGCAGGAGGTGCTGATGGAGAACAGCGTCGAGAAGGTCCCGACGGTGCCGAATGCCCCGGTGTACGAGTGGCATTCACCGACCGACGTGCTGATCCCCCTCGATGCGATCTCCACGACCCTCCGCAGATACTGCGACGCCGGGGTGGCGGTGCGGACCGAGCTCGTGCCGAGTCCCGATCACATCACTGCCGCCGTGATCGGCCTACCGGGTGCGCTGGACTTCCTCGACGGCCGGTTCGCCGGCGTTGCGCCGTCGTCGAACTGCGGAGCGATCTGACCGACCTCCGGACATGCATCAGGCCCGCCTCGAATGACGAGGCGGGCCTGATGGTGTCTCGGATCCCCTGGGGGGACGGGAGATCGAATCAGATCACGGTGATACCGGTGGCCTGGGGACCCTTGGCGCCCTGGCCGATCTCGAAGCTCACGCGCTGGTTCTCGTCGAGGCTGCGGTAGCCGCCCGACTGGATCTCCGAGTAGTGCGCGAACACGTCAGCGCTGCCGTCCTCGGGGGCGATGAAGCCGAATCCCTTGTCGGCGTTGAACCACTTCACGATTCCCTCTGCCATGTCTGTCTCCTTCTGTCGTGTTACTCGAGCTCCGCCGAGAGTTCGGTGGAGCGAGGCCGCCATCACATGCGGTGACTTCCGAAAGGAGAACCAACCGCCCGCAACAAGGATTTGCGAGCGTGGACAAGACGCGAACAAAAACTTCGACCGAGACACAGTCAACCACACATTCGCCGATTCGTGTGGATCGAGCCCCGGAAATCGGGGTGGAACCCACACGGATCGGAGAACTAGCGGGCGACGGAGAGAGCGATGCCGTCGAGGATGTCGTGCTCGCTGACGACCAGCTCGGTGATGCCCGCCCGACTCCCCAGCTCCTCGGCGAGGACGGTGGTGATGATCGAGCCACCACCGATGACGTCGACGCGGCCGGGATGCATGGGGCCGAGCGCCGCGCGCTTCTCGCGGGTCGCGGCGACGAGACCGTCGCACACCTCGCGCAGACGGTCGAACGGCACCGACGACAGGTGGATCTTCTCGGAGTCGTACTCGTCGAGTTCGAGGGCGAGCGCCGCAAGGGTGGTCATGGTGCCCGCGACACCCACCCAGGTGTGCGCCTGCTCGACCGGCACCCGCTCGAGCGCTTCGCGGATCTTGCCCGCCGCGACCTCCCGTGCCGCAGCGACCTGCTCGGCGGTCGGTGGGTCGTCGTGCAGGCACCGCTCGGTCAGCCGGACGCAGCCGATGTCGGTGGAGTAGGCGGCGTGCACACCGTCGGCGTCGCCGAGAACTACCTCGGTGGATCCGCCACCGAGATCGACGACGACGAAAGGACCACGCGCGGAGTCGAGTTCGCCGACAGCGCCGGCGAAGGACAGACGCGCCTCCTCGTCGCCGGTGATGACCTCCGCCTCGGCGCCGGGAATCACGGCACCGAGCACCTCACGGGTCATCGCGAAGAAGTCCTCACGGTTGCTCGCGTCGCGCGTGGCCGAGGTGGCGACCATGCGGACCGCGGTGGCGCCGGTCTCGCGGATCAGGTCGGCATACTCCACCAGCGCGACCCGCGTGCGTTCGATCGCCTCGGGTGCGAGACGACCGGTGGCGTCGACGCCCTGCCCGAGCCGCACGACCTTCATGAGGCGGGTGACGTCGGTGAGCGTGCCGTCCTCCGCGATGTCGGCGATCAGAAGACGGATGGAGTTGGTACCGCAGTCGATTCCCGCGACCCTCACTGTTCTTCTCCACGCAGCTCGGCGTAGGTGGGCCAGTCGGCGGGGATCGCCGTGCCACGCAGACCGGCGTCGGCGGCGAGTGCGACGGATTCGTCGCCGAGCGGGTTGACGCCCGGTCCCTTCGCGAGCGAATGGGCAATCAGCACGTGCAGGCACTTGACGCGCTCGGGCATGCCGCCGCCGGTGAAGTCGGTGCCGAGCGACTCGATCGCGTCGCGTTCGGCCAGGTACGACTCGTGGGCGCGCCGGTAGCCCGCAGTCAGTTCCTCGTCGGTGCCGAGACGCTCGGTCATCTCCTTCATGACCCCGGCCGATTCCTGCCGGCTCGCTTCGGCTGTGAGGCGCGGGTCGGTGAGGTAGTACAGCGTCGGGAAGGGCGTGCCGTCGGGCAGCTTGGGCGCGGTCTTCACCACTCCGGGCGCACCGTCGGGGCAACGGTAGGCGATGGCCAGGACGCCGCGGGGTTCGCGCCCGAGCTGGGCGGCGACGGCGTCGAGGTCTTCTTGCGTGACGTGATCGGTCACCCGGGGACATCTCCTGGTTCTGGGGGTGCCACAGGCATCTGCTGCGGCACGGGTTCGGGCTCGGGTTCGGGTGCCGGTTCTGAGACCGACAACCACAGGTCGCTGTACCAGGCGCCGGTCGTCGGCCGCTCGGGTTCGCGCTCCTCGCGTTCGGGCGGGGCGTCGCCAGGGAGTTGCACCTGGTAGGGAATATCGCCGGGGACGACGAACCGCAGTCGCTCGCGGGCCTGGGCGCGGACCCAGGCCGGGTCCTCCATGCGGGCCTTCTGCTCTTCGAGGGCCGCGATCTCCTGTTCGAGCTGCACGCGTTCGGCGGCGAGCTGCTCGGCTTCGGAACGCTGGCTCACGTAGGTGCGCAGCGGCACCGCGAGGGTGAGGGCGAGACCGCACACGACGAGGGCGAGCACCACTGCGCGGCCGGTGGACAGGCCCAGGACGGTGCGTTCGGTGCGGGGGCGGCGGGAGTCGCGGGGCGCGCCGACCCGGGTGGGGCGGGCTCGTCCCGAACCACCGGGCCGGCCGCGACCGGGCGACGAATGAACGGGGTCCTCGCGGCCGGCCGGCCGCGCACCCGCGTTCTCGGCCGCGTGTTCGGCCGGGGCGGTAGATCCCGTGGGCCGGACCCGGCCCGGACGCCGGACGCCCGACACACCCTCGGTGCGGGTGCGCCTCGCTCCGGGACGGGATCTACCGCGCTGACTCATGCCGGCGATCAGCCCTCGACGGAGAACCGCGGGAAGGCGAGCTCGCCGGCGTAGCGAGCGACGTCACCGAGGGACTCCTCGATGCGCAGCAGCTGGTTGTACTTGGCGACACGCTCCGAGCGGGCGGGCGCGCCGGTCTTGATCTGTCCGCTGCCGACGGCGACGGCGAGATCGGCGATGGTGGTGTCCTCGGTCTCGCCGGACCGGTGGCTCATCATCGTCTTGTAGCCGTTGCGGTGCGCGAGATCGACGGCGTCGAGCGTCTCGGTGAGGGTGCCGATCTGGTTGACCTTCACGAGCAGCGCGTTCGCGGCGCCCTTGACGATGCCGTCCTCGAGGCGTTCGGGGTTGGTGACGAACAGGTCGTCGCCGACGAGCTGGATCCTGTCGCCGATCTCCTCGGTGAGCGAGACCCAACCCTCCCAGTCGTCCTCGCTGAGCGGATCCTCGATGGAGACCAGCGGGTACTGGCCGAGGAGCTCGGCGTAGAAGGCGCCCATCTCGGCGGCCGTGCGGTTCCGGCCCTCGAACTTGTAGCCGGTGCCCTCGGTGTAGAACTCGGTGGCCGCGACGTCCAGCGCAAGCGCGACATCGCTGCCCAGCTTCAGACCGGTCTTACCGATGGCCTCGCTGATCAGGTCGAGCGCGGCCTTGGTGCCCGCGACGTCGGGGGCGAAGCCGCCCTCGTCGCCGAGGCCGGTGGCCAGGCCCTTGCTCTTGAGCACGGACTTGAGGGAGTGGTAGACCTCGGCACCCCAGCGGAGGGATTCCTTGAAGGTCGGGGCGCCGATCGGGGCGACCATGAACTCCTGGACGTCGACGCCCGTGTCGGCGTGGGCGCCACCGTTGAGGATGTTCATCATCGGAACGGGAAGGATATGGGCGTTCGGGCCGCCGACGTAGCGGAACAGCTCGAGTCCGGACGACTCCGCACCGGCCTTCGCGACGGCGAGCGACGCGCCGAGCAGGGCGTTCGCGCCGAGGCGGCCCTTGTCGGGGGTGCCGTCGGCGTCGAGGAGGGCCTGGTCGACGGTGCGCTGCTCGGTGGCGTCGAGGCCGATGATGGCCGGCCCTATCTCGGCGAGGACGGCCTCGACGGCCTTCTCGACACCCTTGCCGAGGTAACGCTCGCCGCCGTCACGCAGCTCGACGGCCTCGTGCTCGCCGGTGGAGGCGCCCGACGGCACTGCAGCGCGGGCGAAACTTCCGTCCTCGAGCAGCACCTCGACCTCGACCGTGGGGTTGCCACGGGAGTCGAGGATTTCGCGGGCTCCTACCTGCTCAATGATGGCCACTGGCTGATTCTCCTTCGATGGACTGTCACGCTGCGGTGTCTGCACGCTGGAGACAGCCTAACGGTCGCGACCTGCGTGTGAGGCACAGGCGCGCTCGAGGCCCGGCGCGGTGCCGTCTACGGGCGCACTCCCACGCCGTAGGCGGCGGCGCGGTCGCGGACGAGCATCAGGTATTCGGTGGACCGGTTGTAGGCCCTCAGGGCGTTCGTCCAGCCCTCCGCGGTGGTCAGGTCGCCCCCGCGGGCGCACAGATAACGACCCGCGGTCAGGGCCGCGTCGTCGATGTTGTCGGGGTCGGCGATGCCGTCGCCGTTCGCGTCGACACCCCACCGGTCCCAGGTCTCGGGGATGAACTGCATCGGCCCGACCGCCCGGTCGAGCACCGGGTCGCCGTCGAGGCGGCCACCGTCGGTGTCGCGGATCTCGGCGTTGCCCTGGGTGCCGTCGAGCGGGACACCCCGGATGGGCGGCGAGACTCTGCCGTCGGATCCGACGGACGCGCCGCCGAACCGTCCGTGGCTGCTCTCCACGTTGCCGATGCCGGCGAGGGTCGTCCACGACAGGCCGCAGTCGGGGGTGCCGACGGCCAGGACGGCCGCCGCGTGCCCGTATGCCTCGAGGGCCGTGGTGGGGATGCCCAGTTCGCGGGACTGTGATTCGGCCCAGTCGGCGAGCTGTGCTGCTGTGCGGCCGGGACCGTTCACGTCGATGGGCGGAACGGGCAGACCGGGTGCCGGCGGGACGCCGTCGGGGATCTCGACGGACGGTCGCCGGGGTGAGTGCAGAGCGGACTCGACCGCCACGAAGACGACGGCGACGAGCGCACTGAGCAGGACCACCGGCCACAGCCAGCGTCGGGGTTCTCGATCGGACGGCACCCCTCCATATTCCATACGGGACGAAAACCCCATGTAGACGCACCGGCGCCGACGATCCCGCCTGATCGTCGGCGCCGGCCTCGGAGGGTGGAATCCGCGAGGGGTCGGACTCCACCGTTGTCTCGACAGCGATGTCCCTCAATACGCGCCGTCCCCGCTGAGAACCGCCCGGATGGTGCGGCGCAGGATCGACAGGTCGAGCATGAAGGTCCAGTTCTCGACGTACCGCAGATCGGCCCGTACCGACTCGTCCCAGGACAGATTGCTGCGTCCGCTGACCTGCCACAGTCCCGTCACACCTGGTTTGACGAACAGCCGCCGCGCCGCGCCGTCCTCTCCGTACCGGGCGACCTCGCATTCGAGCGGTGGGCGCGGGCCGACGAGCGACATGTCGCCCTTGACCACGTTGAACAGTTGCGGCAGCTCGTCGAGCGAGTACCGCCGGATGAAGCGGCCGACCCTGGTGACCCGCGGGTCCTCGCGGACCTTGAACAGCACCCCGGCACCGATGTCGTGATCGGCGATGTCGTCCTTGTGCTCGTCGGCGCCGACGACCATGCTGCGGAACTTGTACATCGTGAACGGGGTTCCGCCGCGTCCCACCCGTTGTTGACGGAAGAGGATCGGCCCTCTGCTGCCGGCCTTGATCGCGATCGCGACGGCGAGCAGTGCCGGCGCGATCACCATCAGGATCAGCACCGCGAGGACCCTGTCGAAGACGTTCTTCACGATCCAGGCCGGGCCGCTGTAACTGGGGGCACTCATCTGCAACAGGGGTAGCCCCTCGAGCGGGGAGATGTGCAGGCGTGGGCCGACGACGTCCATGAGCACGGGGGCGATGAGGAGTTCGGCACCGATCTTCTCGAGGTCCCAGCTGAGTTTGCGCGTCCGTGCGTGCGGCCATCGACCGGAGGGCAGGAGCGCGACGGCCTCGAAGTTGTGCTGCTCGGCGACGGACAGAACGGTCTCGTCGGTGCCGAGCACGGGGATGTCGTCGATGGCCACCGGTAGGGAGTCGGCGCCGCGGTCGACGGCGAGACAGATGCCGTCGACCTGCCATCCGGCGCGCCGGAGGCAGTCGGCCCGGGAGACCAGTTCGTGCACCTCCTCCACGTCTCCGGCCACGAGCACCGAGCGCAGACATCGGCCCTCGGCGCGGGCCTTCGAGAGGTGGCGGCGGAGCACCGTCCGTCCCAGCAGGGTGAGCACGAGAGCGATCAGCAGCGAGCCGAATGTCCAGGACTGACCTGCCGAGGTACCCCATCCGTATCCGGCGACGGCGAGTGCGGCGACGGCGAAGACATATCCGCGGACGACCCTCCGGTATTCCTCGGGACCGGTGCCGAGAATTCTTTCGTCCCAGGCTTTCTGGATTCCGAGGGAGACGATCGCCGCCGTCAGCGCGGCCCCGATGAGGACAGGGGTGCGCCAGGAGTCGATCTGGTCGAAGGAGTGGTATCCGACCGTGACGACCACGTGGGCGACCACGAGCGCGAACAGGTCGAAGCCGATGACCGCCGCTCTGTAGCGCCGTTCGGTTCTCGGCCGGCGCACCGGTGGAGGAGCGGACGCGACCTGCGAGCCGACGGGGAGCACGATGGTCGAGCCGATCTTCCGTGCCCCGTTCGGTCCTGACCCGGCCTTCGTCGTCGGTGCTTCACGGTCGGAATCCGTGTCGAGAACCGTCGCGAAGTCGTTCTCACGCTTGTACATTCAAGGTCACCCCAGTCCGGAGTCACGGTTACCCCGACTCCCAAACCGTACCTTGAGATTGTTTTTCACGCAATAACAGACTTCTAGCATCTTCAGTGAGGCAGCCGACCCTTCACACTCTTCGTCGCCGCCCACGTGTCCGTGTTCCACGGCAACCGCACACTCCCGGCCTGGAGCATCCATCGGAGCCGGTCGGGCGTGGTGGGCCTGCTCAGCAGAAAACCCTGCGCTCGTACGCAACCCAGATCCAGTAACTGCTTCACGGCGCCGACGGTCTCGACACCCTCCGCGACCACCTGCAGGCCGAACGACGAGGCCAGACCCACGATGGAATCGACGATGACCCGATCTTCCTCGCTGTGCTCGAGGTTCTGCACGAAACCCTTGTCGATCTTGAGCGTGTCGACGGGAAGAGCCTTGAGATGCCCGAGCGAGCTGTACCCGGTCCCGAAATCGTCGATCGCGACCCACACCCCCAGCCGCTCGAGCCGGCGGAGGGTGTCCTTCGTGCGCTGAAGATCGCCCACGACCACGTTCTCGGTGATCTCGAGGCACAGTTCCGACCCCACGAGGCCGTGGTGGTGCAGCACCGATCTCACTGTGGAGTCGAAATCCATCGACACCAGCTGGACGGGAGAAACATTGACACTCATGATGATCCGCAGGTCGGGAATCTCTCGTTTCCACTCCGCGAGTTGCGCACAGGCCCGCGTGACGACCCACTCCCCCAGTTCACCGGCGAGATTGGTGGCCTCGGCGACCTCGACGAATTCTCCCGGCTGGAGCACGCCCAGCGGTGAACGGTTCCATCGCACGAGCGCTTCGACGCCGAGGATCGTCCCGGTCCGCAGGTCGATCTCGGGCTGGTACTCCAGCGTCAGGTGCTCGTCGTCGATCGAGGAGCGGAGGTTCATCTCGATGATGGTGCGGCGCTTGCCCTTCTCGTTCATGTCCTCGGTGAACACACCCACGCCGTTGCCACCATGCCGCTTGGCCACCATCATCGCCTGATCGGCACGACTGAGCAGGTTCGCCGAACTCAGCTCCCCCGGCGTTCCGAGCGCGACACCCACGCTGACGCCCCGTCCGACGGTCCGGTTGCCGAGTGCAACGGACGCTCCCACCGCGTCCTGATACACCTCCGCCCGTTCCATCGCCTCCTCCATCGTGGACGGACCGTCCAGCACCACGACGAATTCGTCGCCGCCGAGCCGCGCGACGAGGTCGTCGCGCCTGCTGCCCTTCGCAAGACGGTCCGCGATCCGGCAGAGATACGAGTCGGCCGCGTCGTGCCCGAGGAAGTCGTTCAACGCCTTGAGACGATCGAGGTCGAGGAACAGCAACCCGACCGGGCCCTCCGCGCCCGGTTCGAGCCGCTTGTCGAGATATTCGAACAGAGCGCGTCGGCTCGCGAGTCCGGTGAGGGCGTCCTCGTAGGCAGCCCTACGCAGATCTTCCTCCGCCCGGACGCGTGCCTGCACCTGTGCGAGCAGGACCGCGATCAACGTCAACGCGTTGACCTCGTCCTCGGTCCACGGCCGCCCCCCTTCGTTCACGAAGCCCAGCACGCCGGTCGTGACCTGCCCGGACACGAGCGGCACGGCCACCATGGAGACCTCCGACCATCCCGATGCGGCGAACACCCGTTCGGTGTAGTCGGGGGACTCGACAGCCGGATACGACGTCCCGCCGGCACCCGCCAGCAGCGGTTCCTTCAGATGCTCCACGGCCGCGAAGACGGGGTCCGCATCGCGGAAATAGACCACACCGATGGGATCGGGGTCGGGCACGTTCTCCCGCGGCGGCCACTCGGCGACCAGGATCGTCGCCCCGATCTCGTGGTCGTTGTACCTCAGGAAGCAGGTGTCGACGCCGAGTTGCTCGACGAGATCCCGGAGTACGAGACGCACTACCTCCACGTGCGAGGCCGCGTCCGCGGGCATCAGCCGTGCGGCGATCCTCGTCACCAGGCTTTCGAGTGTTCTTCTCGTACCGGGCATGACACCTCCGTCGTCAGCCAGGAGCAGGGATGAGTCCGTCGACATCGCCGACATGTCGCACGCGGTCGTTCCGGCGCCGGCTGCGCATCGTGGCAGCCGAGGCACGACCGAAGCGCAACAGCAGGGCGAGGCCTTCACTCTCGGGAACGTTCAGGACGGCGTGCAGATCCTGCCGGAGCGCGTCGAGATCGTCGACATGCCTCGGGCTCAGACGCTCGAGATCGCTTCGCGTATCGGCGTACAGGAAGACCGGCGACACGGGCTGGACGGCCAGACCGATCTCCTGCGCCGCGATCCAGACGCTCTCGACCGCCGCACCGCCCCGGATGTAGTCGGCAGGCGAACGGCCTTCGGTGAACACCGCGACGAGTCCGGCACTACCGAGCACGCGGTCGCGGGTCATCTTGCCGAGGCCCCTCCCGAGTCCCCACTCCGCGAGCCGGTCGAGGGCGTCGTCGCGCAGGACGACGTCGAGCATCGCCGCCTCCGCGGTGTCGAGTCCGAGGGAGTCCACCTCGATTCCGCTGTCGGGATCGGGGTCGCCCGGCCACCGCAGCTCGGCGACCATCTCGCTGCGGAGCCGATTGTCGAGATACCGCACGCGATCCGATTCCGCGAGGATCTCCGCGAGGCGGGCGATGTCGGCGCTCTCGGTGACGACCCCGATACGTCCGCCGACGAGACGGGCGGCCGCGTGCATCGCCTCGAGTTCGTCGTCCGTGACGGTGTGGGGATCACCGGGTGACCGGTTGGTCGCGCGCGCGAGCATGCCTGCGTGGTACGCCGCGAGATCCGGATCGGTGTCGCTTCCCAGCTCCAGGTGGGCCAGCGGGACACCCGGCTCCGGTTCGCCGGGACGATCGAGCACCGTGTCCGGCCCCAGGATCTTGTGATTCGCCGCGGCCACCCGCGCGTTGTGCAGGGCTGCGCCGAGCGCGACGAGACTCCCGCGCCGGTGCAGGTCCATCAGGACGGGTTCCGGTTCGGGTGCCAGCGCGAACGTCAGACGGTCCGGTTCGACGACGATCGACCACGGCTGGGCGTTGCCACCGGAGGGTGCCCGGATCGCGGCGTCGATCACGGCTTCCATTGGATCCTGCCGCACTCCGTCCGGCGGGGTCTCCGGCACCGTCGCCTCCGGTTCGGTGTCTGCCGGCTCGTCGGCCTCGTCCGGCACATCGGAAGCCCCGGAGGGCACGTCGAGGGCGTCGAGGTGCGGGTCGAGGTCGACCCGGCACCGTCCCGATGCGACGGGGCGATCGAGGACGATCCCGCGCACCGCGGCGGACACGGTCACGCCGCCGAGCCCGACGTCGGCTCCGAGTTGCGGCCAGGTCTCCAGGGATTCACCGACCTCGAGCATGGAGGCCGCCATGCGCGCGGAGATCTCCTCCGGGTCGAGCAGACGCAGCACGTACGGGACCTTGTCGCGGGTGGACAGAGTCTGCAGTGTCTCGGGGTCGATGTCGCCGAGCAGGCCGTGGAAGGGCAGCAGATCACCGTCGAGGTCGAATCGTTCGACGTCGAGCAGTCCTCGATCGCTGGTGTGCATCACCACGGGGAGTCGTTGCCGCGCCGCTTCCGTCCGGATCAGCAGCTTCACGTCGAGCGAATCGCACTCGTCGACCACGACGTCGAGGTCCCGGCAGAACGCCCCCACCGTCTCGGGGGTGACGCCCTCGGTCCATACCTCGACCGGCAGGTACGGGTCGAGTTCGGCGATACGCCGCGCCGCGATCACGGCCTTGTTCACACCGAGGTCCGTGACCGATACGGGCAATCGGTTCATGTTGGACAACTCGAGCGTGTCGAAATCGGCGAGACGCAGTGCGCCGCAGGCACCCTCGAGGGCGAGGGTGTAGGCGACGGCGTGGCCGACACTCAGTCCGACGACGCCCACCTTCGCGGAACGCAGGCGCGCCTGCTCGTCGGCGGTGATCTTGTTGCGATTACGGTCGAGCCGGAGTCGGTCGAATCCGGCAGGGCCCAGGATCCTGACCGCGATGCGGCTCCAGGGATAGTAGGCCCATCGCGGGGCCTCGTCCGGGAGGGCGTCACCGAGAGCGGCGAGGCCTGCTCGTTGGTCGTCCAGGTGATCCCGTAGGTCTACGCCGTCGCGACGCAGCCTCTCCAGAACCGCCATGTCCGCTTCGAGGTCCTCGGCGAGCAGCAACGCCGCGCACGGTATGTCCTCCGAGGCCATCACATCTCCCCATCCGATTCCTCCAGGTCACCCCTTCCCAGCGAGCGTAGGGGAAGCAGGGAGGACATACACGGGAAACCGGGCGCCCCATCGGATGCGAGGAGTTTCTCGATCTCCCGGCTCCGCCGTTCCGACCTGCACCGTTCGACGTCCCACAGGATCAGGTACGTCCGGTAGCGGTCGTCCGGATAAGGGCAGGGCGGGATCTCGTCGACGATCTCCGCTCCCACCTCCTGCCAGCGGGCCACCGCCGTGCTCGCCGAGGTGGCGACGAGATACCGCGTGCCGAGCAGCTCCATCGAATAGGTCAGCGTGCGCGCCACTCCCGCACTGAGCGCGGATCGGCGCACCGCGCCCGAGCCCACCCACGTGCTCTTCACCTCGATGAGGCCGTGGGGGACGTAGGCGTCGAGGATCCGCGCGATCCTCGCCCTGATGTCGGGTTCGGTCCATTCCAGGACGGCGTGGGACTGACGTCCGCTCCCGTACGGCCCCAGCGCACGGGAACCTCCCTGGACGACACCCTCCGTTGTCACGGCGGCGAAGAACAACGCCGTGGACCTTCCGTCACGGATCGAGTCGTATTCGAGGGCGCCCTCGGCACCGAAACGTCGGTAGGCGGCGCGGGCGCCGTCCAGGAACTGCGCCCATAGTTCCGGTTCGCCCTGGGGTGTGGCGGCGACGAAGTGATATCCCGAGTCCTCGTCCCAGAAGTCGAGCGTGCGGCGCGTAAAGAGCGGCTGGGGATCCACGGACGACCTTCCTCCCGCGGCCCGCCGAGCGCCCCCCGACGAGGTTGTGCGCTCGACGAACCGGGACATGCTCAGACCACGGATATGTACAACACGGGTTCGCCCCGCTCCGGTATGACCGCCACCTCCTGGGTGTAGGCGCGGTTGATCACACCTTCCTTCTCTGCCATCTCGACCTGCCGCCACAGATCCTTGTAGAGGTCGGGGGACGGCCCGTCGGGCACGAACCGCGCCGCGTACCGCTCGCCGACCCGGATCATCGAGTCGCCCGTCTCCAGATCGTCCAGCCGGTATCCGAAGACCGCGGACCATCCCACTCGCGGATGGCAGGTGAACACGGCCACGAGATCGCGAATCTTCCTCAGCCGCAACCGCTCCAATGTGAAATCGGTCAAATCGCCCGATTCTCCGAAAACTCCCGGCTCCGCTCCCGGGACCACGAGTCCGCCGACGAGGCAGGACTCCGCCTTCACGACCGTGAACGTCATCGGTCCGCCTCCTGCCTCGGGTCGACAATCGCGACATAGAGTTCGATTCCGAAGGCGTGCGGGTAGGTCTCGAAATCACCGGTGAAGGCGCGGGTGATCTCACCCTCCGCTTCGGCGTCCCAGATCTGGCGCCACAGGTCGTCGAAGACGTCCGTGAATCGGCTTCCCACCGCGGAGAACTTCGCGTAGGTGCCGGCCGGAACACGGGATACGACATACCCCTCGGGGACGTCGTCGACCGACGAGCAGCAGAACCCCACGGTCTGCGTGTAGTACGAATCTATGTCTTCCGCGTGATCGGTGTAGGCGGCAGCGAACGGACCGTACGTCTCCCCTTTCAGCAGAGCAGCCCATGCCTCTTCGAGGTGCGGATCTCGGAGTCGGCCGAGAGCTCGGCGGGGACTACGAACCGGAATGCCGGCAACGAGGGTTTCGTGGCGCTCCACGATTTGAAACGACATCGGGCAGTTCCTCCAAACACGTCCAGCTTCCCCCTGCTTCGCGTGCACTGCCCGACACCGGCACAACGAATACGGATATGAGATTAGGGGGTTGGACGTCAGGTTTCCAGCAAACACCGAAACCAAACTAAAGTCTTTTTTCGGCTTGTTTCCCTTCTTTGAGTATGGTTTATTTGGGGCATCGACTTCGGGCGCCGGCCCGGACACGCTCTTCCAGCGAGGGGGCACCCGCATGAAGTGCCGACTGTGCAATTCGGACCGCCTGACCAGCATCCTGGACCTCGGAGCCACTCCCCCGTGCGAACGATTCCTCACGGCCGAGCAGCTCGACATCCCGGAATGCACCTACCCGCTCCACCTGCGTCTGTGCGAGGACTGCCTGCTGCTGCAGATACCCGCGCTGATCACGCCGGAGGACACCTTCACCGAGTACGCCTACTACTCCTCGTACTCGCAGTCGTGGGTCGACCATGCCCGGCGCTTCGTGCACGACGCGCTCGGAAGCGGGCGGCTACGGCCCGATTCGACCTTGATCGAGGTGGCGAGCAACGACGGATACCTGCTCCGTCACGCGGTGGACGCCGGCATCAGGTGCCTCGGCATCGAACCGTCGGTCAACGTCGGGGAGGCGGCGCGGGCCGCCGGCGTGCCGACCCACACCGGATTCCTCGATGTCGCACTTGCCGAACGCATCCAGGCGGAACACGGGCCCGCGGACCTCGTCGTCGCCAACAACGTCTACGCCCATGTCCCCGACCTCGTCGGATTCACGCGGGCACTGCGCCTGCTCATGGCCGACGACGGCTGGCTCAGCATCGAAGTCCACCACGCTCTGAACCTGGTGGCGCTCGGCCAGTTCGACACGATCTACCACGAGCACTTCCAGTACTACACGGTGCTGTCGGCCGCTCGGGCTCTTGCGTCGGGAGGGCTCCGGGTCGTCGACGTCGAACTGCTCGACACCCACGGTGGCTCGATCCGCGTGTGGGCACGACCCGAACAGGTCGCACAGAACCGTACGCCGCGCGTCACCGAGATACTCGAGATCGAAAGGCGTGCAGGACTGCACGATCCCACCGGTTACTTCCGGCTCGAACCGCTCGCACGCACCTCCCGTCTGGAGCTGTTGCGCTTCCTCCTGCAGTGCCGAGAAGACGGTCTGTCGGTCGTCGGCTACGGAGCGCCCGGCAAGGGCAACACCCTGCTCAACTACTGCGGGATCCGACCGGATCTGTTGTCCTACACCGTCGACCGGAATCCGTACAAGCACGGACGCTTCACTCCGGGGACCCGGATCCCCATCGAACCCGTCGAGCGGATCGCCCAGGACCGGCCGGACATCGTCCTCGCACTGCCCTGGAACCTCGAACCCGAACTGACCCGCCAACTCGCCTACATCGCGGACTGGGGAGGACGTCTCGTCTTCCCCCTCCCCACCATCCACACGACCATCGGTGAACCCGAACTGTCCTGGAGGACCACATCATGAAGGTTGTACTGTTCTGCGGCGGTTACGGCATGCGCATGCGCAACGATCGCAACGACCAGATGCCCAAGCCGATGCAGATGGTCGGTCCGCGCCCGATCCTGTGGCACATCATGCGGTACTACGCGCACTTCGGGCACAAGGAGTTCATCCTCTGCCTCGGCTACGGCGCGTCCAAGATCAAGGAGTTCTTCCTCGACTACCACGAGGAACAGTCCAACGACTTCGTCCTGCACGGCAACCGGGTCGACTGCCTGAGCACCGACATCAGCGACTGGAAGATCACCTTCGTCGACACCGGGCTCGAATCGGCGATCGGTGAACGCCTGCGCCGCGTCCGCAAGCATCTCGAGGGCGACGAGTACTTCCTCGCCAACTACGCGGACGTGCTGACCGACGCCCCGCTCGACGACATGATCGAGGCGTTCCACGCGTCCGGCGCCACGGCCTCCATGCTCGTCGTGCCCCCGCAGTCGTCCTTCCACTGCGTGGACGTCGCGGAGAACGGAGAGATCAAGGAGATCACTCCGGTCAGCGAGTTCCCCATCTGGGAGAACGGCGGATACTTCGTCCTGAACCAGGCGATCTTCGACCTGCTGCCACCCGGCGGCGACCTCGTCGCCGACGTGTGCGGTCCGCTCGCAGGACAGGGGAAACTGTTCGGCTACCGCCACTTCGGCTTCTGGAAGCCGGCCGACACCTTCAAGGAACGCGCCGAACTCGACGACAACTTCGCACGCGGTATCCATCCGTGGACGGTGTGGGAGACACCGGCGGTGACCTCGTGAACCTCATGACCGCCGACGATCCCGGGAGAGATTGACATGCGCGTACTCGTCACAGGCCATCAAGGTTATCTCGGATCCGTCATGGTGCCCGAACTGCTCGCGCGCGGTCACGAGGTCGTCGGCCTCGACACAGGCCTGTTCGCCGAATGCACCCTCGGTACGGCACCGCAGGATCCGCCCGGCATGACCGTCGACATCCGCGATGTGGGAGTCGAGCACCTCACCGGTTTCGACGCCGTCATCCACCTCGCGGCGTTGTCGAACGACCCGCTCGGTGCGTTCGCACCCGAGATCACCTACGACATCAACCATCTCGGGTCCGTCCACCTCGCCAGGTGCGCGAAGGAGGCCGGTGTGCGCCGGTTCCTCTACGCGTCGACCTGCTCGGTGTACGGAAGCGCGGGCGACGATCTCGTGGACGAGAGCGCCCCGCTCCGTCCGCTCACGCCCTACGCCGTGAGCAAGGTCCGGGTCGAGGACGACGTCGCGGCACTGGCCGACTCGGGCTTCTGTCCCGTATTCCTCCGCAACGCCACGGCCTTCGGATACTCGCCGCGGCTCCGCGCGGACATCGTCGTGAACAATCTCGTCGGCACCGCGGTGCTCACCGGCGAGGTGCGCGTCCTGTCGGATGGGACCCCGTGGCGTCCCCTCGTCCACGCGAAGGACATCGCCCTCGCGTTCGCGTGCGCGCTCACCGCACCGGAGAGCGACGTGTACTGTGCCGCCTTCAATGTCGGCACCGAGTGCAACAACGTCCGCGTACGCGACATCGCCGAGTCCGTCACCCGCGCGGTCCCCTGTTCGTTCGTCTCCATCACGGGCGAGACCGGCCCCGACCCGCGGTCGTACCGCGTGGACTTCTCGGCCATCCGCCGCGCCATGCCGGCCTTCGTCCCGTCGTGGAGTGTCGACGCGGGCGCAGCCGAACTGTTCCGGCACTTCGTCGCCGACGACCTCACGAAGGAGGACTTCACGCAGCGCTTCACACGTCTGGCACATCTGCGGCGGCTGTCCGATGCGGGACGCCTCGACCCGACGCTGCGGCCACGGCCGGCGGGCGTGTCCCGCGAATGAACAGGTGCCGCGCGTGCGGCCACGATCGCCTCGAGCGAGTCCTCGATCTCGGGGCGGTCCCGCCCGCCGATCTCTTTCCATCCGCGGACTCGTCTCCCTCACCCGCCGAATCAGCCCACGAACTGGCGATGGTTCTGTGCACCGGGTGCGGACTCGCGCAACTGGCGGACGACGACACCGTCCCGGACGAACCCCGCGGCATCGAGCCGGAGGCGCTGCGCGAGCAGGCCCGCGAGGCCGTCGAGGCGGTCGGGAAGGCCGGCAGGCTGAAGGGCCGCACGGTGATCGAGTTCGGCAGCCCGCACGGCGGCACCTGGCTTCCCCTGCTGATCGAACGCGGATTCCGGCCCGCCGTCCCCGGGGCCGCCGCGTCCGTCGTCCTCGACAGTTTCGGCATCATGCACGAAACCGATCAGCGCGCGGCCTTCCTCAAGCGCGCGGCGTCGCTGTCCCCCGACGGTGTGCTGCTGCTGCAGTTCCACACCCTCTCCGCCATCGTCTCGCAAGGACAGTGGAACGCCCTGCGGCACGGGCATTTCGCGTACTACTCGCTGACCGCGCTGCGGCGACTGCTCGAGGACGTGGGACTGCACATCTCCGAGGCCTGGACCTTCGACCTCTACGGCGGCACCGTGCTGGTCGCTGCCGAACGGGATCCGTGGACGAATGCCGGACTGAGCGCGCGCCGGATCCTCGCCGCCGAACGGGCGACCGGCATCACGAGCGCTGCGACGCTGCGCACCCTGCAGCGGCAGGCCGACCGCCAGGTGGACGAACTCGTCTCCTGGCTGCGGAAGTCGGCCGCCGAACACCGACGGGTGTTCGCCTACGGCGCGGCCTCCCGGGCCGTGGCGCTCTTCGCGCGCGCGGGCGTCGACCGCTCACTCATGGAAGCCGTCGCCGATGGCTCACCCGCGAAGGCCGGCCGGCGCATGCCGGGCACGGACGTCCCGATCGTCGACCTCACCGCTCTGCGCGACGCATCCCCCGATTGCATCCTGCTCACCGTCCCCGATCTGCTCCCCGAAGTGCGGGCGCAGTTCCCGGAGTTCGAGGGCCGCTGGTGTATTCCACCCGACAGCCGGCACGGGGTCCGCTGGGTCGGATGAGACACATTCAGGCGCGGTGCTCGTCGGCGGGTGCCCAGTAGCGACGCCACGCATCCTCGTCGAGCCCACCGTGCGCAACACCGTCGGTGTGCGCGGCCTTCTCCGTCGCCCGGATCGATCCGGCGAACGCGAGGATCGCCGATCGGAGCGTCGACTCCGTGTCACCCGTGCCGGTGATCCGGACGACCCGCAATGCGTCGGGCACCAGGTCCTCCGGGAAACCCGCTCGCCTCGCGCGTTCGATCACCTTGTCGGCCAGGGAGAGTGCAGGCTGCGCCATTGCGATCCCGTCGAGGCACGACGCCCGCGCCTTCTCCGCCTTCTTCGCGATCTCCCACGCCGCTTCCTGTTCCGCGACGTCGAGCGGCCCGGTGTGCCCGTTGGTCAGGTGCGGGCTGCGCGCGGCCAGCTTGGCGACGAGCGTCGCCGCCACGTCGTCCACCGTGAACCGGCCGTTCGCCTCGGCGATCCGGGAGTGGAACAGCACCTGCAGCAGCAGGTCGCCGAGTTCTTCGCGGAGCTCGTCCGGATCACCCGACTCGACGGCGTCGAGTACCTCGTAGGTCTCCTCGATCAGATAGCGGCGCAGACTCTCGTGGGTCTGGGTGACCTCCCAACCCCCGAACGACCACAGTCTGTCCATCACGGCCGCCGCCTCGACGAGAGCGGTGTAGTCGGTCATGCGTTCACCGTCGCCGCACTGTTCAGATCCACCGAACCCTGCGGCTTGCCGTCGAGAGCGAGCAGGAAGTCGGCGATGTACTGCAGCAACGCCACGTCGCGCACCCGGTCCGATCCGACCCCGCCGGTCCGCGGGATCGGCAGCTGCACCAGACCGCTCGTCGCGCGGTACTGCGCGCCCGGATACAACCGCTTCAGCCGCATCTGCTTCGAGTCGGGCAGTTCCATCGGCGAGATCCGGATCTGGGTGCCGGTGACCGCGACCTCCTCGAGTCCGTACTCGCGGCACAGCAACCGCAACCGGCCGACGGACACGAGCCGCTGGACCTCCTCGGGCAACGGACCGTAGCGGTCGACGAGTTCGTCGACGACCGTGGCGATCGCGGCGTCGTCGTTCGCAGCGGCGAGCTTGCGGTACGCCTCGAGACGCAACCGGTCGGACGCGACGTAGTCGGCCGGGATGTGCGCGTCGACGGGAAGGTCGATCCGCACCTCCTTGGGTGCTTCGTCGGTGGTGACCGTGCGGCCGTCGGCCGCGGCCCGGTACGCCTCGACGGCCTCGCCGACGAGCCGCACGTACAGGTCGAAGCCCACCCCGGCGACATGACCGGACTGTTCGGCACCGAGAACGTTACCGGCGCCGCGGATCTCGAGGTCCTTCATGGCCACGGCCATACCCGCGCCGAGATCGGAGTTCTGCGAGATCGTGGCGAGCCGGTCGTAGGCGGTCTCCGTCAGCGGCTTCTCCGCCGGGTACAGGAAGTACGCGTAGCCGCGCTCACGCGAACGCCCGACGCGACCGCGCAGCTGGTGCAGCTGCGACAGGCCGAGCGAATCCGCGCGTTCGACGATGAGCGTGTTGGCGTTCGAGATGTCGAGACCGGTCTCGACGATCGTCGTGCACACCAGCACATCGAACTCGCGCTGCCAGAAGCCCTGCACCGTCTTCTCGAGAGTCTCCTCGTTCATCTGCCCGTGCGCGACCGCGACCCGCGCCTCGGGGACGAGATCGCGGAGTCGCTTGGCGGCCTTGTCGATCGAGCTCACCCGATTGTGGACGTAGAAGACCTGGCCGTCGCGCAACAACTCCCGGCGGATCGCCGCGGCGACCTGCTTGTCGTTGTAACCACCCACATAGGTGAGGATCGGGTGCCGCTCCTCGGGCGGGGTGAGGATGGTCGACATCTCGCGGATCCCGGCCATGCTCATCTCGAGGGTTCGCGGGATCGGTGTGGCCGACATCGTGAGCACGTCGACGTGCGTGCGCAGCGCCTTGATGTGCTCCTTGTGCTCGACGCCGAAACGCTGCTCCTCGTCGACGATCACGAGACCGAGGTCCTTCCAACGGATCCCGGTCTGGAGCAGGCGGTGGGTGCCGACGACGATGTCGACGGTGCCGTCGGCCATGCCCTCGGTGACCGCGCGCGAATCGGATGCGTCGGTGAACCGGCTCAGTCCCTTCACCGTCACGGGGAAGGCCGCCATCCGCTCGGTGAAGGTCTGCAGGTGCTGCTGCGCGAGCAGGGTCGTGGGGACGAGCACCGCGACCTGCTTGCCGTCCTGCACGGCCTTGAACGCCGCACGCACCGCGATCTCGGTCTTGCCGTAGCCGACGTCGCCGATCACGACGCGGTCCATCGGCACCGCCTTCTCCATGTCGGCCTTGACCTCGGAGATCACCGTGAGCTGATCCTGTGTCTCGGTGAAGGGGAAGGCGTCCTCCATCTCCTTCTGCCACGGCGAGTCGGGCGCGAAGGCATGGCCGGGCGAGGCCTGCCGCGCCGCGTACAGCCGCACGAGCTCACCGGCGATCTCGCGAACCGCCTTGCGCGCCTTGCGCTTGGTGTTGGCCCAGTCGGATCCGCCGAGCTTGCTGACGGACGGCAGCTCGCCGCCGACGTACCGGGAGAGCTGGTCGAGCTGTTCCATCGGCACGAACAACTTGTCGCCGGGCTGGCCCCGCTTGCCGGGTGCGTATTCGATGACGAGATATTCGCGGCGGGCGCCGCCGACGGTCCGCTCGACCATCTCGACGAACTTGCCGATGCCGTGCTGGTCGTGGACGACGAAGTCACCGGCGTTCAGGGCGAGCGGGTCGACCTGGTTGCGACGCTTGACGGGAGTCTTGCGGCCCTCGGTGACCACGCGGTTGCCGGTGAGGTCGGCCTCGGTGACGATCACCAGCCCCGGCACCGCGTTGTCGTCGTTGCCGGGGAGGACGACGCCCTCGTGCAGGCAACCGCGCATGACACCGACCTGCCCGCGCACCGGTTCGGTGCCCGGCTCGAGCTTGGCGGCGGGGACCTCGTTCTCCTTCAGCCGCTCGAGGATCCGCTGTCCGGTGCCCGCACCGGCGACGACGATCACCGCGCGGCCACCGGCGGTGACGTGGGCGCGCAGGTTCACGAACAGCATCGACAGCAGGTCCTCGGAGCCGCGGACCTCGGGGGCGGGCTGCACGTCGAGGACGAGTTCGGTGTCGGCACCGGAGGCGAGCGGGCTGAGCGTCCACCACGGTCTGCCCGCGGCCTGCGCGGCCTCGCGCACCTGACGCAACGACCGGTAGGCCGACGCACCGAGATCGAGCTTCCGGCCGTCCACTCCGTTGAGGTTCGAGGTGTCGAGCGGCGCCGCGCCCCCGATCGAGGCGGCGGTCCACGACGCCTCGAGGAACTCCTGCCCGGTGCGGGCGAGATCGCTCGCGCGAGTGCGGACCTTCTCCGGATCGCAGATCAGCACGTGCGTCCCGGCGGGCAGAACGTCGGTGAGCAACTGCAACTCACCGGGCTGCAGCACCGGAAGCAACGCTTCCATGCCCTCGACGGGAATGCCGCCGGCCATCTTGTCGAGCATCTCGACGAGCGCCGCGTCGGCCGGGTTGTCCTGGGCGAGCTGCGCGGCGCGGGCCTTGACCTCGTCGGTGAGCAGCAGTTCGCGGCACGGCGGTGCGACGAGCACCGGCACGTCGACTTCGGAGATCGAACGCTGGTCGGCGACGGAGAAGCAGCGCAGTTCGGTGACCTCGTCGCCCCAGAACTCGACGCGGACCGGATGGTCGGCGGTGGGCGGGAAGACGTCGAGGATGCCACCGCGCACCGCGAACTCACCGCGCTTGCCGACCATGTCGACGCGGGTGTACGCGAGTTCGACGAGTCGCTCGACGAGTTCCTCGAAGTCGTGTTCGGTGCCGACCCGCAGCGTGACGGGGTCGATCTCGCCGAGTCCGGGAGCCATCGGCTGCACCAGCGACCGCACGGTGGCGACGACGACCCGCAGTTCGGGCCCGAGATCGCGATCGTCGGGACGGGCGAGGCGACGCAGGACGTGCAGGCGACGGCCGACCGTGTCGGCGCTCGGCGACAGGCGCTCGTGCGGCAGGGTCTCCCACGAGGGGAACTGCGTGACGCCCTCGCCGAGCATCTCGGTGAGTTCGGCGGTGAGATCGTCGGCCTCGCGTCCGGTGGCGGTGACCACGAGCAGCGGTGACTTCTCGGCCAGCGCCGCCGCGACGAACGGCCGCGCGGCGGGTGGTGCGACGATCTCCTGTTCGGCGGAACCGGCGAGCTCGCCGATTCTGCGCAGTCTGTCGTCGGCCAGCGCGATCCGCGCCAATCCGGACAGTGGGACAGCGGCCGGGGGCACAGCAGACAAGGAAGGCGCTCCTGAGTGTGGGACGAGAACCTTGTCGAGTCTATTCCGCTGTTCCCCCGGGCGTCACCGCGCCGGGGGCGCGAGGAGGTCGGCGCTGTTGGCACCGAGATCGCGCGCCGCCCACTCGGCCAGCCTGGCGAGCAGTTCGTCGTTGCCCACCTCGCGCCGGGTGTCGTCGTCGGCGAGCCAGCGGCGGCGCACCATTCTCAGTAGTGCCGCGCGGGTGCGGGTGGGATCGGCGTCGAGCGCGAAGGTGACGAAGGCGTCGGGTGTCCACGCTTCGATGCCCGATCGTTCCAGTGCCCCGGTGAGCTCGGGGTCGGCGGTGACGACGGCGTCCGCGTGGCACAGCAGCGCCACCGAGGTCACGTGCGCCTCCCTCGGTCCCGTCACGTGCGGGACCTCGCGGAGCACGGTGGTGGGCCAGACGACGCGGGCGTCGGGGAAGGCGCGGTCGAGTTCGGCGAAGAGGAAGTCGCGGGCGGGACGCAGCAGTTCCTGCGGTAGTCGGCGGTCCACTTCCGCGATGATCCCGTCGCTCCAGAAGGGTTGGTAGAGGCCCTCTTCGGCGAGAGCGAGCGCCACATCGCGTAAGCGGGGGCGGGCGAGGACCGTCGCACCGAGCACCACTCGAACCGGCATCGTCACCCTTCGTCGAATCGTCGGAACGGACCGTACCGTGCTGCCGCGGCGGGCCGCGTCATGCTGTCAGAACGGGTCGTACAGTCCTTCGCGCCGCGTGAGGTCGGCGAGTCCGTCGAGGACCGTCGTGACCACCTCCGCCTGCTGCTTCGCGAGTTCGAGGACGTCGGAACGCGACACCCGCCGGTGCAGGCCGTGGAAGTCGGCGGCGAGTGCGCCCGTGTCGACCAGGCGGGCGACGTGTCGGCGGGAGCAGCCGAGGACGTCGGCGGCCTGGTCGATGGTGAGCAACGACGGCACGACACCGATCGTCACGGCGGTGTCGGGCCCGAACCGGTCGAGCAGACCCGCCAGCGCCGCGGGGGCCTCCTCGGCGGAGAACGGCCCGAAACTCACGACTGCAGCCGCAGACGGCGCTCCACGAACTGCCGGAAGTATTCGAGTTTGTTCGCCGGCACCAGCGCGGGCAGGATCATCCGCCACATCGCGCCCGTCTGTTCGGCGAGCCGTTCGGTCGCCTTGAGGGCGTTCGCCATGATCCGGGCGCCCATCGCCTGCTCGAGCAGCAACAGGGAGACAGCGCGGACGTCGACGTCCTCGACGAGGTCGCCCTCTTCGGCGGCCCGGGCTGCGAGTTCCTGCAGGTTGTTCTGCCAGATCTCGTAGGGCCGGTGCTCGGTGCCCTGGTAGTCGCCGATCTCGACCAGCAGCCGGAACATCGCCCGCACCACGGAATCGGTCTCGGACATGTCGACGTGCAGGACCGACAGGTCGATCAGTGTCTCGAGCGCCGGGGAACGGCGGTCCATCTTGGATTCGGCGGCGGCCTCGAAGCGGAGATAGCCGGAGTCGATCACCCCGCGCGCCAGTTCTTCCTTCGAACCGAAATGGAAGTACAGCGCCCCCTTGGTGACACCGGCCTCCTCGATGATGTCGCCCAGGTTCGCGTCCGCGTATCCGTCGCGGACGAATACCGTCGCTGCTCCCTGCAGCACAGATTCGCGCGTCACCTCTGCGCGTACTTGTCGTCCCACCACAGCCTGCCTTCTCACGGGTATCCCAACGATAACGCCACTTACCTGGAAGCAGAGAGCAGACGGTCCCGAAAACGAGAGGACTATTCGGAAATCGGGGGTTCCCCGAGCTTCGGGTCCGCTTCGAGACCGATCAGGCCGTTCCAGCACAGGTTCACGAGGTGGGCCGCCACATCCTCCTTGGAGGGGGTGCGGCGATCGAGCCACCACGTCGCGGTGGTGGCGACCATACCGACGAGTGCCTGGGCGTACAGCGGAGCGAAATCGGGGTTGAGGCCCCGGCGGGAGAAGTCGCCGGTCAGCAGCTCCCCCACCTGCCGCATCGCCTCGTTGAGAAGACTCGAATAGGTGCCTTCCTCGGCCGACATCGGCGAGTCGCGCACCAGGATCCGGAAGCCGTCGGTGCGTTCCTCGATGTAGGTGAGCAGGGCGAGCGCCGCGCGCTCGACGCGGATCCGTGAGCGGTTCCGGGTGAGGCTCTCGGTGACCATCGACATCAGGACCGTCATCTCGCGGTCGACGACCACCGCATAGAGAC
Source organism: Rhodococcus sp. 5G237 (assembly GCF_053764735.1). Classification (NCBI taxonomy): domain Bacteria; kingdom Bacillati; phylum Actinomycetota; class Actinomycetes; order Mycobacteriales; family Nocardiaceae; genus Rhodococcus; species Rhodococcus sp. 5G237. The sequence continues at coordinate 684,457 of NZ_JBSNCD010000002.1, read as the reverse complement.
CTTCCTTACCGCCGAAGTGCTCGTAGACCACCGGCTTGGAGACCTGCGCCCGCTGGGCGATCTCCTCGATGGAGGTGCCCTCGTAGCCGCGCTCGGCGAAGAGAGCGCGGCCGATCTCGATGAGCTGTTCCCGACGCTGCGTGCCCGTCATCCGGATCCGCGGAGTGCGCTCGGTTCGCTTCGGCGACGCCTGCGACACATGTCCTCCTTCGGCGACAGGACGTACTCGAACGTTCGACAGCCTATCCATTCCCGATCCCGCCACCCCAGGTTCGACGTCGACGCCGTCTCGTGCGAGGATCGGGGGCGCACGTCCGCCGGTTCCGCCGCGGAGGTGTGGCAGTCCGCCGTGGTGTAATCGGCAGCACCTCTGATTTTGGTTCAGATAGTTCAGGTTCGAGTCCTGGCGGCGGAGCGGGAACCGTCCCGGGGAGCCGCAGTGCTTCCCCGGTGCACGCACGGACCGGCGTGCAGAAACGTGTCGAGGGAGCTACATGCAGGTGCAGACCGCGATCGTCGTGCTGGCAGCCGGAGCAGGAACAAGGATGCGGTCGAAGACACCGAAGGTGTTGCACACCCTCGGTGGACGCACGATGCTCGCGCACTCCCTGTACGCCGCCGCCGCACTCGGACCCGCCCATCTCGTCACCGTCGTCGGGCACCGCCGCGAGGAGGTCTCCGCCGAGGTGAGCGCCGTCGCCGCGGGTCTCGACCGCGAGATCCTGGTGACCGTCCAGGAGGAACAGCTCGGCACCGGCCACGCCGTGGAGTGCGGCCTCGGTGCCCTCCCCGACGACTTCGACGGCACGGTCGTCGTCACCGCCGGCGACGTCCCGCTGCTCCGCCCCGACACCCTGCAGGAACTGCTCGACGCGCACCTCGACACCGAACCGGCCGCCGTCACCGTCCTCACCACGACGGTGTCCGAGCCCACCGGCTACGGACGCATCGTGCGCACCACCGACGGCGACGTCGCCGGCATCGTCGAGGAGAAGGACGCGTCCACGACGCAGCGCGCGATCCAGGAGATCAACACGGGCGTGTACGCCTTCGACGCGGCCGCGCTGCGGTCGGCGCTGGGCAAGTTGAGCGACGACAACTCGCAGGGCGAGCTGTACCTGACCGACGTCGTGAAGATCGCCCGCGGCGAGGGCCTGACCGTCCGCGGTGTGCACACCGACGACGCCGTGCAGGTCTCCGGCGTCAACGACCGCGTCCAGCTCGCCGCACTGACCACCGAACTCAACCGGCGCCTGCTCGAGCACTGGATGCGCGAGGGTGTCACGGTGATCGACCCGGCGTCGACGTGGATCGACGTCGACGTCGTCCTCGGCAGCGACGTCACCATCCATCCCGGTGTGCAGTTGCGCGGCCGCACGGTCGTCGCCGACGACGCGGAGGTCGGCCCCGACACGACCCTCACCAACGTGCAGGTCGGCGCCGGCGCCAGCGTCGTGCGCACCCACGGATCCGACTCGGTGATCGGCGCGGAGGCCACCGTCGGACCGTTCACCTACCTGCGTCCCGGCACCGAACTCGGTGCGTGCGGCAAGCTCGGCGCGTTCGTGGAGACGAAGAACGCGCAGATCGGCGCGCATTCGAAGGTTCCCCACCTCACCTATGTCGGCGACGCGGAGATCGGCGAGCACTCCAACATCGGAGCGTCGAGCGTGTTCGTCAACTACGACGGGGTGAAGAAGTACCGCACGGTCGTCGGATCGCACGTCCGGACCGGGTCGGACACGATGTTCGTCGCCCCCCTCACGGTGGGCGACGGCGCCTACACGGGCGCCGGAACAGTACTCCGTCGCGACGTTCCTCCGGGGGCGCTGGCGGTGTCGGGTACGCCACAGCGCAATATTGAAGGATGGGTCCAGCGAAATCGCGCCGGTACCCCCGCTGCCGAGGCAGCATCGAGAGCACAGCAGCAGCACGACCACGATCGCCAGAAGGACGGCCAGAACCAGTGACCAATTGGATCGACAACCAGAAGAACTTGATGCTCTTCTCCGGCCGGGCCCATCCCGAGCTGGCGGAGCAGGTCGCGAAGGAACTGGGCGTCCCCCTCACCCCGCAGACGGCACGGGACTTCGCGAACGGTGAGACGTTCGTGCGTTTCGAGGAGTCGGTGCGTGGTTCGGACGCCTTCGTGCTGCAGAGCCATCCGTTCCCGCTGAACCAGTGGGTCATGGAACAGCTCATCATGATCGATGCGCTCAAGCGTGGTTCGGCCAAGCGCATCACCGCGATCCTGCCGTTCTACCCCTATGCCCGTCAGGACAAGAAGCACCGTGGTCGCGAACCCATCTCCGCTCGCCTGATCGCCGATCTGCTCAAGACCGCCGGCGCCGACCGCATCATCACGGTCGACCTGCACACCGATCAGATCCAGGGCTTCTTCGACGGTCCGGTCGACCACATGCACGCCCAGGGCCAGCTCGCCGAGTACATCCGCGGCAAGTACGGCGTCGAGAACATCGCCGTGGTCTCCCCCGACTCCGGTCGCGTGCGGGTGGCCGAGAAGTGGGCCGACACCCTCGGTGGCGCGCCGCTGGCGTTCATCCACAAGACCCGCGACCCGCTGGTGCCCAACCAGGTGAAGTCGAACCGCGTGGTCGGTGAGGTCGAGGGCCACACCTGCATCCTGATCGACGACATGATCGACACCGGTGGCACCATCGCCGGCGCCGTGAAGATCCTCAAGGAGGCCGGCGCGGGCGACGTCATCATCGCCGCCACCCACGGTGTGCTCTCCGACCCGGCCGCCGAGCGCCTCGCTTCGTGCGGCGCCAAGGAGGTCATCGTCACCAACACGCTGCCGATCCCGCCGGAGAAGCAGTTCGACTGCCTCACCGTGCTGTCGATCGCTCCGCTGCTCGCGCAGACGATCCGCGAGGTCTTCGAGAACGGCTCGGTCACCTCGCTGTTCAACGGGGTCGCCTGACCTTCCGCTCGACGACGGGGCAGACTTGTCCGGGTGTTCACCGGATTTCCCGTCGCGGCCCTCGACTTCTACGACGATCTCGAGGCCGACAACAGCAAAGCATTCTGGGCCGCGCACAAGGCCGTCTACGACGACTGCGTGCGCGGCCCGATGCTTGCCCTGCTCGCGGAACTCGAGGAGGAGTTCGGGGAGGGCAAGGCCTTCCGCCCGTACCGCGACGTGCGGTTCAGCAAGGACAAGCTGCCGTACAAGACCCACCAGGGCGGATTCGTCTCCGTCGCGCAGAGCGTCGGCTACTACGTCGAGATCAACGCTGCCGGGTTGCGGGTCGCCGCCGGCCTGTTCCACGGCTCGTCCGATCAGATCGCCGGTTACCGGACCGGGGTCGATCACGACCGTCGCGGCCCCGAGCTCGGGAGGATCGTGCGCAAGCTCGAACGCGCGGGATACGAGATCGGCGGCGACCGGTTGAAGTCCCGGCCGCGCGGCGTGGACGCCGATCATCCCCGCATCGAACTCATGCGTCACCGGTCCCTGTGGGCCGGCCGCACCGAGATCTCCCCGCCGTGGATCGACAGTCCGCGCACCCTCGAGGAGGTGCGTTCGGTGTGGCGCGAGTTCCGGCCGTTGGTGCGCTGGCTCACGGCTGCTACCGCAACGTGATCCGACAGACCGGGTGGTCTGGAAATGCTGTGTGGCGCAATGGTTTGAAGGACGCGCCGGGACGGGGATGATCTTCGTCACGCCGCGCGAAATCGTCCCAGGTCATGCGAGACCCCCCTCCCCTGCGTAACTCGGCTTTCACCTAAAGTGGCACCTCGTGACCGACGCGCAAACTCTCGAAGCCCCTACGGAAAACGCGACAATCCGAACGGTCCGACGATGGTCGCCGGGTGCGTGCGTCTGGTGTGGCGACACCGACTCGGTCGAGGTCTTCCGCAACGAACCTCGCTGTGCCACATGCCGTAAGCACGAAGCCGTCATCGACGAGGCCCGCAAGTTCATGGGCATGTACGGCCTGCGCCCCATCGGCGGCACCCTGCAGTCCGACGACGAGGAGGAGTACGAGCACCGCCTCGCCGCCCGCGAGGCCCGCCGCGCCCTCAACGACATCCGTCTCGCCGAGCAGCCCGACCCGGCACTCGTGCGCAAGGCCCTGCGTCCCCGCGCCGCCGCGATCACCGAGAGCCACACCGGTTCCTCCGCGCAGATGTCGACGCGTCCGGTCTCCGCGACCCGGAGCTCGTCGTCCTCCTCGCCCAAGCCGGCGAAGTCCGCGGCTCCGGTCCGGACGGGTGCCGTGGACGTCGAGGAGATCCAGACCCGGGCCCTCGCGCTGCTCGATCAGCTCTCCGCGATCGACGCGCAGCTCGCGCTCGTCGCCGAGCAGAACGGCCTCGCCGCCCGCGCCCGCCGCAGCGATCTGGAGAAGCAGAAGGCGACGATCCTGCGCACCCTCGCCGCACTCGAGAAGGCACGTCTGAGCGCATCCGGTAGCTAGTCGCCGGACCGCACCGCCGCAGCCCCGCCCCGCTCCGTCGAGTCCGCTCGACGGTCCGGGTGCGGGGCTGCCGTCGTTACCGCACGTCACGACGGTTGTCGTTACCGCACCTCACGACAACGGACCAGGTAGTCTGTGATCGACCAAGAGCCTGTCGGGGGACGCTGCTCGGGCGTCGACGCCTGCGCAGATGGGACCGTAGCCTTCCGAAGGAGTGCGCGTGAGTGTTTCCGGCTCCCCTCGCGTCGGTGCACCCGCGTGGCGTTCGTTGTCCTCGGCTCTGGCGCGGCCCCGACTGTTCGCGTGTCTCGACCGGTGCTCCACGCTGACGGTGATCGACGCTCCCCCGGGCTTCGGCAAACGGACCCTCGTTGCAGGATGGCTCCATCGGGGCGGCGCACCCGACCACACGATCGTCTGGGTCCCCGAACTCGCCGCGTCCGGCGACGGCGAGGGCGACCTGTCCGAGCGTGTGCTCGAGGTTCTCGCCGACCACCCGGCCGTCGAGGTCTCCACCGGCGGTCCCGACGATTCCCCGACCGAGCGTGTGGTCCGTACCTTCCGCGATCTGAAGTCGGCCTGCCTGCTCGTGCTCGCCTGCGTGTCGCCGCAGAACTCGGCCGAGGTGCTCGACGGAACCCTCCGGCTGCTCGACCACTGCCCACGGCTCGACGCGATCGTCTGCCTGCCGGGCAACAGCACCGACATGACCGAGGTCGTCCTCCGCGGGATCGACTCAACGTACGTCCCGGCGGCTGATCTCGCCTTCACCGTCGAGGAGACGACGACGCTGTTGCGCGATGCCGGACCGGAGCGCACCGACAGCGAGTGCGAGGTCGTGTGTCGCGTGCTCGGTGGTGTGCCCACCCTGGTCTCGGCGGCCGCGGTCGTCGCCCGGAGCCGGCCCCAGCGCCTGATCGACTCCCGGGGACTGCCGACCCCTGCCTTGGCCCGCCTCGTGCGGACGTACGTCGAGAACCGGCTCGACGAACTCGACGACGCGCACCGCGAGTTCGCGTTCTCGGTCGCCGCTGCCCACAGTGTCACCGCCCACCGGGCAGCCGAACTGACGGGCACGGCGGATGCCGAAGCATCACTGGCCATGCTCGCAGCGGCAGGCCTCGTGATGGATTCGCCCTTCGACGATCCCCGGACATGGCGGTGGCCCGACGCCGTCCGTTCGTGCGTGCTCGACATCTCCCGCCGGGAGCAACCCGGACGTGTCGACGCCCTGCTCGTCGAACTCGCCCGGGCGCACCGCGACGCCGGCAAGCCCGCCGAGGCGTCGATCTACGCGGTCGAGGCCGGCGACTGGGAGACCGCCGTGGCGATCGTCGAGGAATCCTGGGCGCGCATGGTCGACAGTTCCTTCGACGTTCTCGTCAAGGTGCTCCGGCAGATCCCCGACCAGGAGCTCGGCGACCACCCGTCGGTCCAGGCCGGTCGCGCGCTGTTCACGCAGATGCTCGACGAACATTCGATCCTGCACGCCTCCCTGCCCACGGATCCCGACGAACTCGCCGAGCTCGGGAAGACACCCGGGGCCGCCCAGGCCGTGTACGTCGCGACGGTGCAGACCCTGACCCTGCGGGTCTCGGGCGAATTCGGTGAGGCCGCGCGGTTGACGCTCCTGTTGCGTCCACTCGTCCATTCGATCCTCGAACACCGGCCCGACGATCTCGGCCCGCAGCTCCCGCTGCTGCGAGTGCAGTGGGCGATCACGCTCCAGCTCGCCGGATATCTGACCGAGTCCACCACCGTCTTCCGCCGCGCCTACCGCGGTGCCTACGCCGCGAACATCGCCTTCGTCATCCAGAACGCCGCGGGAAGCTCGGCGCTGAACTGGGCGGTGACCGGCGACAATCCACGCGCCCGCGAATGGCTGCGCACCGAGAGCAACGCCGAGCCCACGGAGGGCCGCTGGGGAGAGATGGTCAAGGTGGGTGGTCGGGTTGCGTCCACGCTCGTCCACCTCGACTCGCTCGAGCTCGACCGTGCCGTCGAATATCTCGACGAGCTCGGCGTCCCGCGGGTCTCGGAGGAACTCTGGGGATTCGTCGCCTACGGCCGGGCCTACTACAACCTGGCGACGGGCAACGCCTACGACGGACTCACCGAACTCCACCGGCTCATCGCCTCGCACCACGATCTGTTCGACCGCGGCGCGTTCTCGCGCATCCTGCTCGGCGCCGCCGAGATCGACCTGCAGCTGGCGCTCGGCAACGGCAACCTCGCGCGCGCCCTCGCCGAGGAGTCGCCGCAGAACCATCCGATGCTCGTGGTGACGAACGCGCGCGTCGAACTGTTCACCGGCCATCCCGACGTCGCGCTCAAGAAACTCAAGCGCGTTCCGTGGACGGAGTGCGGTTTCCCGCGCGCACATCTCGAGGCGTTGCTCATGGAGGCGAGCGCCCACCTCGATCTCGACGAGAAGGACGCCGCGGTACGCAGCTGGCAGCGGGCCCGCACCCTCGCCGAGGCCCTCGGCAACCGCCGCGCCTTCACGACTCTCGCCGAGGGTGTCGCCGGGCGTCTCGCGGAACTCGGCGGTCCCATCGGCCCGGACGAGGCGATCGGGTCCGTCTTCACCGAACCCGTCACCCACGTCGAACTGTCCCGGCGTGAGACGGACGTGCTGGAGTTGCTCGCGCTGGGATCGACGCACGCCGACATCGCGAAGAAGTTGTTCGTCTCGCACAACACGATCAAGACCCAGTTGCGCAGCATCTACCGCAAGCTCGGAGTGCACACGCGGGTGGAGGCGATCGGCCGGGCGCGCGATCTCAGGTTGTTGCCGGTCCGCCGGTCGCTGTAGCCGAACGCGCACGCATCCGGGCGGCGAGCCGCAGATCGAGCGCCCACACGACGCCCGCGAGGGCCGCCAGCCCGACACCGAGCACGCACACCGCGGTCCACCCACCGACGCTCCACGCCATCGTGCCGAGCGCCGAACCGGACGCCGCTCCGACGAAGTAGCCCGTCATGTAGACGGAATTGACGCGCGAGCGGGCGTCGGGGTCGAGGGCGTACACGATGTTCTGGTTGGTGATGTGCACGAGATTGAGCGCGAGGTCGACGACGAGCATCCCGACGACGAACCACACCAGTGAACTCCCGCCCGCCGCGAGCGCCGCCCACGACGCGACCAGCGTGACCACACCCACCGCCGTCGTCGGTGGTCCGTAACCGCGGTCGACGAGCCGGCCCGCCGCGGTCGCGGCGAACGCACCGGCCACCCCGGCCAGCCCGACGAGCCCGATCTGCAGGTCGTCGAGGCCGAACGGCGGGTCGGACAGCAGGAACGCCATCGTCGAGAACAACGCGCCCACCGACGCGAAACCCAGTCCGCCGAGCAGCGTCCGGGTCCGCAGTCGGGGATGCGTGACGATCAACGTCCCGAGGGATCGCAGCGTGCTGCCGTAACCCTGGCGGACCACCGGTGGGGTCGCCGGCAGCACCCGCCACAACGCGAGGGCCACGATCACCATGGCGACCGTGCTCACCCGGTAGACCGTCGTCCAGCTGTCGCCGAGTTCGGCGAGGATGCCCGCGACACTCCGCGCCACGAGGATCCCGACGAGCAACCCGCTCATCACCGTGCCGACCGCGCGACCCCGCGATTCCGGCGTCGCGAGGGTCGCCGCGAACGGCACCAGCACCTGCGCGGCCACCGAGAACAGACCGGCGATCGCGGTGCCCACCACGAGCACCCCGATGTTCGGCGCGAATCCGCTCAGCCCCTGCCCCGCCGCCGCGGCCAGCATGAGCATCACCGCCAGCCGCCGCTGCGGGAACATGTCGCCGAGCGGCACGAGGAACAGCAGCCCGAGCGCGTAGGCGACCTGCGCGACCGTCACGGTGGAGGCGGCGGCAGATCGGGAGGTGTCCAGTGCTTCGGCGATCGAGTCGAGCAGCGGCTGGTTGAAGTAGTTGCCTCCCACGCACAGACCCGTCGCCACGGCCATGAGCAACAGCACCGGGGTCGTCAGGACGGGACGGGAGGACGTCATGTCCTCCAGCGTCCCGTGTCGGCGCGGCGGAAGTCGAATCGGTTCGTCGGCGTCCTTTCGAGGACTACTCCCGGGAGGCGGCGAGCAGGACGAACCGTCCGTCCGGATCCACCCATTCGTGCCGGACCACGAATCCCGCGTCGGCGAGTTCCTGCGAGATACCGACGAGGCGGAACTTCGCGGAGATCTCGGTTCGGATCTGCTCGCCCTCGGCGAAAGAGATCTGCAGGTCGAGGCCCGGGATCGTCACGTCCATCGCCTCGGTCGCCTCGAGTCGCATCTCGATCCATTCGTTCTCCGCGTCCCAGACGGCACGGTGCACGAACCGGCCGGGATCGAAGTCGGCGCCGAGCCGGTCGTTGAGCACGCGCAGGACGTTCCGGTCGAACTCCGCCGTCACTCCGGCCGCGTCGTCGTAGGCGGCGATCAGGGTGTCGCGGTCGATGACGAGCCCGGCCCCGAGGAGCAGCCACTCACCGGGATGGAGGATCGCGGCCGTCCCGGAGAGGAACTGTGCGCGTTCGCTCGGGACGAGGTTGCCGATGGTGCCACCGAGGAACGCGATCGCGCGTTTCCCGTCGGCAGGGAGATGCGCGAGCGAATCGGTGAAGTCGCCGACCACCCCGTGCACCGTCAGGTTCGGATACTCCGCCGCCAGTCTGGTGACGGCCGACCGCAGTGCCGGTTCGGAGACGTCCTGCGGCACGTAGGTGTGGAGATACGGTTCGAGGGCGTCGAGCAGCACGTGCGTCTTCTCCGACGACCCGGAGCCGAGTTCGACGAGCATCTCGGGGCGGGCGGCGTCGGCGAAGTCGGCGGCGTGCCGGCGCAGCAGGCTGAACTCGGTGCGCGTCGGGTAGTACTCGGGCAGCCGCGTGATCTCGTCGAACAGTTCGCTGCCGCGCGCGTCGTACAGCCAGGTGGGCGACAGGTACTTGGGATCGGACGTGAGTCCGCGCCGTGCGTCCTCGCGCAGTTTGGCGTCGAGGTCCTCAGGGCGCAGGTGCACGTCGACGATCACGGTGAGCCGACCTCCAGTGGTGAGACGATGAGTTTGCCCGGCATCGCGGCGACGAGATGCCGGTCGGGTACGGGTGTCCAGCGGCTGTCGTCGTCGAACGGTTCGGACGCCACGATCGCGACCTGTTCGTCGACGAACGTCCACAACGAGTGGTACCAGGCGGTGGCCCAAATCCCGGATTCGTTGCACAGCAACATGTTCAGACGAGAGTCCGGTGCGAGTTCCAGCACGTCGTGGACGAGCGAGAGCAGCGCCGGTTCGGGATCGGCCGAGCGCAGCCGCGACTGCAGCAGGAGCCACAACGTGGCGGCGTCGGTCGGAGATTCGAGTCGCAGCAGTTCGGCGACGGGCAGCGCACCGGCGAGGGTGACGAGCGATCCCGGCCAGCCCCGGACGACTCCGTTGAGGCTGAACGCCCACCGGTCGTCGGAGAAGGGTGCGGCCGCCGATCGTTCGACGGGCATCCCCTCGGTGGCCGAGCGGGTCGCGGCGACGACGGTGCGCGACCGTATCGACGTCAGGCCTTCACCGACGAAGGAATCGGACCAGATCGGCAACGCCGATCGGTAGCGTCCGAAAGTGCCTTCGGCACTCCACCATCCGACGCCGAAGCCGTCGGCGTTGATCGTCCCTCCTCCACGCATGTCGGTGGGCGCCCACGACTGGCGGAGCAGCGAATTGGTTCCGGTGGACAGCAGTGCGGCGACGTTCGTCTCCGGTCCGATGTACGCCAGATGTCTACACATCGCCCGTCCCGTACGCGACGCGGAGCCCGGCGAAGATCTGGCGGCGGATGGGCAGATCCCAGTTGCGGAAGGTCCCGCGGCACGCGACCTCGTCGGTCCCGAACGATCCTCCACGCAGAACCCGGTGGCCGTCGCCGAAGAAGACCTCGGAGTACTCGCGGTACGGGAACGCGCGGAAGCCCGGATAACCGGTGAACGGTGTGGACGTCCACTCCCACACGTCGCCGATCAACTGGTGCACTCCGAGCGGTGACGCTCCCTGCGGATACGCGCCGACCACGGCGGGACCGAGATGGCGCTGACCGAGATTGGCGTGGCCGGGACCGGGATCCTCGTCGCCCCACGGGAATCGGCGGCTGCGACCGGTGGCCGGATCCCAGCGCGCCGCCTTCTCCCATTCGGCCTCGGCCGGAAGACGTCCCCCGGCCCAGCGGGCGAACGCCTCGGCTTCGTGGAAGCACACGTGCACGACCGGTTCGTCCGGATGCAGCGGCATCGTGCGACCGAAGGCCGTTCGGCTCCACCCTGTTTCGTCGTCGCAACTCCAGAACTGCGGGGCCTCGAGACCGGCGTCGAGGCGGTGCTGCCAGCCTGCCTCGCTCCACAGTTCGGGCCGCTCGTACCCGCCGTCCTCGACGAACCCGAGGTAACGACGGTTGGTGACGGGCACCGCGTCGAGTTCGAACTCCGGCACCTCGACGACGTGCGCCGGGCGCTCGTTGTCGAGAGCCCACGGATCGGTGGACGTGCCCATCTCGAATGTGCCGGCGGGGATCCGGACGCGTTCGGTGTCGCGGACGGTTCCGGTGCGCGGCGCTTCCGGCGCATCGAGCAAAGGTGGGCCCTGCCGCAGCTGGTGTGTCGCGAGCATCGTCTCGTCGTGCTGCTGTTCGTGCTGCGCGACCATCGCGAAGACGAAACCCTCGCGGGTCAGCTCGTCGTCGAATGCCCTGTCTTCGAGCACATCCCAGGTGAGATCGCGGACCGCACGCGCGTAACCGCGAGCGGCGTCGGGATCGAGCAGCAGCAGCCCCGTGCGGGTCGCGCGGGGATGCCGGAACGCGTCGTAGAGATCGTCGATGTCGCCGCGGACCGCAGGGCGCCTGCCCGCGACCCGCACGAGCCAGCGTTCCTCCTGGTTGGCGATGTGCGCGAGATCCCACACCAGCGGGCTCATCAACGGCGAATGTTGTGCGGTGAGATCCTGTTCCGGCACGGAGGTGAGTACCTCGGTGCGGGCACGCGCCCGCTCGAGGTGACGCCTGAGCGCAACACGAGCAGGTGTCACCGCACCTCCTCACCCGGCGCCAGACCGCGCAGGCACCGTGCCGCGGCCGCGTCGAGCGCCGCGGTGAACCGCATGTCGCGGGAGGACTCCGCTGCGAGCGAGAGCAGACCCGCTGCGGCAGCACGCAATTCGAGCGAGGCAAGACCGATGCGGGCCGCCTCGGACCACTGGTCGCGCACCGGCGCGGCGATCGCGCACGCCTCCGCGGAGACCTCCGGAGCGGAGAGCAGGGCTTCGAAGGCCGCGACGGGCACCTGCCACGACTCGGCCGGCTGGGCATCGAGATAACGCACCTCGAGATGCCCGCACGGTCGGACCGGCGGGAACAGCGTCGTCATGTGATAGTCGAGATCGTCGACGGTGGGCCGACGGCGGATGTCGGCATCGAGCTCACCCGCGAGCCACGCCGCGAAGGTCGCGCCGGGCGGTGCGTACCACTCCGGCAGCTCCGAACGCACGCAGGTCAGCGGTGCATCGAGAACCCACGCCGGGTAGTCGGCGGGATGGTGGACGTGGCCGAGGTCGGGATCGAGTTCGAGCCACGTGCGCATCCGCTGCGACACCCAGTCGCCCTCCGGAGCGCCCCGCAACCGGGGTGAGCACGCGAAGGCCGCGATCATCGCCGGGCCGATGGCGTGGAGCAGCTCCCAGCGTTGCACGATCTCCGCCTCGTCGCGTCCCGCGTCGACGGAAACCTGCACCGACGCAGTGCTGTTCATCATCAGCCGGCCCATCGGGCCGATGCGGTCGTAGCGGAGCTCCATCGCCCCGTAACGGGGGGTGCGCAGCAGACGGTGGGGAGGCCGCACCTCGTCGGCGGCACGGTCGAGCATGATCACCGACCGGCGGGCCAGCAACGCCCGGAGCATGCGGAGGTCGGCCGTGAGCCGATCGCACACCTGCCGCGCCGAGGTGCACGGCACGCTCGACAGCTCGATCTGACCACCCGGCTCCACGCTGACCGCGCTGCCCGACGGCAGGGGACGGGCCGACGACGACGGCGCCACCGTGCGCGGCGCGTGAGGCCCGAGGGCCTCGACGAGCCTCGTGAGTTCGGGACGCGATTCGGTGCCGTCGGCCCGCGCGGTGAGCCATTCGAGCTCGACCCCGATCAGCCTGGGGATTCCCAGCCGGAACGCCCTGCTGCGGACGTGGTCCTCCGCTGCTGCTCGGGAGCCGAGTTCCTTACGGGCACGGGAGGCTGCGGCATCGACTGCCATTGCCATTCGTCCACCCCCTCGGCCGGTGCGCCAGGTCTGCGGTCGAGACTAACCCGCCCGGGGACACGACGCGCGGATAACGCACCGGTGCGTGCGCGAACGCACTCCACCGGGCAGGCTCGACCCCGACGATACGGACGACGGAGGAGGTGAGCGGCCCGTGCTGGACCTCCAGGCGGCCCGACGCGACACACCGGGATGCTTCGACCGGGTCTTTCTCGACAGCGCCGGCTCGTCGCTGCCCCCGACACCGGTGCTCGAGACGATGCTCGCGCACCTGCGGCGCGAGGCCGAGGTCGGCGGGTACGTGGCGGCCGACGAACGGCTCGACGACCTGACGGCCGTGAAGACCTCGCTCGGCCGCCTGTTCGACGTGCCGGAGACCTCCCTCGCGCTGTCCGACGGCGCCTCGCGGGCGTGGACGTCCTTCTTCTACGCGGTGCCGCTGCGACCCGGCGACCGCATCCTGATCTCGCAGGCCGAATACGCCGCGAACGCGATCGCCGCGCTGCAGCGCGCGCGGGCGACCGGCGCCACCGTCGAGGTCGTTCCGTCCGATCCGTCCGGCCGCATCGACGTCGAGGCACTCGAGGGGATGCTCGACGAACGGGTGCGGCTCGTGTCCGTCGTGCACGCCCCCACCAACGGGGGGCTGGTCAACCCTGTCCGGGAGGTCGCCGACGCCGCGCACGCGGTCGGGGCGCTCGTGCTGCTCGACGCGTGCCAGTCGGTGGGGCAACTGCCGGTGAGCGTGCCCGAACTCGACGTCGACGCGCTGTCGGGCACCGGGCGCAAGTGGCTCCGAGGTCCGCGCGGCACCGGTTTTCTCTACGTGCGGCCGCGCCTGGTGACCGAACTCGAACCGGCCGTTCTCGACCTGCACAGCGCCTCGTGGACCTCGGCCGACAGCTACGCACTCGCTCCGGACGCCACCCGCTTCGAGATGTGGGAGGCCGGAGTGGCGGCCCGGCTCGGGCTCGGCGCGGCCGTGGACTATCTCCTCGATCTGGGTATCGACGCCGTGGCCGAGGCGGTGGCCTACCGGGCCGGGCACGTGCGCGAGGGGCTCGCGGGCATCGACGGCGTCACCGTCACCGACCTCGGTGAGCAGCGCAGCGGCATCGTCTCGTTCACCCTGGACGGCCGCGACCCGCGGGAGGTCCGCGACGCCCTGGCCGAGCGGTCGGTGACGGTCACGGTCAGCAGCCGCAGTTCGACGCTGTTGGACATGACCTCGCGCGACCTGCAGTCGGTGGTGCGGGCGTCGCCGCACTACTTCGTCTCCCCCGCCGACGTCGACAGGTTCCTCGCCTCGGTGCACGACATCGCCCGGTCGTGAAGCTCATACGAGTCGGCGACAGGGCTGTTTGTCCCTGATCGACGTCGTCCGGTAAAGTGGTTCGAGTTGTCTCGGCGAGGGTGAACCGCAATATCGCTGGATCACCGTGATCGACGCGGCTGCGACGGAAGCAATGTGCTCCCCGGTCGCACGTGTCGGATCCGTTCGTTCGAGAACACCCGACCACGAAGTGCCACCAGCGTAGGAGCCGTCACATCATGTCCGACGAGAATCGTCTCGTAGCCAGCGTCCGCACCGAGTTCGGCAAGGGCGCCGCACGCCGCGCCCGTCGCGCCGGCCAGGTCCCTGCCGTCCTCTACGGCCACGGCACCGAGCCCCGGCACCTCGCCCTCCCCGACCTCGAGTTCGCAGCCGTGCTGCGTAACCACGGCACCAATGCCATCCTCACCCTCGACATCGACGGCGAGGATCAGCTCGCGCTGACCAAGTCGGTCGTCGTCCACCCCATCCGCCGCTACATCGAGCACGCCGACCTGCTCGTCGTGAAGAAGGGCGAGAAGGTCACCGTCGAGGTGCCCGTCGTCCTGTCCGGTGAGGCCGGCTCCGGCACGCTGGTGGTCAACGAGGTCAACACCATCAAGCTCGAGGCCGACGCCCTGAACATCCCCGAGGAGATCACCGTCTCGATCGAGGGCGCCGAGGCCGGCACCCAGATCCTGGCCGGTGGCGTCGAGCTGCCCGCCGGCTCGACCCTGCAGGACGATCCCGAGCTGCTGCTCGTGAACATCGTCGAGGCTCCCTCCGCCGATGCCCTGGAGGGCACCGAGGGCGAAGAGACCGCCGAAGAGGCCTCCGAGGAGGCCTGAGCCTTCACCGGCTCCCTGTGAAGTCACTCGTGCGGCGCGTCATCCCTTCGGGGTGGCGCGCCGCACGTCGTTCGAATGCACGGAAGGATCAGCTCGTGGGCGACGACGCCGCGCTCGTGGTCGGTCTCGGCAACCCCGGCCCGAAGTACGAGAACACCCGGCACAACATCGGATTCATGGTGGCCGACGTGCTGGCCGGACGCGTCGGCGGCAAGTTCTCCGCGCACAAGCGCAGCAACGCCGACATCGTGCAGGCCCGGCTCGACGGGCGGCAGGTGATCATCGCGAAGCCGCGCACCTACATGAACCTGTCCGGCGGTCCGGTCGCCTCCCTGGCCAAGTTCTTCTCGGTCGATCCCGCGAACGTGATCGTCGTGCACGACGAGCTCGACCTGGACTTCGGCACGATCCGGCTCAAGCTCGGCGGTGGCGAGAACGGGCACAACGGCCTGCGGTCGACCTCGTCGGCGCTCGGCACCAAGGACTACCTGCGGGTCCGGATGGGCATCGGCCGCCCTCCCGGCCGCCAGGATCCCGCCGACTTCGTGCTCAAGCCGTTCTCGGCCACCGAACGCAAGGAACTCGACGTGTGGTGCGAGGAAGGCGCCGACGCCGTCGAACTGCTGTTGAGGCTCGGCCTCGAGGGCGCCCAGAACCGCATCCACTGACCCCGCATCGATCGATGCGGGACGGTCAGGCCCGCGTCAGCAACGCCAGCGAGGTGCCGCGACGCAGCTTGCCCGAGGAGGTCTTCGGGATGCTGCCGGGACCGAGTACCGCGACCGTGCGGGGCCGCACACCCACCTCGGCGACCACCGCGTGCACGACGTCGTGTTCGATGCGGCGCACCTCGTCGGGGTGGTCGAAGAGTTTGGTCTCCACGGCCACCGCGAACGATTCGCGCTTGTCCCCCGCGTCGAGCCGGATGGCGACGGCGTTGCCGGGACGCACCCCGTCGACGGTCCCCGCTGCTCGCTCGATGTCGGTGGGATAGATGTTGCGGCCGCCCATGATGATGACGTCCTTCACCCGGCCGCACACCACGACGAGCCCTTCCTCGGTGAAGTAGCCCACGTCGCCGGTGTCGAGCCAGCCGTCGGCGTCCTGCGCGGGCACGGGTCCGTCCACGGTGAGATAGCCGTGCGTGACGGCCTCGCCGCGCAACTGGATGATGCCCACGCCGCGGGGCGGCAGCACCTGTCCGTCGTGGCCGACGACCCGACCCTCGAGGCCGGCCACGAGACGGCCGAGGGTGGGCATGCGACGCGCGTGGGTGCGGCTGGTCGGCACGGCCATCCCACCGGCTTCGAGCAGGTCCGGGTCCACCACGTCGAGCACCATCCCGCGCCCCGGATCGGGGACCGACACCGCGAGCGTGGTCTCGGCCATCCCGTAGGAGGGCGCGAGGGCGGACGGGTCGAGACCGAAGCGCTCGCCGGCCTCCGCGAGCGCCTCCATCGTGTCGGGATCGACCGGCTCGGCGCCGTTCCACATCCAGCGCATCGACGACAGGTCGAGCGAGCCGGCCTGCGCCTGCGACAACTTCCGGGCCAGCAACGAGTACGCGAAATTCGGTGCTGCGGTCAGGGTTCCGCGATACTTGCTGATCAGCTCCGCCCACAGGATCGGCGAGCGGAGGAAGTCCAGCGGCGTGACCGACACGACCTCGGCGCCCACCTGCATGGGGACGCTGAGGAAAGCCACCATGCCCATGTCGTGGAACAGCGGCAGCCAGCTGATCATGACGTCGTCGTCGAGCGAGAACTTGACGCGGTCCATCATCGCCGAGGCGTTGGCGTAGAAGTTGCCGTGCGTGATCCGCACCGCCTTCGGCGAGCCGGTGGACCCGGACGTCAGCTGCTGCAGCACGATGTCGGACTCCGCCGTGTCGACGGGATCGACGGGTTTCCCCTCCCGCATCCGCTCCACGGTGACGACGGAGATGCCCCGTTCGCGCAGCAGCGGCTCCGCGATCTCGAAGGGTGCGCCGAGGACGACGGCGCGGGCGTCGATCATCCGCAGGACCACCTCGGTGTCGCGCGACCACATCTGCAGGTCGGTGCGCGGAGTGGGCTGGTGCAGCATCGTCACGCTCCCGCCGCGCATCCACACGGCCTGGCAGACCGGTGCGATGTCCACCGGTTGTCCCGCGAGGACACCCACCGCGTCACCGGGCCCGATTCCCGCCGCAGCCAGTGCGCCGGCCATGCGGCGGGCCTGCCGGTGGATCTCTCCCCAGTTCTGCCGCAGCGGCGTATCCGGTTCGCCGGTGACCAGAGCTCCGGTGTCCGACTCCGCCGTCGCGTACATCTCCTCGGTGAACCTGCTCACGACCCGCTCCTCATCCGGTGGTGCACGACCTCGATCAAGATCCGGTAGTTGCACATCAGCGTGCGCCGTCGAGCGGTCGGTATGGGGCGGCCTCGGGGAAACGTGATCGAATCTGGCGGAAATCGACACCGAATCGCCGAGTAACATGGACGAGTTGGCGGCGATAGCGCCCCTACTCCCTGCCCCCTTCGAGAGGTTTTTCCCGTTGAGCACCCCGCACGCTTCGGCCGACAGTCAATCCACCGGCACGACGGAGCCTGCGCAGTCCTCCGGCACCGCGAAGCCCGGGTCCGCGAAGGAGGTCAGAGCCGAAGCCGAGCGCAGACGCACCTTCGCCGTCATCTCCCACCCCGACGCCGGTAAGTCGACGCTCACCGAGGCGCTCGCCCTGCACGCGAAGGTCATCTCGGAGGCCGGCGCGGTCCACGGCAAGGCGGGCCGCAAGTCGACGGTCTCCGACTGGATGGAGATGGAGAAGGCCCGCGGCATCTCCGTCAGCTCCACGGCCCTGCAGTTCAACTACACCCGCTCGGACGTCGCGGGCACCGACGACGAGGTCGTCAACGTCGTCAATCTCGTCGACACCCCCGGTCACTCCGACTTCTCGGAGGACACCTACCGCGTCCTCACCGCCGTCGACGCCGCCGTCATGCTCATCGACGCGGCGAAGGGTCTCGAGCCGCAGACCCTGAAGCTGTTCCAGGTGTGCCGCCACCGGGGCATCCCCGTGGTCACCGTCATCAACAAGTGGGACCGACCGGGCCGGACGCCGCTGGAACTGCTCGACGAGATCGACGAGCGCATCGGCCTGATGCCGACTCCCCTGTTCTGGCCCGTGGGCATCGCCGGCGATTTCCGCGGTCTGCTGCGTCGCGGCGAGGACGGAGACGCGGCCGAGTACATCAAGTTCACCCGCACGGCCGGCGGCGCCAAGATCGCCCCCGAGGAGCATCTGTCCCCCGACGAGGCGCTCGCCCTCGAGGGCGACACCTGGGTCGAGGCCGCCGAGGAGTCCGAACTGCTGTCGGCCAACGGCCAGGACCACGATCAGGAATTGTTCCTCGCCGGGCAGACCTCGCCGGTGATCTTCGCGTCGGCAATGCTCAACTTCGGTGTGCGGCAGATCCTCGACACCCTGGTCACGCTCGCACCGCCGCCGCGGGCCCGTCTCGCGATCGACGAGACCGCTCGCGAGGTCGACGATCCGTTCAGCGCCGTCGTGTTCAAGGTGCAGGCCGGCATGGACACCGCCCACCGCGACCGGCTCGCGTTCATGCGTGTCGTCTCGGGTGTGTTCGAGCGCGGCATGGTCGTCACGCACGCGCAGACCGGTAAGCCCTTCGCCACCAAGTACGCGCTGACGGTCTTCGGCCGCGAACGCTCCACGGTGGAGAACGCCTATCCCGGCGACGTCGTCGGCCTGGTCAACGCGACCGCACTGGCGCCGGGCCACACCCTCTACGTCGACAAGAAGGTGGAGTTCCCGCCCATCCCGTCGTTCGCGCCCGAGCACTTCGCGATCCTGCGGGCCGAGAGTGCCTCGAAGTACAAGCAGTTCCGCAAGGCCGTGGACCAGCTCGACTCCGAGGGCGTCGTGCAGATCCTCCGCAACGACGTCCGCGGCGACGCGTCGCCGGTGATGGCAGCCGTGGGTCCGATGCAGTTCGAGGTGGTCGCGGCGCGGATGAAGGCCGAGTACAACGTCGACCCGAAGATCGAGCATCTCGGCTACTCGCTCGCGCGTCGCACCGATGCGGCTTCGGCCGACGAACTGAACCGCCAGCGCGGCGTCGAGGTGTTCACCCGGTCGGACGGCGTGCTTCTCGCTCTCGTCAGCGACAAGTGGCGGCTGCAGTACATCCTCAAGGAGCTGCCGGAGCTGACTCTCGAACCGTTGGTCGCAGCGACCGACTGAGCGTCCCGGCGACGCCGGACGGGTAGTGCGTCCAGCGGATTTTACTGATACTTTCCCTTTCGTCGATCCGACGTATTCGGGTGGAATCAGGAGTTGTGTCGATGAACGACGACGTACCGGCCGCAGCCGGTGAGGACCTGTCGTCCGGTGGGACGGCGGATACGAGCAGGCGATCCGGACGCGCGAAGCGCTCGGGCACCTTCGTCTACCCGCTGCCGAGCACTCCTCTTCCGAGCAGTACCCCGCTGACGAGCACGCCGGATCCCGGAACACACCGCACGAGCGTGGGGGACGCATCGTCGCTCGAAGGTGACCCGGCCGGCGGGGTGGGCGCCGGCAATTCCGAGGAAGGAACGACCCTGGTGAGCAGCACCGGCACGAACGGCTCCGCGAGCGGGCCCGCCACCACCACGACGACCCCGACGGCCACCGAGGGCCTGGGCACGATCACCGCACCGGGTCCGGTCCCGTCGCGGCGCAATTCGATGGGCGTCGCGTCGGTGCGTATCGCCGCGCGACTCGCACAGAACGAACTGACCTCCCGCAACTCCCGCAGCACCGGATCGCACGGCGACCCGATAGCGGACAACGACGAACTGCTCACGCTGCTCGGCGAGTACCTGCTGGCCGGCGGGCTCGAGAAGCCCGAGATCCACGCGACCCTCGGTGGGCAGCCCATCGTCGTCGACCTGCAGGTACCGCAGCGTCACGCCCGGTAGACGAGCAGGTCGCGGGGCTATCCGTCGCCGAACAGTGCGGCGATCGCCGCCGGATCGACGTCCTCGAGCGTCGCGGGCGACCACTGCGGGTCGCGGGTCTTGTCGACGAGCACGGCGCGCACACCTTCTATGAAGTCCGGCGTCGCGGCGACGCGCACGGCGACGTCGAGTTCGCGGGCGAAGCATTCCTCGAGGGTGCTCTCGGCACCGCGCCGCATGAGTTCGGCCGTGACCCACACGCTCGTCGGCGACAACGACCGCAGAGCGGTGCGGGTCTGCTCGGCCCACTCGGCGTCGATGTCGGTGAGGCCGTCGAGGCGGGTCACCATGTCGAGCACCGTGCCGTCGCCGAACACCGTCTCGATATCGGGGAAACGGTGCGCCAGGGAGGATTCGGGGGCCGGTTCGACGAACTCGTCGAGAGCGTCGCGCCACCGGCCGGCGCGGATGCGGTCGGCGAAGTCGTCGATGCGGGAGCTGGGCACGTAGTGCGTGGCCAGGCCGACGGCCAGCGCGTCGCCGGCGTCGATGCGGGCACCGGTGAGTGCGAGATACATCCCCACCGCGTCGCACCGTGCGGTGGTGCCGCGCAGGCGCGGGAGGAAGTGGCTCGACCCGATGTCGGGGACGAACCCGATGGCGGTCTCGGGCATGGCCATCGTGGTCTTCTCGGTGGTGACGCGCACCGCGCCGTGCACCGAGATACCGAGGCCACCGCCCATCGTGACGCCGTCGAGAAGCGCAAGGTAGGGCTTCGGGTAGGTGGCGACCAGTTCGTCGAGGCGGTACTCGTCCGCGAAGTACTCCCGGACGGTGTCGAAGCGTCCCTCGAGGGCCACCTCGCGCACCGGCTTGACGTCGCCACCGGCGCAGAACGCGCGGTCGGACGTGCTGGTGACGAGCACGGCCGTCACAGCCGGGTCGTCGCGCCAGGCGAGAAGCGACGAACGGACGTCGCGGATCATCGACCGGTCGAGCGCGTTGAGCGCACCGGGACGGTCGAGTTGCACTTCGCCGACTCCGTTGGCGACGCGTGTGCGGATGAAGGACTCGTTCACGGGCGGGAGCCTACCGGTCGCAAGGGACGGATCCTTCTCACGCGACACGTCACGGATGAAGTTCCTCGGTGACCCACCGATCCCCCACCCGCCGGTAGCGATACCGCAGGTGTCGCCGGCCCGGGTCCGCCTGCCAGAACTCCACGGCCTCGGCGGCGACGTACCACGCCGTCCAGTGCGGCGAGACGAGGTCCGGATCGTGTTCGAGCGCGGTCAGGCGTTCCCGCACGAGGTCGTCGTACTCGGCGGGATCGGTGAGGACCTCGCTCTGGTGTCCCGTGGACGCGACCGCGCGGGCGAAGATCGACCGTTCCCGGAAGTCGCGGGCACACACCTCGGGTGGGCCGACCAGGACGGGCCCGCGCACGCGGATCTGCCGGCCGAGTTCGCGCCAGTACACGGTGAGCGCGGCGGCCGGTGTCGTATCGAGCTGGCGGCCCTTCGGGGAACGGTCGTCACCGGAGAACCACCAGCCGTCGTCGGTGACGTCCTTGATCAGCAGCATGCGCGCGTCGGGCGTCCCGGATGGGTCGACGGTCGACAGGGTCGCGGCGTGCGGCTCGGCGACGCCGGCCTCGGCCGCCTCGGTGAGCCACCGGAGGAAGGTCTCCTGCGGCGTCGCGGCCGGTTCGAACGGCGGCGCGGACGCCGTGAGGGTGGGCAGGGCCCGGATCCAGCCACGGACATCGGGAAACTCACTGCGACGCGCGATCTCGCTCATCGCCGCATTGTACCGAGCCGGAGTTCACTCCCGAGGGGCGGCAGCTTGCCGGTCAACGGTCCGACGAGCATCCAGCGATGCCCGAAGGGATCGAGGAGGGTGGCGTTGCGATGGCCGTGGGCCTCGTTGATCCACCTCTCGACCGAACCGCCGGCCAGACGGGCGCGGGTGAGCACCGTGTCGGTGTCGGCCACCTCGAGCATCAGGCTCACCGAGACCGCCCCCTCCTGCGGCGCGGTGAGTCCGAGTTCGGGGAATTCGTCTGCGAGATAGACCATTCCGCTGGGGAACCGCAGTTCGGCGTGCCCGACGCGACCGTCGTCCATGACGACCGGATCGGCGGTCAGCGAGGCTCCGAAGACCCGGGTGTACCACTCGATCGCCTCGTGGGCCCGCGGCACCGTCAGGTAGGGCAGCGCCCCCGAACGGGGAAAATCGGCGGAGCCTCCCGAACGGGGGGAATCGGCGGAGCCTTCCGGGACCATCGTGTCGTTTCCGCTCAGGACGCTTTCGGTTGCTGCAGCAGCGCCCATCGATTGGTCGTCAACCGTACCGAGGCCGCGTCGCCCATGCATGTGACCGTCTCCCAGTTCCGCTGGTAACCGGTGCGGCTGATACGCCAGCATCCGTCGTCGTCGAGACTGTATCGATCGTGGTAATAGGCCGATCCGCGCAACAACATCCCGTCCTCGGGGATGATCACGGTGTCGGACAGCAACCACACCCCGGTGGCGGTGCGGCCGTCGTCGGCGATGTCGATCTCGGGATGGGAACACGTGTGCTCCGTGATCAAGCGCGTTCCCAGCGTGTTCTCGAGGAAACCTATGAAGGCGTCGCGCGAGTCGAAAACGAGATGCTCCCCGTAGACGGCGTGCGCGTCGGGGGTGAGGGTCTTCGCCAGTTCGTCCCAGTCCTTCGTGTCGAGCGCTCGCGCATAACGGTATTTGAGCCGCGTGACCTCCGCTACCGCCTGCACATCCATCGTCGGCCTCCCATTGGCGCCCCCCTGCGAGTATTCGCATTCCAGGCTAGCCCGGACGACCGGCGCAAGCGGCCGGAATCACACTGTTACCAGGCGGCATTCGATCGCGATTCGGTCACGGGAGACCGTACCGGTCACGACCCGGGACGGCGCAACGCGCCGATCGTCGCGTCGACGACGAGTTCGGCGTAGTCGTCGTCGATGCTCTGGTCCGGCGTCGTCAACGCGAACAGGACGTGACTGAGCACGGTGCCGGTGACCATCTCGAGCAGCAGCGTCGCCGAGGTGTCGGCGGGGAGTTCGCCGCGCTCGACGGCGCGGTGCACGATCGTGCGCGCCGCGAGCACGCGGCTGCGGTTGAGGGTGTGGATCAGCCGGGCGAGCAGTTCGGGATTGGCGCGGGCGTCGAGCGCAACGCGCAGGCTCACCAGACCGGGGGTGGTCCGGTAACCGCGCAACAGTTGCCGGGCGAGTTCGACGAGATCTGATCGGAGCGCGCCGGTGTCGATCGGCACGGGCAGCGGGCTGCGCGCTTCGAGGGCCTGGACCAGCAGGTCGTCCTTGCTCGACCACCGGCGGTAGAGGGCGGCGCGGCCCACCCGCGCGCGTCGCCCGACCGCGTCGAGCGTGAAGCCACGCCAGCTCGTCTCGGAATACACCTCGAGCACGGCGTCGAACACGCGGTCCTCGAGGTCGGCGTCGCGGGGGCGGCCGCGGCGGCGGGGTGCGGGTACTTCGGTCACATCGGGCAAGTGTGCCAGACCACTCCTCGATTTACAGACTGAAATAGTCCGTATTAAGCTGGCGGCGTCCTCCTCCCCGAGCAGACCGAAGGAACGCCATGACCGACCCCACTCGGGTGCCCGTCGTGATCGGCGTCGGCGACCTGCGCTCCGGCCGTGCCGGTGCGCCCGCCGACCCGCGTGAACCGCTCGACCTCATCCATGAGGCCACCCTCGCTGCGATCGCCGACTCCGGCGCCGATCTCGCCACGCGGATCGACACCATCCACGCGATCAAGACCGCGAGCTGGAACTACGACGACCTGCCGGGCCTGCTCGCCGAACGTCTCGGCGCGGCGCCCGAACACACGTCGACCACGCCGATCGGCGGCCACTGGCCGGCGGCCCTGCTCGACCGCATCGGCCACGACATCGCCGCGGGCACCAGCACCGTCGCGCTGCTCGTCGGCGGCGAGGCGCAGGCCTCGGCGACCAACTCGTACAAGGCCGGAACGGATCCGGCCATGCTCGGATGGACCACCGCCCCGGGCGGCCCCGCGCCGATCAGCAACGAGGATCTCGGCAGCCCCGCCATGCAGCGCGCCGGCATGATCGTCCCCACGCGGGTCTACCCGCTGTTCGAGAACCGGCTCAGCCACGATCTCGGGCACTCGCGCGAGAAGTCGCTCGACTGGTCGGCGACGTTGTACGCCGCCTTCTCCGAGTTCGCCGCCGAGAACCCGGCGTCCTGGAACCCCGAGCGCCGCACCGCCGAGGACATTCGCACCGTCGCCGGTAAGAACCGTCTCGTCACCGATCCGTACCCGCTGCTGGTCAACGCGATGCCGTTCGTCGACCAGGCCGCGGCCGTGGTGGTCACCTCGCTCGCCGTGGCCCGCGAACTCGGTGTCCACGACGACCAGCTGCTCTACGTGTGGGGCGGCGCCGGCGCGACCGAGCCCTCGGATGTGCTCGCCCGCGGCGACTTCGGGCGCTCGGCCGCACTCGACGACGCGCTGCGCCGCACGCTGTCGGCGACCGATCTGCGTCCCGGCGACTTCGACATCATCGACGCCTACAGCTGCTTCCCGGTGGTGCCGAAGCTGCTCATCGAGCAGCTCGGTCTCCCCCGCGACACCGTCCCGTCGGTGACCGGTGGCCACTCCTTCTTCGGTGGCCCGCTCAACAGCTACACCTTGCACTCGGTGGTGTCGGTCGCCAAGCGACTGCGTCAGGACGGCGAGCTCGCCCTCGTGCACGGCAACGGAGGCTACCTGACCTACCAGCACGTCGTGGTCCTCGGCTGCGCGCCGCACACCGACGGCTACGTCGGCGACCCGGAGCACGTGCTGCTCGAGCCGTCGGCGCCCGAGGCCGCCACCGATTACAGCGGCAAGGTCCAGATCGTCACCGCCACGGCCGAATTCGGTCGCGACGGCAACCCGTCGATCGGCTTCCTCGTCGGCCTCACCCCCGACGGCCGGCGCGTCTCCGGTCAGACCGACGCCACCGGCGCCGCGGTCCTCGCCGCCGGCGCAGACATCGTCGGCGAGACCGTCCACGTCACCGACAACGGCGGCACTCTCACCGTCACCCGCATCGAGCACCTGTCCCCCGAGGAGTACCGGTCGTGAGCGAACCCGTCGTTCTCGTCGAGAAGCGCGAGCACGTCCTGCTCGTCACCATCAACCGCCCCAAGGCGGCCAACAGCATCGATGCCGATGTGCACCAGGCACTCGGTGAGGCCTGGGACCGTGCCGAAGAGGACCGCGACGTGCGTGTCGTGGTGCTCACCGGCGCCGGCGACGCCGTCTTCTGCGGCGGCGCCGACCTCAAGGCCCTCGGCACCAAGGGACCGGACGGGGTCACCCCTCCCGAAACCGCCCACTGGGGCTTCGCCGGTGTCGTCAAGCATCACATCTCCAAGCCCGTCATCGCCGCGGTCAACGGCACCGCGCTCGGTGGTGGCACCGAGCTCGCCCTCGCCAGCGATCTCGTCGTCGCCTCCGAGACCGCCGAATTCGGTCTGCCCGAGGTGCACCGCGGCCTGATCGCCGGCGCCGGCGGTGTCTTCCGCATCGGCCAGGCCGTCCCCCGCGCCGTCGCGATGGAACTCGTCCTGACGGGCAAGCCGATGTCCTCTGCCGACGCCCTGCGCTGGGGCCTCGTCAACCGGGTCGTCCCGCAGGCCGACGTCCTCGACACCGCGCTCGCTCTCGCCGCCGACGTCGCGAAGGGCGCCCCGCTCGCGGTGCAGGCCAGCAAGACCGTCGCCCGCGGCATCATCGACGGCAACGTCCCCGCCGAGGACCTGCCCTGGGAACTCACCGACAGGGCCCTCGCACGTCTCACCACCAGCGCCGACACCCTCGAAGGCGTCATGGCCTTCATGCAGAAGCGCGAACCCGTCTGGAAGGGCGAATAGGCATGACCACCACCGAAGTGATCCGCTGGGACACCGACGAGCAGAAGGCACTTCGTCAGCTTGCCGCCGACTTCACCCGCAAGGAGATCGTCCCCCACCTCGACGAGTGGGAACGTGCCGGCGAGATCCCGCGCGAACTGCACCGCAAGGCCGCCGACGCGGGCCTGCTCGGCGCCTCGGTCGCCGAGGAGCACGGCGGGTCGGGCGGCACCGCCCTCGACATGCTCGCGATCCTCGAGGAGATCATCCTCGCCGGCGGTTCGTCGGGCCTGATCTCGGCGCTGTTCAGCCACGGCATCGCCACCCCGCACATCGTCTCGTCGGGCAACACCGACCTGATCGAGCGGTTCGCACGTCCCGCGCTCGAGGGTCGCGCGATCGGTTCGCTCGCGATCTCCGAGCCCAGCGGCGGCTCCGATGTCGCGAACATCCGCACGACCGCGCGTCGTGAGGGCGACGAGTACGTCATCAACGGCGCGAAGCTCTACATCACCTCGGGTACGCGCGCCGACTTCGTCACCACCGCGGTGCGCACGGGCGATGCCGGCGCCGGTGGCATCTCCCTCGTCGTCGTCCCTACGGAAACACCGGGTTTCACGGTCTCCCGCAAGCTCGACAAGATGGGCTGGCTGTGCTCGGACACCGCCGAGCTGTTCTACGACGACGTGCGCGTGCCGGTCTCGAACCTCATCGGTGCCGAGAACTCGGCGTTCGGTCAGATCGCGCAGCAGTTCCAGGGTGAGCGCCTGTCGCTGGCCTTCCAGGCCGTCGCCACCGCGCAGCGGTGCTTCGACCTGACCGTCGAGTGGGTGAAATCCCGCGAGACGATGGGCCGTCCGCTGTCCAAGCGCCAGGTCGTGCGTCACCGCCTCGCCGAGCTCGCCACCGAGATCACCGCCGCGAAGACGTTCTGCCGTTCGGTCGCCGAGCGGTGGGTCAACGGCGAGGGCATGCTGCTCGAGACCTCGATGGCGAAGAACAACGCCGTCAAGGTGTGCGACCACGCCGTCATGGAGGCGGTTCAGCTCGCCGGTGGTATCGGCCTGATGCGTGAGAGCGAGGTCGAGCGTCACTTCCGCGACGCCCGCGTCCTCGGCATCGGCGGCGGCACCAACGAGATCATGAACGAGATCATCAGCAAGCTGCTCGGCCTGTAGGTCTCCGCCCGAACTCGGGGGAGGAAATGTGCGACTTTCCTTGCAGAAGTGCACATTTCCTCCCCCAACTTGCTTCAGTCACGCGCACGGAGCATCTCCAGCGCGACGACGACCACCACGGCGATCACGACGTGCATCAGCGTCAGAGCGACGGTGCTCGGCGTGTCGAAATCCGCGGAGATCGTGCCCTGGATCGTCGCCAGCGGCAGCAGCGCCCCGACGACCTGCGCGATCCGCGCGAAACCGTTCCACCACAGGGTGAGCAGGGCCGCGACGGCGAGACCGACGGTGAGCGGGACGACGGACATGAGCACAACGCCGCCCGGCGCCGCGCTCATCACCTCACCGGCGTCGGTGTGTTCGAACGAGCCACCCGCGACGAGGCCGACGGCCCACAGCACGAGGTTGACCACCAGCGCCGTCACGACGGACGCGGCAACCACGACCGCGGAACGCGCGAGCCGGGACTGCGGGAGATACGTAGAGGTGCCGGATGTTTCGGTGACGGACATGAATCCTCCTGATGGGCGTTCCTTCTGACGACGCCCATCCTGCGACCTCGAGCCGACTCGAGGTCAAGAGGATTCAGTCGAGATCTTCGGCGAGCTCCATCCACTGCTCCTCGGCCGCTTCCTTCTCCGCGACCACCTCACGCAACTGCGCGTCGAGTTTCTGCAGCCGATCGGGATCGGTCGCAGCCTCCGCGAGGTCGTGGTGCAGCTTCTCCTCCTTCTCGGTCAGCTTCGCGACGAGACGCTCGAGGCGCGACAGTTCCTTGCGCGCGGCGCGTTCGGCGGCACCGTCGCGCTTCTTCGACTGCTCCGCGGCGTCACCGGCCTTCGAGACGGTCGACGCCACCGACGGCACGTCGCCGTCACCCATGGCCGCGCGCCGGCGCAGGTACTCCTCGATGCCACCGGGAAGGTTCGTGAGCCGGCCGTCGCCGAACAGCGCCCACGTCGAATCACAGATGCGTTCGACGAGATACCGGTCGTGGCTGATGACCACGAGGGTTCCGGCCCAGCCGTCGAGCAGGTCCTCGAGCTGCTGGAGGGTGTCGATGTCGAGGTCGTTGGTGGGCTCGTCGAGGAGCAGCACGTTCGGTTCGGCCATGAGCACGCGCGTGAGCTGCAGGCGGCGACGCTCACCACCGGACAGGTCGCCGACCGGGGTGCGCTGCCGGGCCGGGGTGAAGCCCAGGCGTTCGGCGAGCTGACCGGCTGAGATCTCCTTGTCGCCCAGCGTGATCCGCTCGGCCACGTCCTTGACGGCCTCGAGCACCCGCATGTCGGTGGGCAGGTCGTCGAGTTCCTGCCGCAGCCAGCCGATCTCGACGGTCTGGCCCTGGACGCGGCGTCCCTGCGCCGGTTCGAGTTCGCCCGCGAGCGTGCGCAGCAGGGTCGTCTTGCCCGAGCCGTTGACGCCTACGAGACCGATCCGCTCGCCCGGACCGAGACGCCAGGTGAGGTCGCGGACCAGTTCGCGACCGTCCGGGGTGGTGAGGGTCGCGTCCTCGAGTTCGATGACGACGCGGCCCAGGCGGCGCTTCGCGAACGACGCCAGCGCCACC
Organism: Rhodococcus sp. 5G237; assembly: GCF_053764735.1. Classification (NCBI taxonomy): domain Bacteria; kingdom Bacillati; phylum Actinomycetota; class Actinomycetes; order Mycobacteriales; family Nocardiaceae; genus Rhodococcus; species Rhodococcus sp. 5G237. The sequence continues at coordinate 655,961 of NZ_JBSNCD010000002.1, read as the reverse complement.
GAGTCGCGCGGCGGCGGCACGTTCGCGATCAGCGCTTCGGCGGCCTCGATGCGATACTTCGGCTTGGACGTGCGGGCCGGGGCACCGCGACGCAGCCACGCGAGTTCCTTGCGCGCGAGATTGCGACGGCGTTCCTCCATCGCGTCGGCCTGGCGGGCACGCTCGGCGCGCGCGAAGATCCAGTCGTTGTAGCCGCCCTCGTAGCTCTCGACCCGACCGTTCACGACCTCCCAGGTGCGGGTCGCGACGGTGTCGAGGAACCAGCGGTCGTGGGTGACGACGACGAGCGCGCTGCGCCGCGACAGCAGGTGCTCGGCGAGCCACTGCACGCCCTCGACGTCGAGATGGTTGGTGGGCTCGTCGAGGACGAGCAGGTCGAGATCCTGCACGAGGGCCGCGGCGAGGGCGACCCGGCGCCGTTCGCCACCGGACAGGCCGTCGACGACCGCGTCGAGACCGAGATTGTCGATGCCGATGCCGGTGAGCACCGAGCGGATGCGCGCATCGCCCGCCCACTCGTGCTCGGCCACCCCGAGCGGCCCGAGGACCACCTCACCGACGGTCGAGCCCTCCGGCAGGCCGCCGCGCTGGGTCACGACCGCCATGCGCAGACCGTTCACGCGGCTCACCCGGCCCGAATCGGGCTCCTCGATGCCGGCGAGCACCTCGAGCATCGTCGTCTTGCCGCCGCCGTTGAGGCCGACGACACCGATCCGCTCCCCCTCGTTCACGCCGAGGGACACCGAGTCGAGCAACGGCTTGATGCCGAACGACTTCGAGACCTGTTCGAGGTTGATCAGATTCGCCACGTGGAGCAACGCCTTCCGAGAATTGCGGGGATGTACTACAAGGATCAGGGGTGTGCGGGATCGGCGTCGCCGACGACACGGGCGCCCGGCACCGGACCGGAAGCGACCCGCACCGTACGGCACACACCGGCGCCGGCGAGTTCGGCACTCACGGTGACCGCGGCGTGCTGGTCCTCGACGAGGAACGCGCACGTCGGGCCGGAACCGGAGACGATGCCCGCCAGGGCCCCGGCCTCGACACCCGCGCGGAGCGTGCGTCGCAGCATGGGGTCGAGCGACAGGGCCGCGGCCTGCAGGTCGTTGCCGAGCAGCGGCGCGAGCTGGTGGGCGTCGCCGGAGCCGAGCGCGGAGAGCACGGCATCGGCGCTGCCGACGCGCTGAGGTTCTCCCTCGGCGCGCAGCCGGTCGAGTTCGCGGAAGACGACCGGTGTGGACAGGCCGCCCTTCGCGAGGGCCAGCACCCAGTGGAAGGTGCCGCGGGTGAGGACGGGGACGAGGCGCTCCCCCCGTCCGGTTCCGATCGCCGTGCCGCCGTGGAGGCAGAACGGCACGTCGCTGCCGAGCCGGGCGGCGAGGTCCGCGAGGTCCTCCCGGGGTGCCCCGATGCCCCACAGCGCGTCGAGCGCGACCAGCGTCGCGGCCGCGTCGGCACTGCCACCGGCCATTCCGCCGGCGACGGGGATGCCCTTGTCGATCGTGATCGCCACGTCGGGGGTGCGCGCGGCCCGTTCCGCCATCATCTCGGCGGCGCGCCACGCCAGGTTCGTCGAATCGGTGGGCACCACCTCGGCGCCCGTACCGCGCACCGTCACGCTCAGGGTGTCGGCGGGGACCACCGACACCTCGTCGTACAGGGACAGGGCCTGGAAGACGGTGTGCAGGTCGTGGTAGCCGTCGGGACGGAGGTCGCCGACCGCGAGATGCAGGTTGACCTTGGACGGGACCCGCACGGTCACGGGGGTCGGCACGACGGAAAGCACGAGTACAGAGCTTACTCGGGATACGGATGCTTCCCGACCGCCGCGGCCGCACTCTACGATCGGGCGACTCGTGAACACACTGGAGGAAATGTGACTCGATCCGTACGCAATGCGGTCGCCGTCTGCGTCGTCGCCGCGGCGGCCACGCTGGGAACCGCCGGCGTCGCCTCGGCCGAACCGGCTCCGCCGCGCGTCTGCTCGCTCGGCGACCTGGTCCTGCGCTCGCTGAATCTCGTGGACTGCGTCAACCCGCCCACCGGCTCCGCCGGCGTGGCCACCGGCTCGGCCGACTCCGCGGGGTCGTCGACCGGTTCGTCCGGCGTGGGCATCACCGGTTACGGGGCGATGATCGGCTGACCGGACAAACGAATCCGGGCCGGCACCCTGAGGTGCCGGCCCGGATTCGGAGAGTTATCGGTATCAGCCGATGACGTTCACGCCGGTGGCCTGCGGGCCCTTCTGGCCCTGGCCGATCTCGAAGCTCACGCGCTGGTTCTCCTCGAGGGTGCGGAAGCCGCGGCCCTGGATCTCGGAGAAGTGCACGAAGACGTCAGCGGAGCCGTCCGAGGGAGCGATGAAGCCGAAGCCCTTTTCGCCGTTGAACCACTTAACAGTACCTTCAGCCATGTTGCTGTCCTTCACTTGCAGGCAGAACGGATGTAGACGTTCTGTCTCGTCGGGAGTCGGTTTCGGCTCCCGGGTCTGTCACTACACGGCTGAAACGATTCCATCGTGGCTATCGCCTCCGCTCGCAACCAGAAATGTGCGAGGGGTAAACCACGAACACACTACCTAACGACCGAGGACAACTTAACCACACATCGCAGCCCGCCGCCAGGAGGAGTGACCGGGATCACTGTACGCTTGCAAGCCTCACGAAGGCGGCGGCGTCGAGCTTCTCCCCGCGGGTCGACGGCTCGATACCGGCGGCCAGCAGGCGCCTCTCGGCCTCCGTTGGCGAGCCCGCCCATCCACTCAGCGCTGCGCGCAACGTCTTTCGCCGTTGAGCGAAGGCCGCGTCGACGACGGCGAAGACCCGGGCCCGCGTCTGCGCGTCGGTGGGCCACGGCGGCTCGGTGTAGCGGTCGACGCGCACGAGGCCCGATTCCACCTGGGGAACGGGCCAGAAGACCGCACGCCCGACGGCGCCGGCCCTGCGGACGTCGCCGAAGAACCGCGCCTTCACACTGGGCACGCCGTAGATCTTGCCGCCCGGTTCGGCTGCGAGCCGGTCGGCGACCTCGGCCTGCACCATCACGAGAGCGGTTCGCAGAGTGGGGAATTCGGAGAACAGGTGCAGCAGCACCGGTACCGCGACGTTGTAGGGCAGGTTCGCGACGAGCGCGGTGGGCGTGACGGGAAGGCCCTTCGGCAGCACCTTCATCGCGTCCATGTGCACGACGTCGAAGCGGTCGGCGAGCTGCGGCGCCCGCTCCTGCACGGTCGTGGGAATACGCTGCGCGAGAACGGGATCTAGCTCGACGGCGACCACACGATCAACGACGTCGAGCAGGGCGAGAGTGAGCGAGCCCAGGCCGGGCCCGACCTCGAGCACGACGTCCTCGGGGCCGACCCCGGCGACGTTGACGATGCGGCGCACCGTGTTCGCGTCGTGCACGAAGTTCTGGCCGAGCTGCTTCGTCGGGCGCACCCCGAACTCCTCCGCGAGTGCGCGGACCTCGGCGGGTCCGAGCAGCGCGGCGAGGCCGCGCGGAGAAGCCGGGGTGGCCCTCGGAGTGGTTTCGGGATCGTCTGCTGACACGTGGTGAACCTAGCGCACTCGGGAGCAGGTCACACCGTGCACACCCGTGCCGGTCAGCGCAGACCGAGCTTGCTGGTGCAGGACGGCCACGCACCCCAGCCCTGGGCCGCCTGGACCTTCTCCGCGACGGCGATCTGCTGCTCGCGGGTCGCGAGATCGGCACGCGGCGCGTACTGGGTGCCGCCGAAGCCGGCCCACGTCTGCTGCGTGAACTGCAGGCCACCGTAGAAACCGTTGCCGGTGTTGATCGCCCAGTTGCCGGTCGCCTCGCACTGCGCGAGAGCGTCCCAGGTCGAGGCGCGACCGGAGGCCGGCACGGCAGGCTTCGGCTTGGTGCCGACGCGGACCACGACGGGTCGCGGCTCGGCGAGGACCTTCGAAGCGGTCTCGGTGCGTCCGACCTCGACACCGTTGACGGTGTGAACGTCGAAGGTCACCGACCGCTCGCCCGGAGCACCCGGGTCGCTCACGGCGGTCTCACCCTCGAGCATGTTCGGATCGTCCACGCGATTCTCCGGCGGCGCGATCGGCAGGTTCTCGGTCCGCGACTCCGTGCGGTCGCGGGTGACCACGACCTCCATGCCCTCCTCGAGCTGCGCGTCGAGGGCAGGAGTGACGCTGTCGGCCTGCTCGAGCTTGGTGCCCTGGGACTCCAGGAACTCCGCGACCGTCGGCACTGCGACGCGCACCTCGGCGGCGGGCGCCCCGTTGTCGGCGAAACGCACCGTCTTGGGGTTGACGACCTCGAGATCGGCGCCGTCGAGCGGAAGGCGGTGCGAACGCGAAGCGGAGACGTAGGCGTCGTCGGAGAGGCGGAACTGGTCGAGCGCCTCGTCGACGGTGAGCGCCGTGGTCCACACCGATCGCTCCTCACCGTCGACGGTGAGGTGCAGTTCGCGGGCCTGTCGCAGGACGATGGTGTCGCCGTCGGAGACGGACGAGTCCACGGCCGGGGCCACGACGTCGTTCTCGTCGACGGTGTAGCCGGCGGCGGCCAGGATGTCGCCGACGTTGGAGTTCATCGTGCCGAAGGCACGCTGCTCACCGTCGACGTCGAGGACGACGTCCTTGTGCTGAACCACAGCAGTGGCACCACCGGCACCGAGGGTGACGAAGACGGCGGCGACCACCGAGTAGAACACCGGCGACTTGACGCGATTGATCTTGGTGAAAGGTGACACGATTATTTCCAGACGGACGACAACTGTGATCACAGCACGGTAACGAGACGGCATTGTTATCGCAACTTCATCGTCTCTAGCTGCGCAGATAATGATTTCTGTCAGATCACGACGCACATCACAGATATCGGATCGGTATTACATCGATCATGTGCGATTGTCCGAAATCACCATTTTCTATCGATACTCGGAAAGAGGAATTCCTCTCGATTCGGGCACCGAGGACATGAACTCCGTGAGGTCACCGAGGATCCCGCGCATCTGTGCTCTGCCCCATGCGGGGGCGTTCGAGGTGCCGATGCCCACAGGCTCGGATGGATCGGCCGGCGTCGCGGGCGCAGCGGTTTCCGGACCGCCTACCGATGGTCGCGGTTGCCGGTGATCTGCTTCGTCAGCGTCCGGCCGACCCGCTGGGAATCGGGAGCTCTGCGGATCCGCTCGGTACGGGGAACTGCGGAATCGGCACGGCCGGGGTGGTGCCCGTGCGGGCCATCACGTCCATCAGGACGGCGTGCATGGTCGCGACCTGCACCGGGTCGAAGTTCGCGAGGTCGAGAGGGTTCGCGCGGTTGCGCGTCTCGAGCGGATCGTCGTGCAGGTCGTAGAGTTCGAACTGCGGCAGCGCGCGTCCCGACGGATCGAAGTACATCGCGTACTTCCACCTGTCCTGCCGGACGGCGCGAATGTGGTTGGGTTGCTTCACCGTCGTCTGCCCGTTGGCCGCGGCGGCGTTCTCGTCGTCGAAGGTGAACAGGACGGTGTCCTGCACCTGTGGCGGCGTGCCACCGGACGACGCGCCCTCGATGACGGGCGTGAGGTCGACGCCCTTGAACGTCCACGCCGAACGGTCGGGCACGGCGGCCATCGTCGCGAGGGTGGGCATGACGTCGATGAGCGACGCGAGCGCGTCGGTGGAGACCGGCCTCGGGAACATCACCGGATTGCTCACCACGAGAGGAACATTGAGCGTCTCCTCGTAGGCGTTGAAGGCTTTCTGACGGAGTCCGCCATGCGACAGGCCCATCTCGCCGTGGTCGGCCACCCGGAAGACGACGGTGCGTTCGCGCATGCCCGAAACCGATTCCAGCGCATCGAGGACCGTCCCGATGTGCTGGTCGACGACCTTGTGCATGTAGGCGTACAGGTTGACGTACTGCCGGGCCGCTTCGGGACCGACGAGCGGACCGAGCGCACCGGCGAGCAGCAGGAGCAGTTCTGCCTGGGCGGTGGGCTTGAAGTTGCGGAGCAGGTCCTCGTCGATGGTGGGCGGCAGGTCGATTCCCTGGTCGAAGGCTTCGGGTGCGAAGGCCCCGTAGTTGGTGCAGTCGCCGTCGACCTGATCCCAGGTCTTCGGGTACGAGAGGATGTCGTGGGGATTGGCGAACGACACGATGAGCGCGAACGGCCTGTCGTCGGAGGCGCTGCGCGACCGCAGGAACTCGGCGGCGTCGGAGGCGATCTTGCCGTCGCGGTCGGCGCAGCCACCCCCGAAGTTCTCGGGTGCGGTGTCCTGCCCCGCCTCCGGGGGCTCCCACCCCGCGAAGCCGTACCGCGCGATGTCCTCGGGCGACGGGTCGCCACCGTCGGCGCCCTTGCTCATGTGCCATTTGCCGCGGTAGTGGACGTCGTATCCGGCGGAGAGCAGCATCTTCGCCATGTTCTGGCCGTCCACCGGCAGCACGGGCTCGGTGGGCGAGAGCGTGCCGCCCTCGGTGAGGGTGCTCACCACCCCGTGCTGGGCGGGATAGAGCCCGGTGAAGAACGTGCTGCGACTGGGCGAGCACATCGCGGCATTGCAGAACGACCGCGTGAAGGTCAGCCCCGTATCGGCGAGCCGCTGCCGATTGGGCAGATTGTTGCGCGCCCAGTCGGCCGGCCAGTGCATCGGCTGACGCTCCTGGTCGGTCATGATGATGAGGATGTTGGGGCGCTGCGGTGTCCGAGACTGTGCCGCAGATGTACCGGCGCCCACGAGGCCGGCAGCGAGGAGCGCGCCCGCCCCCACGAGGAAGGTCCGTCGATTGACATTCCACGTGGTGTCGCGACGCGGAACAGCTTGCTGCACGGTCATATCGATCCTGTCGGAGATCCGTGAACGCATATGTCGTGCAGGAGAATAACAAGACATATGCGAAAAGCGCGCGTCATCGGACGGAAAAGGCGCTGCGGACAATCGGGAGAAATCGTCCACAGCACCTCGGAACCGCAGGTCAGGCCGTGTGCAGGAGCGGAACCTTCCGCGCGAGGAATCGGTCGACGCTGAACGCTCCCGCACCGACCGCAGCGAGCAGGAGAGCCCCTGCGCCGAGCGCGGCCACGAGCTCGAAACCGCCGTCGCCGACGTAGATTCCGTTCTCCACGTGCACGATGAAGAACGCGCCGAGCATGAGCAGGAACAGCAGGACGCCGAAGACGGGAACGAGCACACCGAGGATGAGCGCGAGACCGCCGAGGATCTCGATCCAGGTGGCGACGAACGCCGAGATCGCCGGGGCGGGCACGCCCATTCCTTCGAAGCCGGCCTTGGTGCCTTCGTATCCCCACGAGTTGAACTTCTGCAGTCCGTGCGCGAGGAAGATGACGCCGAGTACGAGTCGGGCGATGAGGATGCCGATGTCGCGGACGAGAGGGGTCTTCATGTCGAGCCTTTCGGGTAGGAGGCCGGAGAGCCCCACTTAGTTGAAGCGACAACTAAGATAGCAAGTCATGGTTGTAGCTTCAACCAGACTTCCGAGCCGGTTCCGGACGGGTACCGGCGAACGCCTCTTCCAGCAACCGCCGCACACCCACCTCCGTGACCTCCCGAGGATTCGGATACGGCTTCGCCGTCGCCAGTCGCGCCGCCTCGTCCAGGTCGGACTCCCGCATCCCCAGTTCCTCGAGACTCGTCGGCCCACCGGCCGCCGCCACGAGGTCGTAGACGCCCGCGGGTGCCGAATCCGTGCCGAGTGCCTGCGCGACCCGCGCCATGACGTGCGGTACCGACGGTTCGTTGTAGGCGAGCGCGTGGGGCAGGACGACGGTGTGGGTGGCGGCGTGCGGCAGGTCGAACGATCCGCCCAGGACGTGACAGAGCTTGTGGTGCAGCCCCATTCCCACCGAGGCGAGGCAGGTGCCGGAGAGCCACGCGGCGAGCAGGAGATCCGAACGCCCCTCGGGATCGGCCGAGTCCGCACCGAGCGCCGGGATACCCCGGGCGATCGCGGCAACGGCCTCGAGCGCGAGGGCGTCGACGATCGGATTGGCCTGTTCGGAGTAGAGGGCCTCGATCGCGTGGGCCATCGCGTTGATCGCGCTGGTCACCGCCAGCGGGATCGGCATCGACGTGGTGAACTCGACGTCGTAGATCACGGTCTCGGGAAGGATGTCGGGCGACGAACGCGTGGTCTTCACCCCGTCGGCGGTCTCGCCGAGAACGGGGGTCACCTCCGACCCTGCGTAGGTCGTCGGGAGGATCACCTGATCGATCCCCGTACGGCGGGCCAGCGCCTTGGCCAGTCCGGTGGTCGATCCGCCACCGACCGCGACGACCGCATCGACGTCGTGCTCGATGACCACGCCGAGGACCCGTTCGGTCACCTCGACCGGCGTGTGCATCACCGCGCCGTCGAAACGCGCGACCTGCAGATCGCCGAGATACTTCTCGACCAGCTCCGCCTGATGCCGCACGTGCTCGCCGGCGAGTAGCAGGACGCGGGAACGATCGAGTCGACGTACTTCGTCCGCGACCCGCGAGGCGGTACCGGGGCCGAAGATCACACGTACCGGATGAGAGTTGTAGACGAAGGAGCGCATGCCCGTATTGTCACGACGGGAGTTGGGGCACGCGTGCCCTTTACGAAAGTCCGTACACCCGCTCGGCGTTCGCGGTGGTGGCCGCGGCCAGTTCCTCGGCGTCCTCGCCCCGCACCTCGGCGAGCGCGCGCACGGTGTACGGCAGGCAGTACGACTCGTTCGGCGCGCCCCGGAAGGGGTGCGGGGTCAGGAACGGGGCGTCGGTCTCCACCAGCACCAGCTCGCGGGGCACGAGCGGCGCCGCTTCGCGCAGGGCCTTCGCGTTCTTGAAGCTCACGGTGCCCGAGAAGCTCAGCAGGTATCCGGCGTCGACGCAGCGGCGGGCCATGTCGGCATCCGACGAGAAGCAGTGGAAGATCACCTGCTCGGGTGCGCCCTCGTCGTGCAGCACGCGCAGCAGGTCGGCGTCGGCCTCGCGGTTGTGGATCATCAGCGGCTTGCCGAGTCGCTTCGCGAGGTCGATGTGCCAGCGGAAGCCCTCCTCCTGCTCGGCCGGTTCGGCGCACCCGTCGAGCTTGCCGGGCCAGTAGAGGTCGAGGCCGGTCTCCCCCACCGCGACGCAGCGCGGGTCGGCGGCGAGCTTCTCGATCTCGGCGCGGGTGGCGTCGTCGAGACTGTTCGCGCGGGTGGGATGGATGGCGACGGCCGCGTGGACGCGGTCGTCCCAGTGCGCGGCCCGCACGGCGAAACGCGCCGCCTCGAGATCGTCGGCGACGGTGACGATGCGTCCGACCCCCACCGCGGCGGCACGATCGACGATCGCGGAGGTCGTCGCGGCGTCCTCGGCGCCGCACGCGTCGAGGTGCGTGTGGGCGTCGACGAGAGGGCTCAACGGTTGCGGGGCTTCGGGGGCGGGACGGGCTGCGCTCACGCCCTATAAACTACTGGCCACCATGACTGCGCCTGATTCCTCCCGCCCGGCTGCCGGCGATCCCACCCGCCCGCCGTTCTACGTCACGACCGCGATCGCGTACCCGAACGGCGCCCCGCACATCGGGCACGCCTACGAGTACATCTCGACCGACGCGATCGCGCGGTTCAAGCGTCTCGACGGCTTCGACGTGCGCTTCCTGACCGGAACCGACGAGCACGGTCTGAAGATGCAGCAGACCGCCGCGAAGGAAGGGATCTCGGTCACCGAACTCGCGTCCCGCAACTCGAACGTGTTCGAGGCCATGGACAAGCGGCTGAACATCTCGTACGACCGGTTCATCCGCACCACGGACGCCGATCACCTCGAGGCGAGCAAGGCGATCTGGCAGCGCATGGTCGACTCGGGCGACATCTACCTCGACACCTACGCGGGGTGGTACTCGGTCCGCGACGAGGCGTTCTACACCGACGGCGAGACCACGCTGCTCGAGGACGGTTCGCGGATCTCCACCGACACCGGCACTCCCGTGGAGTGGACGGAGGAGTCCACCTACTTCTTCCGGTTGTCGGCCTACCAGGACAAGCTGCTCGAGCTCTACGAGGAGCAGCCCGACTTCATCGCCCCGGCCACCCGTCGCAACGAGATCGTCAGCTTCGTCTCCGGCGGCCTGAAGGACCTGTCGATCTCCCGCACCACCTTCGACTGGGGTGTTCCGGTCCCCGATCATCCCGATCACGTCATGTACGTGTGGGTCGACGCGCTGACCAACTACCTCACCGGCGCCGGTTTTCCCGACACCGAGTCGGAGTCCTACCGCCGCTACTGGCCCGCCGATCTGCACATCATCGGCAAGGACATCACGCGGTTCCACACCGTCTACTGGCCGGCCTTCCTCATGTCGGCGGGTCTCGAACTGCCGAAGCGGGTCTTCGTCCACGGCTTCCTGTTCAACAAGGGCGAGAAGATGTCGAAGTCGGTCGGCAACGTCGTCGACCCGCTCGAGATGGTCGACCGGTACGGTCTCGACCAGCTCCGCTTCTTCCTGCTCCGCGAGATCTCCTACGGCCAGGACGGCAGCTACAGCCACGAGGCGATCGTCACCCGCATCAACGCCGACCTCGCCAACGACCTCGGCAACCTCGCGCAGCGGTCGCTGACGATGGTCGCGAAGAATCTCGAGGGCACCGTGCCCACGCCGGGCGAGTTCACCGCCGACGACGAGGCCATGCTCGCCCAGGCCGACGCGCTGCTCGCGAAGGTGCGCGCCGAGTTCGACGCCCAGGCCCTGCACCTCGGTCTCGAAGCGATCTGGCACGTGCTCGGCGAGACCAACCGCTACTTCTCGGCGCAGCAGCCGTGGGTGCTGCGCAAGACCGACCCCGAGCGGATGGCGACGGTCCTGTACGTCACGCTCGAGGTCGTGCGGATCGTGGGTCTGCTCGTCCAGCCGGTGATGCCGGATGCCGCCGCGAAGATCCTCGACCTCCTCGGTCAGGCACCCGAGACACGGCAGTTCGAGGCCGTCGCGACCCGCCTGGCTCCGGGCACCCCACTGCCCGCCCCGGCGCCGGTATTCCCGCGCTACGTCGACGAGGACTGAGCTCCGGCCCGGCGGCGGAGAGCCCCTCACCTGCGTGTTCTCCGTCGCCGCGCAAACCTGTCGGTGCCGTGCGCCACACTGCGGCGCATGCGCAGCGATAGAACACATGTTCGATACGGTGGCCTGAACGAGCACGCCCTGCTCGCCGAGCTGGGCGATGCCTACGAGCGAGGGTGGCAGCCCGCCGACGTGCTCCACGTGACGGCCCACTCGGGGGGCGCCTCCGACGTCGCACTGACGGCGGCCACGATGCTGTTCGACGCGCAGATCCGGCGCGCGGCCGAACGCGCCCCCGTCGAGTGGGTGCGGCAGCTCGACGAGATCGCCCGCCGGCACCCGCGTCCCGCCGACGCGGCCGGAGCCCCGACACTGGCCGACGGTCTGTTCCGGGCGTTCCCCGACGTCACCCGCTTCGAGATCGAAGGGCTCGCGTTCACCTGGAAGTACCTGCCGTCCTTCGCGATCCTCACACCCCCGCCGTCGCGATGGCCGTCCGTCCGGTCCGGCGCCCCGTCTGCGCCCACCCCGCCCGACACCCGGATCCTCGAACGCATCAGGGCACTGTTGTCGAAGGCCGAGTCCACCGACTTCCCCGACGAGGCCGAGGCGCTCACCGCGAAGGCACAGGAACTCGTCTCGCGTCACGCCGTGGGTGCGGCGCTGCTGGCCGGACCCGATTCCGGCACCGACCCGGTCGTCGGCCGGCGCATCCACCTCGACAGCCCGTACATCCGCGAGAAGGTCCTGCTCCTCACCGCCATCGGCGACGCGAACCGCGTGCGCACGGTGTGGTTCACCCGGGTGCAGATCGCGACGATCATCGGTACCGCCACCGACCTGCAGCAGGCCGAGATGCTGTACACCTCCCTGCTCGTGCAGGCCGGACGGGCCGTGCAGGCGGCCGGAACGGCGGGGCGGCGCGGATCGTCCGCGACCTCCTTCCGCCGCGCCTTCCTCACCGGCTACGCGCATCGGATCGGCGAACGCCTCCGCGAGGCGGACGTCCGGGCCACCGCCCACGCCGCCGCCGACGCGCAGGTGCCCATCACGACGCTCGCGCCCATCCTCGCCAGGCGATCCGATGCCGTCGACACCGAGTTCCGCCGACTGTTCCCCGTCACCCGCGACTCGCGTAGTCGCGGGGTCGACGCCGACGGTTTCCACGCCGGTCGGGATGCGGCCGAGACCGCCTCACTGACACCGGAATCCCGCCCGGTCGGCCGCTGACCGTGTCGATCACCGACAAGGTCGGCGGCAGGAGGCGGACATCACAGGAATGCGCACCGTCGCCGTGTCACATCCCGGCCGCGAGCGGTGTCCCATCGGTGACATCACTTCCGACAGCGAAGGGAACAGAGCGATGACGACGCAATTCCATGTGGTGGTCGTAGGGGCGGGATACGCCGGGGTGATGGCTGCGAACCGCGTGCTCGCCGAACATCCCGAGGTGGCGGTCACCGTAGTGAACCCGCGACCGGTCTTCGTCGAGCGGGTCCGGCTCCACCAGGTGGCGGCCGGATCCGGAACCGCCACACACGATCTGTCCGATCTCCTGCACCCGCGGGCGACGCTGCACGTCGGCTCGGCCGTTCGGATCGAACCGCACGCGGTGTCCCTCGCCGACGGAGCGGTCCTGCAGTGCGACGCGGTGGTCTACGCCGTCGGCAGCACGTCGGGCTCCGGTGCGATTCCCGGTGCGGAGAAGGCGTTCTCCGTCGCCGACCTCGACTCCGCCACGGCTCTGCACGATGCTCTCCTCGAGGCGGACGATCACGCCTCCGTCGTCGTGATCGGCGGTGGGCTCACCGGCCTCGAGACCGTCACCGAACTCGCGCAGTCCCATCCACGGCACACCCTCGTCCTCGTCGGCGATCCGGGCGCGGCCCTTCCGGGGACCACGCAGCGCTACATCCGCCGCCGGCTCGACGAACTGGGCGTGGAGGTCCGGTCGGGAACGCGGGTCACCCGCATCGACGACGGCTCGGTCGCCCTCGACGACGGCTCCGAGATCTCCGCGACTCTCGTGGTCCGCACGGCCGGTTTCTCCGTGCCCGACCTGGCCCGACGCAGCGGCCTACCGGTCGACGACGACGGTCGTCTCCGGGTGCGCGACACCCTGCAGGTGGTCGACAGCACGCCGATCGTCGGCGTGGGTGACGCAGTGGTGGTGGACGGCAACGACCACCTGCGTATGAGCTGCCAGGCCGCCATGCCGCTCGGCACACACGGCGCCGACACGGTGTGGCGTCTGCTGCAGGGACGCGAGCCCGCACCGCTCTCGCTCGGGTTCGTCTCGACCTGCATCTCTCTGGGCCGCGATCGCGGCGTCGTGCAGTTGTCGGCACGCGACGACACTCCGTCGAGGTGGGCCGTGCGCGGACGGCTCGCAGCCTCGGTGAAGGAAGCCGTCGTTCGTGGGACGATCCACACCATGCAACTCCAGGCGCGCGGACGTGCCCTGCCGACCCGACGCGGACCGCACACGACCGCACAGGAGAAGGCGCAGGTATGACCGCCGACGTCTTCACCGAGCATCGGGGACTGCTGTTCTCGATCGCCTACGAGATCACCGGCAGCGTCGCCGACAGCGAGGACGTCCTGCAGGAGAGCTACATCCGCTGGGCCCGCGCCGACACCGACACCGTCGACAACCCGCGGGCCTACGCGGCGCAGATCGTGACACGCCAGGCACTGAACTCGCTGCGGTCGGCGCAACGCCGACGGGAGGACTACGTCGGGCCGTGGCTGCCCGAGCCGATCCTCACCGCTCCCGACGCAGCCGACGAGGTGGAACTCGCCGAGTCGGTGTCGACCGCGATGCTGTTGGTGCTCGAGACCCTGACACCCGTCGAACGCGCAGTGTTCGTGATGCGCGAGGTGTTCGGTTTCGAGTATGGGCGCATCGCCGGGGCGGTCGACCGCACCGAGAGCGCCGTCCGGCAGATCGCGCACCGCGCCCGCGAGCACGTCCATGCCCGGCAGCGACGCTTCACTCCTGCAGGCGACGAGACCGACCGAGTGGTCGCGGCGTTCCTCACCGCGGCCACCACCGGCGATCTCGACGGACTGCTGTCGCTGCTGGCTCCCGACGTGCGGTACCTCGCCGACGGTGGCGGCAAGGTCAATGCAGCCCGGGTTCCGGTCCTCGGATCCGCGAAGGTCGCCCGCCTGTTCCTCGGACTGGTCCGGCATCCGCTGCCCGACATGACCATCGAGCCGGCCGTGGTGAATTCGATGCCCGGCGTCCTCGTGTACTCGGCGGGCGTTCTCGACATGGTGCTGCATTTCGAGATCGACGGCGGTCTGGTCACCGGCGTCTACGTGGTCCGCAATCCCGACAAGCTCGCGCATCTCGGGGCTCGTCCCGACACCTCCGACCAGGCATGACAAGCTGACGCCATGCGGATGGAACGACTCGGCCGCGGCGGCACCGTCGATCGCGTTCTCGGTGCACTGGCAGAACGCGCCAGGATCCTCGCCATTCCCGGCCCGGCGGCACTGTCGGGCGAATGGTTCGGGGCGGCGGCCGTGCTCGTCCCGTCCGTGTCCGTCGAATCCGTCCCACCGGCGGAGGTCTTCTCCCTTCCGGCGGACGCTCCCGAACCCGGGGGTGACGATCGGCCGCTCATCGGGGGCGGGCGCATCGGTTACCTCGCCTACCCGGATCGCATCCCGGACCGACCCGCACTGCCCCTCGCCGCGAGCGGGTGGACCGACACGGTCCTGCGTCTCGACCCCGACGGGTGCTGGTGGTACGAGACGCTCGGCACCGCACCCTGCCCCGACGGTCTCGCCGCGGCGGTCCTCACCCCACCGTCGAACACCGATGCATCTCCGACCGCTGCCCCACATGCCGGCTGGCACATCGACTGGACACCACCGCCTCGCGACGAGCACCGCCGCGGCGTAGAACGCTGTCTCGACGCGATCCGCGCCGGCGAGGTGTACCAGGCGTGCGTGTGCACGCGGTTCACCGGCCGGTGGGACGGCGACCCGCTGGCGTTCTTTACCGACGGGATCTCCCGGACTGCCCCGGCGCGCGCCGCCTACCTGCAGGGATCGTGGGGTGCGGTCTCGTCGCTCTCGCCCGAACTGTTCGTCTCCCTCCGCGGCGACACGCTGCGGTCGAGTCCGATCAAGGGCACCCTCCCCCGCTCCGCCGACCCCGCCGGGCTACGGGCGTCGGTCAAGGATGTCGCCGAGAACGTGATGATCGTCGATCTCGTCCGCAACGATCTCGGCCGCATCGCCGAAACCGGTTCGGTGCGGGTCGAGGATCTGCTGACCGTGCGGCCCGCCCCCGGCGTGTGGCATCTGGTGTCCACCGTGGCGGCGGAGCGGCGACCGGGCGTGACGGTCACCGACGTGCTCGACGCGGCGTTCCCGCCCGCATCGGTCACCGGCTGCCCGAAGCTCCGCGCCCGGACGCTGCTCACCCGGTGGGAGGGTTCCGCGCGCGGTGTCTACTGCGGCACCGTCGGCATGTCGAGTCCGATCGCCGGCACCGAACTGAACGTCGCGATCCGCACCGTCGAGTTCGGCCACGACGACACCGGCAACGGCGTGTGCGCCCTCGGTGTGGGAGGCGGCATCACCATCGACTCCGATCCCGACGCCGAATGGCAGGAATGCCTCGACAAGGCCGCCAGCATCCTCGCGCTCGGCGACGCGCGGGCAGGCGCTCAGCACACCTCGTCGGGAGGAGCCGGCAACTCGTAGCGGTCGAGTACCTCGTCGAGTCGCACCGAGGTGGAACGGCAGATGCGGGCCACGACGGCGTCGGCGTCGAGCCCCCACGTGCGGAGCAGACCGTCGCCGCCGCCGGCCACGATGGTGCCGTCGGGCGCGAAGGTCACCTGCCATCGTCCCGTTCCCATGTCGGTGACCGGGCCACCGATCTCGTGCATGCCGTCCGGGTCGGCGACGTCCCACAACCGGACGGTGCCGTCGTCGCTGCCGCTGACCGCGCGGGTGCCGTCCGGCGTGATCGAGACGGAGTAGACCGTGCCGGTGTGGCCGCTCAACCGGGTTTCGCGCGCCACGAAGTCACCGGACTCGGCGCGGTCCCAGACCACCACGTCGTGGTCGTCCCCGCCGGTCACCAGCACGTCGCTCGACCCGCCGAAGGCCACGGTGTTCACCCCGGTTGCGTGCCCGCCCGAGACGGTCACCCGTGTCGGGGAGCGCGGATCGGTCACGTTCCAGGCATAGATCTCGCTGTCGGCGCTCGTGACCACGAGGCTTCGGCCGTCGGGGCTGACGGCGGCACTGCGCACGAGATTCTTCGGCCCCGTCAGCGGTTCGCCCCACGGCACCGGTTCGGCGGGATCCGCGATGTCCCACAACTGCACCGAGAAGTCGTCGGCGCCGGTCACGAGGGTCGTTCCGTCGGGTCCGAATGCCAGCGCGGAGGTGAACCTCGTGTCGAGCGGCACCGGCTCGCCGAACGGCTTCGGTGTCGCCGGATCGCGCACGTCCCACAGTTGCACGCTGCCCCCGGAGGTCGGTGCCGTGGCCAGGATCGTGCCCGAGGGCGAGAGCGCGCACACGTACGCACCGCCGAGCGGGCGCGGCAACGCGATCCCCCCGGCGCGGTTCCAGTCGCCGCCCTGACCGACGCGCCAGAGCGTGACATCCGGTCCGTAGCTGCCGGTCGCGACGAGGGCTCCGGCACCATCGATCGCCGGCCTGGTCAGCGCTCCGTCGGCGACCGCCATCCGGGTCTGCGGCATCGTCCACACCCGGACGTTGGAATCCTGTCCGCCGGTGACGACGGTGGTGCCGGTCGGGCTCACCGCGAGCGTGGGCACGCCACCCCCGTGCCCGGTCAGCGGCGGGCCGATCTCGTCGAGGGTCCGTGTCGAGGGGTCGAGGTCCCACAGTTTCGCGGTGCCGTCCCAGGACGCGCTCGCCAGTGTGCGTCCGTCGGGGAGGAACGCGATGTTCCAGACGCCGCCGGTGTGGGCGTTCACGGGTACCCCCAGCGGGCGGGCCGCGCGCGGATCGGTGGTGTCGAACAGGTGCAGTACACCATCGTCGCTGCTCGCCGCGAGGATCGTGCCGTCGCCGTTGAAGCTCACCGAATGCGCGACGTCGCCGAAACCGGTGAGCGGCTCACCGAGCGGCACCGGCCGCGACGGCGTGCTCACGTCCCACAGTCGGACGGTGCGGTCGTCACTGGACGTGGCGAGAACCTGGCCTCCGGGACGGAAGGCCACCGTCCGCACACCACCGTCGTGGTCGTCGATCAAGGTGACGGGGAACCGGCCCGATCCGGGATCCGAGGTGTCGATGAGCGCGACGTGCCCGTCGTCGTAGGGCACGGCGAGCACCCGGCCGTGGGGCGAGTACCGCACGTTGTGCACGGCGCCGCCGGCGTAGACCTGCCGGTCGAGCACCACGCGCGGCGCGGCACGATCGGACGCGTCGTAGATCCACACACCGCCGTCACCTGCACCGATCGCGAGGAAACGGCCGTCGGGGCTGAACGAGACCGACGCCATGTACTTCGACGACAACTGCAACGGCTCGCCCACCGCGACCGGTTCGTCGCCGTCGAGCGCCCACAGGCGGACGGTGCCGTCGTCGCTCGCCGACGCGAGGGTGGATCCGTCGGGTGAGACGACGACGCCGTAGACCGGCCCGGTGTGTCCGCTCAGCGTGTAGGCGAGGGGCACCGCCTGGCTGGCGATGAGCCTCGAGTACGCGACCGGGTTGTCGGGCTGGAGTTCGGCCGCGACGAGCGCCAGATTCGCCGAGGTGGTGGGGTCCTCGTCGCGCAGGGAGTCGGACAGCGCGACGATCTGCTGGAACTGCGCGGTGCTCCGTGCCGTCTCGGCCCGTCCCTTCGCGTCCCAGGCCAGACCGGTCATGACGAACGCGATGATCGTGGACAGCGCCATCGCGGCGATGCCGACACGCCGGGTCCGTGTCTCGCGGGCGATCTGCCGGCGGGAGGCGTCGAGGAAGGCCACGGCGGTAGGGCTGAGCGCGACCGGTCCGCGCCGATCCTCGGGGGTGCCCGCCGTGGCAAGCTGTGGATTCTGCTCGGTCACGACATCCATGCGTCCGCGCTGGTAGAGCAGTTCCCGGTTGCGTCCGGAGGCGAGCCAGGTCGATGCGTCGGCCTCGATCTGCTGTCGCAGGGCGGCGCCGGCGCGGTCCTGTTGGATCCACGACTTGAGCCGGGGCCACGCGTCGATCACCGCGTCGTGGATGAGTTCGACGTAGTCGGCGTCGACGACGAGCACACGTGCCGACACGAAATGGTCGAGGACGCGCTTCGACGCGTCGCGATCCTCGCCGCCCACCGCGAGAAGTTCGTTCAGCGACCGGGCGATCTTGACGTCCGTGCCGGTCGTGGTGACGTACACCAGGTGGACGAGCATCGAGCGGGCACGGGCCCGGTCGGCATCGTCGGCAAGCCTCTCCCATGCCCGTTCGGCGCCGGCGGCGACAGATCCGCGGACCCCGCCGGTCGCGCGGTAGGCGGCGACGGTGAGCGTGCCCCCGCTGCGCTTGTCCCACAGCGAGTCGAGCAGGTGGGAGAGCAGGGGAAGCTCGGTGCCACTGATCTCACCGTCGGCCAGACCCGTGAGGTCGTGGAGGATGAGGTCGACGAGGCCGGGTTCGAGGCGGACCCCCACGAGCTTGGCGGGAGCGGTGATGACCTCGACGAGATCGTCGCGGTCGAGGGGCTGGACGGTCTTGGTCCGCCGCTCGAGGGCCCGGGCGAGCACCGGGGTGGCCACTGCCTGGTCGTAGAAGTCCGACCGCATCGTCGCGACGACGAGGGCGGGCGCGTCGCCGTGGGAACAGGTCGACGCCGTCTCGAGCAGGGTGAGGAATGCGGTGCGCAGAGCGACGTCGCTGCACTGGGTGAACAGTTCCTCGATCTGGTCGACGACGATCAGCAGCAGCGACGTCGACGTGCGCGAGGTCGCGGCACGCAGGGCCGCGTGTACGGCGGTGTGGTCGGCGGGGTCGCCGACGTCGGCCAGTTCGGGGAGCGCGTCGACCAGGCGTGCGACCGGGTCGGTGCCGGGGGTGAGGACCACGGGGTGGCAGTCGGGAGTGGAACACAGCTGCGGAATGAGACCGGCCTGCACGAGCGAGGACTTGCCGACGCCGGAGGCACCGGTCACCACAACCGGGCCCTGTCCATGGGAGGCGGTCACCACGTCGGCGAGGGTGCGCACGCTCTGGGTGCGCCCGAAGAACAACCGGGCATCGTTCTGTCGGTAGGACGCGAGCCCCTTGTACGGGCGGACGCCGGGCGGCACCGATGCCGATGCCGATTCCTTGGTGCGCGGAGCGTTCGCCTGCCCGCGCGCGGCCTTCCACCAGTTCTCCCACTGCTTCAGGGAGTACAGACCGGGAGCCGGTGGTTCGGCGTTGAGTTCCCGCGCCGCGCGGATGAGGACCACGAGCACCGGATGCACCGACTCGAAGTTGGCCGGCATCCGGTTGCCGCTGCGCCAGTCGCTGACCCGCTGGACGGAGACGGTCCGGTCGCTGCCCACCGCCCGGGCGACGGTCGCGGCCTCCGAGACGACCTTCTTGAGGGCGGGACGACCGGCTGCGGCGAACAGCATCCGCAGCTGGTCGGCGAAGAACTGACGTTGCGCCGAACCAGGCTTTCCGCTGGTGTCTGACATCCGTTCCGCGCCCTTCGTACTCCCGTTCCCCGCGTGTAAACATCCGCTGCGGAAAAATTCCTCACCACGCCTGAGCAGGGATGATACCGGTTCCGCGCCGGTCGGCATTTTCAGTCCCAGCCAATGACACGGAAGAGTGGTCACCACGCAAGGTTCGACCTTGCAGCGTGGGGCGGGGGCCTCCACGCCGATAGGGACTGACGAGGGGTAGTTCCGGGTCGGCGTGGAGGCATGCTCCACATACGTTGAGGGCCCCGCATCGCGGGGCCCTTTCCCGTTTTTCCGGTTACTTGACGGTGTCGGGATCGTCCATCGCGACGGGGTTGCCCAACAGGTACGGGTCGCGATCGAGATAGGCCTTCGTCTCCCGCGCAATCAGACCCGACAGCACCAGCAGACCGATCAGGTTCGGCAGGGCCATGAGGCCGTTCATCACATCGGAGAAGTTCCACACCACCTCGAGCTGGGTGGTGGCACCGATGAATACGACGATCACGAAGATCGCACGGTAGGGCACCACGCCGCGGCGACCGACGAGACGCTCGACGCACCGCTCGCCGTAGTACGACCAGCCGAGGATCGTCGAGAAGGCGAAGAAGACGACCGAGACGGCGACGATCCAGTGACCCCAGTCCCCGCCGAGGCCGTCGGCGAAGCCGGCCGACGTCATGGCAGCGCCCTGCTCGCCGGACTCCCAGGCTCCGGTGGTGACGATGACCAGGCCGGTGAAGGTGACGACGATGATCGTGTCGATGAACGTCTGGGTCATCGACACCAGGCCCTGACGGACCGGGTGGGTGGTCTGGGCGGCCGCGGCGGCGATCGCCGCGCTGCCCATGCCCGACTCGTTCGAGAAGATGCCGCGGGCGACGCCGTAGCGCAGCGCGATCATGAAGACCGACCCGATGAAGCCGCCGGTGGCCGCGGTGCCGGTGAAGGCGTCGGTGAAGATGAGCGCGAAGGCGTCGGGGATCTGCGTGAAGTTGACCGCGAGGACGACGATGCCGGCGCCGACGTACAGGAGGATCATCGCGGGCACGAAGGCGGCGGTGACCCTGCCGATGGACTTGATGCCGCCGAGCAGGACTGCGGCAGCGAGCACCGTCATGAGCACACCGCTGATCCAGGTCGGCACACCGAAGGTGTCGTCGAGCTGGGTGGCGACGGTGTTTGCCTGGGTCATGTTGCCGATACCGAAGCTGGCGAGCACGGCGAACACCGCGAACAGCAGGCTCAGGACGAGACCGGCCTTGTTGGGGATGGCTCGGGCGAGGTAGTACTGCGGACCACCGCTCTGCTCACCCTTGGCGTCGGTCGTGCGGTACTTCACGCCGAGGAACGCCTCGGAGTACTTGCTCGCCATGCCGACCAGGCCGGTGACCCACATCCAGAACAGCGCGCCGGGCCCACCGAAGTAGATCGCGGTGCCGACACCGGCGATGTTGCCCACGCCCACCGTCGCGGCGAGCGCGGTGGTCAGCGCCTGGTATTGGGAGATGTCGCCTTCGGTGGCGCCTTCGTCGTGGCGGGTGATCAGACCCAGCCGCAGTGCGGGCCACAGTTTGCGGAACTGGACGCCCCTCAGCCGGATCGTGAGCACGAGGCCCGTACCCAACAGCAGCGGGATGAGCAGGTACGGCCCCCACACCACCCCTGCCACCTCGACGAGGAAATCGTTCACCGAATCCATCCGCGTCCTCCTGATCGTCCGAAGCCCCCGACAGCGTCCGACCGGCCGGTGCCGGTGACGTCTGCATTCGGGACGCGGCAGAGTCTAGGCTTCCGTGGCACGCAGTGTCTCCGGACCCCACAGCGCGTCCGATATGCGGTTTTCTCGATCGGTGTGCGGCAGACCTCGTCAGTCGCGACGCGCCTCCGGCACCGCGTCAGTCGCGACGCGCTTCCAGCACCGCGTCAGTCGCGACGCGCTTCCAGCACCGCGTCGTACAGTTCGCGCTTCGAGACCGTCGCGCCGGACGACTTCGACGCGGCCTCGGCGACGACGGCGCAGGCATCCTTCAGCCGCATCCCGTCCTCGACCTTCCATTCCACCTCGTCGACGAGGTCGACGGGGTCGGTGGCCACCGCGACCGCCCCTTCGAGCACCACGGTGATCTCACCGCGCGCGCCCTCGACGGCCCACTCGGCGAGCTCCGCGAGCGTGCCGCGGCGCACTTCCTCGTAGGTCTTGGTGAGTTCGCGGCAGACGGCGGCGCGACGGTCGCCGCCGAGTACGTCGACGGCGTCGGCCAGGCACGCCGCGAGCCGGTGCGGTGCCTCGAAGAACACCACGGCCCGGGGCTCCTGGACGAGCGTTCCGAGCCACGCGCGTCGCTGACCCGGCTTGCGGGGCGGGAACCCGTCGAAGCAGAACCGCTCGACCGGCAGACCCGACAGGGCGAGGGCGGTGGTCACGGCCGACGGACCGGGCAGGCAGGTCACCGGCAGACCGGCTTCGACGCACGCCGCGACGAGCCGGTAGCCGGGATCGCTCACGGACGGCATACCCGCGTCGGTGACGAGCAGGACGGTGCGGCCCTCCTCGATGTCGGTGACGAGACCCGGCAGCCGCGACACCTCGACCTGGTCGTAGAAGCTCACGACCCGCCCGGTGAGGGTGACGCCGAGCGCCGCGGCGAGTGCCTTGGTGCGGCGGGTGTCCTCGGCGGCGATCACGTCGGCGGTGCCGAGTGCGTCGCGGAGACGCGCCGAGGCGTCACCGATGTCTCCCATCGGGGTGGCGGCCAGCACGAGCCGGCCCTCTCCCGGATTCGCGCCCTGGACCGGTTTGGCTGCCTGCATACGGCTCAGCCTACGATCGGAACGTGACCGTGACGGACCGCAGCCCTTCACAGGCCCCCGGCCGTGGTCCGTCGGCAGCGCAGGATCGTCGCCTTCTCGGTCCCGGCCCGTTGGTGCCCGGACCCGAGCCTCTCCCCGGAGATCGGGCGCGCGGCTGGGTCGTCACCGCCTTCGTCACGGCGCTCGCCGCGATCACGCGGTTCACGATGCTCAACTACCCCACCGACGCGAAGACGCCGGTGTTCGACGAGAAGCACTATGCCCCGCAGGGTTGGCAGGTGCTCACCGGGGGCTGGATCGAGGACAACCCCGGTTACGGGCTCGTCGTGCATCCGCCCGTCGGCAAACAGATGATCGCGATCGGCGAGGCACTGTTCGGATACACCGCGTGGGGCTGGCGTTTCTCGGCCGCGGCGGCCGGTGTCGTGCTCGTCCTGCTGGTCGTGCGGATCGTGCGGCGGCTGGCCCGGTCGACGATGCTCGGCGCGGTCGCCGGTCTGCTGCTCGTCGTCGACGGGGTGACCTTCGTGTCGTCCCGCCTCGGCATGCTCGACATCTTCCAGGCGGTCTTCGTCGTCGCCGCCTTCGGGTGCCTGATCGTCGACCGCGACGACGTGCGTGCCCGCATGGCGAAGGTGCACGCCGAGGGTCGTGTCCTCGACAGTGTGTGGGGTCCGCGTTTCGGGGTGCGCTGGTGGCGCTTCGGCGCAGGCATCCTGCTGGGTCTGGCGGTGGGCACCAAGTGGTCGGGCCTGTACTTCATCGCGTTCTTCGGGCTGATGTCCGTGGCCTTCGACCTCGCGACGCGTCGCGCGTACCGGGTGCAGCGACCGTGGGTCGGGACGGCCCTGCGCGATATCGGCCCAGCGTTGTACGCCCTCGTGCTCGTCCCGCTCGGGGTTTATCTGTCGACCTACTGGGCGTGGTTCGCGAGCGAGACCGGCGTCTACCGTCACGCGGTCGGCTCGCGGATCGGTCACGACGGAATGTTCTCCTTCGTTCCCGACGCGCTGCGATCGCTCTGGTACTACAGCGCGAGCGTCCTCGAGTTCCACTCCGGCCTGACGAACTCGGCCGGCAATCAGCACCCCTGGGAGTCGAAGCCGTGGACGTGGCCGATGGGGCTGCGACCGATGCTGTACTACTTCGCCGACGGCGAGCGGATCAGCGGGTGCGACGCGGAGCAGTGCGTCAAGGCCGTGATGCTGGTCGGAACGCCGGCGCTGTGGTGGGTGTCGTTGCCGGTGCTCGGGTGGGGACTGTGGCAGCTGCTCGTCCGCCGCGACTGGCGGTGGGCCGCGGTGCTCACCGGTTACGGCGCGGGGATCCTGCCGTGGTTCGCGAGCCTCGACCGGCAGATGTACTACTTCTACGCGGTGCCGATGGCACCCTTCCTGGTGATGGGTGTCGCACTGGTGCTCGGTGACATCCTCGGGTCGCCGCACGCCTCGACGGAACGGCGGACGACCGGGTTGCTCGTGGTGTGCCTGTACGTCGGGCTCGTCGTCGCAAACTTCGTGTGGTTGTGGCCGATCCTCACGGCGCTGCCGATCACGCCGGAGCACTGGAACGACCAGCTGTGGCTCCCCAGCTGGCGCTGAGGAGAGTTCGAGTTCAATTCGGTTCGTCGAGCACGCTGCCCTCGGGCAGCTCGACGTCGTGTTCCCTGTCGGAGCCGTAGCGGACGCCGTCGAAGCGACGCGCGAATCGCTCGTCGACGACCGTGAGGAAGCCCTTGAGTCGCTGGAGCAGCTCGGACAGGTGGCGGGGCACGAACGGATCGCCGAGCAGGTCGACGGTGGCGACGAGCCGGTCCTCGACGAGCACCACCTTGATGTGCGGCCACGTCCGGTTCAGTTCGGTGAGCTCGGCCAGGGCGTGGGTGCGACCGCCGGCGGGCGCGGTTCCCGGGGTGTCGTCCTCGGGGATCGCGTGCAGCAGCGGCGCCCACAGCCGGATGCTGCCGTCGTCGTCGATCACGACGAAGACCACCTGGGAGTCGAGGACGACGACGAAGTCGCCGTCGGCGTCGACCGGCACCGGGCGTCCGAGGGCGTGCGCGAGCGCGTCGCTCACACGCTCGCGTAGGTCGCCGAGGGCGGACGGCGGGTGCGCCTGCAGGAAGGCCGGATGCGGCACCTTCCCACGACCGCGCAGCACCGACACGATGTGCCTGGCGAGCATGCCGGCCTCGGACACGGACCGGGTGACCGGCTCCGATCCGGTGACCTCGACCGTGGCGCCTCCGCCGGAAGTCGCCAGCACCCGCACGCAGGCCGCGGGCCCCGAGACGGTCTCGGCGTGCAGCTCGAAGGTGTCGGATCCGGCGAGTTCGGAGATGCGCCGGGCCAGCTGCGAGGCGTAACGGGCCCAATCGCGGTCGAGGGCCTCGTCGAATCGGTCGGTGTCGGTCACGCGCACTCCTCTCGAAGAGCAACTGCCGGGCAGGCGACACCGTACTCGGAGTGGGCGACAACTCACCGCAGGCACGCGGCGTCGTGTGTCACCCGTGATGCCGCCGTCCGATTGCTGCCCACACCGCGACCCGCGACCCGCGTTCGAGGATGTCGACGATTGCGAATCCTGCCTGTGCGAGAACGGTGCTCACCGTCATCGAGACGGTTCCGGTGTCCTCTCCCGGCCCTGCCTCGTCGATCACCCACAATTGCCCGTCGTCGGCCAGCAATGGGGCGAGGGCGGCCACGGCGGCGGTGTCCTCGCGGAATTCGGGGATGTCGAGTGCGTAGATACGGTCGAACTTCTCCTGGCGGGTGAACTCGTATGCGCGGGTCGCCGAGGGGGCCACGCGCATTCGGCCGTGGGGACCGACGTGCTCGGCGACCACGGCGGAGGCGGGCCCGGTGTCGATCGCGAGGACGGACGTGCCCGGACGCGCATCGAGGACGTCGAGCAGGAACTCGACGCCCTCGATGTGGGACCGCTCGGTCATTCGACCTTGCGCAGTGTCCGTTTCCTGCGCCCGCCCGTGATCAGGGGGTCGCGCTGCAGATCCCGGTACAGCGACACGCACAGGCCGATCATCACGAGAAGGAAGGGGGCTGCAGCGATGATCGTCATCGTCTGCAGGGCGTTGAGCGCTTCCTCGCCGCCGCTCCACAGCAGCAGTGCCGCGACACCACCGGTGAGTCCGCCCCAGAAGACCACGACGCCGCGATTCGGCGCGAGGGTGCCGCGTTGACTGAGGCTGCCCATCACCATCGACGCGGAATCAGCTCCGGAGATGAAGAAGATGGCGATGAGGAGCATCGCGACGACCGTGGCGATACCGGTGAGCGGAAGGTTGCCGAGCACCCCGAACAGCTGTCCTTCGACGCTGTCGGCACCCGCGATGTCCAGGCCGTCGAGTTGCTGTCCGATGCCGGCGCCGCCGAACACCGAGAACCAGATGAGGCTGACGAGGCTCGGGACGAGGATGACACCGACGACGAACTCGCGGATGGTGCGGCCGCGGCTGATCCGGGCGAGGAACATGCCGACGAAGGGTGCCCACGAGACCCACCACGCCCAGTAGAAGATCGTCCAGCTCGACAGCCACTCACCTGCGGCCTCGTTGGAGGCGGCCGTGCGCGCCGACATGCGGGCGAACTCCGCGGCGTAGGCACCGAGGGTGGTGGGCACGAGGTTGAGGATGAAGACGGTGGGGCCGAGCACGAACACGAAGATCGCCAGGATCGCGGCGAGCACCATGTTGATGTTCGACAGGTACTGGATGCCCTTGGCGACACCGGTGACCGCGGACGCGATGAACGCGAGCGTGAGCAGTGCGACGATCGCGACGAGCAGCATCACTCCGGCCGTCTCGAGCCAGCCGGTGACCTCGAAGCCCGAGCCGATCTGCAGCGCGCCCAGGCCGAGCGACGCCGCGGTGCCGAAGAGGGTCGCGAACAGGGCGAGGATGTCGATGACCTTGCCGAGCGGACCTTCGGCCCGGCGTCCCAGCAGCGGGATGAACGCCGAGCTGATGAGCTGCTTGCGCCCCTTGCGGAAGGTGCCGTACGCGATGGCCAGACCCACCACGGCGTAGATCGCCCAGGGATGCAGGCTCCAGTGGAACATCGAGGTCGCCATCGCGACGCCGGTGCCGCCGTTGCTGCCCGGTGGCGGCTCGACGAAGTGCGAGAGCGGTTCGGCGACGCCGAAGAACATCAGGCCGATGCCCATGCCGGCGGCGAACATCATCGAGATCCAGCTGACCGTGCGGAACTCCGGCTTCTCGTCGTCCTTGCCGAGCGGGATGCGGCCGTAGCGGCTCACCGCCAGCCAGAGCGCGAAGAACACGAATCCGCTCGCCGTGAGCACGAACAACCAACCGAACTCGACGACGATCCAGTCGAGGATGCTCCCGGTGACGGTCCCGAAGTTCTCGGTGGCGGCCAGGCCCCACACCACGATCGCCGCGACCAGCGCGGCAGCGACGCCGAAGACGACTTTGTCGGTCTTCGGCGGATGCGCCGCGGAGGCGGCTACTTCGGAAGCAGGAGCGCCCGAGACCTCGTCGATCTCCTCGGACCCGGGCCGATCACCAGGGACGTTCATGCGAACAAACCTTGCAAGTTTCGGGCGCCTGCGGAGCGGAATCGCCGAACCCGAGAAAATCGTCACATTTCGGACGCGACATGCATACTCTGCGCGATCCCGCAGATCGGCAGGTCAGCCCGCGCGCAGAGCGGCCGAGACGAATTCGAGGATCTCCTCGTCGGACATCCCGAGTGCCCTCACCTCGGCGACGTACTCGTTGGTGGATCGCTGGGCTCGCGTGCGGGTGGGATCGCCGGTGTCGGCGACGAATGTCCCCGCCCGCCCGCGGGCCTCGAGCACGCCCAGCCTCTCGAGTTCCCGATAGGTCTTGGCGACCGTGTTCGGTGCGATGCCGAGGGTGTCGGCGAGGCCCCGGACGGTGGGCAGCTTGGAACCTGCGATCAGCTCACCATCGTGTACCAGCTCGACGATGCGCCGGCGCAGTTGCTCGAACGGCGGGACGGGCGAGTCGGGATCGATGGTGAGGTCGAGCATTCTCGCAGGTTATCAGCGCTCGGTGACCTTGACCGGCGCTTCGGCGGAGGGCGCGTCGGCAGGGGCGGTGTTGTAGCTGCCGGTCTCGAGGAGGTCGCGGATCTGGATGAGCAGATCGGTCTCGCTCAGCGGCTCGTCCTCGGGCTCCTTCTCCGGCGCGAAGCGGGCCTTGGCGGCATTGACCGGCACGATGAGCACGAAGTAGACGACGGCGGCGATGATGAAGAAGTTGATCGCCGCGGAGATGACGGCACCGAGGTTGACGAAGGTCGCGTCGTTCGACGAGAGCAGGCGGAAGCCGAAGCCCATCTCGTTGTCGCCACCCACAGCGGCGACCAGCGGGTTCACGATGTGATCGGTGAACGCCGTGACGATGGACGTGAACGCCGCGCCGACGACCACTGCGACGGCGAGTTCGACGACGTTTCCGCGCAGCAGGAAATCCTTGAAACCTTTGAGCATCGTGCTCCGTGCCTTTTCTGAGAGAGAATTCGAAAAACTTCAGGGCGCGGAAATCGTAATAACGCTTCCCAGCAGCTTCAACAGGGACGAATCGGGCAACACGGCCGCGGGTGGCACCTGAATACGGACTGTGTCAGGGCAGAATCGGGCCATGGCAACCACGGCGACGATCTATCACAACCCGCGCTGCAGCACGTCACGCAACACTTTGGCGCTGCTGAAGGAGAACGGACTCGAACCCACGGTCATCAAATATCTCGAGACTCCGCCTTCCCGCGACGAGCTGCGGTCGCTGCTCGATGCGGCAGGTCTCACACCGAGCCAGGCGATCCGGAAGAAGGAATCGCTCTACAAGGAGCTGAACCTCGTCGAGGCGTCCGAGGACGAACTGCTCGACGCGATGGTCGCGAACCCGATCCTCATCGAACGTCCGCTGGTCGTCACCGACAAGGGCACCGTGCTCGCGCGTCCGGTCGACAAGGTGCGCGAGATCCTCTGACGGCAGCTACAGGGCCGCACGCGAGAGCGGGCACGACATGCATCGCGGACCGCCGCGGCCGGAACCGAGTTCCGACCCGGCGATCCGCAGCACTTCGACCCCCGAGTCCTCGAGACGGGTGTTCGTCTCGACATTGCGTTCGTAGGCGACGACGACGCCGGGCGCGACGGCGAGCGTGTTGTTCCCGTCGTCCCACTGCTCCCGCTCGGCGACAACGGAATCCAGACCGGTGTCGATGACGCGCAGTTTCTCGATCCCCATCGCGTCGGCGGCGGCCTCGAGGAACGGGCGCGGCCCCGAGATCTGCACCGCACCGTTCTCGCGGCGGATGGCGAACGCCTGCAGGCTGTCCCGGATCGCCGGATACATCACGACCGCGTCGACGTCGACCATCGTGCACACGGTGTCGAGGTGCATCGACGCCCGCCGCTGCTCGATCGGGACCGCCAGCACCGTGTGCGCGAGCCCGTCGTCGAAGACGCTGCGCGCCAACGCTTCCGCACCGGCCGGACTCGTCCTCTCCCCCACCCCGACGGCGACGACGCCGGGCGCGAGCAGCAACACGTCGCCGCCCTCGACCGGCGCGGTGTGCGATTCGTACGCGCGTCGCACGTGGAGGAACTGCGGGTGGAAGGCGTAGATGAGGTCGGTGAGGCTGGTCTCGCGCCGGCGCGCAGGCAGGGCCAGGTTGGGGATCGCGACGCGCGATCCGAGCCAGAACGACGAATCGCGCGTGAAGAGGAGGTTCGGCAGCGGTGCGATCGCGAAATCGGAACCGTGGTGCATCAGGCGCACGAGGGACGGAGCTGCGCCGTTGCCCACCGCGGGCAGTTCGTCGAAGGTCATGCCCGCGATGAGGATCCGGGCGAGCTCGGCAGCGGGCAGGGCACGCAGATGGCCCGTCAGCTCCTCCGCGAGCGCATAACCGAGACGCTGCGCGTCGACGGCCGACGACACGCTCTGCACCCGCGCGGCGCCACTGGCCTCGAGTGTCTCGGTGAGCAGGTCGGCCAGCAGGAACACCTCGACCCCGCGGCTGCGCAGCAACTCGGCGAAGGCGTCGTGTTCCTCCTGGGCGCGCGCCACCCACGGCAGGGCGTCGAAGAGCAGCTGGTCGTTGTTGCGGGGCGTGAGGCGTTCGAGTTCGGCGCCGGGCCGGTGCAGCATCACGGCGCGGAGTTCACCGACTTCGGACTCGACACCCCAGCGATGACTCATATGCTCACGGTATCGCGCAGGACGGCGGCAACCGGGTCAGGCGCGTCGAGTACGGCGACAACGATTGCGAAGAACACACCGAGAACACGAGGGAGATTTCATGGCCGACGACCCGCTCGGGTGCCTGGCACCGTTCGCCGGGCGCTGGACCGGAGGTGGTGACGGCCACTATCCCACCATCGACGACTTCGCGTACGACGAGACGATCGAGTTCGCCACCATTCCCGGCAAGCCCTTCCTGATGTACGTCAGCCGTACGCGGCACCGGACGGAGGGACGCCCGCTGCACACGGAGAACGGCTACCTGCGCCGCAGCGGCGACGACGTCGAACTGCTCGTCTCGCAGCCCACCGGGTTCGTCGAGATCCAGCGGGCCCGGCCGGAGGGCGGCGTGCTGGACTTCACCACCCTCACCCTGGAGCGCTCACCCGACGCCAAACCGGTGCGCGAGGTCCGGCGGCGGTTCGAGGTCGACGGCGACGTGCTGGTCTACGACTTCTGGATGGCCCACGCCGACACCCCGCTGACGCATCACCTGCACGCCGAACTGCACCGCGCGTCGGAATGATTCGGAAGAATCGTCACTTGGTGCCGACGACGCGACGGAAGTAGTCGTTGGCGGCCTGCATGACGAGGTTGTAGGGCGGCGCGAACTTGCGGGCCCACCAGTACCCGAACCGGGTGTCGAACGACGTGTAGACCATGAAGCGGTTCTTCAGGATGCCGGCGACGATGCGTTCGGCCACCTTCTCGGGGGTCGCGGCGTGCCGGACGAACCGTTGGGTGAGCTTGCGGACCTCGGGGCGGTCGCGGTCGACGCCGACGATCTGCACGGTGTCGACCAGCGGTGTCCGCACGGCCCCCGGGACGACGAGCGAGACACCGATGCCGTCGCGTCTGAGGTCGAACCGCAGCACCTCCGACACTCCGCGCAGACCGAATTTGCTTGCACTGTAGGCGGCGTGCCACGGCAGGGCGAGCAGCCCGGCGGCCGAGGAGACGTTGACGATGTGCCCGCCGCGACCGGCCTCGATCATGGCCGGCACGAAGTTCTCGATGACGTGGATGGGCCCCATGAGGTTGACGTCCACCATGAGCTTCCAATGCTCGTGCTTCAGCCGGTCGACCGTGCCCCACACCGACACTCCGGCGACGTTGGCGACGATGTCGAGCGACCCGCACGCCTGGTGCACGTCGCGGGCGAAAGCGGTGACGACGTCGTAGTCGGAGATGTCGAAGGCGGCCGAGTGCAGCACGGTGCCGCCGCGTTCACGAACGCTGCGGACGACCTCGTCGAGGGCCTCCTCCTGCAGGTCGGTGAGCACCAGCCGGGCCCCGCGATCGGAGGCCGCATGGGCCAGGGCGCGGCCGATTCCGCTGGCCGCGCCGGTCACAAGGAATTTGGTTCCGCGCAGGTCGGTGATCGCCATGGCGACACCCTAGCCTCGCCGTGACGACACGACGCTCCGGCGCGCCACGGAAGAACCGGATGCGCCGGAGCGAAGCGACTTGTGTGTCCGAGCGAAGCGACCTGTGAGCCGGAGTGTTGGGCTCCGGCGGATGGAAACTCAGAGCCGCTGTGCCATCTCCTCCTGGTATTGCCGAATCGTGCGCTCGATCATCTCGACATCGTCGTGGCGATTCTCGCTGCGCGCGAGGTCGGCGCGCTCGCGCAGTACCCGGATCGCCCGACGCAACTCGTCGTCACTCATCCTGTGGTCCATGCCACACAGTCTGCCGGGTTCGGCGTGGACCCGCCAGCGAATGGCCCCGCGTACGACGAAAGCCCCGCCGAGGGCGGGGCTTTCGGGGGTGGAGCTGAGGGGAATCGAACCCCTGACCTCTTCGATGCGAACGAAGCGCGCTACCAACTGCGCCACAGCCCCGTAGGTTCCGAGGGAACCGACTCGCAAACTCTAGCAAACCACCCCGTCCATCACGAAATCGGAGTGTCGGCGCAGGTGACGGGCGATTTCGCGACCTGCCCCGAAGACGGGCCGGGGCCCGCACCGAGTCGGTGCGAGCCCCGCCGGAAGCATCGTCGGACGATCATTCCCCCACTGCGCGGGGAACGACGTAGTCGCCGGGCTCGTCGCCGACGTCGCCCGCTCGGACGTCGTATCCGTGGTCGATGCCGTAGTCGTCCTCGTAGCGATCGAGATGCTCGAACTCCGGATCCTCGTCGTCGACCTCGAGGACCACGGCCCCCGGGCGACGCAGGCGCTGCGGAACGTCGTCGTGTCCGCCGCGGGCCCCTGCACGGGACCGCTGCAGTCGCGCGAGCCGACGCCGCCGGATCTCCTGCTCGAGACGCACCTGGCGCCGCAAATAGAACAGGTAGGCGACGAGAGCCACTGCCGCGAGACCCGCGAGCCACCACATGACCGACGAGACGATCAGGGCGAGCGCCGACGTCATGATCGCGGCGATCAGCAGGCCGAGAACGGCCCGCTGACGGAATTCGTATCGCGCGGCGCTGGCGACCGCATCGGCGTGCGGGTCGAATCCGCCGCGACCTCGGCGCTGCGGTGCGTGTGCGCGCACGGGCTCACGGTCGGGTGCTGCTTCGTGGTGGACGTCGGCCTCGTCGGAATCGATCTCCGGCCTGTCGTCGAGTTCAGTGTTCATGCGGTCCTCCGCGGGGGTGCGGTGCGTGCGGTCACGACTCGGACGCCAATGAGGATCGCTGCGGTGTCCGGCGGCCGGCCCCCGAGGGGTGATCGGCTCGTCGTCTCCGCGGTGCAGAACTCGAGTTGCGAGAGCGGCGTCGGTCGTCTGCCGGATTCGAGGACGCTTCGTGACCAGCATGGGCACCAGAACGAACAACCACACGGCAACGAGCCCGATCCACAGAAGCGAGTTCGGCATCCGGTGGTCCTCCCTCCAGTCGTCGCCCTACCAGCCCGTCGACGCCACCGACCTACATGAGGCTAACGGCATCACTGCGCTTACCTGTACAGAAACGCCGACTCAATCGACTACAGAAGTCACTCGAGTCACGCGAAACCAACTGACACTTTCTTCACTCTAATCACAGAGATCCCACACGCGCTGGGGATTGTTACTCGAGTTGCGAGTAACCTGCGTTACATAACGGACGAACCCGACTCGAGACGAGAAGTGGTCAGGTCCAGGTCGCGCGACCGGCACGGACGAGACGGTCCGAGACCGAGCCCGGCACCTCCTCGACCGTCATCGCGACCAGCAGATGGTCGCGGAATCGGCCCTGGACGTCGAGGTAGCGCTTCAACAGACCTTCCTCGCGGAAGCCGACGTTGCGCAGCACCGCGCGACTGGGCTCGTTCTCGGGCCGCACGGTGGCCTCGACGCGGTGCAGCCCGACCGGGCCGAAGCAGTGGTCGAGCCCGAGGGCGACGGCGGCGGTCGCGACACCGAGGCCGTTGACCTCCTTCTCCACCCAGTAGCCGATCCAGGCCGAGCGCAGCGCTCCGCGCACGATGTTGCCCACCGTCAACTGACCGCAGAACCTGCCGTCCAGCTCGATGGCCATCGGCAGCATCAGGCCTTTGTGGGCCTCCGTACGCAGGCTCCGATAGAGCCCCGGCCACACCGAGATGTGGTGCCGCATGTCCCACGGCGCCTCACCGGTCGGCTCCCACGGCTCGAGATGCGCGCGATCACGCAGACGCAGGCGGCTCCATGCCGCGGCATCGCGCAGTCGGATCGATCGGACGGTCACCACGCCCCCGGCCACCCGCAGCGGCCCCAGTTCGGCCGGCCAGCCGGGATGACGGGACATCAACCACGCTGCCCGAGGAACGCCACGTCCACCGGATCTCCCGTGCGGATCTCGGAGACCTCGGGGTCGACGATGACGAGACAGTTCGCCTCGGCGAGGGTCGCGAGCAGGTGCGACGACGAGCCCGCGGCGCCGCCGAGCGCCTGCACGAGGTAGTCGCCCGTCGTCTCGTCGCGCATGAGCTGGCCGCGCAGGAAACCCTTGCGGCCGGGGATCGAGGTGATGGGGGCGACCGTGCGAGCCGAGACGACGCGGCGCATCGGCTGGCGCCGGCCGAGCGCGATGCGGATCAACGGCCGGACCATCACCTCGAAGACGACGAGCGCGCTCACCGGGTTGGCGGGCAGCAGGAAGGTCGGCACCTCGTCGCGGCCGAGACGTCCGAAGCCCTGAACCGAACCGGGATGCATCGCGATCCGCTCGACGCCCAGCTCACCGAGATCGGACAGTGCCTCGCGGACCTCCTCGAGCGCACCACCGCCCACGGCACCGGCGATCACGACGATCTCGGCGCGGATCAACTGGCCCTCGACGACCTCGCGCAGCCGCTTCGGATCGGTACTGGCGATCCCGACCCGGTTGACGTCGGCTCCGGCGTCGCGCGCAGCCGCGGCCAGCGCGTAGGAGTTGACGTCGTAGACCTGTCCCGGCCCGGGCGTGCGATCGACGTCGACGAGTTCGCCGCCGACGGAGATGACCGACAGTCGCGGCCGCGGATGGACGAGCACCTTGTCACGGCCGACCGCGGCGAGCAGACCCACCTGGGCCGCCCCGATGATCGTCCCGGCGCGCACCGCGATGTCGCCCGGCTGGACGTCGTCGCCGGTGCGACGCACGTAGTCGCCCGAACGCACCGGCTCGAGCACCTTGATACGCGCGGCACCACCGTCGGTGTTGTCGAGCGGCAGCACCGCGTCGGCGAGCGTCGGCAGCGGCGCACCGGTGTCGACGCGCACCGCCTGACGGGGCTGAAGACGGATCGGCTGACGCGAACCGGCACGCACCTCGCCCACGACCGGCAGCGTCACCTCGGCGGGCGCGGACCCGCCGTCGGTCTCGGCCGGGGCCTGGAGGTCGACGCTGCGCACGGCGTATCCGTCGATCGCCGCCTGGTCGAATCCGGGTAGGGGTCGCTCGGTGACCACTTCCTCCGCACACAGCAGACCCTGCGCCTCGGAAATGGCCACCCGGACCGGCCGGGGTGCGACTGCCGCCGCCGTGACCCTGGCCTGCTGATCCTCAACCGACCGCATACCGCTTCTCGTCCTCCAGCCCGTCCTGCAGTCAGCGCTTCAGGCGCTCGAGGAGCCACTCGCGCAGCGAGGGCCCGTACTCTTCCGTGTTCAACGCCGAGTCAACCGCAGCGCGCAGATAGCCCCCGGGATTTCCGAGGTCGTGTCGGGTGCCGCGGTGCACCACCACGTGGACGGGATGACCCTCGGAGATGAGCAGAGCGATCGCGTCGGTGAGCTGCAGTTCTCCCCCGGCTCCGGGCTCGATGCGACGCAGTGCGTCGAAGATCGCCCGGTCGAGCAGGTAGCGGCCGGCGGCGGCGAAGGTCGACGGTGCGTCCTCCACGGCCGGCTTCTCGACCATGCCGAGCACCTTGAGCACGTCGGGATTGGCGGCGTCCGGCACGACCTCGACGTCGAAGACGCCGTACGCGCTGACCTGATCCTTGGGCACGTCGATCGCACACAGCACGGAACCGCCACGCTTGGCGCGGACACGCTGCATCGTCTCCAGCACGCCCACCGGCAGCACGAGGTCGTCGGGCAGCAGCACGGCGATCGCGTCCTCGTCGGGATCGAGCGCCTCCTCGGCGCACGCCACGGCGTGACCGAGACCGAGCGGCTTCTCCTGAACCACGGACTCGACCTCGAGCAGCCCCTGGGCCTTGCGGACCTTGGCGAGGAGCTCGTACTTGCCCTTCTCCTCGAGCTTGGACTCGAGGACGAGGTCCTCGACGAAGTGCGCGACCACGCCGTCCTTGCCCGGCGCCGTCACGATGAGGAGGCGCTCGGCGCCCGACTCCGCGGCTTCACCCGCCACGAGCTCGATACCGGGCGTGTCGACCACCGGAAGGAGTTCCTTCGGAACCGTCTTGGTCGCGGGAAGGAACCGCGTCCCCATACCTGCTGCGGGGACAACCGCGGTCTTGAAATGCCGCGTGCCTCCGGTCGTACTGTTCGTCATAGACTCCCACCCTAAACTTCGGCCACCGAGGACGGTGGTTCGGCGATCGTAAGGCTCAGACATGCCCCCACCCCCGAAAGCGGTCTGGCGTGACCGCATTCTTACAGCTCGGCGCGAGCTGAGTGCCGCGAGGCGCAGAATCGAGGACACCGCGCTCGCCACGGTGGCCTCGACGCTCGTCCCGGCAGGGTCTGTGGTGTGCGCATATGTGCCGGTGGGTTCGGAGCCCGGATCGATCGCGCTCCTCGATGCTCTGACCGAGGCCGGCACGACAGTGCTCGTCCCGGTGACACGCACCGACGAACCGTTGTCGTGGGCCCGCTACATGGGCGAGAAGACACTGATGGCGGCGAATTTCGGGCTCCGCGAGCCGGGTGGTGAGATCCTCCCGCCCGAGGCGGTGGCGAAGGCCCACACGGTGCTCGTCCCGGCCCTCGCGGTGGACGCGCGGGGCGTGCGGCTCGGCCGCGGCGCCGGCTTCTACGACCGCACCCTGCACCTCGCCTCGCCCGACGCCGTGATCATCGCGGTGGTCCGCGACGAGGAGCTCGTCGACGAACTCCCCGAGGACCCCCACGACATCCGCATGGGATGGGCGCTGACACCCGGGAAAGGGCTGGTCCGGCTCGGTAGCGACGACCGTGCGGAACAACACACTCCCTAGCGCTGTTGGCACTGTCGGCGGTAGAGTGCCAAAACTGCAGTACGACGAATACTGCGGTTCGACGAACTGGCGGAGGATCAACCGGTGCCCACCTACTCATATGCCTGCACGGCCTGCGACAACAAGTTCGACATCGTGCAGTCCTTCAGCGACGACTCCCTGACCGAATGCCCGCAGTGCGAGGGCAAGCTGCGCAAGCTCTTCAACTCGGTCGGCATCGTGTTCAAGGGCAGCGGCTTCTACCGCACCGACTCCCGCAGCGGCAGCACCGCGAGCGAATCCGCGTCGACGAGCTCGAGCAGCTCCTCGTCGAGCGACAGCAGCTCGTCGTCGTCGAGCAGCACGTCCTCGGCTCCGGCGGCCGCCGCGAGCTGACCTTCCGGACTCCTTTGTCCACAGGCGGTCGAGTCATCCACAGACCGCCGTTTCCGAGAGCTCATCGGGGCCGACAGGGCATCCCCACCTTCTAGGTTCGGGGCATGCCCGTCGGCCCTTTCTCGTTCCTCCAGCGTGAGCGCGCGCGTCCGCACCGCTCGCGCTCTTCTGCGGGTGCCTCGCTGCAGCCCACGCTCCCCGACCGATTCGTCGAACTCCTCCGCCCCGGCTGGTCGCGCATCGTCCGGGCCCGCCGGATCGCGGCCGGACTCCTCGCCGTCCTGGCGGTGATCCTCGCGCTGCGCGGCGACCCCGACACCGATCGTGTGAGTGTCGTCGTCGCGGCTCGCGAGCTCGCACCCGGGCACACCCTCACAGCCGACGACGTTGCGCACGTGGAGCGCGATCGGTCCGCTCTGGTCGCCGGGACCCTGCACGACATCGACGACGCCGTGGGCCACACGCTCGCCGGCCCCGTGCCGGCCGGTGAACCCCTCGTGGATACCCGCCTTCTCGGTCCCCGTCTCGCCGTGGCCGCCACCGGATTCGCCGACGCCCGCGTGGTGCCCATCCGGCTCGCCGATGCCGGCGTGAGCGAACTGCTCCGCGAAGGCGACCGCGTCGACGTCCTCACGGTGACGGAGACCGACGACGGCCCCCTGCCCGGCGCACACGTCCTCGCCCGGGGTGCGGTGGTGGTGCTGGCCGAATCCGCCGGGTCGGCGCGGGATCGGAACGAGAGGGTCGTGCTGGTCGCGCTGGAACCCGAACCGGCCACGGCGGTCGCTGCGGCGTCGCTCGTGAGCGCGCTGACCGTCACGCTGCACTGAATGTCCCGGTGGTTACCGAGTGTCCCGGTCGTTTCCCCTGCACAATCGCCACGAGGAACCGACCTCGCGGTTTATCGTGTGGACGTCCGTGTGACCCACCTCATGTGCGCGGCTCCGGCGGACAGGCCGCGAGAAGGAGCACACCATGCTGAAGGGCTTCAAGGACTTCATATTGAGGGGCAACGTCCTCGATCTCGCCGTCGCGGTTGTGGTCGGTGCGGCATTCACGGCGATCGTCACAGCGTTCACCGCGAACATCATCGAGCCGCTCATCAGCGCGATCGGCGGCGACAACGAGATGGGCTGGGGTTTCCAGATCGTCAGCGGCAACCCGGAGACCTTCGTCAACATCGGCGCGGTGATCTCCGCGGCGATCAATTTCATCATCATCGCCGCGGTCGTGTATTTCGTGCTCATCGTCCCCGCCAACGCGGCGAAGAAGAAGTTCGTCACCGAACCGGAGGACAAGCAGGCCAGCGCCGAGGACCTGCTCATCCAGATCCGCGACATCCTCGAAGCCCAGGCCGCGCAGTCGGGTCAGGGTGGTGCGCACGCCAAGCCCAGCCCCGGGATCGAGTAGGTGCCCGACGACGAAAAAGACCGGGCCCGCTCGAGATTCGAGCGAGCCCGGTCTTCCGTGCCGTGTTCGGCGTGAGCCGGACGTCTACTACTTAGACGGTCCAGGGAGCGCCGTAGGTGGTGACGTTGTCGCCGTTGGCCGTGATGGCGCGGACGAACGGACGGACCTGGACGGCGCCGAGGACGCCGGAGGCGGTGCCGTGGACGTTGGCGAACTGAACGGTCTTGAAATCACCGTCGAACTCGCCCTCGGCGACGACGAGCTCCTCGATGCCCGGAGCCGGGGTCAGCTCGAGCTCGGCGTAGGCCTG
Source organism: Rhodococcus sp. 5G237 (assembly GCF_053764735.1). Lineage (NCBI taxonomy): Bacteria > Bacillati > Actinomycetota > Actinomycetes > Mycobacteriales > Nocardiaceae > Rhodococcus > Rhodococcus sp. 5G237. Next base: position 617,573 of record NZ_JBSNCD010000002.1, on the reverse strand, counting down.
CGGGAGGATGTCGGTGACCTTGACAGATCCGCCATCGCCGCCGATCGGGATACCCGAGAGTTCGAGCTGCGGGGTCGAGTAGGTGACGCCGATGGCACCGTCGATGCTGCCGGCCCATGCGAACTGGTAACCGAACTGGAAGGTGGTGCCCTCGGCGTCGGCTGCGCCGTCACCGACCAGGTTCACGGTGCCGCGGCCGTTGTGGAAGAACTCGCGGTTGAACGGGCTGCCACCGAGAGCCGGAACACCCTGGATGAAGGTGTCCTCCTGGGTCACGACGACCTCGACGCCGTCGGAGACGATGCGGTTCTGGTCGTTGACCTCGGCCGAAGCGGCGCCCGAGGCACCGAGGACCAGACCGAAGGCGGCGGCACCGGCGACGGCGGCGTTACGAGCGGCCTTGAAGCCACGCGACTTGATTCCCATGATTACTCCGTTTGTGGTGGTGGGGACTTCTTGCGGGATGGCGCGAAGCAGGACTAGAGGGTCCAGACCTGGCCGTAGGTGGTGACGTTGTCGCCGTTGCCGGTGATCACACGAACGAACGGGCGGACGGAGACCGGGCCGATGACGCCCGTGGCGGCACCGTGCACGTTGGCGATCTGGACTTCCTTGAAATCACCGTCGAACTCGGACTCTGCGACGACGACCTCGGCGATACCGGGCGCCTGGGTCAGCTCGATACCGACCGCGATACCGGGCAGCCCGCCGTTGACGTCGGTCTCGACGCCCGTGACTTCAAGGCCGTCCCCGGCCCCGGTCGACCGGTAGAGCTCATTGCCGTCGGCATCGAGTACCGGATTGCCGTCGGCGTCGAGCACCCGCTCGAACTGCTCCGGGGGTGCAGCGTCGACAGTGAAGGACGGATCCGGCGATTCCCAGCCGAAGGCGATCCCGCCGTCGATCGACGCGGTCCACGCGACCTGGTAGCCGAACTGGAAGGTCGAGCCCTCGAAGTCCGCAGCCTCCGGACCGACGATGTTGGCGATGCCGCGGCCGTTGTGGAACCACTCACGGCTCAGCGGGCTGCCGCCGATCGGGGGCACACCGTTGATGAAGGTGTCCTCCTGCGTGACGATGACCTCGTGGCCGTTGGAGACGATCCGGTTCTGGTCGTTGACCTCGGCACCTGCGGCGCCGGCCGATCCGAGAACCAGACCGGCCACAGCAGCTGCCGCCACCGTGGCGTTGCGGGCGGCCCTAAAGCCACGTCGCGTCTGAATCTTCATGAATGCCTCATCCGTTCTCTGCGTGCCGGGTTGCGCACCGCGTCCGACAACAAGTGGTCGCCCTGTCGCCCGCGGGTCGCTGTCCACAGCGAACACACCGGCGGATCAGCCGTCGGTGTGTCGGTTACGTCCATCGTCCGCACGGTCTTGCGTTACCGATTCGTGATCGAGCCCGGGCCGCTGGGCCCGGGCTCGACCGGTTTGAACCTGAGAGGGAGATTAGACCGTGACCTTTCCCAGAGCAACGGCTCGGAAATGTAACGCCGAGGGCTCGAGACGGCTCGTGAGACGCGTGGGAACACACAAAATGTTCACGAAACGGACACGTCGGCAATACACGCCGACACGCCGGAGAACATGCGCGCTGTATGGCGCATTTTTCGGTTTGCCCAGGTAGGGCGACTCGAGGCTTTCGCCCGCCATGCCTCGAAGGGTGCCCTCAGCGACCGCTTGGCGCCTCCGCGTCCCACATGGTGGATCATGCGGAGTTGAACGAAATGTTGCATCGCCGTTTCTTCACAGCCGACAACGAGTTCGAATCACCTCGAGAGCAACGCGACAAATGTGACACACATCACTAGCCCGAATGGTGTGGTGGTACCTGACGTCGCAGCCATTCGTCCGATCCGCCCTCGCGCGGATCGTTGTCCCGCCGTTCGTCGCGAGTGGTTTCGGGAAGCACGTCGCCGAAGATGCGCGCCAGCCGTGCCCGGTCGATCCGGGCACGGCTCTCACGCTTTGCTTCGGTCACCTCGTCGGGCTCCTGCGGGTCCGCAGGGTCGCCGGACATGGCGTCACTCCTCCATCCAGGACAGCTCTTCGATGACGTGCGCCGCGAGAGGAAGCAGGGTCGCCATCCCGTCGCGGATGGCGGGACGCGACGACGCGAGGTTCACCACGAGCGTCGATCCGGAGACGCCCACGAGACCGCGGGAGAGGCCGGCGTCGACGGCACCCGACGCCAGGCCCGACGAACGCAGCGCCTCGGCGATGCCGCGAATCTCGTGATCGAGCACGTCCTCGGTCGCGTCGGGCGTCACGTCGCGCGGGGTGACACCGGTGCCACCGACGGAGATCACCAGGTCGACACCGCCGATCACTGCGGTGTTGAGTGCATTTCGGATCTCGACCTCGTCGGCCGCGACCGTCACGACACCGTCGACCGCGAAGCCACCTTCGACGAGAAGCTCCGTGACCAGCGGGCCCGCGGAGTCCGGACTGTCGCCGTGGGAGACGCGGTCGTCGACGACGACGACGAGCGCGCGGCCTTTTCTGGGAGCTTCGAGTTCCATGAGGTCCACGGTAGTTTGCGGGTCGAGAGCATGCGGCTCTTGTACCGAAATGTGAGCTATGTCCATGTCGTCCCTCATCGTCCGGCGGAATCTGCGGTGGTCACGACGTCGACGGTGTTCTCCTCACCGTCGGCCGTGCGGTAGGTGATCTTCACGGTCTCGCCGGGAGCGCGGGAGCGGATCGCGGCGATGAGCGAGTCGCCATCGGTGATGACCCGCTCGTCGACGCGGACGATGAGTGCGTTGTTCGGGATGCCCGCACGATCGGCCGGCCCGTCGGGTACGACCTCCACGACGCGCGCGCCGTAGGCGTTGTCCCGGGACGGGACCTGGACACCGATGATCGAGTGCGTCGCCTGCCCGGTGTCGACGAGTTCCTGCGCGATGCGCCGGGCCTGCTCGACGGGGATCGCGAAGCCGAGGCCGATCGAGCCCGACTGTCCGCCGGCCGTGGCGATCGCGGTGTTGATGCCGACGAGGCGACCTTCCATGTCGACGAGCGCGCCACCGGAGTTGCCCGGGTTGATCGCCGCGTCGGTCTGGATCGCGTCGATGACCGACGCCTGGTTGGCGGTGTCCCCGCTCGTGGAGACGGGACGGTTGAGGGCCGAGACGATACCCGCCGTCACGGTGCTCTGGAGTCCGAGTGGCGAGCCGACGGCCACGACCTCCTGGCCGACCGCCAGGTTCTCGGCGCTGCCGAGTTCGATGGGCGTGAGGTCGGTGCGACCTTCCGTCCGGATGACGGCGATGTCCGAGACCGCGTCCGCGCCGACGACCGTCGCCGGTGCGGTGGAACCGTCCGAGAAGTAGACCGTCAGGCGCGCGCCCTGCCCGCCGCCCGCCACGACGTGGTTGTTGGTGAGAATCAATCCGTCCGAGGACAGGACCACACCCGAACCCTCACCGGCACCCGTGCGACCGAGGACCTCGATCCGCACGACGCTCGGCACGACCCTGTCGGCGACGGCCTGCACGCTGCCCTCGGGAGCGGCGGCGATCGTCTGTGTCTCGGGCCGCGGGGCGTCGAGGGAGTTGACGACCGGTCCGGAGGAGTCGCGCATCGACCACGCGCCGACCGCGCCACCGATGCCGCCGCTCACCAGCGCCAGTGCGATGGCACCGACGACGAGGGCGGAACGGCCGGGCATGCGATTCGATGCCGTGTGATTCGGTGCCGTGTGATTCGATCCCGGCGCCGGCGGCGGAGGTGCCGACTGCTGGGCGGCCTGCGCGTAGGGGTCGGTGTATCCACCGGGGCCGTACGGATGGGGTTGCGGTTGCGGTGCTCCCGCGCCGCGGGTGGGGTCCTCACTCATTCGTCACTTCGCCTTCGTCCGCCGGGGCCACCGGACGCATACGGGTCGACGTCGGCGTGCGGTGGCCGATCATGCGGGGTGCGTCGAGCACCTCCGCGCTTCTTCGTCCAGCATGGACCGGGCAGCTGAGAGTCGCCTCAGAAGTACCCGCGATTTTGCTGTCGAATTCATCCGATCTCGGTGGGGTGCGTCTCTCCGTCGAGGGTCGGTGTGCCGGGCAACACGATGCGGATCAGCGCGCCACCACGATCCGACCGTTCGACGGCGATCGTCCCGCCGTGCTTCGTGACCATCTGTCGCACGATGGCCAGTCCCAGACCGGATCCCGGCATCGACCGCGCGGTCGTCGCCCGGTAGAACCGCTCGAACACCAGCTCACGTTCCTCCTCCGGGATCCCCGGGCCGGCGTCGTCGACGGTCAGTTCCATCAGGCCACTGGCGATCTGCCGCATGTTCACGACGACGTCCTCCCCCGCCGGGCTCCACTTGGCCGCGTTGTCGAGGACGTTGACCACGGCGCGGGTGAGTCCGGCCTGGTCGCCGAAGACGAACCACTGCTCGGTGGTCGCCCGGAACTCGATGTCGGTACGCCGTCGACGCGCGCGTTCGAGACTGCGGTCCACCACCTCGGCGACGTCGACGACCTCGAAGACCGTCTCCGGCGCCTCCTCACGGGCGAGGTCGACGAGATCACCGACGAGCGTCGACAATTCCTCGATCTGGCCGATGACGTCGGCCCGCAACTCGGCCATGTCCTCGTCGGGCAGGCTCGGTGCACCGGGACGGCTCGCCGCGATGAGCAGTTCCATGTTGGTCCGCAGTGAGGTCAGCGGTGTCTTCAGTTCGTGACCGGCGTCGGCGACCAGCCGGCTCTGCCGTTCCCGCGACTCGGCGAGCGCACGCAGCATCATGTTGAAGCTCTCGGTGAGACGGGCGAGCTCGTCGTGGCCGGTCACCCGGATCGGCCGCAGGTCGTCGGTGCGGGCGACCCGCTCGGCGGCGGCGGTGAGCCGGGCGACGGGACGCAGACCCGTGCGGCCGACCGTCGCACCCACGGCGGCGGCGAGCACCACCCCGCAACCGCCGACGATGAACAGCACACTCGCCAGGCGGTTGAGGATCTCGACGGTGGGACGCAGTCGCTGCGCGATCACGACCGTGCTGCCGTCGGGCATGCGCTGGGCCAGTACGCGCTGCTGGGCGACGGTGCGAAGCGACGCCTCACGGTCGCCCTCGGCCACCGCCAGTTCGGATTCGCCGATGGGGACCGACGAGCCCGGCGGCACGTACCTGCCGAGATCCGGGTAGATCAGGGCGACGCTGATGTCGGAGCTGTAGAGCTGGGCCCCGCCGATATAGCGCGGGTCGTAGGTGATGAGGGTGCTCGACTCGACGAGCGCGGCGGCCCGCGCCCGCAACTGGGTGTCGACCTCCGAGTACAACGCCCGCGAGACGACGGCGTAGGCCGCGATGGAGGTGACGGCGACCGCAAGCGCCACCGCGCCGGCCGCGAGGAGCGTGACGCGGGTGCGCAGCGGCACCGAGCGGGTCAGAAGAAGAGGTGGTCGCATCGGGTCGCTCACGGCGGGGTTTCGCGCAGCACGTACCCGACGCCGCGCACCGTGTGGATCAGGCGCGGTTCTCCACCGGCCTCGGTCTTGCGTCGCAGGTACCCCACGTAGACCTCGAGGGCGTTGCCGGAGGTCGGGAAGTCGTAACCCCACACCTCCTCGAGGATGCGGCTGCGCGTGAGCACCCTCCGCGGGTTCGCCATGAGCATCTCCATCAGGGAGAACTCGGTACGGGTGAGGCTGATCTGCCGGTCACCGCGGGTGACCTCGCGGGTCGCGGGGTCGAGGCTGAGGTCGGCGAACCGCAGCACCTCGTCGGCGGACGAGTCCGGGTCGGGCGCGGCACGACGCAGCAGCGCCCGCAGCCGCGCGAGCAGTTCCTCGAGCGCGAACGGTTTCGGCAGGTAGTCGTCGGCGCCCGCGTCGAGACCCGCGACGCGCTCGGACACGGAGTCGCGCGCGGTGAGGACGAGGATCGGCAGGTCGTCGCCGGTGCTGCGCAGCCGGCGGCACACCTCGAGACCGTCGACGCGCGGCATCATCACGTCGAGCACCATCGCATCCGGACGCGACGCCGCGACCTGCTCGAGGGCGTCCTGCCCATCCGTCGCGAGGTCGACCGTGTATCCGTTGAAGCTCAGTGACCGGCGCAGCGACTCCCGCACCGCACGGTCGTCGTCGACCACCAGAATGCGCATGATCACCATTGTGGCCTGCCCCTACTGAGAGCGCGCTGAGAACCCGCGGTGGCCGGCGGGCTCTACGACTCAGTCGGTCCGGGGATCGACCTCACCCCTGTGCACGGCCTCGACGAGCCTGCGGGGCACCTTCACGGTCGTTCCGTCGACCGTGACCGGCACGAGATCGGGGACCTTCGCCGTCCACTGCGACCGGCGATGACGGGTGTTCGAGCGGGACTTCCTGCGTTTGGGGACTGCCATGTCGTTCTCCTTCGATATCGGGAGGTTCGGGGATCAGGGTCGGCGCCGGCCGTACTTGCGCTCGAACTTCTCGACGCGACCGGCGGTGTCGAGCAGGCGGGCGGCGCCCGTCCAGAACGGGTGCGAGTCGCTCGTGACGTCGACGACGATCAGCGGGTAGGCAAGGCCGTCCGACCAGACGGTCGTGCGTTCGGATGTCGCGGTGGAGCGGGTCAGGAAGGTGGCGCCGCTGTTGGCGTCCCGGAAGACCACGGGGTGGTAGTCGGGATGCAGGGCCGGTTTCATCGGTGTTCCTCTCTCTCGTTGTCGCGGCGGTCTGCCGGGAGGTCGTCACATGGGTCTTCGTGGAATCGACCGAAGGGGTCGTGCCAGGTCGGCCACAGGTCAGGGCGGTCGAACTCGTCGTCGGTCACGACTGCCTCACGCAGGGTGCGGTCGATGAGATCCGGGTCGGCGTCGTGGACGAGGACGACGATGCTCGTGTCCCGGTCGCCGTAGCGTTCGTCCCAGCGCAGCGACGCCATCGCGCGGCGTTCCGCCGGGATCTCGCGCTGTTGCTCGGGAGTCATCGACACGAGCCACGGCCCGGCATGAGCGATCCGCAGTCCGCCACCGGCGGATTCGACGAGCAGCGCATTGTCGGGTTGGGTGGCGACCCACAGTCGCCCTCGGGCGCGCACGACGCCGTCGAGCAGCACGTCGATCGCGTGGTGGAGACGTTCCGGATGGAACGGCCGGTCGGCGGAGAACTCGACGAGGCGGATTCCGCAGTCGTCGTCGAGGGGCGGTTGACCTCGTAGGAGAGGCGAGTGCGCCCCGTCGACCGTCCCCCGACGGGCGGTGGCGGGTATCTCGCGGAGGAGCCGCTCGACGTCCGGTTCCCCCGCCCACGCGATCGGCGCGTCCGGGGCGAGTCGGGTGAGCACCGCGTGCAGGCGTGCCTGCTGCCAGCCGTCCGCTCCCGGAAGCACCACCAACGCATCGGCGAACTCGACCTGGCCGACGACGACCTGCGCCAGGGTGCGGTCGTCGTCGACACGCTCGTTCAGTTCGTCGTCGCCCGTCGCGTCCTCGAGCCAGGTCGCGGCGTCGAGGCAGGTCACGACGCCGTCCACTCGGACATCGAGGGACGCGGGTCCGTCGACACGACCGACGATCCCGCTCACCACGACATGTTCGACTGCCCAGCACAGTGCCTCGGGTTCGAGTTGCGGGTCGAGGTGCAGCACGATCCGGTCGACGCTGCTGTAGTCGCGCATGCGGCGCAGAAGCGGCAGCAGATCCTCGCGCAGCGTGCAGGAGACGCACCCGTGCGCGAGTTCGAGGATCTCGCTGCGCTCGCCCTCGACGGTGAGCACGGAGCGGCGGAGTACGCCCTGGTCGAGACCGGACAGGTCGTGGTGGACGACCGCGGTGCCCGGACGCAGGAGCGACCGCGCGGCCTGCGCAGTCCGTCCGCGCCATCCGCAGACGATGACGAGCGGCGTCCTGGTGTCCACAGGACTCCTTTCGATAACGATTGTCATTAACGACATCAAAGCGTACAGTCGGCAACGCAGTTTGTCGAAAATGATTGTCGTTACCTATGAAAGGAGCCGACGTGTCGGCCACGTGCCAACTCACCGGACGGCGTCCCGGTTTCGGGAGATCCGTATCGCACTCCCATGTCCGCACCAGCCGGCGGTGGAACCCGAACATCCAGCGCAGAACCTATTTCGTGCCCTCACTCGGTCGCCGGGTCACGCTGAACCTGTCGACCAAGGGCATCAAGATCGTCGACCGCGACGGCATCGAGAGCGTCGTCGCACGTCTGCGTGTCCGTGGGGAGAAGTTCTGATGGCAGCACGCAGCGAGATCCGGCCCATCGTCAAGCTTCGCTCCACCACCGGGACCGGCTACACCTACGTCACCCGGAAGAACCGCCGGAACGATCCCGACCGTCTCGTCCTGCGCAAGTACGACCCCGTGCTGCGCAGACACGTCGACTTCCGCGAGGAGAAGTAGTCGTGGCGAAGAAATCGAAGGTCGCACGCAACGAGCAACGGAAGGCGATCGTGGCCCGGTACGCCGAGCGCCGCGCGGAACTGAAGGAGGTCGTGCGCCGACCGTCGTCCTCGCCCGAGGAGCGCAGCGAAGCCCAGCGGGCACTGCAGCGTCTACCCCGCGACGCCAGTCCGGTACGATTGCGCAATCGAGACGCTGCGGACGGCCGCCCGCGCGGCCACCTGCGAAAGTTCGGGCTCTCACGAGTGCGTGTGCGTGAACTCGCCCACCGCGGGGAACTACCCGGCGTCCACAAGTCGAGCTGGTGAGGAGCGAGATATGGCAGTCAAGCGAGGACCGTCGAAGAAGTCGCGTGCCGTAGAGGGACGCAAACCCAAGAAGAACCCCCTCTTCGCGGCGAAGATCGAGTACGTCGACTACAAGGACGTCAACCTGCTCCGCACCTTCATCTCCGACCGCGGCAAGATCCGCAGCCGTCGCGTCACGGGCCTGACCCCGCAGCAGCAGCGTCAGGTCGCCGTCGCGGTGAAGAACGCCCGCGAGATGGCTCTGCTCCCCTACGTCAGCAGCAAGTAGGTCGTAGCTTCCGACGCCGCCTCTCCCCATCGGGAGGGGCGGCGTCGTCATGTGTGCACCCGAGACCGACGTTGTTCGCGAAAATCTGCCGAGAACCGCAAACAACATCGGTCCCGACCCTCGCTTCGGTCCGATGACGAGGAGACGTCCCAGAGTCCTTAGACTAGGCAACCGTGTCGGGTGTGATCGCGGGGTTCAGTGTCATCTTCGTGATCATCGCCATCGGCTTCACGCTGGGGCGCCTGGGCACTCTCGGGCACGAGGCGCAGACGGTGCTCAGCCGGCTCGTCTTCTTCGTCGCCACCCCCGCGCTGCTGTTCGACGTGCTCGCGACGTCCGACCTGTCGGTGATCTTCTCTCCCAATCTCTACATCGCGGCGGCCACGGCGTTCGCCGTCGCGATCGTGCACTTCGTCGTCGCGAAGCTCTGGCTGCGACGTGCAGTTCCCGAGGCGACCATCGGCGCGCTGTGCGCCGGCTACGTCAACTCCGCGAACCTCGGCATCCCCATCGCCGTGTTCGTGCTCGGCGACGCGTCGTTCGTCGCGCCCCTGTTGTTGTTCCAGATCGTCGTGCTCTCCCCCATCGCGCTGACGATGCTCGACCTGTCGACGATGCGCGCCGGTGTCTCGCGCCTCGACACCCTGCTCGCGCCGTTCAAGAACCCCATCGTCCTGGCCGCCGCGGCCGGACTCGCCATCGCGATCAGCGGATGGACGCCTCCCGAGGCGTTGCTGCAGCCGTTCCATCTGCTCGGCGGCGCGTCGGTGCCCGGTGCGCTGCTCGCGTTCGGGTTGTCGCTGCAGGGCGTCCGGGTGCTCGAGAAGGGAACGAGCCCGCGTCGCGACATCGCGCTCGCCTCGGTGCTCAAGATCCTCGCCCAGCCCGTGCTCGCGTATCTGATGGGGCGATTCGTGTTCGGACTCGACGGCCACGCACTGTTCGCCGTCGTGGTGGTCGCCGCGCTGCCGACCGCGCAGAACGTCTTCGTCTACGCCAGTGCCTACGGTCGCGGCACGGTGCTCGCCCGCGACGCCGCACTCGTCACCACCCTCGCCTCCATCCCTGCGATCGGCGTGACCGCCGCCCTGCTGGCGTGATGAACACGCGACACGGGAATACCGTGGGAACCATGCGTTCCGTCGTCCGTGCCTGCCGGGGAATCACCGTCCTCGCGATGTGCCTGCTCATCGCAGCCTGCGGGTCGAGTTCGAGTACACCGGACGTACCGGCGCTGCCCGAGGAACCGGTTCCGGCAGGGGCGACGGTGTTCTCGCCGCGACCCGACATCGTCGACGCGCATCCGCTGACGATCCTGTCGTGGTCGCGGGTGAGCGACGACCGGATCGCCCTGCACTTCGAGACGGGCACCCCCGAGTGCTTCGGCGTCGACGCGACCGTCACCGAAACGGACGACACGGTGACGGTGACGCTCCTCGGCGGCACGCTGCCGGAGATGCAGGACCGCATGTGCATCATGGTCGCCGTCGTCGGCATCCTCGAGGTCTCCTTGCAGTCGCCGCTCGGCGACCGGGTCGTGACGGCCGGCGCCTGACATATGCCGCATCCTCCGCGTCACTGGCTGCTGTATCTGTGCTTGTCCACGGCCCTGCTGCACGCGGCATTCCAGTCGATCCGCGTCCTGGTCTCCTACCGGATCCTCGCTCTCGGCGGTGACGCGACGACCATCGGCGCCGTCACGGCGCTCTACGCCGTCGTTCCGCTGATCGCGGCGGTGCGGATGGGACGTGCCGTGGACCGCGGGCACGCGACCGCCATTCTCCGTTCGGGCATCGTCGTCACCACGGTCGGCGCCGGGTTGATCGCTCTCAGTTCGGGATTGCTGGTGCTCGCCGCCGGCAACGTCGTGCTCGGTCTCGGGCAGTTGCTCGTCACGGTGTCGGGGCAAGCGTTCGTGTCGATCCTGTCGCCGCCGGGCCGGCTGGATCGCGGGTTCGCCGGTCTGACGCTGGGTGTGTCGGTCGGGCAGGCCGTCGGTGTGCCCGTCTCCGGCGTGATCGCCGCGACCACCGGCGACGGCAGCGGATCCGTCGAGACCACCGGAGCGTTGCTGGTCATGACGGTGGTTTCGCTGCTCTCCCTGCCGCTGGTGCTGGGGCTTCGCGAGCCGCCCGGCTCCGGTCGCACCGCGGAGGACGGCGCGCCCCAGTCGATCCTGTCGATGCTCGCCACGAAGGGCATGAAGCCCGCGATGTTGTCGAGCCTGGTGGTCCTCGCTTCGGTCGACCTCGTCGTGGCCTACCTGCCGTTGCTCGGTGAGCAGTTCGGGTTCGGCGTCCTCCTGGTGTCGATCCTGCTCACCGCCCGCACCGTGGCGTCGATCGTCTCGCGCGCCCTGCTGCCGTGGGCGCTGCGCCGGATTCCGCGCAGGTGGCTGCTCGTCTCCGCGACCGCCGGGACCATCGTGCCTGTCGCGCTGCTGCCGCTCGTGCCGAACCCGTGGGTCATCGGCGCGTTGCTCGCCGTGTGCGGAATGTTCTGGGGCGTCGGCCAACCCCTGACCATGACGTGGGTCGTCGAACTCGTCGCACCGTCCGACCGCGCGTCGGCGCTGGCCGTACGGTTGACCGGCAACCGTCTCGGGCAGGTCGCGGTGCCCATGGCCGCCGGCGCCATCGCCGGGGTCGCCGGTGTCGCGTCGATCTTCTGGGTGACCGCTGCCCTGCTGTCCGCCGCCGCGACGACCACCTGGAGATCGGTGCGCCGCTGAGTGCTTACGACCGCCGACGGGCCCGCACGTAGTCGGCGACGACCGCTGCCCCGAGACCGTCGACGTCGGGCGCGACCACCCGTCCCCCGACGCGACGCGCCAGCACGTCGACGACCCGCGCGAGCCCCGGATCGCTGCCGAGCCGGAAGATCGTGACCTGGGTGCCGAGCCGCGCAACGTGGTCGAGTTCGCGCACCGTCAGCCCCAGAGTGCGTGCGCTCGGCGGGTAGTCGAAAGCCGCGAAGCCGTCCGGTTCGAGATGCGCGGTGGGTTCACCGTCGGTGACGACGAAGACCACCGGCTGCGCGTTGGGATGACGACGCAGATGACGACCCGCGAGCATCAGGGCGTGGTGCAGATTGGTGCCCTGCTCGTAGACGCCGTCGAGCCCGGCGAGTTCGGGCGCCGACACCACACGGGCATGCCGGCCGAACGCGATGAGCTGCAGCGCATCCCCGCGGAAGCGCGTGGACACGAGGTGGTTCAACGCGAGGGCCGTGCGTTTCATCGGCACCCAGCGACCGTCCATGACCATCGAGAACGACGTGTCGACGAGCAGCGCGACCGCCGCCTGCGTCCGCTGTTCGGTCTCGATCACCTCGACGTCCTGCACCGACATCCGCACCGGCAGGCCGGGACTGCGCAGGGTCGCGTTGGTGAGGGTCCGCACGACGTCCCACGGTTCGGTGTCGCCGAACTCCCACGTCTTCGACGCGCCGGTGGGTTCGCCGAGCACACCCGCCCGCCGCGACTCGCGTTGCCCCGTACGCGACGAGATGCGGTTGACGACGTCGCGCAGGGCCGCTTCGCCGAGTCGGCGCATGGCCTTGGGCGACAGTCGCCACTGCCCGTCGGCACCCCGGTCGAAGAAGCCCTGCCGCTGCAGTTCCTTCTCGAGTTCGGCGAGAGTACGGGCATCGGCCGCGGCCTCGGGCCCGAGATGCCGGGCGAGCGCGTCGAGGTCGATGTCGTCGAGGGACGCCCCGGCGTACTGCTGCGACAGCTGCTCGGTGAGCTGGTCGAGTTCGGACAGCTCCTGCAGCGCCGAGGTGGCCTCACCGAGACCCATGCCCTGTTCGCCGCGCACCTGCTCGGAGCCGGTCCAGTCCTCGCCGGGACGCGCGGCACGCAGGTGACCGTCGAGACGGTCGAGCCGGCTCATCAGATCCGAGGATCCGAACGCCTGCTGCGCGAGCGCATCGAGTTCGTCGCGCTGCTCGGGGGTGAGCGAGTTGCGCAGCCGCTGCGCCGCCGCTGCCCGCTGTGCGAGGGAGTCGAGCAGTTCCTCCACGTTCTGTGGGTTCTCCGGGAAGAACTCACCGTGCTCGGACATGAACTGCTCGAAGTCCTCCTCGGTGTCCTCACCGCGGGAGTGCTTGTCGAGCAGCTCGTTGAGGTCGTCGAGCATCTCCGAGATGCGTTGCCGGTCCTCGTCGGTGGCCCGCTCGAGCGCCTGCTTCATCCCGGCGAAGCGCTGGTCGAGCATCTCTCGGCCGAGCAGGTCGCGGATCTTCTCGTAGTCCTGCCGGGCCTGCGCGCTGCGCCAGTCGTAGTCGGCGAGTTCCTGCACGGCCTGCGCCGTCGACGGCGGCAGTTCCTCGATCCGCATCTCCGCGAACCGCGCGTCGTCGTCGAGGGCGCGGGCCAGTTCCTTGCGTTCCTCGAGCACGGCGCGGTCGAGGAGTTCGCGCACCTCGCGCAGGGTGCCGTCGAGGTTGGTGCGATCGAGCAGCTGACGCCGACGCCGGTTCGCCTGCGCGGCAAGCTTGTCGAGGCCACGCATGCCGTCCTGCCCGCGACGCAGCAACTCCCGCAGGGCGCGTTTGGGTGACGCGCCGGCCATGACGTCGTCGCCGATCGCGGCGAGCGCGTCGCGCAGGTCCACCGGTGGGGCGAGCGGATCGCCCCCGGTATACGGACCGTAGCGGGCCGACCTGCTCATCGGGAGTACACCGCCGAGCCGTCGTCGCCGGTGTCCTTGGCGATGCGCCGTGCCAGATACAGACCCTCGAGGGCGAGTTCCACTGCCGCGGCGCGGGTTCCGGTGTCGGTGGCACCGAGCCGTTCGGCAACGGCGTCGAGGACGGGCAGTTCGGGGAGTTCGTCGAGCAGCACCTTCGCAGTGATCCGCTCACCGGTGACCACCGGATCGCCCTGTTCGACGGCGGCGACCAGCGGCCCGAGGTCGACGCCCGCGAGCCGCGAGCGGGCGGTCTCGGCCGTGGCACGCCGGAGGAGGTGGTCGAGAATCTCGAATTCCCTTCCCTCCTCCCCGGATTCGAACTCGACCTTGCCGCGGAGCACCTCGACGACCGTGCCGAGGTCGACGGGACGCGCGACCGGATCGTCCTCACCGAGGACCGCACCGCGGTGCAGGGCCGCAGCCGAGACGGTCTCGGCACCGGCGACGGCGAACCGTGCCGAGACACCGGAACGTTGGTCGACGGAGGTCGATTCGCGCAGCAACCGCGTGAACCGGGCAAGGATCTCGAAGAGATAGTCGGGCACGCGGGACTGCAGGTGCGCTTCCTGCTCGATGACGGCGATCTCGTCCTCGAGCCGCGTCGGATAGTGCGTGCGGATCTCCGCGCCGAAACGGTCCTTGAGTGGGGTGATGATGCGACCGCGGTTCGTGTAGTCCTCGGGGTTCGCGCTCGCGACGAGCAACACGTCGAGAGGCAGACGCAGCGTGTAGCCGCGGACCTGGATGTCGCGCTCCTCCATGACGTTGAGCAGCGACACCTGGATGCGTTCGGCGAGATCGGGCAGTTCGTTGACGGCGACGATGCCGCGATGCGCGCGGGGCACGAGACCGAAGTGGATCGTCTCCGGGTCGCCGAGGCTGCGACCCTCGGCGACCTTCACGGGATCGACGTCGCCGACGAGGTCGGCGACCGAGGTGTCGGGCGTCGCGAGCTTCTCGGCGTACCGCTCGCTGCGGTGCCGCCACGCGACGGGCAGGTCGTCGCCGAGTTCGGCGGCACGACGGATCGACGCCGGGGTGATGGGCTCGTAGGGGTGCTCGCCGAGTTCGGAGCCGGCGATGACCGGGGTCCACTCGTCGAGCAGCAGCGGCAGGGTACGCAGCAGGCGCGTCTTGCCCTGGCCGCGTTCGCCGAGCAGGACCACGTCGTGGCCGGCGATGAGGGCGCGTTCGAGTTGCGGGACGACGGTGTCCTCGAAACCGAGGATGCCGGGCCACGGATCGGTACCGTCGCGCAGCGCAGCGAGCAGGTTGTGCCGGATCTCGTCCTTGACGGACCGTTGCACGTGGCCGGAGGCGCGGAGCTCGCCGACCGTGGAGGGGCGCGGTGTGGGTGACGTCACCTCACCCAAGGTACGACCGAACCGCCGTTTCGGCATCCGCGATCCCGCGACCGGTCCGCCTACACTCGCCGCATGGACACCTGGATCCTGGCGGCCCTGCTCGGGCTGGGGCTCGCGGCCGCCACCGGGCTGCGCACCTTCCTGCCGCTGCTGCTCCTGTCGGCCGCGGTCCACTTCGAACTCTTCGGGGTCGTCCTCAACGAATCGATGCAGTGGCTCGGGTCCACCTCGGCGCTCGTCGCCCTGACGATCGCCACCGCCGTGGAGGTCGTCGCCGACCTCGTGCCGTTCGTGGACAACGCACTGTCCGCCCTCGGCACGGTGACCCGGCCGGTCGCGGGTGCGCTCGCGGCGTGGGCGGCCTTCGCGAGCCTCGATCCCGCGATGGCGGCACTCGCGGGCATCGTCATCGGCGCCCCGACCGCCCTGGCGGTGAGCACGGCGCAGACGGGCACGCGGGTCGCGAGCACGGCGACCACCGCCGGTTTCGGCAACCCGGTGCTGTCGATCGTCGAGAGCGTCACCTCGTTCGTCACGTCGCTGATCGCGTTGCTCGCTCCCCTGCTCGTCGTCCCGCTGCTGGCGCTGTTCGGATGGCTCGGCGTACGGGGCTACCGCAGGGTGCGCCGGGCCCGTTCGTCGCGCACGAAACCGACGCCACACCGCGGCGCCCTCGATACGGGTCGGTCCGGCGACTTCTGATAGACACATGACATGTCGGACACCGAGATCACCTTTTCCAGCGGCGACGTGACCCTGCACGGCAGCCTGCGGGTCCCCGTCTCCATGAGGGGTCCGGTGCCCGCCGTGCTGCTGCTCGCCGGCAGCGGTCCCACCGACCGCAACGGCGACAGCGCACTGCTCCCCGGATCGATCGGCACCCTGCGGCACCTCGCCGACGTGCTCGAACGAAAGGGCTTCGCGAGCCTGCGGTACGACAAGTTCGGCAGCGGCGTGACCGGGCTCGGCCCGTACAGCGTCGACGACGTCGCCGATCTCGGCTTCTCGACGTTCATCGACGGTGCCGCCGACGCGCTCGCCTTCCTCGGTTCGCAGCGCGGGGTCGACCCGGAGCGGCTCTACGTCGTCGGGCACAGCGAAGGCGCGCTGATCGCGCTGTCGCTCGCCCAGGACAACGACTCGATCGCCGGACTCGGCCTGCTCGAACCGCTCGCCGTGCGCCTGCTCGACCTGCTGACCGCCCAGATCGACGCACAGCTCGACGCCGTCGTCGCCGCGGGACAACTTCCCGTCCAGATCGCCGACGAACTGCGGGTCGCGCTCACCGGCGCGGTCGAGTCGCTCCGCGCCGACGGCACCCTCAGCGACACTCTCCCCGAGCCGCTGCGCAACGCCGGGCTCGTCCCCGCCAACGCGAAGGCACTCGCCGAGGAGGACGCGCTCGATCCGCGGATGCTCGCCGCACAGGTCGCCGGCGACCTGCCGGTGCTCACCGCGGTCTCGTCGAAGGACATCCAGGTGCGGGTCGAGGACGTCGACGCGCTCGACGCGGCACTCGTCCACACCCGCCTGACGTCGCTGCGCATGACACGCACCAACCACGTCCTCAAGGACATCGGCGACCAGCAGTCGACGGGCGCCGATTACGTCGCCGACCTGCCCTTCTCCGACGAGTTCACGTCCGGTTTCGAGGCCTGGGTCGACAAGCTGAGGGGCTGAGCACCCGCCCCTACGCACGGACGACGCGGAAATAACAAATGTCCATTCCGCGTTGTTCGTGTATGGTCATCCGTTAACCAACTGGTTCACATGAGAAAGGTACGGTCCGATGCGATACAAGCACATGTACGTAGCCGATTGTTCCGTACCGTTTTCTCACTTCTTCTTCCACTTCGCGGCGGAGCGATCCCGAGAATAGAAGTCACACGACGACTCGTTCTCGGGCACTCGGGGCACATACGCCCCGGGTGCCCTTTCTCTATCCCCGACCGCGACCCGTACAAGATCACCTCGACAGGAGAAACACCATGAAACTGCGAATCGAATCCGGCGGCACCGTGTCGACCGAACTGCCCGACGACCTCACCGGTCACGCCATCACCATCGACCTGAGCCGGGTCGGCGGTACCGAGAGCGGCGCCGCCTCCGCGGATCTCATCCGCGAACTGCTCGACCGTGGCGCCGCCAAGCTGGTCATCTCCGAGGGCCGCGGCAAGCGCACCGTCGAACCCACCGCACACGACAACGGCACCCACGCGCACGCCGCCTGAGCGACGGTGCGCGCGGGTGCCGCGCGTGGTGTTCGTGACTAGTGCGCGAAGTGCCGTGCGCCGGTGAGGTACAGCGTCACGCCGGCCTCGCGAGCGGCCTCGATGACCTCGTTGTCGCGCACCGAGCCACCCGGCTGCACGATCGCCTTCACGCCGGCCTCGGTCAGCACCTGCAGACCGTCGGCGAACGGGAAGAAGGCATCCGACGCGGCCACCGACCCGGCGACACGATCGCCCGCACGGGTCACGGCGAGTCGCGCCGAGTCGAC
This sequence comes from Rhodococcus sp. 5G237, assembly GCF_053764735.1. Taxonomy (NCBI): domain Bacteria; kingdom Bacillati; phylum Actinomycetota; class Actinomycetes; order Mycobacteriales; family Nocardiaceae; genus Rhodococcus; species Rhodococcus sp. 5G237. The sequence goes on along the minus strand of NZ_JBSNCD010000002.1, from coordinate 600,083 downwards.
GCGGTTGACCTGACCCATGCCCACACCGACGGTCGCGCCGCCCGAGGCCAGCAGGATCGCGTTGGACTTCACGGCACGGCATGCGCGCCAGGCGAATTCGAGATCGCGCAGCGTGGCCTCGTCGGCGGCCTCGCCGCACGCGAGCTGCCAGTTGGCGGTGGAGTCGCCGTCCGCGGTGAGCACGTCGCGCTCCTGCAGGAGCAGTCCGCCGGAGATCTGACGGATCTCGACCGGAGCCGACTTCGGCGAATCGGCGCGCAGGATGCGGATGTTCTTCTTGCGGGAGAGCACGTCGACGGCACCGTCGGCGTACGACGGGGCGATGATCACCTCGGTGAAGATCTCGGCGACCTGCTCGGCCATCTCGACGCTCACCTCACGGTTCGCGGCGATGACGCCACCGAAGGCCGAGACCGGATCGCACTCGTGCGCGTTGCGGTGCGCGGTGGCGATGTCGTCGGCGATCGCGATGCCGCACGGATTGGCGTGCTTGATGATCGCGACACACGGCTCGCTGTGATCGTGCGCGGCGCGCCAAGCGGCGTCGGCGTCCTGGTAGTTGTTGTAGGACATCTCCTTGCCGTGGAACTGCTCGGCCTGCGCGAGCCCCGGCTCGCCCGCCTCGTTCACGTACAGGGCCGCGGCCTGGTGCGGGTTCTCGCCGTAGCGAAGGACGTTCGAGCGGGTCCAGGTCGCGCCGGTCCACGCCGGGAACTGCGACTCGTCGCCCTCGGGCGCCGCGTAACCGCTGTTCATCCAGCTCGCCACCGCGACGTCATAGGCGGCGGTGTGCTGGAACGCCTGCGCGGCAAGACGCTTGCGCTGCTCGAGGGTGAAACCGCCACCCTCGACGGCGGCGAGCACGTCACCGTAGGCAGCCGGGTCGACGACGACCGCAACCGACGGGTGGTTCTTCGCCGCGGCGCGCACCATCGACGGGCCACCGATGTCGATCTGCTCGACGCACTCGTCGGGGCTCGCACCCGAGGCGACCGTCTGCGTGAACGGGTAGAGGTTCACGACGACGAGCTCGAACGCCTCGATGCCCAGATCGGCGATCTGGTCGAGGTGGTCCTGCTTGCGGGTGTCGGCGAGGATGCCGGCGTGCACGCGCGGGTGCAGGGTCTTCACCCGGCCTTCGAGGCACTCGGGGAAGCCGGTCAGTTCCTCGACCTTCGTCACCGGCACGCCTGCGTCGGCGATGGTCTTGGCCGTGGAGCCGGTCGAGACCAGCTCGACACCTGCCGCGTGGAGCCCTGTCGCCAGCTCCACCAGCCCGCTCTTGTCGTACACGCTGACCAGCGCGCGGCGCACAGTCTTACGTTCGGTCACCGGGGATCACGGCCTTTCGTCCATCGGAAACAACTCCACGGGTGGCGACGGCGGCGACCATCTCGGCCAGCAGCCGTCGCTCCACAACCTTGATGCGCTCGTGCAGGGTGTCCTCGTCGTCGTCGTCGAGCACCTGCACGGCTTCCTGCGCGAGGATCGGGCCTGTGTCGACGCCCCCGTCGACGAGATGCACCGTCGAACCGGTGATCTTGACGCCGTAGGCAAGGGCGTCGGCAACGGCGTGCGCGCCGGGGAACGACGGCAGTAGCGCGGGATGAGTGTTGATGATGCGGCCGGCGAACCGCTCGAGGAAGGCCGAACCCAGGATCTTCATGAAGCCCGCGGACACCACGAGGTCGGGTTCGTGGGCGGCGACCGCGTCGGTCAGCGCGCGGTCCCACGAAGTGCGGTCCTCGAAGTCGCGCAATGCGACGCGGAACGACGGGATGCCTTCGTCGGCGGCGTGCCCTTCGGCGGGACATTGGCGATCGACACCGACAGCGACGACCGTCGCGGGATATCCGTCGGTTCGGGTGGCGTCGAGCAGCGAACGCAAGAGGCTGCCCGTGCCCGAGGCGAGGACGACGAGCCGCGCCGGCGCGGTGGGCGGCAGCTGGTCACGCGAGGCAGTCAGGGTCCACTCCTGTGAAGTCGAGGTGGGTCGGCCGATCGACCGGCCGTAGGAGAGCCTAGTCGGCGCCCTTTTCGGCCTTGTTCGCGACCTCCTCGTCGGGCTCGCCCTCGTCCTCGGCGTCATCCTCGTCGACCACCTCGACCACCTCGGCGTCGATGACGTCGTCGGCGTCCGCATCGTCCTCGAGGCTCTCCGCGTCGTCCTCGGCAGCCTCGTCCTCATCGACTGCGGCGGCTTCGTCCCCGTCGACTTCTGCGACCTCGCGCTCGGCGGCGGTGGTGTCCTCGACCGAGGATTCCTCCTCGTCGTCGGCATCCGCGTCATCGGCGTCCTCTGCCACAGGAGCCTCGAGTGCCGGGGTCTCGCCCTCGGGCGCCTCGAGTTCTGTGTCGGCTCCTGCATCAGCGGTGTCGTCCGCCGCGTCCTCCGAGGTCTCCTCGGCCACCTCGGTGTCGGCGCGCAATGCCGCCGCGGCCAGTCGACCTTCGCGCCACACGAGCAGCTGGGCCGTGATGATGCCGAGCAGGCCCGACCAGGCGAAGACGAGGATTCCGGCGAGCCACCAGTTGGCGCCGACCGTGCCGAAGACGCCGAGCGGGCCGCCCGCGACCCAGGTCGCCAGCGCCGTGACGAGTCCGGCGCCCGCTGCGGCAGCGAGCACCGTCCATGAAGCGTCGGCGCTGCCCACCGGGGCACCGTCGGCCTTCGCCTGCAGGGTTCGCTGCGCGGCGAAACGTCCGAGCAGCGCACCGATCGTCGCCGGAACGGCCAGCAGCACCGGCCAGAACGCTGCGGCCGGGCCCGAGGGGACCGCCGCGAGCACCGGCAGCGCCGGGAGGTCGCCGCCCGTCGCCTCGAACAGGCTCAGGTGGATGTCGCCGAAGTGCACGGTGCTGCCCGCCAGGACGGCCGCGGCACCGATGATGACGTTGGGCAGGTACAGGATCGACATCACCGTCAGACCCAGCACACCGGTCCAGTGGTCCCCGCGCGCGAGCAGTTCACCGACGACGTTCCACGACCACAGCAGTCCCGCGACGACCACCACCCCGCCGAGGGCGAACATCCCCAGCAGCACCCGCAGCGCCGGACGGAAGGCGAGCACGAGCCAATCGGGCGCCGAGTAGTACCGCACCAGCGGCTTCCACACACGGGAGCCGATGCCGATGAGGGCCGCGACGAGGTAGATGCCGGTCACCCACGTGAGCGCGGCAGCTGCATTCGGAGGCGTCACCGGCAGCACGCTCGCCGCATCCTGCAGCACGATCAGCGACGCCGCGGTCACGAGCAGCGGGCCGGCGAGGACGGCGACGGTGATGCGCGAGACGTCCTGACGATCGAGGGCATACCCACTGTTCTCGACGAGCGCGTCGGCCGCGGACGCGCATCCCCGCGCCGCCTGCCACACCAGAACCGCGGTGGGCAGCAGCGGCAGCACGCCGAGCGACGTGCCGTCGATCGTGAGCGTCACCTGGTGCAGTGCGAGCCACGTGCCGGCGATCGCGGCGTAGATGCCGGTGAGATCGCTGTTGGCGACGACCATCGTCGTCACCACGATGGTGGCCACGACGGCGAGCGTCACCGCCGGAACGCGGGCCGCGGTGCCGAGCAGGATGCGGAACCGCTCCGGGTCCAGGCTGTCGTCGTCGGTGGGAACGTGCCGGGTGGACCGGCCGAGCGTCGAAGTCATCGGTTCGAGAGTGTCACCGACACGGCGATCGTGGTGTCAGGCGCGCCGATCACCGCTGGTCGTCCGGTGCGCGGAAGGCCTGCGTGGCGTCCTGGTCGCCGGCCGCAGTGGTTCCGGTCTCCTCGCGACGTTCCGTGCCCGCCGTGTCGTCATCGGACACTGTGCCGTCCGCTCGGGTGGCTGTGTCGTCCGCTCGGGTGGCTGTGCCGTCCGCTCGGGTGTCGGTGTGGTCCGTCGAGTCCTGAGCGCCGTGCGGTTCCTGGACGGGGTACTGCTGGGTCGGCTGCGCACCGGTGTACTGCTGGCCGGCGCCATACTGCTGGGCACCGGGATACTGTGCTCCCCCGCCGTACTGCTGAGCGCCCGGGAACTGCTGGGCTCCGCTGTACTGCTGCCCGCCGTACTGCTGGGCGCCCGGATACTGCTGGGACCCGCTGTACTGTTGCGACCCCGAATACTGCTGCGCGCCGGAGTACTCCCCCGACGTCTGCTGCCCGGGATACGCCTGGTGGCCGGGATGCGGCGCACCGAACTGGGACTGCCCTCCGGTGACTCCCTGCTGCGAGCCGTAGGGCTGGCCGTATCCCTGCGGGGCGTAACCCTGCGGCGAGCCGTAACCCTGCGGTGAACCCGAGCCCTGGGGCTGACCGGTTCCCGCACCGGTCCCGAATCCCTGGTACTGCCCGGCACCCTGTGGCGACCCGAAGGAACTCCGCTCACCCGACCGGCCGGACACGAGGATGCCGAGGCCGAACAGCAGCGCGACGAGCGCCAGCGCGAACTGCAGGAAACCGAGGACGAGGATCGTCACGCCGCCCCACGCGATCCCGGTGTCCTCGGGCAGATGGAACAGCTGGAACAGGGATGTCACGAAACCGACGCCCGACGCCGCGACGGCCACGGCACGCAGGTCCTGGCCGGGGAGCAACGACAGTGCCGCACTCACACCGCCGAAGAGCAGGAAGGCCAGCGGCACGACGGCGAAGCCGAAGTCGAAGGACGTGAGCGCCACCTGCGAGCCGAAGGTGATGTTCACGAAGGGTGTGAGGCCGAGCAGGAAGTTCACGGCACCGAGCACGGCCACCGCGAGTGGCAGCAGCAACGGCACCACCTTGCTCTGGGCGGATGCGCCTGCGGGGAATGTCATCGATTCTCCTGCCGTCGATCGGTGTGTGTCGGTCACTCGTCCTGCAGTCAACAGCCTAGGGACTACCCGAGAGAATGGGGTCCATGCCGCACACTCTCGCCCCGGGCCCCGACGTCGTGGTCGAGACGGAGGTGAAGCACTCGCGTTTCCTCGCGGCGGTTCGTCGTGTCGACACGGCCGACGCCGCGCTCGCCTTCGTCGACGAACAACGCCGACTGTATCCCGATGCCCGACACCATTGCTGGGCGTTCGTGGTGGGTGACGACCCGGCGGCGCGCGCCGAGCGGTCGAGCGACGACGGGGAGCCGGGCGGCACGGCCGGCATCCCGATGCTGCAGGTTCTGCACCACCGGGATCTCGTGAACGTCGCGGTGGTGGTGACCCGGTGGTTCGGGGGGATCAAGCTCGGCGCGGGCGGGCTGGTGCGCGCGTACTCGGGTGCGGTCGCGACGGCCTTGGACGAGGCACCCCTCGTCGAGCGCAGGCAGCAGGAGAAGTTCACCCTCGCGATCGATCACGGCGAGGCGGGTCGCGTGGAGGCGGAACTGCGCGGGCGCGGGGTCGCGGTGCTCGACGTCGCTTATGCGGACCGGGTGGTCCTCACCGTCGCGGGGCGTGAGCGGAGCGAACTGGAGGGCTGGGTGGCGTCGCTGACGTCCGGGGCGGGCGAACTCGAACCCGCGGGAGTCGACTGGATCGACATCTGACCGGGTCTACGCCGGAAAAAGCGCGTGCGCGCCTTCCGCTGGCGAAAGCCACCGGAAGGCGCGCACGGAAGGCGACGCTGCTGTCAGAGCGACTGCAGGATCTCGCGAGCGAGCGCAGCGGTCTCGGACGGCGTCTTGCCGACCTTCACGCCGGCCGCCTCGAGGGCGTCCTTCTTGGCCTGAGCGGTGCCCGAGGAGCCCGAGACGATGGCGCCGGCGTGGCCCATGGTCTTGCCCTCGGGAGCGGTGAAGCCCGCGACGTAGCCGACGACCGGCTTGGTCACGTTGGCCTTGATGTAGTCGGCCGCGCGCTCCTCGGCGTCGCCGCCGATCTCGCCGATCATGACGATGACCTTGGTCTCCGGGTCCTTCTCGAACGCCTCGATGGCGTCGATGTGGGTGGTGCCGATGACCGGGTCGCCGCCGATGCCGATGGCGGTCGAGAAGCCGTACTCGCGCAGCTCGAACATCATCTGGTAGGTCAGGGTGCCCGACTTGGAGACGAGGCCGACCGGGCCCTTGCCGGCGATGTTCGCCGGGGTGATGCCGACGAGCGCCTCACCCGGGGTGATGATGCCGGGGCAGTTGGGGCCGATGATGCGGGTCTTGTTGCCCTTCTGGACGTTGTAGGCCCAGGCGTAGGCGGAGTCCTGCACGGGGATGCCCTCGGTGATGACCACGAGCAGCGGGATCTCCGCGTCGATGGCCTCGACGATGGCGTCCTTCGAGAAGGCCGGGGGAACGAACGCGATCGAGACGTCGGCGCCGGTCTCCTTCATGGCCTCGGCGACGGAGCCGAAGACGGGAAGCTCGACCGGGTTGCCGTCCTTGTCGGTGTGCGAGACCGTCGTGCCGGCCTTGCGGGCGTTCACGCCGCCGACGACCTGGGTGCCGGCCTTGAGCATGAGCGCGGTGTGCTTGGTGCCCTCGCCGCCGGTGATGCCCTGGACGATGACCTTGGAATCCTTGGTAAGGAAGATTGCCATTGTTCTGTGTGTCCCTTTACTTCGCTGCGAAGGCGAGTTCGGCCGCCTTGTCGGCAGCCTCGTCCATGGTGGCGACGACCGTGACCAGCGGGTGGTTGGCCTCGGCGAGGATGCGGCGACCCTCGTCGACGTTGTTGCCGTCGAGGCGGACGACCAGCGGCTTGTTGGCCTCGTCGCCGAGGATCTCGAGGGCCTTGACGATGCCGTTCGCGACCGCGTCGCACGCGGTGATGCCACCGAAGACGTTGACGAACACGCTCTTGACCTGGGCGTCGTTCAGGATGACGTCGAGACCGGCGGCCATGACGGCTGCGGAGGCGCCGCCACCGATGTCGAGGAAGTTGGCGGGCTTGACGCCGCCGTGCTTCTCGCCTGCGTAGGCGACGACGTCGAGGGTCGACATGACCAGGCCGGCGCCGTTACCGATGATGCCGACCTCGCCGTCGAGCTTGACGTAGTTGAGGTCGTTCTCCTTGGCCTTGAGCTCGAGGGGATCCGTGGCGTCCTTGTCCTCGAACTCGGCGTGGCCGGACTGACGGAAGTCGGCGTTGGCATCCAGGGTGACCTTGCCGTCGAGGGCGAGGATCTGGTCGTCCGGGGTGCGGACGAGGGGGTTGACCTCCACGAGGAGAGCGTCTTCCTTGACGAAGACCTCCCACAGCTTCTGGATGGTCACGGCCGCGGCGTCGAGGACCTCGGCGGGCAGGTGGCCCTTCTCGGCGATCTCACGCGCGAACGCGAGGTCGACGCCCTTGACGGCGTCGACGGGGACCTTGGCGAGGCGCTCCGGCTTGGTGGCGGCGACCTCTTCGATCTCCATGCCGCCCTCGACCGAGCACATGGCCAGGTAGGTGCGGTTGGTGCGGTCGAGCAGGAAGGAGATGTAGTACTCCTCCGCGATGTCGCTGGCCTCGGCGACCAGGAGCTTCTTGACGATGTGACCCTTGATGTCGAGGCCGAGGATGTTCTCGGCGTGGGTCTGCGCGTCGTCTGCGGTGGCGGCGTACTTCACGCCACCGGCCTTGCCGCGGCCGCCGACCTTGACCTGGGCCTTGACCATGACCGGCTTGCCGATTTCCTCCGCGATCTCGCGGGCACCGGCGACAGTGTCGGTAACACGGCCGGCCGACGTCGGCACGTCATGCTTGGCGAAGAGTTCCTTCGCCTGATATTCGAAGAGATCCATCTGCTCACCGTCTCGTCTGCGTTCACGCCCGCTCCGGGGTATCGAGCGGGTCGTTTCGGACTCTAGTTTCTCGGCCGGGCCGCGGATCACGCGCGGCAGTCCCATGTGGCACAGGTCACGCGCGCGTAGGTCCGGGAACGACTTCGCAGTTCCCCTCCCGGAACGTGGCGGACGCCACGTTCGAGCGGAGCACTCGGTTCAGAATGACAGGTACCCACTCGCCCTCCGACACCGGATCCCACGCTGCCGCGACGCAACGGACTCGTGACATGTCGGAAAACAGTGTTTGGGACGCCGCCGGCTGGGGCATGTCCCAATTTGCCCCGGTTTGCACTGTGATGCCACTCACATAACGTCCGCCGGACGAACTACGGCTTGCCACCCCTGCGATCGCTTCGTTACCGTCGCCTGGTCGAAGTAACGATGAGGTCACGAACGGAGGATGGCGATGCGCTCTGGTAATCCGAGTGCCGAGAGCCGAACCCGCCGTCCCGAATCGGCACCCGAAGACTGGAACGCCTGGGAAGCCGCCACGATGGACTTCCGCAACACCGGCCCCGGTCCCGAGCCCACCTATTACTCCGACTCCTTCGGCCACGCCGTCCGCGACGACCGCTTCGCGCAGGATCGTCCCGACGAGAGCACCGACGTCACCGCTCCCGCATCCCGCGGTGGAGCCCATCGACTTCCCACTCCCCCCACCGCCCTCAAGGGTCGCGCCGCGGTCTTCGCGGTCGCCGCAGGCGCCGTGGTCGCCGCGGGCCAGGCCGCAGCCAACGGTGGTCCGGGACAGAACACCGAGCACTCCGAGGTCGCTCTCGCCGCCGGCGAAGCCGATTCCTCGATCATCACGGCCACCGCAGTGCCCCAGGCAGCGCAGTTCGCGCCGAGCGCCGACGCCGAGCCCTCGCAGGCCCCGCAGGTGCTCAACATCGCCGACCCGAACGACCTGTCGCAGTTCTCGAATCTCCTGGCCAAGGGCCAGCGGTTCAGCGAGGAACGCGCTGCGCGCGAGGCCGCGGCCCGCCGCCCCCTCTTCGTTCTCCCCGCCGTAGGGTCGTTCACCTCGAACTTCGGCGCCCGCTGGGGCACGCTCCACGCCGGCGTCGACATCGCAGGCCCCATCGGAACCCCGATCCTCGCGGTCGCAGACGGCGAGGTCATCGATTCCGGCCCGGCCTCCGGCTTCGGCATGTGGGTCCGGCTCCTCCACGCCGACGGCACCGTCACCGTGTACGGGCACATCGACCAGTCGCTGGTGACCGTGGGTCAGCACGTCATGGCCGGCGACCAGATCGCCACCATGGGCAACCGCGGTTTCTCCACGGGCCCGCACCTGCACTTCGAGGTGCACCTCAACGGCGTCGACAAGATCGACCCCGTCCCGTGGCTCGCCACCCGCGGTATCGCCCTCGGCATCCAGCGCGACTGACCGACCTCGCCGCCGTACGTTCGGCGCTGCGTCCCGCTCCACCCTCTTTCCCGCTTCGGCGCGGACCCGCTTCTGCATGCGAATCCGCGCCTGCCACAGGCTTTCAGGGCATCACAGCTTGATCATCGGCACACCGCCGACGAGCATCAGCCGTACCTTGCCGGCACTTCCGAAGTCGATCACGACGGTGGCCGTGGGTCCCGACCCCCGGGTTTCGAGAACCGTTCCGAGACCGTACTTGTCGTGACTGACGCGATCGCCGACATCGAGCACCAACTGATTGTTGCGTCCGCGCGCCGCACCGAAACTCGGTGTTCCCGACGAACCGCGCCGCTCGCCCGCACCGAAGCGCGAACCCGTGCCCGAGCCGATCGCCTGCCCACGCGCGGGTGTGGGCTCGAGGCGTCGCCAGTCGATGAGGTGCTGCGGAATCTCTTGCAGGAAGCGGGATTCCGGATTGGTGAGCGGTTGCCCCCAGGACGACCGCAGCACGGCGCGCGTGAGGTAGAGACGACGCCGGGCGCGCGTGATGCCGACATACGCGAGTCGCCGTTCCTCGGACAGTTCGGCCGGATCACCCAGGGCACGCATGTGCGGGAACTGGCCGTCCTCCCAACCGGTGACGAAGACGACCGGGAACTCGAGGCCCTTTGCGGTGTGCAGCGTCATCAGCGTGACCACACCGGCCTCGTTCTCCGGGATCTGGTCGGCGTCGGCGACGAGCGAAACCTTCTCGAGGAAGGCCGCGAGCGATCCCGGTTCGGGATCGCCCTCTTCGCGTTCGTCGTCGACGATCCCGGCCGCATTACGGACGTCGGCGCTGAATTCCCTTGCCACACTGATGAGTTCGTGGAGGTTGTCGAGGCGGGCGCCGTCCTGCGGATCGTCGCTCGCCGACAACTCGGCGCTGTATCCGGTGCGTTCGAGGATCGCCTCGACGACGTCGCCGATGTCGACCATGTCGTTGCCGTCGGCGTCGCTCGCGACGAGCATCGCCCGCAGATCGTCCATCATCTCGGCGAAACCGGCGATCGCCTTCTGCGCCCGCGTGTTCAGCAACGCGACCTTGCCGGCTGCGGCGTCGGCGAGGGCCTGCCCGAAGCTGACACCGAGCCGCTCGGCGTGCACCGCCACGCACGCCTCGGCACGATCGCCGATACCGCGGCGAGGGGTGTTGAGGATGCGGCGCAGACTCACCGTGTCGTCGGGGTTGTCGAGCACCTTCAGGTACGCGACGATGTCGCGCACCTCCTTGCGCTCGTAGAACCGCACACCGCCGACGACCTTGTAGGGCACCCCGTGCCGGATGAAGACGTCCTCGAACGCGCGGGAGGCGTTGTTGGTGCGGTAGAACACCGCGATGTCGGAGTAGGTGGTGTCGCCGCCGTCGACGAGCCGGTCGATCTCGGCGGCGACGAACCGCGCCTCGTCGTGCTCGTTGTCGGCGACGTAGCCGGTGATGAGTTCGCCCTCGCCCGAATCGGTCCACAGCCGCTTCTCGCGGCGACCCGTGTTCTTGGAGATGACGGAATTGGCCGCCGACAGGATGTTCTGGGTGGAGCGGTAGTTCTGTTCGAGCAGGATCGTGCGGGCCTGCGGATAGTCGCGCTCGAATTCCTCGATGTTGCGGATCGTGGCTCCGCGGAAGGCGTAGATCGACTGGTCGGCGTCGCCCACCACGCACAGTTCGCTCGGGGGAACCGCGGATTCCTCCTCCGGATCGCCCACGAGGGTGCGCACCAGCACGTACTGCGCGTGGTTGGTGTCCTGGTACTCGTCGACCAGCACGTGACGGAACCGGCGCCGGTAGTACTCGGCGACCTGCGGATGAGCCTGCAGCAGCGCCACCGTCTCGCCGATGAGATCGTCGAAGTCGAAGGCGTTCGCCGTGCGCAGGCGCTGCTGGTAGTGCGCGTAGACCCGGGCGACGACACGGGTGAGTTCGGTGGCCGCCGAATCGGTCTCCGCCTCGTGGGCGGCTTCTTCCGGCCCGATCAGTTCGTTCTTGAGGTTCGAGATCTGCGTGGACAGCAGTCGGGCGGAGTACTTCTTGCTGTCGAGTTCGAGATCCTTCGCGATCATCGTGAGCAGACGACGGGAATCGTCGGCGTCGTAGATCGTGAAATTCGAATTCATGCCCTGCAGCAGACCCGCCTGCGCGCGCAGGATCCGGACGCAGCTCGAGTGGAAGGTCGAGACCCACATCGCATTCGCGCGCGGCCCCACCAGGGCCGCCACCCGCTCGCGCATCTCGGCCGCGGCCTTGTTGGTGAACGTGATGGCGAGCACCTGACCAGGGACGACGCCGCGCTCGGCCAACAGATAGGCGATGCGACGCGTGAGCACCGCAGTCTTGCCGGAGCCCGCGCCCGCGACGATCAGCAGCGGGGCCCCTTCGTGCGTGACCGCTTCCCGCTGCTGCGGATTGAGCCCTTCGAGAAGAGCATCGGATCCGGGGCGGGAGTTTGCGAGCGCGACGGGAGTGTTCATCGTTTCACCAAACTACCGGACCGTTCGGACAACGGATCCGGACCACACAGTCGATCGAGCCGAGTGGCAGGGCCTGCAGGGTGAGTGGCAAACTGGAGGCCATGTCTTCTGTCCTTTGCAGGCTCGGATCGAGTTCCGGTTGTCGCTGTCGATTCCCGACCGCCGGCCCGACCCGATACCGGTAACAGCCGCTCCCATACGGGCGATCCTTCAGAGCAGATGCGAGGAGACGACATGAGCACGCACATCGATTCTTCCCTTTCCGGCGAGCCGGGCCAGGCGAACGCCGGAACACCGGCCGCGGCCGACGACACCGGAGTGCCCACCGAGGCCGAGATCGAGGAACTCCGCAAGGAGATCGATCGTCTCGACGCCGAGATCCTGGCCGCGGTCAAGCGGCGCACCGAGGTCTCCCGCATGATCGGGCGTACCCGCATGGCGTCCGGCGGTACCCGTCTCGTGCACAGCCGCGAGATGAAGGTCCTCGAGCGGTTCAGCGAGCTGGGTCAGGAAGGCCACACCCTGGCGATGCTGTTGCTCCGCCTCGGGCGTGGCCGCCTGGGGCACTGACGGCGAGGCCGTCCAGCCCATCGCTGAACTCGCTCCTTACTGCAGGGCGATGTACTTGGTCTCGAGGAATTCCTCGATGCCCTCGGTACCGCCCTCGCGTCCCAGCCCGGAATCCTTGATTCCGCCGAACGGGGCCGCGACATCCGAGACGACGCCGCGGTTCACACCGACGATGCCCGTTTCGAGCGCATGCGACACGCGCAGTGCCCGGTCGAGGTCGCGCGTGAAGATGTAGGCGGCGAGCCCGTAGCGGGTGTCGTTCGCCGCCGCGAGCGCTTCCTCCTCGGTGTCGAAGCCGGTGACGGCCGCGACCGGCCCGAACACCTCTTCCTGCAGGATGCGGGCCTGCTTCGGCACGTCGTCGAGGACGGTGGCCGGGTAGAACCATCCCGGTCCGTCCGCGGGTTCACCGCCCAGGCGCACCGAAGCGCCCGCCGACACCGCGTCCTGCACGAGTTCGATCACGGTCTTCTTCTGGTTCTCGTTGACCAGGGGGCCCAGCGTCGCGTCGGGGTCCGTTCCCGGCCCGAGCTTGTACGACGCCATGCGTTCGGTGAGCTTGGCGACGAAGGCGTCGCGCACCGAATTGTGGACGTGGAAGCGATTCGCGGCCGTGCAGGCCTCTCCCCCGTTGCGCAGCTTGGCTGCCACCGCGCCCTCGACCGCGGCGTCGAGATCGGCGTCCTCGAAGACGACGAACGGCGCGTTGCCGCCGAGTTCGAGCGAGGTGCGCAGCAGCGAACGACCGGCCTTCTCGGCGAGCATGCGCCCGACCTCGGTGGAGCCGGTGAAGGTGAGCTTGCGCAGCCGGGGATCTTCGAGGAGCGGACCGGTGACCTCCCCGGCATGCGAGGACGGCAGCACCGACAGGACACCCTTGGGCAGTCCTGCCTCGTCGAAGAGCTGCGCGAGCAGCTGGATCGTGAGGGGTGTCTCGGACGCGGGCTTGACGATGATCGTGCATCCCGCGGCGAGGGCGGGACCGATCTTGCGGGTTCCCATCGCGAGGGGGAAGTTCCACGGCGTGATCGCCAGGCAGGGACCGACCGGTTGTTTCGTCACGAGAACGCGTCCGGTGCCGGCCGGGGCGGGCGTGTAGCGACCGGCGATGCGAACCGCCTCCTCGGAGAACCATCGCAGGAATTCGGCACCGTAGGTCACCTCCGATCGGCTCTCCGGCAGCGCCTTACCCATCTCGAGCGTCATGAGCAGCGCGAAGTCGTCGGCGCGCTCGGTGATCTTCTGCCACACGGCCCGCAGCAGTTCGGCGCGTTCGCGCGGCGGGGTCGCGGCCCATTCCGGACCGGCTGCGACGGCCGCATCGAGGGCCCGTAGGGCATCACCGGGCGCGGCATCGGCGACGCGGGTGAGTTCGTCGCCGGTCGCAGGATCGTGGACTCCGAAGGTGGCTCCGTTCTCGGCCGCCACCCATTCACCGCCGAGGAACAGGTCGGTGGGGACGGACCGAATCAGTTCTGCAGCATCCATATGCCCCATCATGCGCGCCGCGGTCGCTCGCTGCGGGAAACCGAGGGATCCCTTCGTCACACACCGGGGCACACAGTCGCACACCGGGCGCACCGTGTCGGGGCGCACTACTGTCGACGACATGAGCGACATAACCGCAACGGCACCGTGGAAAGCTCTGGAAGACCATCGCGACCGGCTCGAATCGGTGTCGCTGCGGCAGTTGTTCACCTCCGAACCCGAGAGGGTCTCGGCGTTGACGATCCCTGCCGGGGATCTGGTCATCGATTTCAGTAAGCAGCGTTTCGACACCCCCGTCCTGCAGGCCTTGCTGGAACTCGCCGACACCGCGGGGATCGCCGCGGCTCGGGAGGCGATGTTCTCGGGTGCGCACATCAACGTCACCGAGGACCGCGCGGTGCTGCACACCGCCCTACGCCTGCCCCGCGATGCGGCACTGATCGTGGACGGGGTCGATGTCGTCGCCGACGTTCACGCCGTGCTCGACCGGATGGGCCAGTTCACCGACCGCCTCCGCAGCGGCGACTGGCGCGGCGCCACCGGCGAGAAGATCGCCACGGTGGTCAACATCGGCATCGGTGGCTCCGATCTCGGCCCGGCGATGGTCACCCGCGCGCTGCGGCGTTTTCACGACGGGCCGGCGGCGCGGTTCGTCTCCAACGTCGACCCGGCGGATCTGACCGCGGCGCTGGCCGATCTGGACCCGGCCACCACCTTGTTCATCGTCGCGTCGAAAACCTTCTCCACCCTCGAAACCCTGTCGAACGCCACCGCCGCGCGCCGCTGGCTCGTCGACACATTGGGCGAGGATGCGGTGGCCCAGCATTTCGTGGCGGTGTCGACGCACACGGAGCGGGTGGTCGAGTTCGGCATCGATCCGGCGAACATGTTCGAGTTCTGGGACTGGGTCGGTGGGCGTTATTCGGTGGGTTCGGCGATCGGGCTGGCGGTCATGTGCGCCATCGGCCGGCAGCGGTTCGGCGAGTTCCTCGCCGGCATGCACGCCATCGACGAACACTTCGCCACCGCCGACCCGGCACAGAACGCACCGCTGTTGGCGGGGTTGATCGGGGTGTGGAATGCGAGCGTCCTCGGTTATCGCTCGCGCGCGGTGGTGCCCTATGCGCAGGATCTGGCGCGGTTGCCGGCCTATCTGCAGCAGCTGACGATGGAATCGAACGGCAAGTCCGTGCGCGCCGACGGCACCGCGGTCTCGTGTCCGACCGGAGAAGTGTTCTGGGGTGAGCCCGGTACCAATGGTCAGCATGCCTTCTTCCAGTTGCTGCACCAGGGCACCGAGATCGTCCCCGTCGACTTCCTCGGCCTGGCCCGTTGCGGCGACGATCTGCCGGCCCGCGATGGGCAGACCAGCATGCAGGTGCTGGTGCTGGCGAACATGTTCGCCCAGGCCAAAGTATTGGCCTTCGGCCGTGATGCCGACGAGGTGCGTGCCGAAGGCGTCGACGAGGCGGTGGTGGCGCACAAGGTGATGCCCGGCGATCGGCCGTCGACGACGATCCTCGCCCCGGAACTGACCCCGTCGGTGGTCGGGCAGATCATCGCGTTCTACGAGCACCAGACCTTCGTCCAGGGCATTGTGTGGGGGATCGATTCGTTCGATCAGTGGGGTGTCGAGCTCGGCAAGACCCAGGCCACCGCCCTGCAGGCGGTGCTCGCAGGTGAGGAGACCCCCGATACCGGGGACGCGTCCACCGACCATCTGATCGAGGTCTACCGCCGCCTCCGCGACGGAGCCTGACCGCATCCTGCTCGAGAGATCAAGCAGCCTTCGGATCGGACCAGGCCGTGGTGGTCCGGACCCGTCCGTGCGTATCGACGAGACGCGCCGGCAGGTCGTACTGCTCGAGCCACGACAGGGCTCCGATCCCCCGCTGCAACGCCGTGGCCGCGGCCGCATCGGCCCACACCGCGTCGGGAGCGATGACGCTGACGAGACGCCACCGCTCGGGGTCGGCGACGTCGCTGGTGTGCGACGCCATGGCCGATCCGGCCGGCAGTTCGACCGACCCTCGATCCGGGAGCGGCACCTGCCATCCCCCGGCCGGCGCGTGCCCCGCGGTGGCCATCACGTCGCCGATGCGCACGAGCGCCCCGCATTCGAGCAGGTTCGCGACGAGCGCCGCGGAGTAGTCGACGGTATCGGCCACGGCCGTCGCACCGAGTTCGAGGCTCACCCCGAAGGGAGCGAGCACGACGTCTCCGTCGATCTGCACGTCGCGGTAGGTGGGGATGGGATGGATCGGCGGGATGGCTCCGGCATCGACGGAGGCGTCGTCGGAGTCGACCGGGGTGATGGCCCCGCCCGTCATGCGGGCCGCCCACAGCGCCGACCGCACCATCGAGGCCAGTCGGGGGCTCATCGTGACCGGAGTGCCCTGCGCGAGGTTGACGGAGTGGATCTCGGCGTCGCCCCGGCGGCTGTCGCTCACCGCCTCGGACTCGGCGACGACGCCGCGCACGATCATGCGGGCACGGTGCAGTGCATGCGGCTCGGTCACCGCGAGTGCGATCTGCCGACCCCACTCCCACCATTCGTTGCTGCCGATCATGACGGGCTCCACCCGTGGTCGATTCCTCGCAGGACGTATTCCAGTATGCCCGCGACCTGAGACAGGTGACAGCGCCGCACGATCGGACCCGCGCCGTCAGACCCGGTCGAGGATCGCGGCGGTGTCCACGCCGGTCGGCAGTGTGCCCATCGCGATGCCCCAGTCGTCGTCGAGCCGGCTGCGGCAGAAGGCCTCCGCGACGGCGGGATGCCCGTGCCGGACGAGCTGCGCGCCCTGCAGGACCAGGGCCATGAGCTCCACGACCCGCCGTGCCCGGTACTCGGCGTCCTCGAGATCGGCGAGTTCCTTGCCGACCCGGGCGATGGCCGAGTCGAGCCGCGGATCGGCTCCTTCCGCGAGCCCGACCTCGGTGAAGAACGCCTCGACGGTGTCGGGCTGCCGGGCCATGGCGCGCAATGCGTCGAGTGCCGCGACGTTGCCGGATCCTTCCCAGATCGACATGAGCGGCGACTCGCGATAGAGCCGCGGCATGCCGGACTCCTCGGCGTAGCCGTTGCCGCCGAGACATTCGAGAGCTTCGGCGGCGACCGCGGGAGCCCGCTTGCACACCCAGTACTTGGTGACGGCCAGCGCGATGCGGCGCAGGGCGGCCTCCTGCTCGTCTCCGGCGGCGCGGTCGGTGGCTCCGGCCAGGCGCATCATCATCGTCGTCGCCGCATCGGATTCGACGACGAGATCGGAGAGGACGTTGCGCATGAGCGGCTGGTCGACGAGCACCGCGCCGAACGCCTTCCGATGGCGGGCGTGGTGGACCGCGCGCAGCGTCGCGACCCGCATGTTCACGGCCGAGCCGATGACGCAGTCGAGTCGCGTCATGTTCACCATCTCGATGATGGTGTTGATGCCGCGACCTTCCGGGCCGACGAGCCAGCCGATCGCGTTCTCGTACTCGATCTCGGAGGAGGCGTTCGACTTGTTGCCGAGCTTGTCCTTCAGCCGCTGGATGCGGATGGCGTTGCGGGTGCCGTCGGGCAGGACACGCGGGAGCAGGAAGCACGACGGTCCGTGCTCGGTCTGCGCGAGCGTGAGGAACAGGTCGGACATCGGCGCGGAGGTGAACCACTTGTGCCCGACGATCGTGTACGAACCGTCCGCGTTGGGGGTCGCGGTGGTGGTGTTGGCGCGGACGTCGGAACCACCCTGCTTCTCGGTCATCGACATCCCCGCGATGAGACCACGTTTCGTGGAGGGTTCGCGCAGCCCGAAATCGTAGTGCGGCGCGGCCAGCAGCGGCTCGTAGCGCTCGGCGAGTTCGGCGTTGTGGCGCAGCGCCGGGACCGCGGCGTAGGTCATCGAGATCGGGCACATGTGCCCGGCGTCGGTGTGGCCCCACACGTAGAACTTCGCGGCGCGGGCGACGTGCGCGCCGGGACGCGAGTCGCGCCAGGGTGCCGCGTGCAGGCCGTTCTCGACGGCGACGGTCATCAGGTCGTGCCAGTGCGGATGGAACTCGACCTCGTCGACGCGGTGGCCGTAGCGGTCGTGGGTGTGCAGCACGGGCGGGTACTCGTTGGCGAGCCGCCCCCAGTCCTGGGCACGGGCAGTGCCGACGAGGGCGCCGAGTTCGCGGACCTCGTCCTCGGCCCAGCTCGCTCCTTCGCGGCGCAGTCCTTCGAGGAGGGCGGGGTCGTCGGCGGCCCGGTAGGGCTCGAGGTCCGGTACCTGATTGAACACCTCGTGGGTGGCGGGGAAATTCACGGCTTCACTCCTGGGTCGTTCCGGAAGACAGGTACCCCGCCGCGCGCAGTGCGAGCGCGACGAGGTCGGGGACAGTGGATCTGGCCGCGCTGTCGCAATGGCGACCATCGGCCGCGCCGGGAAGGCGGCCGGTGAGCACCTCACCGACGGCCCCGACGAGCGCGGCGGCGGTGAGTTCGACGTCCTGTTCGGGAAATTCACCGGTTGCGATGCCGTGGCGCACGGCGTTCGCGAAGGCCGCCGCGAAGGCGCGGCGCAGCACGAGCCGTTCGACGTCGACCGCGGCGTCGACCGGTTCGGCGAGCAGCGCGTAGGCGAGGGTGGGATTGCGCAGCGCACGGCGGGAGAAGGTGTCGACCACCGCGGTCACCCGGTCGGCACCGGATCCGGTTGCGGCCGCGGACGTCACGGCCTCGACCTCCCGGCCGCACAGTTCCCGGAAGATCCGCACCATGAGATCGGACTTGTCGACGTAGTGCCGGTAGACGCTGCCGGTGGCGACACCGGCCCGTTCGGCGACTGCCGAGACGGACAATCCGCTGTATCCGCGCTCGCTGAGCAGAGCCACGGCGGCAGCGGCGATCGCCTCGCGCTGCGCGTCGAGTCGCTCCTGCACTGCGGGTGTCCGCCGGTACGCCACACCAAGAATTGAACCTCGGTTCAGTGCTTCGGTCAACGGTCGGCGCTACGGTCGGGATTGTGAATCGCCTGAGCGTCGTGGACGAGATGTTCCTCCACCGCCACAAAGGAACCGGCCTGCCGTCGGTGATGCAGGGTCTGTGGCGCACCGACGAGACCGTGGACGCGACCCTGTTGCTGTCCCTTCACGACGTGCTGTCCGAAGGCCCGCTCGGGCGTCGCGTGGTCCGTCCCCGGGTTCCCGGCGCACGCCCCCGATTCGAACCGAACACGCACGTCCATCCGCTGCGCTATCCCGCGACCCCCATCCCCGACGACGAGCTCCTCGCCTGGGCCGACGAGCACGCGAACGTGGACGTCGATCCCGAGCTCGGTCCCGGCTGGGCCCTCGCCGCGACCCGACTCACGAGCGGCGGCACCGCACTGTCGATCGTGTGCTCGCACGTGCTGACCGACGCGCGGGGATTCGTCCGCGCGGTCGCCGACGCGCTCGCCGACCGGCCGCGACGACCCGACCCCGGTCGCCAGTCCGACCTGCGCGATGCGATGCAGTTGTTCCGGAAGGTCGGCAGCGGGCTGCGCCGCGTGAAGTACACGCCCCGCACGGAGAAACCGTCCGCTCCGCAGACGGTGCGCTCGCGACCGCGCACCGCGCTCGTCGACGTCGACGCGGCGCAGTGGAAGGCCGTCGCCGCCGCGGAGGACGGCAGCCCGAACGCCCTGCTGATCGCCGTGTCCGCCGGTGTCGCCCGACGCGCCCGGATCCCGTTCCCCGTGCGCATCTCCGTTCCGGTCGACGACCGGAAGGACGGAACCGTCTCCAACGGCGTGTCGATGGTGGGGATCACCGTCGACGACGGCGACACCGTCGCGTCGATCCGTGCCCGCGCCGCGCACGCCTACTCGCAGCCGCGGGAGGGCGCGCCGCACAACATGCCGGCCGATATCCTGCAGCTTCTCCCCGACCGGATCGCCGCCCGCGTCGCGCGCGGTGCCGGTGAGCGGGACCTGTTGTGTTCCAACATCGGCGCAGTGCCCCGCGAACTCACCACGCTGGGCCCGTACCGCACCACCGGGATCGCGATGCGCGCCATGCACCCGGGACTCGACACCCGGCCGGCCCGCACCGCGACCCGCCTGTCGGTCTACGCCTGCCACACCGACGAGCGGTACACCCTCGCGTTCGTCGCCCTCGACGAGGACCGCTTCCCCGACGCCGCGACGCTGCGCACCTACGTCCGGGCCGAGCTCGCAGATCGGGGACTCGAGGCCTACTCCTGGTGACCTCGACGGTGGATGCGACGGCTACCGTGACGCGCCGTCACGTACAGTGCGGAGCATGACGCCCGAGACCCACGTCACATTCGCAGACGGGACCGTCCGCGGCACCCGGCTCGGCGACCTCCTCGCCTGGCGCGGCATCCCCTACGCCGCTCCCCCGGTCGGTCCGCTGCGGTTGCGCGCGCCGCAACCGGTCGAGCCCTGGACGGGGGTGCGCGATGCGACGCAGTTCGGCAATGCCGCCCCGCAGCGTCCGCGCTACGCCGAGACCGGTCGTCGCGGGGTGCGCGTGCGTCCCGACGAGGACTGCCTGACCCTCAACGTGCTCGCCCCCGCCGGTCGGGTCCATGCACCGCGACCGGTCATGGTGTTCATCCACGGCGGCGCCTTCACCCTCGGCACGAGTGCCCTGTCGGTCTACGGCGGCGAGTCGCTGGTCCGACGTGGCGACGTCGTCTACGTGTCGATCAACTACCGCCTCGGAGCGCTCGGCTATCTCGACTTCGGGTCCTTCTCCACCGATTCGGTCCGATTCGATTCCAATCTCGGTCTGCGCGACCAGGTGGCGGCGCTCGAATGGGTGCAGCGCAACATCGCGGCCTTCGGCGGCGACCCCGACAACGTGACGATCTTCGGCGAGTCCGCCGGCGGCACCTCCGTGACGACCCTGCTCGCGACACCCGCCGCGCGCGGACTGTTCTCCGCCGCGATCGCACAGAGCCCGGCGCCGAATCTCGTCGTCACCTCCGACCGCTCTGCCGAATGGGGCCGGAAGTTCGTCGAACTGCTCGGTGCCGACCCGGATACCGCGGCGCGGGCGCTGCTCGACGCCTCCCCCGTCGAACTCGGGCGGGTGGGATCGCGACTCGGGGCGCAGGTGCTGCGCGCGACCCCCGGTCTGCATCCCTTCGGTCCGGTCGTCGACGGCGATTTCGTTCCGCTCCAGCCGCTCGAGGCGTACGAGACGGGCGTGGCGCATCCCGTTCCGCTCGTGCTCGGGACGAACGACCGCGAGGGCGCACTGTTCCCGAAGTTCCTCGACGCGCTGCCGACGAACCCGCGGCGGATCGACGCACTGTTCGCCGCGACCGATCCCGAGGCGAAGGATCGCATCACGGCGGTCTATCCGGGATATCCGGACGAGCGTGCCGCGATCGATCTCGGCGGCGACCTCACCTTCTGGTATCCGTCCGTGCAGATCGCGCAGGCGCATTCGCGTTTCGCGCCGACCTTCATGTACCGCTTCGATCTCGCGCCGCGACTGCTGCGGTGGACGGGTTTCGACGCGACGCACGCCGTGGAGTTGCTCGCGGTCTTCGACCAGACCGGCGAACCGCTCGGGCGGGCGCTCACGGCACTCGGTGGGCGACGCGGCCTGCGCACGGTCGCCGAGGCGATGCAGCGCCAGTGGCTGAACGTGGCCCGGCACGGTGAACCACTGCCGTCGTGGCCGCCTTACGACGAGAAGGACCGCGCGACAGTGATTTTCGACGAGGCCACGCGCATCGAGCACGATCCGCGCCGCGAGCGCCGACTCGCGTGGGAGGGCTACCGCGGGTACACCGCTCCGGCACCGGTGCAATGAGCACCGCTACTCGGTGCGTGCAATGAGCACCGCTACTCGGTGCGTGCAGTGAGCACCGCTACTCGGTGCGTGCAGTGAGCGCCGCTATTTGGCGACGGTGAGCAGGAAGGCGACGTCCTCGATGGCGCTGACGCTGTGCCGGACCGGCGGGATGATGATCATGTCGCCCGCCGAACCCTTCCACACGTCGTTGCCCGCGACGAGCTGGAGCTGACCCGACAGCACCTGCAGGGTCGCCTCGCCGGGGCTGTCGTGCTCGCCGAGTTCGTGGCCGGCGAGCAACGCGACGACGGTCTGCCGCAGGTGCTTGGTATGCCCACCGAAAACCGTCTGGGAGCTGCGTCCGCTGCTGGACGCCGCTGCGAGTTTGAGCTGCTGCCGTGCCAGGGCGGTCAACGAGAGCTTGTCCATGTACCGCAGTATCGCTCAGATGCCGCCGCGAGAACTCAGCTTCGCGCGTACCGGATCCAGCGGAACCTGATTCCCTTGGTGGACGTCATCCATTCCCCGGGTTCCGCCGCCCACTCGGGCCCGATCGGAGGTGCGGTCGCATCTCCTACGACGTCGAGGTCGACCTCGGTCACGAGCAGCCGAGTCGCGAACGGCATCGCCTGCGCGTAGATCTGGCCCCCGCCCATCACGACGACCTCGTCCTCACCGGCGAGCGTCAACGCGTCCTCGAGGCTCATCGCGGTCTCGGCGCCCTCGGCCGACCACTCGACGTTGCGGGTGACGACGATGTTCCGGCGTCCCGGCAGCGGCCGGAATCTCACCGGGAGCGAGTCCCAGGTGAGCCGGCCCATGATCACCGGCTTGCCCATCGTGGCGTCCTTGAAGAACGCCATGTCCTCGGGGATGTGCCACGGAATGGTGTTGTCGCGGCCGATCACACCGTCGTGTGCCTGGGCCCAGACGAGGGTGACATCCCCCATCAGACGGCCACCGGCGCCTTGATCGCCGGGTGGTGCCGGTAACCGACGACCTCGACGTCCTCGTAGCGGTAGTCGAAGATCGAGTCGCGCGGGTGTAGCTTCAGCGTCGGGTAGGGATACGGATCGCGGGTGAGCTGCTCGGTGACCTGCTCGATGTGGTTCGAATAGATGTGGCAGTCGCCGCCGGTCCAGATGAACTCTCCCGGCTCGAGTCCGGTCTGCTGCGCGACCATGTGGGTGAGCAGCGCGTAGCTGGCGATGTTGAACGGCACGCCGAGGAACATGTCGGCGCTGCGCTGGTAGAGCTGGCAGCTGAGCTTGCCGTCGGCCACGTAGAACTGGAAGAAGGCGTGGCACGGCATGAGCGCCATCCTGTCGAGCTCGGCCACGTTCCACGCCGAGACGAGGATGCGCCGCGAGTCGGGATTGTTGCGCAGGGTCTCGATCACCTGGCCGATCTGGTCGATGTGCTGCCCATCGGGGGTCGGCCACGAGCGCCACTGCACGCCGTAGACCGGGCCGAGATCGCCGTCGGGTGCGGCCCACTCGTCCCAGATCGTCACGCCGTGCTCCTGCAGCCACTTGACGTTGGAGTCGCCGCGCAGGAACCACAGCAGCTCGTAGACGATGGACTTCAGGTGCACCTTCTTCGTGGTGATCAGCGGGAAGCCCTCGGACAGATCGAAGCGCATCTGGTGGCCGAACAGGCTCCGCGTGCCGGTTCCGGTACGGTCGGCCTTCTCCGCGCCGGTCTCGAGGATCAGGCGCAGCAGGTCTTCGTAGGGCGTCGACACAGTCACGAGCGCAGTCTATCGGTGACGTGATGGTGTCCGTCGCCACCCGCGAACGGCCCGGCGACCGTAGCCTGTTCCCATGCCCGAGCTCCCCGAGGTGGAAGCACTTGCGGTGTTCCTGCGCGAGCACGCGGTCGGCAGCGTCGTCGGACGCATCGACGTCGCGGCGCTGAGCGTGCTGCAGACGGCCGACCCGCCGATCACGGCGCTGCAGGGACGCGACATCACCGGAGCGGCGCGCTTCGGCAAGTTCCTCGCGATCGGCTGCTCGGGGCTGCACCTGATCACGCACCTGTCCCGCGGCGGCTGGTTGCGCTGGCTCGACGAACCGTCGCACACTCCCCCGAAACTCGGTCGCGGTCCGCTCGCCCTCCGCGTGCACCTGTTCGCCCCCGACGCGACGACACCGGCCTTCGATCTCACCGAGGCCGGCACGAAGAAGCGCCTCGCGGTCTGGGTCGTCGACGATCCGCAGCAGGTGCCCGGCATCGCCCGCCTCGGCCCCGACGCGCTCGCCCTCACCCGCGACGAGTTCGCCGAGCTCCTGACCGACAGCACCTCACGCCTCAAGACGCTGCTCACCGATCAGAAGGTTCTCGCGGGCATCGGCAACGCCTACTCCGACGAGATCCTGCACGTCGCTCAGCAGTCGCCGTTCGCGACCGCCGGAAAGCTCACCGACGACGAGGTGACGGCCCTGTACGGGGCGATGCGGTCGGTTCTCACCGATGCCGTCACGCGCTCGGTCGGGCAGGACGCGGCGCGCCTCAAGGGCGAGAAACGGTCGGGGCTGCGCGTGCACGGACGCACCGGTGAGCCGTGCCCGGTGTGCGGCGACACCGTCCGCGAGGTCTCCTACACCGATCGTTCGTTCCAGTACTGCCCGACCTGCCAGACCGGAGGGAAGGTCCTCGCCGACCGGCGGATGTCCCGCCTGCTGAAGTAGCGTGCGCGCCGTGCAGGCCCGTTCCCGTCTCCGCGAAGAAGTCCGCACCCTCGCACCGGGTTACTTCGCCTTCGTCATGGCCGGCGGCATCGTCTCCACCGGACTCCACCTCCGCGGTTTCCACCTCGCATCGGCCGTGCTGCTGATCGTGTCCGCGATCGGATACGCGACGCTGGTGGCCCTGTCGGTGTGGCGGTTCTTCGCGTTCCGCGACGAAGTCCGCGCCGATCTCGCCGATTCCGGACGGGCGTTCGGCTTCTTCACCTTCGTCGCGGGCAGCAACGTGCTCGGCGTACGCCTGATGATGGACGGCCGGCATTCCACCGCGGCCGTACTGCTCGTGGGCGCGGCGGCGACGTGGCTGGTGCTCGGATATGTCGTCCCGTGGACCGCCGTGCTCGGCACGGCGGAGCGTCCCGTCCTCGCGAAGGCGAACGGAACGTGGTTCATCTGGGTCGTCGCCAGCGAGTCGGTGGCCATCGCCGCGGCCACGCTCCAACCGGTCTACCGCGAACTGGACCGGCTCCTCGCCGCCGTCGCGGTGTTCACCTGGGGTGTGGGGCTGTTCCTGTACGCGGCGGCGGGCATCTTCGTCGCGGCGCGGATGCTGCAGTACCCGTTGCGTCCCGCCGACCTGACCGCCCCGTACTGGGTGTCGATGGGAGCGTGCTCGATCACCGTCGTGGCGGGCTCACGGATCGTCGAGATGGACGACGCACCGATGGTCGACGCGACCCGCGGCCTGATCGCGGGCCTCGCCGTCGTCATCTGGGCCTTCGCGACGTGGCTGCTGCCGCCGCTCGTCGCGGCCGGCTGGTGGCGTCACCGCGTCCACCGGGTTCCGCTGACCTACGACTCGTCCCTGTGGTCGATCGTCTTCCCGCTCGGCATGTACGCGGTCGCGGGGATGTATCTGGGTCGCGCCGACGATCTGCCGCTGGTCGGAGCGATCGGCGCCGCCGAGTTGTGGGTCGCGGTGGCGGCCTGGGCCGTGGTGTTCGCCGCGATGCTGCACCGCATGTGGGTCCGGCTCATGCGGCCGGTCGAGCGCGACCGACAGTGACAGCCCGCGCGCGGGCACGCCCCATCTCGCCGTACCAGCGGACGGCGAGCACGACGGCCAGGGCCACACCGACCGCGTCGCCGCCGTAGTACATCAGCTGGGCACCCGCCTGCAGATCGGACGCGGCGAACATCGTGCCGGGAGGTGACTGCGCGTACAGCGTCTTCGCCAGCACCGCGTGGACCGCGCCGGCCACGAGCAACACCACCGCGAGATGCGGGAGACCGTACCTGCGGCGGAGAGGATCGAGCCGGCAGATCGCGATGGTGAACAGCATCCCGGCGGCGAAGACGTGCAGGTGGACCACGGCCGCGACGAGCGTGTCATCGTGCATCGCAGCGAACAGCGGCGTCCGGTAGAGCACCCACAGCCCACCCATGTCCAGCACGGCCGCGACCGCCGGCGCCGTGAGCAGTGCGGCCGGGCGCGAATGCAGCACGGTGAGCAGGCCCGTGCGTGCGCCTCCCACCGGGACGGTCCTCAGCAGCAGCGTCACCGGCCGCCCCAGCACGATCAGCAGGGGCCCGACCATGCCGACGAGCAGATGCCCGGCCATGTGCGCGGTGAACGGCCCACCGGGCAGAGGAACTACCGCCGTGGCAGCGACGGCGCCGGCACCCGCAGCGACACTCGCGTCACGCCACCACGGCCACGCGTCGCCACGGCGACGCAGCCGCACGGCCGCCCCGAGGTACAGCGCGACCCCCAGAGCCGCCACCAGCAGGACGACGAGGGCGAGTGCTCCCGGTCCCGTGTGCGTCGGATGATCGTGCACCGGCGGCTCCTATCCGTCCGAGAGCCCGGTGGTGCGCACGTTCCGTCGCGCCGACCACCACAGGATCGCACCGGCGACGAGGAACACGAGAGCCCCTGCGTTCCAGGCCAGGTCGTAGGGCCACACGTCGACGTCGTAGCGGATCTGGTGGACGCGGAACACCTTGTGGTTCACCAGTGCGTCGAACAACTGGAACGCGCCCGCTCCCATGAGGAGCGCCGCCCAGAAGTGCCGTACGGCCAGGGCGTGCCTGCGACGCACGTCGGCGAGCAACGCGAATCCCGCTACGAGAACGAGTAACTCGGCCGTGTGCAGCAGACCGTCGGAGGCGAGACCGACCGCGGGTGTGGAGCGGTCGTAGAAATGGTGCCAGCCGAGAATCTGGTGGAAGACGATCTCGTCGATCGCGGCCATGAGCGCCACACCGAGGAGGGCACCGCTGATCGCGGAGTGCCGCACCGAGATTCCGTCGCGGGTGTCTCGGGGTCGTGTCGCTCCGGTCATCGCTCCCTCACCGTGCCGCCCGAAGGACGCTCCTTCACCGTGTCGCCCGAAGTGCTCCGTCCGGGAATGCGGGTTGTTCCGATCCCGCGGCGGGTACCCGAGCGACCATGCTGAGAAACGCACTGTGGGAAGGGCTGGTCGCCGGTGCGGCCGGCGTGGCCGCCATGACCGTCGGGGAGAAGATCGAGCAGGCCGTCACCGGGCGACCGAACTCCCACGTGCCGGGCCGCGTACTCGCACGGTTGACGGGCGCCTCCGAATCGGCCGGGCAGCACTCGACCGCCCTGAACTGGGCGATGCACTTCGGGCAGGGCATCGCCCTCGGCGTCCTGCGTTCAGTCATGGCCGAGGTGGGCCTGCGGGGGCCGCTCGCCTCGTCGAAGTTCACCGTCGTCCGGCTGACCAACGACCAGATCCTCGAGAACGCGACCGGCGTGGGAGCACCGCCGCAGACGTGGCCCCGTTCCGAACTGGCGATCGACGTCCTCCACAAGAGCGTCTACGGGTTCGTCACCGGTGCCGTCGCCGACGCACTGGCCGCCCGCCGCGGTCCCGGTCCGGGCGGGCGGCACGCCGCGCTCGTGCCCGGTCGTCACTCCGACATCGGCCCGATCCCCCGCAGCGCGGCCGCCGGCCGGTAGAGGTACGGAGCACAGGCGACCTGCGACACAGAGCACAGGCGACCTGCGGCGGAGCACGGAGGGCCGAGGAAACGTCGCCGACGCGGCGGTTACCGTATCGGTGTGAGTGTCGAACCGCTGGACACCGGCACCGTGGCCGGTCACCTGCATCTTCCCGCGGGCAGTCCGCGGGGTGCCGTCGCGTTGACGCACGGCGCCGGCGGCAACTGCGACGCCCGGATCCTGCAGCTGATGTGCTCCCGGTTCGCCGACGCCGGCTTCCTCGCCCTGCGCTACGACCTGCCGTTCCGCCGTCGCAAGCCCAAGGGTCCCCCGCAGCCGTCCCGCGCCGCGGAGGACCGCGAGGGTGTGGCCGCCGCGGCCGCGGAGCTGCGTGAACGTGTGCCCGGCCCCCTGCTGCTCGGCGGCGTCTCCTACGGCGGCCGGCAGACGTCGATGCTCGCGGCCGACGAACCCGGCATCGCCGACGCCCTCGTCCTGCTGTCCTATCCCCTCCATCCGCCGGGCAAGCCGGAGAAGCTGCGCACCGAGCACCTGCCGAAGATCTCGATGCCGACGGTGTTCGTCCACGGCGACCGCGACCCCTTCGGTACCTTCGACGAACTGCGGGAGGCACTCGATCTTCTGCCCGCGGCCACGACCCTCGTCGAGGTCACCGGGGCCGCACACGACCTGAGCCGCGCAAAGACGGATCCCTCGGAATCCGCCGTGTCCGCCGCGCTGCACCTGCTGGAAGAGAAGAACTCATGATCGAACCCACCGACGTCGCCATCGACACGCTGCTCGCCGAGCTCCGCGACCGGCTCGACGATTCCGTCGACGCCCCGACGACCCTGCGCGGCCTGCTCGAAGCGGTGCTCGTCGTGGGATCGGGTCTCGAACTCGATTCCATGCTCCAGCGCATCGTCACCGCCGCGATCGCCCTTCTCGACGCCCGCTACGGCGCGCTCGGCGTGCGCGCCGCCGACGGTGGTCTGTCGGAGTTCGTGTACGTCGGGATCAACCCGACGCAGCGCGAGGTGATGGGCCATCTGCCCGAGGGCCGGGGCATCCTCGGTCTGCTCATCAACGATCCCCGGCCGGTCCGCCTCGCCGACCTGTCGAAGCATCCCGCATCGATCGGCTTCCCGCCCAACCACCCGCCCATGAAGAGCTTCCTCGGAACTCCGATCATGGTGCGCGGCAAGGTCTTCGGCAGCATCTATCTCACCGAGAAGCTGGGGGCACCCGAGTTCACCGAAGAGGACGAGGTGATCCTCAAGGTACTCGCGATGTCCGCCGGTGTGGCCGTCGAGAACGCGCGCCTGTTCGAGGGCTCTCTCGCCCGCGAGAGATGGCTCACCGCAATGGCATCCATCAACTCGCGGTTGCTGATGGGTGGGTCGGTGGACGAGACGCTGTCGATGCTCACCGGTCAGGTCCGCGAACTCGCCCGGTGTGCGGGTGCCTATGTGGTGCTCGTCGAGGGTCATCAGGGCCGCCTGCAGGCCGCGTCCCCCGCGATCCCGTGCGGGAAGGACAAGCGTTTCGATCTCACCGGATCGCCTGTGCTCAAAGCACTCAAGAGCAGGCAGCCGATGCATCTCGATACGCTCGAGGGACTGCCGCCGACGGAGCAGGGCGACGAGGGCCACGCGGTGGTGCTGCCACTGTCGGCGACGTCGACCGTCACGGGCGTGCTCGTCGCGACCCGCGAGGCCGGTACCGAACCGTGGGACGACGAGGACGTGGCCCGCTTCGAATCCATGGCGAACCTCGCCGCCGTGGCCCTCGAGTTCGCCGAACAGCAACGCAAGAAGCGGTTGCTCGACGTACTGGCCGATCGTGACCGTATCGCACAGGACCTGCACGACAACGTCATCCAGCGCCTGTTCGCCACCGGCATGAGTCTGCAGAGTGCGACGGCGGAAGGTGTGGGTACCGAACGTGTCGTGGAGGTGATCCGCCACGCGATCGAGCAGCTCGACCG
Organism: Rhodococcus sp. 5G237; assembly: GCF_053764735.1. Lineage (NCBI taxonomy): Bacteria > Bacillati > Actinomycetota > Actinomycetes > Mycobacteriales > Nocardiaceae > Rhodococcus > Rhodococcus sp. 5G237. Next base: position 571,003 of record NZ_JBSNCD010000002.1, on the reverse strand, counting down.
GACGGTGCGCGAGATCCGCACGACCATCTTCGATCTGCACACCACCGGCGCGGCGGCGTCGAACAGTCTGCGCCGGAGACTGCTGGATGTCGTGGGCGACCTGAGCATCCACTCCTCGGTGGCACCCAACGTGCAGTTCGTCGGCCCCATCGACACGTTGGTGCCGATGCGGATCCACCCGCACGCCGAAGCCGTGCTCCGCGAGGGGCTGAGCAACGCGCTGCGCCACTCCCAGTCCGACAACATCTCGGTGTCGGTCTCGGTTCAGGACGACTTCCGGATCGAGATCCTCGACGACGGCACGGGTCTGCCCGACACGCCTCGCCGCAGCGGGCTGGCGAACCTCGAGCGGCGCGCCGTGCAGTGCGGCGGGTCGTGCGAGATCGGTCCGGCCCACCCGCGCGGCACCCGGGTGCTGTGGACGGTCCCGCTCTGACGGAACGGGTCCCGCCCCCGTCGGATCAGGACGTCGGCTTGCCGCGCTCGTTGCGCAGCTCGGTGGCGAGCACCGCAGCCTGCGTGCGGCGCTGCATGCCGAGCTTCGCCAGCAGCCGCGAGACGTAGTTCTTCACGGTCTTCTCCGCAAGGAACAGCCGCTCGGCGATCTCCCGGTTGGTCAGGCCCTCACCGATGAGTTCGAAGACGGCGCGTTCCTGTTCCGACAGCTCGGCAAGCGGATCGGCCGTGCGCGACGCCCGGATCCGCTCCATGAGGGCGGCGGTGGCACGGCTGTCGAGCAGCGAGCCGCCCTCGCCGACGGTGCGGATCGCCGAGACGAGGTCGGTGCCGAGGATCTGCTTGAGCACGAACCCCGAGGCACCCGCCATGATCGCGTCGAAGAGTGCCTCGTCGTCGGCGTAGGAGGTGAGCATCAGGGCGCGCAGACCCGGCATGCGGGTACGCAGCTCGCGGCACAGTTCGACCCCGTTGCCGTCGGGAAGCCTCACGTCGAGCACCGCGACGTCGGCGCCGCTCTCGGGCACGCGGGCCAGGGCCTCCCCCACCGAGGCGGCCTCACCGACGACGGTGAAGTCGGGCACGCTGCTCAGCAGATCCACCAGGCCGCGCCGCACGATCTCGTGATCGTCGACGAGAAACACGCGGGTCATCTCGGACACCTTTCGTTGACATGCTGTTCCGTCATTGTCCCAGGTGTACCGCGATACCCACGTCCTCGGGGCCGTTCGACACCCATCTGGGGACCTTCTCCCCCTGCCCCGCGGGCACCGTTCGGGAGACGCTGGAGAGGCAGAGGTGGACATGTGGGACGAACGAGCCGACGAGGAGGATCTCGTGACTGTCGATGCCGGAACCTGGTCGCTCGGTGACACCGAGATCATTGCGCGTGCGGTGGTGGAGGCACCCTCGGTGCACGACACGCAACCGTGGAATCTGCGCCTGCCCGATCACAGCGCCGAACTGGAGGAACGCCTCGAATTCGCGGAACCGGGGCCGGACCCGCTGCGCGTCGACCGGTTGATCTCGTGCGGTGCGGCCCTCGCGAATCTCGAGCTCGCGATCCGGGTCCTCGGCAACCGCTCGCGCACCTCCGTGCTGCCCGATCCGCAACGTCCGGAGCTCATCGCCCGGATCGAGACTCTCGGCTCGGGTACCCCGAGCAGCCGCGACCTGCGGTTGTACGCCGCCATCTCGCACCGGCGCAGCCACCGCGAATCGTTCACCGACATCCCGGTGCCGACGGAGACGCTCGCCGACGTCGTCGCCGCGGCCGGGGCGGTACCCGACGTCGACGTGCGCCTGCTCGCCACCGACGAGGCCGTCGCCCTGGCCCAGGTGCTCGCCTACGCGGCGGAGACCCGCCGGCGTCACCCGCACTACCAGCGGGAGATGTTCTCGTGGACCTCCCACTGGCAGCCGCGCGGCAACGCCGAGGTGGTCACCACCTGGAGCGCGAGCCTCGACGAACACGGCGCGGCCGGCGAGGCCATGGTCACGACGGGGATCCCCGACGTCGATGCGCTGGCTGCGGCGATCGCGCGCGAATCGGTTCTCCTGTTCTCCGCCGCGTCCACATCGCCGGCGGATCTGGTCCGGGTCGGCGCGGCGGTGGAGCGGTGCTGGCTCGCGGCCATCGACGCGCGACTGTCGGCGTCGGTCATGACCCATCCCCTGCGCGTCGAGGACGCGGGCTCGCGCCTGGCCGAGATGCTCGACCTGCCGGTCGTGCCGCTGGTGATCCTGCGCGTGGGTTTCTGACGAGAAGAGAGATCGAGGTGACGATGAGCGCACCGACCGAGGATCCGATCGATGATCCGACCCGCGAGTTGTTCCGCACGGCCCTGGACATGGCGCAGGCCGCCAAGGCCGGCAACGTCTCCGGGTGGCTGTCCGCCCGCTACGAGTGCGGGCGTGTCGAGGATGTCGCGTTCGTGCTCTCGCAGATGCTCGGGGTGCTCATCGAGAACGGCGCGATCAGCCGGGGCGTGCATCCGGCCGACGCATGGAGAGAACTGCGCGAGCGGGGCGTCGACGACTTCGGGTGACGCCCCGTCTCGCTCCCTCGTCCGGGATCAGTCCTCGGTCTCCTTCGACCGGACGACGAGGACCGGGCAGTCCGCGGTCTGGATGAGCGCGTTGCTCGTGGAGCCGAGCAGCAACCCCTTGAAACCGCCGCGTCCGCGGGTTCCGACCACGAGAAGCTGTGCGGCCTCGGCATATTCGCTGAGCACCCGCACCGGCCGGTCGCGGGCGACGACACGTTCGACGGTGACGTCCGGGTACCGCTCCTGGTAACCGGCGAGACGTTCGGCGAGCACGATCTCCTCGCCGGTCTGGATCCGGCTCCAGTGCGGGTCCTCGGGGACGGCCCCGAGCGAGGGCTGGACGCTGACGTCGCTCCACACGTTCACCGCGACGAGCGTCGCGCCGCGTGCGGAGGCCTCCTCGAACGCGACCTCCACCGCGTCGCGGCACGAGACCGATCCGTCGACACCGACCACGACGGGCCCCTTTGCCGGCGGCGCACCGTCGAGGGTGCGACCCCGCACCACGACGACGGGCGCCGTCGCGTGCGAGACGACCGCCGTGGAGACCGAACCGGCGAGCAGGCCCTTCACCTCACCGAGGCCGCGCGATCCGACCACGAGCCGGTCGGCGTGCTCGGCCTGCGCGATGAGCGTGGGAACGACCTTGCCTTCGAGCTGCTCGGTGGTGACCTCGACGTTCCCGTGACGGTTCTCGTCGATGATCTGCCGGGCGAGCACGGCCGCGTTGTCGAGCCGGTCGCGGGCCGTCGCCTTCATCTCCTCGTGGAAGCTCTGCGCGAGGTAGGGCTCGGAGTAGTAGAAGGCGGGGATGTGCACGACGGTGACGATGCGCAGCGGCAGGCCGCGGATCCCGGCCGTCCGTGCCGCCCAGTTCACCGCGGTCGTGGACGCGTCGGATCCGTCGACGGCCACGACGATCGGCTTGTTCTCGGTCATCGTACGTGGAACCTTTCTCGGTGGGTCAGCCGCAGATCTGCCGCAGCTGTTCGATCAGTCGCACGCGACCTGCGGTGTCGGCCGCGAACGGGGTGACGTTGAGGGTGGTGACCCCGGCCTCCGCGAAGGCCGCGACCCGCTCGCGCACGAAGCCCTCCGAACCGATCAGGGAGATCGAGCGGAGCAGATCGACGGGCACCGCCGCGGCCGCCTCCTCCTTCTTTCCGGCGAGGTAGAGCTCCTGGATGGTCTCGGCTTCCTTCGCGTAGCCGTACCGGATCGCGAGGTCGTTGTAGAAGTTCTTGCCCTTGGCACCCATGCCGCCGACATAGAGCGCGACCATGGGCCGGACCCAGTCGAGCATGTGGTCGACATCGTCGCCGATCGCCAGCGCGGTCTGCGCGTAGATCTGCAGGTCGCCGAGCGCCGGATCGCGCTTGGCCTTGCCCTTGGCGATCGATTCGCCCCACACCTCGGCGGCCTTCTCCGGGTAGTAGAACAGCGGCTGCCACCCTTCGGCGATCTCTGCGGTCATCTCGACGTTCTTGGGACCGAGCGATGCGATGATGATCGGGATGCGCTCGCGCACAGGCTTGTTGATGATCTTCAGCGGCTTGCCGAGCCCGGTGCCACGCTCGGCGGGCAGCGGGATCTGGTAGTACTTGCCCTGGTGGTCGACCTTCTCGCGGCGCCACACCTGTCGGCAGATGTCGACGATCTCGCGCGTGCGGCCCAGCGGCGCGTTGTAGGGAACACCGTGGAATCCCTCGATGACCTGGGGGCCGGACGCGCCGATACCGAGCACGAAGCGACCGTCGGAGACGAAGTCCAGGCCGGCGGCCGTCATGGCGGTGAGCGTCGGTGTCCGGGTGAACAACTGGAGGATGCCGGAGGCGAGCTCGACGCGGGAGGTCTTCGCCGCCAGATAGCCGAGCTGGCTCACCGCATCGAACGAATAGGCCTCGGGCACGAACACGATATCGAGGCCGGCCTTTTCCAGGTCGGCCACCTCCGCCGCGGTCTCCGCGAAACCTCCGCTGTAGTTCAGTCCCATTCCGATGCGCATGCGCCACCTTCGTTCCTGCTGCACACCCCGTTCGGGGCGCGTTCGTCCACGTGCCCCGAACACTACCGCCGTCAGGAGGTGACCGGTCGCACCACCATCACCGGGCAGTGCGCCTCGCGCATGAGCGCATTTCCGGTGGAGCCGAGCACCATCCCCTTGAAGCCGCCCCTTCCTCGGGTACCGACCACGACGAGCTGGGCTTTCCCGCTCCAGGACTGCAGGTGGGCGCGGGGGCCGTCGACGTAGACCTTCCGGTGGACCGTCACGTCCGGATAGCGCTCGCCGTAGCCCGCGAGGCACTCGGACAGCAGGGAGTGCTCGTACTCCTCGAACGCGCGGGGATCGAAATCGAGGGGTGATTCGTCGATCTCCCCGACCTTCAGGTCGCTCCAGACATGGACGGCGACGAGGTCGACCCCGCGCCAGGACGCCTCCTCGAACGCCAGGTCGACCGCCTGGCGGCTCGCGGGACTACCGTCCACGCCGACGACGACGGGCCGCTCGTCGGGGAGGGATCCCTCCGGCCCCCGCACCACGACGACCGGGCATTCGGCATGACCGGCGACGGAGACCGGGGTGGAACCGAGAAATGCCTCCCCCAACTTGGTGCTCCCGGTGGCACCGAGGACGATCATCCGCGACGTGCGGGACAGCTCGACGAGCCACTTGGCGCTTCCGGTGAGGGCGAGTTCGGCGGTGATCTCGAGATCCGGCGCCACCGCCTCGGCGGTCTCCGCGGCCTCCTTCAGGAGTGCCTGAGCCTCGGCTTCGCTCCACTCGAAGACCTGCGAGGGACGGAAGAAGGGAAGTTTCGTCCAGCCCGACGGGGCGAAGTCCACCGCGTGGACGAGATGCAGTGGGATCTTCCGGCCGGCCGCGGTGGTCGCGGCCCATCTCACCGCCCGCTCGGAGGCCGGGGAACCGTCCACACCGACGGTCACGTGATTGTGGTCGCGGGGTGCTTCACCGAGTGGTTTCACGCCTCCGAGGCTAGTCGGATCCGCTACGTCCGGATACGGACTTTGGTCATCGCGTCGAGATTCCTTTGATCGCAATGCATTCGGGCAACAGCGATCTGCGTCACATCAAATTGTCATTTGGGATGCGAATTTACTACCGTGAGGTCATGCAACTCACCCGGTTCACCGATCTAGGACTGAGAGTTGTGATGCATCTCGTCGCCGGCCCGGCGGAGAGTATGCCCAGTACCAGAACGATTGCAGACCAGCTCGATCTGTCGTACGCACATACGACGAAGGTCGTCGCCCGACTCGGCGAGCTCGGAGTGGTCACCACCCGCCGCGGACGCGGCGGAGGACTGACCATCACCGAACTGGGCCGCACGGCGAGCCTCGGTTGGCTCACCCGAGCCCTCGAGGGTGAAGAAGAGGTCGTCGAGTGCGAAGGAGCGAAGCCGTGCCCCATGCGTCGCGGTTGCGGCCTCCGCTCCAAGCTCCGCACCGCACAGGACGCCTTCTACGCCGCCCTCGACGACGTCACGATCGCCGACCTGGCGACCCCTGACGCCGGTCCGGTCCTGCTCACCCTCGAACCACCCACCGGCCGCTGACCCACGGCGAGGCCGCCGGTGCAGCCTGTCACGACACACACGAGGAGACACACCATGCCGCTCTCACCCGAATCCAAGGATGTCATCGCCGCGACCCTCCCGGCGGTGGGAGCCGCCATCGGCGACATCACCTCGCTGTTCTACAGCAAGATGTTCGCCGCCCACCCCGAGCTCGAACGCGACCTGTTCAATCGCGGCAACCAGAAGCAGGGTGAGCAGCAGAAGGCACTCGCCGGATCGATCGCGGCCTTCGCGACGCTCCAGCTCGATCCCGACCCCGCCCGTGTCGAGGCGATCCTGTCCCGCGTCGCCCACAAGCACGCCTCGCTCGGCATCAAGCCCGACGAGTACTGGATCGTCCACAAGCACCTCTTCGAGGCGATCGTCGAAATCCTCGGCGAGGCAGTGACTCCCGAGGTCGCAAAAGCATGGGACGAGCTGTACTGGCTGATGGCCGATACCCTCATCTCGATGGAGGCCGATCTGTACCGGGCCGCGGGTGTCGAGGCCGGCGACGTCTGGCGCACCGTCCGCGTCGCCGACCGCGTCCACCAGTCCGCCGACACCGTCTCGTTCGTGCTCACCTCGCTCGACGGCTCCCCGCTGCCCACCTTCCGTCCGGGCCAGTACCTCTCGGTCGGCGTCCACCTCCCCGACGGCGCCCGCCAGATCCGTCAGTACAGCCTGTCGAGCGCACCCGCGAAGGGCGACTGGCGCATCACCGTCAAGCGGGTCCTCGAGACCACCGCACCCGACGGCACCGTGCTTCCCGCCGGTGAGGTGTCGAACTTCCTGTACAACAACCTCTTCGAGGGCGACGAGCTGGAGGTCACCACTCCCTTCGGCGATCTCGTGCTCACCGAGGGCGACACCCCGATCCTGTTGGCGTCCGCCGGCATCGGATGCACCCCGATGATCGGCATGCTCGATCACCTCGCCGGCGTCGGCGACGAGCGTCCCGTCGCGGTCCTGCACGCCGACCGGTCGGTCGCGAGCCACGCCCACCGTCGCGAGCTCGAGACCCTCGCCGAGAAGATCCCGTCGGCCCAGCTGTACCGCTGGTACGAGGACCTCGGCAACCGCCGGCCGCTCGAGACGGTCCGCGTCGGACGGGCCGACATCTCGGATCTGCCGCTCGATCCGAAGACCCAGGCCTACCTGTGCGGTCCCCTGCCGTTCATGCTCTCGCTGCGCGAGGCTCTGATCGAGCGCAACGTCCCGGCCGAGAACATCCACTACGAGGTGTTCGGACCCGACAGCTGGGCGCCTGCCTCCTGATCCGACCCGATCCGATCGCGGTGCCCCGGCCGAGTCTGCCGGGGCACCGCCGCATTCGCGGCTAGGCTGCAACCATGGACTCCGCCGCGGCTGTTCGCGACCCGGCCCCGTCCCCGCGTAGCCGATTTCAGGCACTGGGCAACAGTGTCCTCGCGCTGATCGGAGTCCTTCTCGTGGCGGGCCTCGTCGCCCTGTTCCCCGGGTCCGACGAGCCGCTCGGAACCGATGCTCCCGCCGACGTCTTCAGCGCCGCCCGCGCCGGCGAACACATCGACGCGATCGCCACCGGTCCACGACCGCTCGGATCGACCGCCCACGCCGATGCCCGCGACCATCTCGTCGCAGTCCTCGAGGAACTCGGGTGGTCCACCCGCGTCGACTCGGGCGTCGGATGGATGGCGCGGTCCGGTGAGGCGACCCAGCGCGGCGCCCGCGTGCAGAACATCGTGGCGACCCGAGCGGGTACCGATCCCACCGGCACCGTCGTGCTCGCCGCGCACTACGACACGGTCCGGGGCTCCCCCGGCGCGGGCGACGACGGGATCGGCGTCGGCACGGTCCTCGAGGTCGCTCGTGCCATCGAGTCCGGTCCTCCCCCGCGGAACGACGTCGTCGTCCTGCTCACCGACGGTGAGGAGAACGGTCTGCTCGGCGCCCACCGGTTCGTGGGCACGGAGTCCGTCCGGGCGGGCCCGGTCGTCGTGCTCAACCACGAAGCCCGCGGGAACGCCGGTACGCCGACGACCTTCCGGATCACCTCACCGAACGGCGTCCTGATCGACAGCCTCGCGGGGGCACCGGGCGCGAACGCCGACTCCCTCACCGAGCTGATCTTCGAGGCGCTGCCGAACGACACCGATTTCCGCCGCTTCGCCGAGCACGGCCACCACGCCCTCGACACCGCGATCTCCGCGGGATCGGCGTACTACCACAGCCCTCTCGACACCCCCGACCGTCTCAGCCGGACGTCGCTGCAGCACATGGGCGACACCTCCCTCGCGACCGCCCGCACGCTCGCCGGATCCGATCTCACCACGGTCGACGACGGCGGCGACCAGGTCGTGACGACCGCGCCCTGGGGACTCCTCCACATGCCGAGGTGGGCCGAGGTCGTCGGGGCGATCGTGCTGGCCGGCATCGCGGCGGCGATCGTCGTGCTGCGGGTGCGCCGCGGCGAGACGTCGGCCTGGCAGTCCGGCGCTGCCGTGGGCGTGTCCCTGCTCGCCGCCGTCCTCGCGGCGGGCGCGGCGTGGCTGCCGTGGTGGATCGTGCAGACCGTCGATCCGGGCATGGCCGCCCCGGTCGCCGACGAGCCCTACCGGCCGGGTGTCTTCCAATTCGCGGCGGTCGCCGCGGCCCTCGGCGTACTGCTGGTCGCGCGATCGTGGTGGGGCCGCGGCCGTCCGGCTGCCGCCCTCACGTGCGGAGCGTTCACGCTCGTCGCAGTGCTCGCTCTCGCCGGTATCCCCTTCGCCGGTGTGCCGCTGACTCTGCTCGTGCTCACTCTGCCGGCAGCGCTGGGTCTGCTGGTGGCGCTGCTCCTCCCGCAGCGCGACACGGTGTGGCCGCTCGTCACGATCGCCCTCGGCGCACTCGGCTCGCTGATCTTCGGCCTGCCCGCCGTGCTGGTGTCGTTCGACGCGGGACTCCTCTACGGGGCGCCGGTGGCCGGTCTGTTCGTCGCCTTCACGTTCGCCGCGGTGCTCCCGTTGTGCGAGCCGTTCGCGTCGACCACCCGTGGGCTCGCCGTCTCCGCGACGGGCACGATCGCGATCGCCCTGGTGGGCACGCTGCTCGCCGGCTACCTCAACCGGGACGGGGCGACCGATCCCCGGCAGGAATACCTCTGGTACTCGCTCGACGCCGATCGGGGTGCCGCGGTGTGGGGATCGCCGGACGGCCCGAGATCCGACTGGAGCGAAGGGCTGCTCACCACCGGTCCCGAATCGCTCCCCACCGCCTTCCCGTGGCGGGAGCACCGTCCGATGTACCACGGGCCCGCTCCGGTTGCCGACCTCGAGGCGCCCGAGGTCGAGATCCTCGAGGACACGACCGGCGGAAGCGCCCGGAAGATACGACTGCGGTTGAGCTCACCGAGGAACGCCCAGGCCGTCGGGTTGTGGATCGACAACACCACCGCCCACGTCCACGGCGCGACGGTGGACGGCTTCCGCGCCGAACCGTCCGACGACTTCGGTTTCCTGTTCTGGGCTCCCGGCCCCGACGGGATCGAGGTCGAGCTGACGTTGAGCATGCTCGAGAGCCGCCTCGGCGTCCGCGTCGCCGATCTCGGTGACGATCTCGGCGAAGTACCCGGCTTCGAGCCACCCGCGGATCGCGTCGTCGTCCAGCCGACGGTGGCCGTGACGCGGACCCTGCAACTGTAGGGCCGTCACTCCCACTCGTGGACGGGAGTGCCCAAGGTCATGTTCTGCACGTAGTCCCTCATCATCCCGAGCAGGGCGGTGCGACGGTTCTCGCCGGCAGCCTCGCGCCGGGCCACCTGCCGTCGTTGCCACGCCGCCCCGGTCTGCCGGGTCAGTGCACGCCCCTCGACGATGCCGAGATAGCGGTCGCGGACCGCCGCCGACAGTCCGTATGCCTCGAGGCCCTCGTGCGCGAGCGGCAACAGGCACCGCAGCACGAGTTCGTCGGCGCCGACCCATCCGGTGCGCGGCCAGTACAGCTTCGCGTCGAGACCGAACTTCGCACCGAGCACGAGGTTCCGCTCGGCGGCGTCGAAGCTGAGGTCGCGCCAGAGCGGCTCGTCGGCGTCGGTGAGGGCGCGCAGCGTCCCGTAGTAGAAGGCGGCGTTGGCCATGGTGTCGAGGACGGTCGGTCCTGCAGGGAGCACACGGTTCTCGACGCGCAGGTGCGGATGGCCGTCGCTGATGTCGTAGACGGGCCGGTTCCACCGGTAGATGGTGCCGTTGTGCATCTGCAGTTCGCGCAGTTCGGGAATCCGGCCGGCGTCGAGTTCGGCCATCGGATCGACGTCCGAGACCTCCGGCAGGAGAGCCGTGAAGTAGCGGGAGTTCTCCTCGAACAGGTCGAGGACGGAGTCGATCCACCGCTCACCGAACCATACGCGGGGACGGACACCCTGGTTCCGCAGTTCGAGCGGACGCGTGTCGGTTGCCTGCGCGAACAACGGGATCCGGCTCTCGTGCCACAGCGCCTTGCCGGCGAGGAAGGGCGAGTTCGCCGCGAGCGCGACCTGCGCTCCGGCCAGGCACTGGGCGGCGTTCCAATGCGTCGCGAAATCCTCGGGAGCGATCCGCAGATGCAGCTGCAGGGACGTGCAAGCCGCCTCGGGGACCACCGAATTCATATCTGCCCGAAGGGTTTCCACGGCATCCCTGCCAGGAAGCGGAACACCGTCGAGATCGAGTTCGATGTCCTCGCCGCGCGCCGCGAAGATCTGCTCGTTGAGCGCTTCGTAGCGGGGATTGGCGGTGATCCGGCCCCGTTCGAGATCGTCGAGTTCGAGTGTGGGCAGCATGCCGATCATGACCAGCTGCGCGTCGTGCAGGTGCATCCGCTCGTCGGCGCGCCGCAGTGACGACCGCAGCGACTCTTCGAGTTCGAAGGGTTCGTCGCCGGTGAGACGTCGCGGCTCGACGTTCATCTCGACGTTGAACTGGCCGAGTTCGGTCTGGAAGACCGCGTGATCGTCGATCGCCTGGAGCACCTCGAGGTTCGACATCGCGGGCGACATGTCGTCGCGGACGAGATTGAACTCGATCTCCATGCCGAGATGTGGTTCGGGTGACGAGTGCACGTCGACGAAGACGTCCTCTCGAAGCATCCGCTCGAGAGCCTTCATGCAGTCGCGAACCTTGCTCCGGAACATCCGCCGGTCTTCCCCGGTGAACGAACGAGCGGATATCTCAGCTCCCAATGGAACCCCCGGGTCGGCGCGCGGTCTGTCGAGCCAAGCCTAGCGCGCGCTCACGCCGGGGGTGGGATCAGACGGCGTGCCGTGGGGTGGGATCAGACGGCGCGGTAGCCGCCCCAGTCGGTGACGACGCCGCGATCGCTCAGCCACGCGTTGGGGTTGATCTTGGTGCCGTCGGTGTCCCACACCTCGAAGTGCAGGTGCGGTCCGGTGGACCAGCCCTCGTTGCCGACGGTGGCGATCTGCTGGCCGGCGTTGACACGCTGACCGGCCGAGACCTGGTAGGTGCTCACGTGACCGTAGACGGCGGTGGTGCCGTCGTCGTTGAGGACGCGGACCCACTGGCCGAAGCCGGAAGCCGGTCCGGCGTCGAGGACCGTGCCGTTGGCCGCGGACTTGATGGGCGTTCCGATCGGGGCTGCGATATCGATGCCGCCGTGGTGGGCGCCCCAGCGCGGACCCCAGTCGGAGGTGAGGGTGCCGGAGACGGGCTGGACGGCGGAGGGAGAAGCCGGGTTGAGCTGATCGAGCCAGTTGGGACCCGAGAACTGATCGAGGAAGCCGGTGACCTCGGCCGGAAGCTCGGGCGCGCCCTGCTCGGCCGGGGTGGTGATGCCGGGGATGGCCGGGATCTCGACACCCTCGGGCAGCAGGCCCGCGGGAAGCTCGAAGGGCAGGCTGGGCGTGGGAGCCTCGGCCTGGACGTGGTCGTGGCCGGGATGCGCGGCAGCGGTGCCGGCGCCGATCTGCGAGCCGACGGCGAAGAAGGCACCCGTGGCAGCGGCGACGGTGGCGGCCTTGACCGGAGCGGACGTACCGGTGGGCTCGACGCGGTGACGGCCCTTGCCGGGGGACGGCACGCGAATCGTCTCGAGGTCGAATGCTGCGTCTTCGCGTGTGCGCTGATGGCGTCCCACAGTGTGTCCCTTGTTTCGTCCCGACTTCGACCGGGTATCCCCCGGCCGCTCCTGGCGACCCAAGGTAACAAAACGGTATAGGGAAAGGCCAGTGTTACCTTTCCTTGATCTCAATCGGCGGGAACCTGCAGGTCGTACGCATCGCCTCGAGAGCCTCGAGAGCGGGCGCTTGGTTACGGCACGTGCCCGGCGGCTACACTCACAACGCGCCAAGGTCGGCTCCGCCCGGCCGGACGCCTCCGTAGCTCAGGGGATAGAGCACCGCTCTCCTAAAGCGGGTGTCGCAGGTTCGAATCCTGCCGGGGGCACAGATCGGGTTCCGCCGCATCCGGGAGCACTGGCGGACCCACTTCCTCGAACATCACGGGCATCTTCCCGCCCACGCATCACGGTTCGATCTAGTCGGCCATCCACCGTCCGCGCGACAGTTAGCATCCACAACGATGCCGCTCGACGACGACGGAAATCGAGGACCCCACATGAACATTCGGCCTCGTGCCCGACATCTCGCCGTGATCGTCTCGGCGGCGGTCCTCGGATTGTTCGTCCCTCCCGCCCCCGCGGTCGCCGGGGGCGTCTCGGGCCTCGTCGAAGGACCCGCTCATCCCGTCGGGGCGGGCAACGCCCGCACGTACGTCACCGTCGACGAGGAGGGCACGCCGGCCACCATCGGGGTGCGACTCGATGCGGCCGCCCTCGACGACCTACCCAGTGCCCTGATGCCGGTCACCGAGGCCTACGTGCTCGAGTTGCCCGAGGAGGCGGCCGCCACCGCGTTCGACCACGTCACGGTCGACTGGAACTCGCACGGCCACGATCCCCAGCACGGCTTCGACGTCCCGCACTTCGACGTCCACTTCTATCTCCTGGATCGGCCCACGGTGGAGTCGATCCATCCCTTCGCCCCCGGCTACATCCCGGCCGCGGTCCGCGTGCCCGACCCGCGTTACATACCGGAGGGGTACGCACCGTCCGGGGATCCGCTGACGTCGACCGTCGCGGGCATGGGACTGCACTGGGTGGACACCACCGAGGCGGAGCACGATCCGGCGGCGGGACACCACCTCACCGAGACCGTGCTCTACGGCACGTGGGACGGACGGCAGGCGTTCATCGAACCCATGCTGAGCCGCGAGTGGCTCGCGACGCGGCCCGCGCACCACGAGGAACTCCGCCTGCCCGAGGCGTACCAGCGCGGAGGCCTCTACCCCACCACCTACTCCGTGTGGTGGGACGAGGCGTCGCAGACGTACACGGTCGAACTCGGCGGGCTCACGATGCGCGAGGCGTCGTAGACCGGTCGGCCGAACGGGGACTCAGTCCAGCGGGGAGACACGGATGAGGTTCCCGTCCGGGTCCGACACCACGAACGTCCGCCCGAACACCTCGTCGTGCGGCGCCTCCACGACCGTCGCCCCCTTTCCTACCCACTCGTCGTGGATCGCATCGACTGCGGCGGCCGATCCCGGCACCATCAGGCCCACCTCCGAGAACCGCGGCGCGTTCGCATCCATCGTCTCCGCGTGACCCGACCACAGTGCGAACAGCACTCCCGGCGCCACTTCGAAGGACACGTAGCGCGAGGTCGTCATCTGCGGGATCATGCCGAACAGCTCGCTGTAGAAGGGGGTCGCGCGGTCGACGTCGGTCACGTAGATCAGGAACAGATTGGGCGACGACACGGTCATCGACATCTCCTTCCGGTAGGCGGTGAAGGCTTCGAGGACTACCGTGACACCGAAACCCGACAGTTCCTGTCGTGTTTTCTGAAGGAGATCGGACAGTCGATGAACCGGCCGCAGCGGTTGCTGAGCATGCTGGTCGTCCTGCAGGCCCGCAGACGGGTCACGGCCGCCGAACTCGCGGAGGAATTCGGCGTCTCCGAGCGCACCGTGCTGCGTGATGTGAAAACGCTTGCTGCCGCGGATCTTCCGGTGGTCGCCGAACGCGGCAGGTACGGCGGCATCGTGATGCTCCCCGGCCGGCAGACCGACCTGAACCGGCTCAACGCGTCCGAGGTGGACGTCCTGCGCGCCCTGGGGGTCGACATGGGCCGGGCCCGGCAACTCGGTGTCGACGCCGCCGCGCGGGACGCCGTCCACAAGCTCACCGCACGCGCCCGGCGCACGCCCTCCACCGCACGCGAGAACGACCTGCTGCCGCTGACCGAGGTGGTCACCGTCGACAACCAGGGATGGTTCGCCACCGAGGACCGGGCCGACGTCGCGGCGCTCACCCGCGACCTGCGGCGCGGCCGGCAACTCGCCATCACGTACCGCTCGAGCGGGCACCGCGACGAACGTGAGATCGTCGTCGATCCCTACGGTGTGCTCTCCCGCGCGGGCCGTTGGTATCTCGTGGCCGACGATCAGGGACGACCACGACTGTTCGCGCTGACCCGCCTGAATGCGTGGACAGTGCTCGACCGGCCTCGACACCTGTCCCCCGGCCGGACCCTGCCCGCCCTGGCACGCGAACTCGGCGACGCGCTCGAACGACGCGAGGACGTCGTCGTCACCGCCGATCTCGCGACGAACCGCCTCGACCTCGCCCGGCGCATCCTCGGCGCCCGCCTGCGCGGGAGCAGCGCGGGGCCGCGACCGGACGTCTCGCGGATCACGGTGGCCTACGACTCGATCGACGGTGTGCGGCAACTGCTGCAGTTCGGCGAGCACATCGAGATCGTCGGGCCTCCCGAGGCACGGGACCTCGTGGCGGGACTGGCCGAGTCGCTCCTCCGCCGTCATACCGCGCATCGCCGCGGCGAGTGAACTCCCGTCGAGCCGAACCCTGTCCCGACCGGACCCGGCTTCCTATCGTGGGGAGATGTTCGACGCCCACCTGCACATCATCGATCCGCGTTTCCCTCTCGTCGAGAACGACGGCTATCTGCCCGAACCGTTCACCGTCGACGACTATCTCGCGCGGGTCGCGCATTTGGGTGTCACCGGCGGCGCGGTGGTGTCGGGCTCGTTCCAGGCCTTCGACCACAGTTATCTCCTCGACGCGCTCGACCGGCTCGGGCCCACTTTCGTCGGCGTCGTACAACTTCCGGCCACCGCCTCGGACGACGAGATCGTGCGGCTCGACGCGGCGGGAGTGCGCGCCGTGCGGTTCAACGTCAGACGTGGCGGATCGGCGACGCTGTCCGACCTCGACCGCCTCGCCCGGCGGGTCCACGATCTCGTCGGCTGGCACGCCGAGTTGTACATCGATTCGCGCGATCTGGCCGAACTGCACACGACGCTCTCCGCACTGCCCGCCGTCTCCGTCGACCACCTGGGCCTGTCGCAGGAGGGCCTGCCGTCTCTGTTGCGGCTGGTGGAGAGCGGTATCCACGTGAAGGCAACGGGGTTCGGACGCGTCGACCTGCCCGTGGCCGACACGCTGCGCGCCGTTTCCGATGTGGATCCCGGTGCACTCGTGTTCGGCACCGACCTGCCGTCGACACGGGCACCGCGACCGTTCCGGGACAGCGACATCACCCTCGTCGAGGACGTCCTCGGCGACGAGCTCGCCGACGCGGTGCTGCGCCGCAATGCTTCCGAGCTGTATCGGATCGAGACCGAAACCGCTCCTGGGACTTCGGTGTCTCGATAGACTCACGCTCGTCATCGGTGCGCGGGACGCGCCGCGGTGTTCCTCGCTGTGGTCGGCTCCCGGACGTGACCTTCCCTTTCCGAGGAGCAGCACCATGCCTGCACTGCGAATTCCACGTCGAGTTCTCGCCCTGGCGGCACCCGTCGCCGCCGCAATCGCATTCACCGGTGTGGCCACCGCTGCACCCCCTCAGCCCCTGGGCACGGCGATCACCATCGGCTGCATCAACCAGGGCAGCCTGGCGTCGTTCACCTCGGTCACGGCGCAACCCGGACCGGACGAGGGCATCCCCGGCGGCCACGTCCTGTTCTCTACGCGGGAGGCCCTGTGGCCGGTCCCGGCAGCCGGACAGGTCAGCGTCGCATGGCTCAACCGCAACAACGGCCGCACCGGCCTCGTCGATCTGGGCGGTGCGTACCCGAACCTGTCGACACTGGTCGACACCGGTCCGGGTGAGGTCGTGGCGACGGTGTTCGGTTCGGTGAATCTCGGCAGTGGACCGCTGTGCAACTCGACCCCCGCAGTCGGCGGTGTCGTGGTTCCGTGATGTCCGGACGAGGCATCCGGCACCTCTGTGCCGGATGCCCCGTCACCGAGGCGAATACATGATGATGGCGACGCCGGCGAGGCACACGAGCGCGCCCGCGACATCCCACCGGTCCGGCCGGAAGCCGTCCATCACCATGCCCCACACCAGGGAACCCGCCACGAACACACCACCGTACGCGGCGAGGATGCGACCGAAGTTCGCGTCGGGCTGGAGTGTGGCGACGAAACCGTAAGCGCCGAGAGCGATCACGCCCAGCCCCATCCAGATCCAGCCGCGGTGTTCGCGCACGCCCTGCCACACCAGCCACGCACCACCGATCTCGAACAGGGCGGCAACGGCGAACAGCAGCAACGACTTCAGCACGGTCACGGAAGGTGACTCTAGCCCTGCGGCGCCTTGCCCAGTTCGATGCGGCGCACGGAGTCCCCCCGCACGAGGATCGTCACGAGGGCCCGGCGTCCCGGGGGCAGGACCCGTACCGTGACGGAACCGTGTGACACCGAGTCGAGTTCGTCGGCGACCGCACGTCGGAGGCGGGCCTGTTCGTCCGGGGGCACCCCGTCCAGGCCGTGATCGTCGAGCATCACCACGTCCACGCCTCGTCGGCGCGCAGCGTCGGCCGCCTCGACGACCTGGGGATCCTGCAGGGCCGGTGCTCGAAGCCCGTCCCGCAGACGTGCTTCGAGCAGCACACCGGCGCGTCGCTCCCCCGCCTCGAGTACCTCCCCGGTCGCGATGCGTTCGAGGAGGGGCCGGGCCAGGGAGTCGAGCCGGTCGAGTTGCGCGTCGCGTTCCTCGAGCGCTGCAGCCGAGGCGGCCTGTTCGGCGCTGCGCTGCAACGACATCGCACGCAGCAGGTAGATGGATCCGGCGAGTGGTCGCAGGGTGAAGGCGAAGAAGGTGGACATGAGGACCGGGGCGGCGTTGACGAGCGACAGTGACAGGCCGGGGCCGATCCCCTGTCCGGTGGCGTAGGTCCAGAAGGTCGCGGTCGCGATCATGCAGGCCAACCCGATCCACGCCGCGAGGGTGCGTCCGCGCACGCACATGAAGGTGAAGACGACCGTGGACATCCCGAGCGGCCAGGTCGCGATGCCTCCCGGGGAGGGCACCGGCAGCACCGAGAAGACGAGCGCCGACGAGACCGTCCCGGTGGCGGCGAGCGGGATCGTCGCCGGCATCGGCAGCGGGTCGCCTGGGACGGTGATGAGGGTGAACGCCGCGAACGTGCACACGAGCACGGCGAGGGCGGGAGGCCAGCTCGCGGACGTGTGCTCCGCGCCGAATGCCGCCAGCACGAGGCAGACCAGGGCGTAGAGGCTCACGAGTACACGTGCGGCCGTGGTGCGCATCCCCAGCAGGTCGCGCACGTCGCGGGTCGATTCGGTGGTCGTCACGGTGCGCGACGCTCGGCCGGATCGCACCAGAACAACGTCACCGTCGTACCTCCGGGGCCGGAGGTGATCTGCGAGTCGCCTCCGGGCAGGCCGCGCATGCGTCCGTGGATGCTCGCGCGGATGCCCATCCGGTAGGGATCGACCTGGGCGGGGTCGAATCCGTGGCCGTCGTCGCGGACGACCACCCGGACCGATCCGGGCCCGAGGTCGACGTGCACGGCCCGCTGTGTGCCCGGGCCGGCGTGGCGGACACTGTTCCGCACGGCCTCGGCCAGTGCGGCTCCGACCGCCCTGATCACGTCGGCCGGGTAGTGCGGCCCGGCATCGGCACTCGTCGCGGTCGTGAACTCGACGTCCTCGTCCACCTCGGAGGCCGCCGAACGGAACTGGGCCGCCACCCGGTCGGCGTCGAAGCTGCTCTCGGTGTCGTCGCCGCGCCGCAGGGAGTCGAACATCTCCAGCGCACGACGGGCCTGGGCTGCGACGGGGCCGTCGGATGCGCCGCGACCCGAGGCGAGCAGGGTGGACATCACCTGGTCGTGGACGAGCGCGTCGAACCGCTCGCGTTCGACCGTCCTGGCCGCGGCCGCGGCCGCCGCGACAACGGATCGCTCGGTGGCCGCGACGGTGGAATCGAGGACGTCGCCCGTGCGGAAGGCGACGATCGCCGCAGCGGCGAAGACCCCGCAGAACATGAGTGCGAACGCGAGTTCCGGGACGAAGCGGTACCCCGTCGTGGTGTTCACCAGCAGATAGTTGGTGGCCTGCACGACGAACACCACCACCGTGAGGTAGGCGAGCGCCGTCCGCGGCCGCCACGCTGCCGCCGCGGACAGTCCTGCCACTCCGGGGAAGAGCGCCTGCCAGGCCGTGTTCGTGGAGACCTCACCCGTCCAGGCCGGGAACCACAGGACCGCCGCGACCAGGAAGGAGACGGCGTTGGCGGCTGCGAGTCGTCCGACCCACCGGACATCGCTCAGGAAGGTCGCCACCCCGAGCGCAATCCCGGTGCCGAAGATCGCGAGCAGTGCCGTCGGCAACCACCACCATGCCGTGAGGTGGGCCTGCGACACCGCTGTGGGGACGACGAACAGCAGGTAGAACACATAGCCCGCGCTGATGAACCGGCCGAAGACCCGGTGGATCCGGTCGGCCGCGCTCGTCGGATCCGTCGTGTGTCCACCCTGTGTGGTGGCAGGCCGACGGGTCACAGCTCGTCGATGGAGACCACACCGTCCTGCAGAGCGCGGGCGAGCAGTGCCGTCTTCGTGGTCGCCGTACGCCCGACGCGGGCGTACTTCTCGCGGATGCGGACGATGTGGGTGCTGACCGTTGCTGCAGTGACGAACAGGCTCGCAGCCGCCTCGGACTTGGACTCGCAGAGCAGCCAGGCCCGCAGGATCTCGATCTCGCGAGCCGAGAGTGCGGGCTTCTGAGGCGCAGGCTTCTGTGCCGGGGAATGTTCGAGCATCGTCGTCATAGCGCGTCCCTACCGAGATGAATACATGGGATCGAACCGAGTCCCCCGACGAACTCCGTTTCGAGTGCCTACAACGTAACGGTTGAAACCGACAACTACCCAGACAGATTTTTCTCTGCCCAAGAAAGTATGGGCATCGGTGTTTCGCCTAATTACCGGTGCGCCGGCCGTCGTGCCCGATCTCGATTCGGCGCACATCCTCGCCCTTCACAAGCATCGTCACCATCGCCGCGCGGGCCGGCGGCAACACACGCACGGTCACCGACCCTTCGCTCACCGAATCGAGCGCGTCCACCACCTCCCGGTAGACGGCGCGCCGGACCTCGGGAGATGCCGAGTCCATGGCGTGGTCGTCGAGCATGACGATTTCGACGCCGCGCCTGCGGGCCGCAGCGGCAGCCCGGTCGACCTCGGGTACCTGGAGTACGGGCGCACGCAGACCGTCGCGCAGTCGTGCCTCGACGAGTCCGCACTCGATCCGTTCGTTCTCGTCGAGGGGTTCGCCCGAGACGATCCGCTTGAGCAACGGCCGCGCCGACGCATCGAGGCTGCCGAGACGAGCGTCGCGTTCCTCCAGGGCCGCGGCAGCTGCGGACTCCGCTGCGATCCGCTGCATCGACCGGGCGCGCAGCAGGTAGATCGACCGCGCGAGGGGGCGGATCGTGTAGGCGCAGACGGTGCCCATGAGCACCGGTCCGGCACTCGTGATCGTCAGGCCGAGCCCGTAGCCCATCCCTGGGCCCGTGAGATGCGACCACAGCGCGGCGACGACGAGCATGAGGAGCATCCCGCACCAGGCGAACGCCGTGCGTCCCCGCACGCACATGAACACGAGGATCGTCGTGGACATCCCGAACGGCCACAGCTCGATGGGGTGCGGTGCCGGATCGGCGGGCACCACCCACAGCACCGACGCCGACGCGATCGCGCCCGAGAACGTCATCGCCAGTGCGGGTCGCACCGGTAGTGGGTCCCCCTCGACCACGACGAGCGCGTAGGCGGCGGCCACACACACGATCACAGCGATCGCGACGGGCCAGCGGACCTCGGCACGGGGCGCGGTGTTCAGGGCGAGCACCACGCAGGTCACCGCGTACAGGACGGCGAAGGCCCGCGCGGGCCGGCTGTGCATCCGCAGCAGATCGGAGACGGTCGAGTTCGCAGTGTTCATGCGGCCGGATCCCGCCAGTACAACAACACCCGGGTCCCGGCCCCCGGCGCGGACTGCACGACCGCCCGTCCACCGGACAGTCGGCGCATACGTCCGCGGATGCTCACTTCGAGACCGAGCCGGTGCGGGTCGACGGCGTCGGGTTCGAAACCTCTGCCGTCGTCCACGACCTGCACGGAGATCCATCTCGGTGCCACGTCGACCTCGACCGTGCGGGACGCGTCCTTACCCGCGTGCCGCACGCTGTTGCGTACCGCCTCGGCGAGGGCAGCGGCGGTCGCGCGTGCGGGTTCGGGTGGGAACGCAACGTCGCCGGATCCCGGGGCGACACGGCCGGTGAAGACGACGTCCTCGTCGACCTCGGTCGCCGCCGATCGGAGCCGCGCCACGACCGCGGCGGCGTCGAGCGCCGACTCCCGATCGGTGCCGCGCCGCAACTCGTCGAGTTCGGCGACCGCTCGTTCGGCCTGCTCGACGAGCGACTCCCGGGGTGCATTACGTGACGCCGCCAGCAGGGTCGACATCACGCGGTCGTGGACCAGGGCATCGAACCGTGCGCGCTCGGCGTTCCGTGCCTCCGCTGCGGCCGCGGCGGCCGCCGTGGCCTGGGTGGCAGCGATGGTCTCGTCGAGGGTGCGGCCGGTGCCGAGGCCCACCACCGCAGCCGCGAGGAAGACCGTGCAGAAGACGAACGCGAACGCCAGGTCGGGTGCCAGGAAGTATCCGAATGGGGCGTCGCGGACGAGGTGATTCGCGCACTGCGCGAGCAGAACCGCGAGGATCATGTGGACGAACGCCCGCCGGGGTCTCCACGCGACCGCCGCCGCGAGCGACGCGAGGCCGGGAAAGGCGGTGAACCACAACGACTGGTCCTGCGGGATCTGCGTCCCGTTCCACGCCACGAACCACAATGCGACCATCACGGCGTAGGCGAGCGCATTGACGGTTGCGGTCCGCTGCATCCACACCGTGCCGCGGAACGAGGCGAAGCCGAGCGCGACCCCGGATCCGAACATGAGGACGGCCGCGGTGGGAGTCCACCACCACTCGACGAGTGCCGACGCCTCGAGGATCTCCGGCACGAGCAACGCGAAGTAGCAGAGATATCCGATCGCGACGAATCGCGCGAACATCCGGAGAAGTCGGTCGGCAGCCGCCGTGCTGCGATCGTGCGACTTCTCCCCGGCGCCCGCGGCCGGCTCGTCAGCGACGGCGGACATCCGACCGTTCGGGCATCGGCAGCCATCCGTCCTCGACGGCACGTTTGTACAGATCCGTCTTCGTGGGCGCGGGACGACCTGCCTCCGCGTACTTCTGGCGGATTCGCTGCAGGTAGTCGTTGACGGTCTGCGGAGCGAGGCCTGTCAGCCGGGCGACCCGGTCGAGCTTCTCCCCCGACGCATACAGTTCGAGCACTTCGAGCTGCCGTGGACTCAGACCGACGTCGTCGAGTTCGGGATCACCGTCGATCGCCGCGGCCCATTCGGTGCTGGCGACCTGCCCTCCCGCGGCGGCCACGCGGATCGCCTCGATCACCACGGCCGCGGGCTCGGATTTCCGCACCACCCCGAGCACACCGGCGCGGGCGGCCGAACGCAGCAGATACGGATTCTCGGCGCCGGTGAAGACCAGGGTCTCGAGGCCCGCCGCGCGCAGCTGCTCGACGTTGCTCTTCGGGGAGGATCCGTCGGACAGGCGCAGGTCGAGAACGGCGAGGTCGAGGTCGGTGACCTGCTCGAGCAGACCCGAGACGGTGGGGGCGGTACCCACGAGCTCGAGATCGGGTTGATCGGCGAGCATCGCTGCGAACCCGAGCGCGACCGACTCGTGATCCTCGACCAAACCGATCCGACGGACGACGCCACGCGAGCCCTCGGCCATTGATGCCTCCCCTAATGCCCGATCACCCGACTTCGGACGAACGTTAGCAGTCAGTGCCTGTTTCCTCTTCTCGCACCACGCTCGACGCGTCCATGTCGTCGCGCAGACCACGCCAGCTCGCGTGCCGCACCCGGTCTCCTTCCGTCCATCCCCCGAACCGCACCTCCCCCACGAGTTCGGGCCGCAACCACACCGCATCGCGGCGTTCGGCGGCCGGCACCTCGTTCGCGAACGGGTTCGTGCGGCTCGTGTGCCCTTTCACAGCCTTCGCCACCGACAGGAGTGTCTCGTCGTCGAAACCGGTGCCGACCTTGCCGACGTACACGAACTCACCGTCGTCGTCGTAGACGCCGAGCAGCAGGGAGCCGAAGGTCGAGGCACGGTTGCCGTTGCCACGGCGGTATCCGCCGAGCACGACGGTCTGGGTGAGCCAGTTCTTCGACTTGATCCATCCGGCACCGCGCTTGCCCGGCAGATACACGGAGTCCCGGCGCTTGGCGACCACGCCCTCCCAGTTCTTCGCGCGGCTGCGCTCGAGCGCCTTCGAGCCGTCACCCGGGAGCAGATCCGGGACGATCAGTCCGTCCGTGGCAGCGGCGAGCGCCTCGAGGACCCGTCGGCGATCGTCGTAGGTCTTGCGCAGCAGCGACACCCCGTCGAGATACAGCACGTCGAACACGCGGTACTCGTAGTTCACGCCGCGCTGCAGCATCGAGAAGCTCGTCACCCCGGAGCGGTCGACGGCGACGATCTCCCCGTCGAGCACCGCCCGGTGACCGTCGAGGATCGTCGCGAGTTCGACGAGCTTGGGGTAGTCGCCGGTGACGTCGCGTCCGGATCTGCTGCGGAGCCTCACCGTGCCGTCCTCGATCTCCGCGATTGCCCGGTAGCCGTCCCACTTGCCCTCGAACGCCCAGTGCTCGGCGTCGAGACCCGAGACGTCACCGGGGGTCGCGAGCATGGGCGCCAGGTCGTGCGGGAAGGCCTTCGACCGTGAGGATCCGCCGTCGGGCGACGGTTCGGGAAGCGCCTCCGATTGGTCCTTCATGCGATGCGCCAGCCATTGGTTCTTCTCGGTGCGGATCAACGCATACCGTCCCTCGACCCGTTCGCCGTGGAAACGGACGATCACCTCGTCGTCCCGCCACTTCTCGGTCTCGTAGGTGCCGGTGTCCCACACGGTCATGCTGCCGGCACCGTATTCGCCCTTCGGGATCGTCCCGTGGAAGGTCAGGTACTCGATGGGATGATCCTCGGTCCGTACCGCCAGGTTGTTGCGCCCGGAGGTCTCCGGCAGGTTCTTCGGTACCGCCCACGAGGCCAGCACACCGTCGCGTTCGAGCCGCAGGTCGTAGTGCAGGCGACGCGCGTGGTGTTCCTGGATGACGAACCTGTTGTCGGGAGCGTCGTCCGGGACGCGGTCGGGTACGGGCTCGGGGGTGCGCGACGCGTCGCGCTTGCCGCGGTAGGTGTCCAGAGCATCTCCGCCGGACCCGGTCTTGTCTCCGGACCCGGTCTTGTCTCCGGACCCGGTCTTGTCTCCGGACACAGCCTTGCCGAGGGGCGGGTCGAGACCGGCGAGCAGGTCCCCGAACTCGTCGATGCGGGCGAGGACCTCCCGGAACTGCAGTTGCGCGAGGTCGGGGTCGTCGAGCTCGTCCCAGCTGCGCGGCGCCGCCACCCACGGCTCGTCGCGACCGCGCAGCGAGTACGGCGCGACCGTCGTCTTGGAACTGTTGTTCTGGCTCCAGTCGACGAAGACCTTGCCCTCGCGCGCCGACTTCGCCATCGTTGCGGTCACCAGGTCGGGAAGGATGGTCTCGAGATTGCGTGCGACCTGCTTCGCGACCTTCGACGCCCCCGACGACGACAGCATCCGATCGAGCGGGACGTACAGGTGGATGCCCTTGCTGCCGCTGGTGACCGGATAGGCCGTCCATCCGAGTTCGGCGACCGTGTCGCGGACGTGGCGGGCGACCTCCGCGCACTCGGCCAGGCCCACGCCGGGGCCCGGGTCGAGGTCGAAGACGATGCGGGTCGCGGGCCCGGCCTTCTCTCCGTCGAAACGCCACTGGTGCACGTGGAGTTCGAGGGCGGCCTGTTGCCCGAGCCAGACGAGCCCGGCGGCGGAATCGAACAGCGGGTAGGTGACCCGGCGGTCCTTGTGGTGCAGGGTGCGACGGTCGATCCAGGCCGGTGCGTGGTCGGGGAGGTTCTTCTCGAAGAAGGACTGTTCGCCGACACTGTTCGGCCACCGATTGCGGGTCGCTGCCCGGCCGGCGATATGGGGAAGCATCGCCTCGGCGACGGCTTCGTAGTACTCGACGACCTCACCCTTCGTCGTCCCGGTGCTCGGATACAGCACCTTGTCGAGGTTGGTCAGGGTGATGCGGTGACCGTCGATCGTCCGGGTCGGCATACTTCGGATTCTGCCAATCCCGTGACGATTCCGGTGCGGTGTCGAACGGGGCGATCGGTACGGCACGTCCGTGAACGCCGAAGCTCGGGAGCGGGTAGGTTCGAAGCATCGGTAGTGCACGACGTGCGGGGTGGGAGGTGGGACATGACGGAGTCACACGGTCCGGCTCCCGAGTCGTGGGCCGCGATGTTCGCCCGCATGGCGGGAGTGTTGCTGTCCGAGCAGACGGTGACCACCGTGCTGGAACTGATCACCTCGCTGGCAAAGGACACATTGCCCGGATCGGACGGCGCGGGGATCACTCTCGTCGACGAGACGAACAACCGTTCCTCCGCCGCAACCGGACAGATGGTCGAGCGTCTCGACGCGTTGCAGTACGAACTCGGCGAGGGCCCCTGCCTGACGGCGATCCGGGATGCCGTGATGGTACGAGTGGACAACCTGGAAGAGGACGAGCGCTGGCCGGCGTGGTCTGCTCGGGCAGTGGACGCAGGAATGCATGCGACGCTGAGCGCTCCCCTGCAGTATGCGGGGCGAACCCTGGGCGCACTGAAGGTGTATTCCACTCGTCCGTACATCTATACCGCAGACAGTGAGGACATTCTGAGCCGTTTCGCCGACCAGGCGGCGATCCTGTTGGCGAACATGCACACCCTCACCGAAGCCGAAGCACTCAACGAACGGTTGCTCCAGGCTCTGCGAGACCGCGACCTGATCGCTACCGCCAAGGGAATCGTGATGCTGCGCGAGAACCTCGATGCCGATCGTGCGGTGCAGCGACTGCTCGAGTTGTCTGCACAGCGACGCATCCCGGTACGGGAGGTGGCAGCGGAGATAGTCGCGTCGACCGATACCGAAACGGTGTGAGGTCGCGATGCACTATCTGCCCGAGGGCGAACACCGCCACCGATTCCTCGCTGCCCTTCGCGCCTCCGGACTGGGGTTCGAGGAATTGTGGCTCCGCTACTTCGCCCTCGGCGGCGAGGTGGGAAAGGTCGAGATCGAAGCGTATCTGAACGGCCTGTTACCCCTTCCTCGCCTGCAGCACGATCTGCTCGCGCACGCGATCAACGAGCGTCTCGACGAACTGGCCCCACCACGTGCGCCGTATTCGGCCGAGCTCCCCGCTCCTCTTCCCGAAGGAAACGGTGAACGCGGGAGGGGTGCGGGCGACAACACTTCGCATGATGCGAACGAGGAAGTCTCGAGGAACGATGCCGACGAAGGTCCGGGAGGATCACGAGGTACAGGGTCGGATTCCGACCGGTGAGGCGATGGCGGCGCGCCGAAGCCCTGCCGCCCGAGCAGGGGGGTGGGCGACAGGGTTCGGCATCGCCTGAGTGGCCGACCTCGGACCCACCCGGCGGCGGTGATCGTCCATGCAGGGGGTGACAGGCGATCACCGATACCTGAGCATACCGCCGAACACGCGCCAGGAGAAGGAATCTGCACGCTCGAGACACTGTCGACGGGGCACATCGACGTATCCGACCCCCTGCGCCGGAAGTCTCGCACCCCGTCGACAGTCTCGACAGCGAGCACATTGTTCGCTTCTCGTGCAGTCTATTCTTTTTCTGCACGAAGGTCAGTGATCTGATCGGATCACACCAGCCCCGACCGGGTCGCGCGAGGGGTTCGTCCGTAGACGGACCGGTACTGCGTCGCGAATCGTCCGGGCGAGGAGAAGCCCCACCGGGCAGCGATCGAGGCGACTGTCTCGTCGCTGTCCGGGCCGACGGCCTGCAGGTCCCGGTGCGCCCGTTCGAGGCGTACCGAACGCAGGTACCGCATGGGCGTCGTGCCGTAGTGGCGTACGAAGTCGTACTGCAGGGCGCGACCCCCGATGCCGGCGGCAGCTGCGATGTCCGCGAGCCTGATCGGACGAGACGCTTCGGACTCGATGAAGGCGACGGCCTTCCGCAGAGCCGAGGGCACGGAAACGACGTCCAGTACCTCCCGGATCTCGGGTGGTTCGCCTGCTCGACCGGAGGTGAGCACGTCCTCCGCGAGCTGCAGCATCGGCACAGCCATGCGACGCGAGGCCTGCAGCAACGACTCCTTCGCACGGTCGGAATCGAGTCCGTACCGTTCCATCAGCACGCCCGTCGCCCGTTCGATCGCAGCCCGCGATGCCCACACCTGCTCCTCGGTAGGAGAAGCATGGATCTCCCCCGCCCGCTCGTTCGCCCGTGTGTCCATGACCCGATCACACCATCCGAACGGTCCGCATGTCAGCACACCTGCACGTTGACCGCCTGCCGACCGAAGATTCCGTAACCCACCTCGAATCGGACGCGCTGGCCACCGGTCAGGAAGCGGTAACCGCTCCCGTCGATCTGTGAATAATGCACCAGGATCTCGATGCCGTCGTCGTCACGGATGAACCCGTGCCCCAGACCGGCGTCGAACCACAGCACAACACCCTGTTCCATCTTGTTCCCCTGCCACCGTTCGCGGATCGTCCCGACGGAGCAGCGACGCGGAAGCGTATCCCCTGCGCTCCCGACACCCCTCTGCACCTGTCATTGAATCCTGATCCGCAGGCCCGGGGAAGCACCCACGCCGAATCGGTGACATTCGTACCATTTCTTCCGATTCGTCGGCGTGCCAATGTAGTTCGTCCGAAGGACAGACACCGACGGGTCGGGAGGTGTATCCCACGCCTCGTCGTCGCCGGCGTACCTACACACCGCATGTCCGTCCGCGTAGTCCCAACGGACACTTGATATTCGGGTCGCGTCGGCAGTCCGGACGAGAACGGCTCAGGTGGTCCGCTCTTCGTCCGCCGCATCGGACGCTCCGGCCTGTTCCGCGGCGGTGATCGCGCATGCAGCACCGACCAGGGTGAGATGACTGAAGGCCTGCGGGAAGTTGCCGACCTGTCGTCCTGCCTGCACGTCGTATTCCTCGGCGAGCAACCCGAGATCGTTGGTGAGCCCGAGCAACCGTTCGAACAAGGCACGAGCGTCGTCGACACGGCCGTTGAGGGCCAACGCGCTCACCAACCAGAACGAGCAGGCGAGGAACTGCCCTTCGTCACCGGGAAGCCCGTCGTCGGTCTTCGACGTGGAGTACCGGGAGACGAAGCCGTCGCGACCGAGTTCGTCCCGGAGCGCATCGAGGGTGGACGTGACCCGGTCGTCGGTCGGAGGAAGGAAGCCGACGAGCGGGATGAGCAACACGCTGGCATCGAGTTCCGCGGAGCCGTAGTACTGCGTGAAGGTGCCACGGACCGGGTCGTATCCCCGCTCGCAGACCTCGCGATGGATGTCGTCACGAGTCCGCTTCCATCGTTCGACGGGAGCCTCGAGCCCGAACCTCTCCGCGAGCCGTACCGCCCGGTCGAAGACGACCCAGGCCATGACCTTGGACTGAGTGAAATCCCGGCGAGGGCCGCGCGTTTCCCAGATGCCGTCGTCGGGATCCCGCCAGATCTTCTCCACGTGCTCGATGACGGCCTGCCATCGGGGCCACATGCGCGGCTCGATCCTGCCGATCGCCTCGGCGCCCTTGTAGGCAACGCTGAGGACTTCGCCGTAGACATCGAGCTGGAACTGCTCTGCCGCAGCGTTCCCGACACGGACAGGCGCCGACCCTTCGTAGCCGGGTAGATATGCCACCTCGAACTCGGTCAGTCGGCGTTCGCCTCTGATGCCGTACATGATCTGCACATCCGCCGGATCACCCGTTCCCGCCCTGAGCATGAAGTCGCGGAAAGCGAGCGCCTCACCGGTGTACCCGCCGGCGAGCAGTGCTTCGAGTGCCAGTACCGAGTCGCGCAACCAGCAGTAACGGTAGTCCCAATTGCGTACCCCACCGAGCGCTTCGGGCAGCGAGGTGGTCGGAGCCGCCACGATTGCACCGGTCGTCTCGTCGGTCATTCCCTTGAGAACGATCAGGGACCGCATCACCTCCTCGCGATACGCCCCGTCGTAGGTGCACCGCCCCGTCCAGTCGCGCCACCACTCCACGGTTCGCGCGAGCGCGGATTCGGCATCCTCGACGACGGGAGCCGGTTCGAAGGACGCATGCCAGTCCAGACCGAACCGGTACCGGCCGCTCTCCACGGCGACGAACTCGGATTCGACGGTTCCCGCCCGGATGTCCAACGGCACCGTCGTGCACAGATGGAAGGCGTCGGGACCGGCCGTGGCGACAGCGCCGTCGGCCACCGCCTCGATCCACGGTGTGACGGCCGCGTAATCCGGTCGCAACGACAGGTGCATGCGCATCGGCACCCGGCCCCGCAGACCCTCGACGATGCGGATCAGCCGAGGCGGGCCGGCTCCGCGGCGGGGCATGAAGTCGATCAGCCGGACGGCGCCGTCCGCCGTTTCGAAATCGGTCTCGAGCACCAGGGTGCCGTCGACATAGCGACGGGTGATCTCGACCGGCTCCGCTGCGGGCGCGACGAGCCAGCGTCCGTGTTCCGGGCCACCGAGTAGAGCCGCGAAGCACGAACCGGAGTCGAACGAGGGCAGGCACAGCCAGTCGATGGAGCCGTTACGCCCGACCAACGCGGAGGTCTGCAGATCGCCGATGAAACCGTAGTCCTCGAGAAGCATGACGGTACCTCCGCGAGAAGAGGAGTCGAGTTCTTCGATCCTCCTCTGCTCACAGATGCCGGGTCAAGGTCACGGTTTCGACTCGGCGGTGCCACTGTGCATCCCCGCGGTGGATCATGACCAGCAGAGTCAAGGCGACATCTTTCGCGACGGAAAGTACGAGATGACCGAGAATCCGGCATCGGGATCGTCCGCCCCCATACGGCGAATGTTGCTTCCGCTCGCCCTCGCTCAGTTCATCTGCAGTTTCGCAGGCT
This sequence comes from Rhodococcus sp. 5G237, assembly GCF_053764735.1. NCBI lineage: Bacteria > Bacillati > Actinomycetota > Actinomycetes > Mycobacteriales > Nocardiaceae > Rhodococcus > Rhodococcus sp. 5G237. The sequence continues at coordinate 541,511 of NZ_JBSNCD010000002.1, read as the reverse complement.
CGAACATGAACGTGATGATCAACGACATCAGCGTCGATCTCGACACCACGGTGCAGGGCGTCCAGACCGCGATCACCGTGTTCCTTCTGGTCATGGCGGCGTTCATGATTCCGGGTGGGAAGCTGACGGATCGATGGGGTCGCAAGCGATGTTTCATCGCCGGTCTCGTCCTGTACGGCGCAGGCGCACTCCTCAGCGCGGCAGCACCCGGGCTGGGCATCCTGATCGTGGGCAACTCGATTCTCGAAGGGATCGGCACCGCACTGCTGATCCCGCCCGTGTACATCCTCACGACAATGCTCTTCACCGACATGAAATCTCGGGCGCGGGCCTTCGGCGTGATCACCGGGATGGGCGGGATAGGTGCCGCGGCAGGCCCGCTGATCGGCGGGTTGATCACCACCGCGATCGACTGGCGGGCCGCCTTCGTCTTCCAGGCGCTGATCGTCGCCGTCATCGTCGTTCTGAGCCGAGGCCTCGAGGATCCTCTGCCCCCGGATCCGACCACACCGTTCGACGGAATCGGTGCCGCACTGTCCGCCGCAGGTCTCGTCTGCGTGGTCATGGGAATTCTTCAGGCGGACAACGCACTCTCGGTGTCGGCGGCACTCATCGGCATCGGAATCCTGCTCATCGTGGGATTCTTCCTGCACGTACGGAGATTCGAACGCGCCGGCAAAGTGCCGTTGCTGTCGACCGGGTTGTTCCGTAATCGCGCGTCCAATCTCGCGCTCGTCACGCAGAACATCCAGTGGCTCCTGCTGATGGGCGTCGCATTCGTCGTCTCGGCATTCCTGCAAGTGGTGCGGGGTTACAACGCGATCGAGACGGGTGTCATCTTCACCGCTGCCACCGCCGGCATCCTCGGTGCCTCACTGCTGGCGGAGCGATTGGCCGACAGGCATTCACAACGCGCCCTCATCATGAGCGGCTTCGCCGTCACCCTCGCCGGCATCGTGGTTCTGCTCCTTCTGGTGCGTGCATGGACCAGTGCATGGGCGTTCGCCCCCGGTCTGTTGCTCATCGGTATCGGCCTGGGCGCGATGCTCACTCCCTCCGTGAACGTCGTGCAGTCGGCCTTCCCGGAGGAACAACAGGGCGAGATCTCCGGCCTGTCGCGGTGCGTGTCCAATCTGGGGTCGTCCCTGGGCACCGCCGTCGCGGGCACGGTCCTCGTCGTGGGTCTGGCCACGCCGGATCGTGCGTACGCTTTCGCGATGGTCGTCCTGGCGGTCATCGGACTCGTCGGACTCGTGGCGTCCGCGCTTCTCCCCTCGGCCGCCACACGTTCCACCTCCGAAGCACAGTGACGACTGTATCGGGGGCGGGTGCACCGGGTGCGCACAGAACGACATGCCGCTCACGGCAACAGATATGGTACCCGAAGGGACGGCGTCCGTTCACGCCGACGGTGGTCGACGGGGAGTCGACCAGGATTCCGGCTCGACGTCCGCGACGTCCACGTTCTGTCCGAAGAGTTCACGGGCCAGCACCCGGGCGCGGTCCTGCACCTCTTCCGAGGTGAGTTCGTCTGCGAGTACCAGCGACAGCCTCGCCACGCAGTCGGTCGGCTCGTCGATCCGGTGTACCGTGCACCTCCAGTCGCTCATCAGCGCTCGTCCCGTCGAACCCGTCGTCGCGTTGCAGCGGTCGTGCCCACTGGACGCAGACGGCGGGCAGGAGTTCAGGACGCGAGTATTCTCGCCTTCTCCCTCTCGAACTCGGCCTCGGTGAGCACGCCTTGCGCCTTCAGTTCTGCGAGGTCCTTCAGCGCCGCGATGCGGTCCGTCCCGCTCGGAGGGGGGCCCGCCGGGGCCGGCGCGGGCTCGGGTGCGTACTGTTCGGGCCGGCCGTACTGGGCTTGTTCCTGCGTGCTCCACCGCGCTCCCTGACGACGGGAGACCCGGTTCGAGACGGCCGTAGCCGTCCCCGCTACGACTGCGGTGCGAGCCACCCCGCGGAGTAATCCTGGCATGACGATCTCCTCATGTATCTTGTTCGCTCGGATCACATTTCGACATCGAGCTTCTCCAGTGAAGCCAGGATGCTCTGCACCGGGATACGCCCGGACGCGACGAGTTCGGCACCGTTGCGACGCAGCGCCCGAGCCAGCGGAGCAGCCCAGGTGTTCTCGTAGACGAGCACGGCGGCCGAGCAGCCCGGCTCGAGCGCGGCCCCCGCTTCGTCGAAATCGGTGTCGTCGAGCAGACCCGAGGACGCCTCCGCGAACAATGTCACGTCGACTTCGCCTTCGAGTCCGACCTCGGAGATGTCGATCCCGGCGACCGAACCGTCGCTGTCCTTACGGACGAACGCGAGATCGAGCACCCGGATGATGCCTCGTTCGACGAGGTCGAGCAGTAACGGGAGAGCAGAACCGTTCGGCGGTCGGTCGGCGGGGAATTCGATGACGAGATAGTCGACCGGGCCCATCTCGTCGATATTCGAATCGGTCACCTGGAGCCTCGTTTCGATGAAAGAGCGTCCGAGGAAGCCGACGAGCCGACTTCCGTCGATGCCTTCGAGCACAGATCCCCCCTTGTCGAGTATGACCACCCGAGGGCAAATTCTGAAGCGAATAGGGTCCGAATTCCTGCCCGAGTGATCCGCAGCGGCGCATACTGGATCCGGCCCCGAAAGGGGGCGATGCAGGGATGACCACGAACACCGGCGCGGACGGTGAAGATCTTCGGGCGGATCGTCTGGACGACGACGAACGCGCCGAACTCGATCGGTTGCGCGCGGAAGTCGCCACACTCCGGGAACGAACCGCTCCCGAGGTGAAGCCCGTTTCCGAACCGCGTCCCGCGAGACACGGATGGCGCTGGGCCGCGGTTGCACTGCTCACCGTGCTGGTCGCCGTTCTGGCCGTCCTGTCCGTCACCGCGCGGTTCGTGCGCAGCGAGATCCTCGACACCGATCGCTACGTGACGACGGTCGCCCCGCTGGGCTCGGATCCCGCCATCCAGACACAGATCGCGAATTCCGTCACCGACGAGATCTTCACACGCGTGGACATCGAAGGCCTGACGACCGACGCTCTGGTTGCTCTCACCGACGCCGTTCCGGCCACGGAGAATGCACCCCGCGTCGACCGCGCGGTCGAGGGACTGGCGCCGGTGATCACCGGGCAGGCGCGGAACTTCGTCAACGAGACCGTGCTGTCGCTCGTGCAGAGCGACCAGTTCGAGGATCTGTGGATCCAGGCCCACCGCGCCGCACACAACGCATTGGTCGCGGTGGTGACCGGGAATGTCGGGCCGTCGTCCGTGACGGTCGACGATTCGGGCACGGTGAGCATCTCGCTCGGCACCGTGATCGACAACGTGAAGGCCCGCCTGCTCGACCGCGGTTTCACGTTCGCCGAGAAGGTCCCGAGTGTCGACAAGCAGTTGGTCCTGTTCCGATCACCGGAACTGGTCCGGGCGCAGCGAGCCGTGAACACTCTCGACAATGTTTCGGATGTGCTGCCCTGGATCACCCTTGCTGCCGCTGCCGCCGCAGTCGCAGTCGCGCCGACCGGCCGGCGCCTGCGCGCACTCGCCTTCGTCGGCCTCGCACTGGTCGTAGGAATGTTCGTTCTGGCGGTCGCGCTCATCATCGTCCGGTCGCTGTATCTCGACGATGTCCCGCCCGACGTCCTGTCGCCGGAGGCGGCAGCAGCCATCATCGATGCCGTGCTGATGCCGCTGCGGACCAGCCTTCGGGCGGTCGCGGTGCTCGGACTGGTGATCGCTCTCGGTGCCTACCTCACCGGTGGCTCGTCCTCCGCCCGGACTGTTCGGCGTGGGTTCGGCCGCAGCCTCGATGCCGTCCAGCGGCTACGTCGGCCCCGCCCGCCGAATGCGTTCGAAGAAGCGGCCTTCCGTGCCCGCGTCGCGATCCGGGCGGTCGTCATCGGAGTGGCTGCACTGCTCGTGATGTTCTGGCGCTACCCGACCGGTCTGGTGGTCGCGTTCACCGTGCTGGGTGCTGTTCTGGTACTGCTCGCCCTCGAGCTGGTGATCAGGCCGGCCCGCACCGTGGAGGACCGACCGGCGACCGAGGATCAACCGACGACCTGATCGTTGCCGCGACCGGTCCTGCCGATGAAGGCGTCGACAGCGTCCTCGAGGGTCGGATGGAACCGGCTCGGGTCGAATCTGTCGCCCACCCCGAATCTGATGAGCCGGTCCTTGATCGGCCCCTTCATCTCGGCGAACACAAGGCGGATGCCGTTTCCTTCCAGATAGGCGTCGAGGTCGACGAGTTCGTCGACGGCGGTCGTGTCGAGTCCCGTGATCGGTTCGGCCGCGATGACCACCCATTCGACAGGCGCTTCGGTTCGGGCCACCACCGACCGCACGTACAGATCGAAGATCTCCCCGTTGGCGAAGAACAGCGGGGCGTCGAACCGGACGATCACCAGACCCGGGATGCGACTGCCCTCGGGATGACGCTCGACGTCGTGGAATCCCGGACGATCGGCGGTCCGCACGAGCTCGGTGCGGTACGGCTGCCAGGCGCGCGCGACCACCGAGACGAAGGACAGACCGATCGCGACGACGATGCCCTGCAGCACGCCCACCAGAGCGACCCCGAGGAAGGCCGCGGCGGCCAGCCCGAACTCGACCGTGCTCATCTGCCACATCCGGACCATTCCCCGGACATCGACCAGGGCGGTGGCGGCGACGATCACCACGGCGCCGAGCGTCGCATCGGGTAGATAGGTGGTCAACCCCGGAGCGACGAGTACGAAGACGAGAACTGCCACCGCTCCCACGACACACGCGAATTGGGTTCGCGCGCCGCTCTGCTCGGCGACCGGCGTCCGAGATCCGCTCGCCGAGATCGGGAACCCTCCGAACAGTCCCCCGGCGATGTTCGCGACGCCCACCGCTTTCATCTCCGTGCTCCCGTTCACGTTCTCACCCCGTCGCGCGGCGAAGGTGCGGGAGAGCACTCCGGTGTCGGCGAAGGCGATCAGCGCGATGCCGGCTGCCGGTCCGACGAGCCGGGCCACGTCCGACCACTCGACACCGCCGAACGACGGGAGCGGAAGTCCGTCGGGTAGCGCACCGACCATCCCTATGTCGTCGGTGAGATCGAGTGCGGCGGAGGCGATGATGGCTGCGACGACCGCGACCAGGACTCCCGGGATCCGTGGCAACCACAAGCGGAAGCCCACGATGACCGCGAGGGAGGCGAGCCCGATAGCCGCTGCGACGGGGTCGATCCCACCGTTCACGACGGTCTCTGCGATCTCTCGGATCTCTCCGAGGAGACCGGGCGCGTCGACCGAGAAGCCCAGCAGTTTCGGAAGCTGTCCGACGACGACGACGAGGGCGATGGCGTTCAGGTAACCCAGCCGGATCGGTTTGGACAGCAGTTCGGTGACGAAACCGAGGCGCAGGAAACCTCCGACGAGCAGGATCACGCCGACGAGTACGCCGAGTACCCCGGCGAAGACCAGCGCGCTCTCCGGATCGTCCGCAACGGCGAGCGGAAGGACGGCCGCAGCGATGAGCGGTGCGAGCGAGGAATCCGGGCCCAGGACGAGGATCTTCGAGGGGCCGACCACCGCATAGGCCAGGAGCGGAACGATGGTCGCGTAGAGCCCGGCATAGGCGGGCAATCCAGCCGCCTCGGCGTAGCCCATCCCGGCCGGGATGAGCAGTGCGGTGAGCACGAGGCCGGCGGTGATGTCGGGTCGCACCCACTCGCGACGGTAGGCACGAGCCGTGGCGATTCCGGGAAGCGCCCCCGGCCCCTCGATCCGCGGCATGACCCCGCCTCAGTGGGCCCGCGCAGGAGCAACCGCCGCAGGCGCGGGAATCGACAGGTCCGGCGAGCGTCGGCGACGTCGAATCGCCTTCTCCGCTTCCACCACGACCGGAATGATCACCGACCAGCCGATACAGACCAGCCATTGAGCACCCGTCAGCGACGTCGTCATGAGGAGGTCCTGAAGGAATCCCAACTCCACGGCGAACACCGTGACCACCACCGGAATCGACAGGATCCGGACGGCGCCCACGATCGGCGCGGAGAATCCGGATTCCGGATCGCGTCGCATGGACAACCCTGCGAGAACGGATCCGAACGACAACACGACGAACGCGGTCGTCATCGCCACGGTCGGCTCCGTCGTGCTCATCCCACCGGGAGCGAGGAGCATCGCCGCGAGTGCGACGGCGAACTGGAGGGTTCCGTAGAACGACCACTGCACGAAGGCTGCCCTGTTGGCGATCGGTGTGTTCGGGTCGCGAGGCGGTTTGCTCATCAGTTCCGGCGAGGGCGGGTCGAGCATGATGACGGCCACCGGGAACAACGTGATGAAGAAGTGCTGGAACAGCACCATCAACGGGGTCAGGGCGACGCCGTCGTTGATGTCGAAGATGCTCGCGACGAGGAAGAGCAGGACGAGCGACAACAGCTTCGACATCTGGTACCGGATGTAGGACACGATCTTCTCGTAGATGTTGCGTCCCAGGCGGATCGCAGTGACCAGCGTCCCGAAGTTGTCGTCGGTCAGCACGATTCTTCCGGCCTGCTTCGTCACTTCACTGCCCGACCCCATCGCAACTCCGATGTCGGCCTTCTTCAGAGCTGCGGCGTCGTTGACGGCGTCTCCGGTCATCGCGACGATCGCACCACTCTTCTGCATGAGATCGACGAGGCGGAGCTTGTCCTGGGGAGTGACCCGACCGAACACGTGCAGGTTCGGAAGTTGTGCCGTCAGAGCCTCGTCGGACATCGCTCGAAGGTCGGGTCCGCTGACGACCCCCGGGCCGAGACCGAGCTCGGCGCCGATCGCGGACGCGGTGATCGCATGATCACCGGTGATCATGCGGACATCGATACCTGCCGCGTGCGCGGTGCGCACCGCCTCGATCGCTTCGGGCCGAAGCGGATCGATGATGCCGACCATCCCGACGAAGGTGAGATCCTCCACGAACGACATCGGGTCGGCCCGCACCGCTTCCTCCTGCCCGTCGACGATACGGGCCGCGAATGCCAGGACCCGCAGTCCCTTTTCGGACAGGGTTCGGTTCGCCGCGACGATCTCGTCACGAGCCTCGTCGAGTGGCGCCGCTCGTCGTCCCGGACGGAAGGCGCTGCCGCACTGTGCCAGAACCACGTCCGGAGCGCCTTTGACGAGCTCGACGAATCGCGTGGCACCGTCGACCGGCAGGTGGTGGAACGTCGCCATGAACTTGTACGCCGAGTCGAACGGCACTTCGGCGACGCGGGGATACGACCGGCGGGTGAGCGGAGCGTCGATGCCGAGTTTGGCGGCGAGCACGACCAGAGCTGCCTCGGTGGGATCTCCGACGACCACTCCGCTGTCGGAGACCGTGGCATCGCTGTCGAGGCACAATCCGTATGCGAGAAGAGTGAAGTCGGGCAGCTCGTCGCCGGCGGCACGCGTGATCCGCCCGGCCTTGCTGTATCCCTCACCGTCCACGGTGTACCACCGGGTGTGGAAATACAACGAGCGCACGGTCATCTGGTTCATCGTGAGCGTACCGGTCTTGTCCGAGTTGACCGCGTTCGTGGCACCGAGGGTCTCGACATCGGAAAGGTTCTTGACGACGGCCTTCGCTTCGGCGAGTTGCCGGGCACCGAAAGCGAGCATCGCCTGCACGAAGGTCGGCAGGCCGGTCGGGATCGCCGACACCCCCATGGCGATGCCCAGCAACAGCACCGTGGTCAGATCTTGCCCGCGGATCACGCCGATGACGACGATGACGGCAACCGCGGTCCAGGCGATGACCCCGAGCAACCGGGTCAGCGAGTCGAGTTCGCGTTGCAACGGTGACCTGCTCGGAGCAACGGCCGACAGCATCGATGCGATCCGGCCCATTTCGGTGTCCATGCCCGTCTCCGTCACCACCATCCTGGCGGTACCACGAGTGACGGATGTGTTCTGGAACAGCATGTCGGAGCGATCGCCCAGGGGGACGTCACCGACAGGAAGGGTCGCGGGGTCCTTCGGAACCGGCGCACTTTCTCCCGTGAGCGCTGCTTCCTGCGTCTCGAGTGTCGCCGACGTGATCACACGTCCGTCCGCGGGCACGAGGTCGCCGGCTTCGAGTTGCACGATGTCGCCCGGCACCAGGTCGGTGGCCTCGATCTCGCTCAACAGTCCGTCGCGGATCGTTCGCGCCTGCGGAGTCTGCATTCTCGCGAGGGCGTCCACGCTTGCACGGGCCTTCACTTCCTGCCGCGTGCCCAGTACCACATTGAGTGCGACCAGGACGACGACGACAAGGGCGGTGGAGATCTCCCCGATCACGATGCTCACCGCCGTCACGGCGATCAACATCAGGTTCATCGGATCCCGTACCTGCCGCAGTGCGATCGTCCACGTGGACGGTGCGGGTTCGGACACGATCGTATTGGGTCCGAAACGTCGGCGACGTTCGTCCGCCTCGGCCGTCGTGAGACCGGATCGTTCGTCGGAGGACAGCGCTGCGATCACGTCGGCGGCGTCCGTGGCATACCAGGACGGTTCTTCTCGATTGGGGACGAGGATCTTCGCTCGGTCCGGTCCGGATCTCGTAGTGGCCATCGCGGTTCGTCCTTCCCTACCGGAAGAGCCTCAGTAGAGCGTGGGTATCCAGTGAAGAGGTTGGGTCGGCGCCGTGTACCCATCGGCGTCCTGTCGCGGCGGCAGAACCAGATCGGGGCGCTCGAGCGGCTCGTAGGGGATCCGGTCGAGCAGATGGGCGATGACGTTGAGCCGGCCACGTTTCTTGTCGTTGTTTTCGACGACATACCAAGGGGCCCAGCCGGTATCGGTGAAGTGGAACATCTCGTCCCGTGCCCGGGAGTAGTCGTACCAATGTGTGTACGACTCCAGATCCAGATTCGACAGCTTCCAGATCTTCCGAGGATCGTCGATGCGACTCTGCAGGCGCAGCGTCTGCTGCTCCTGGCTCACTTCCAGCCAGTACTTCAGAAGGATGATGCCGGAGTCCACGATCGCGCGTTCGACCGTCGGGATCATCTGGAGGAAATGCTGTGCATCCTCCTCCGTGCAGAAGTTCATCACTCGTTCGACGCCGGCGCGGTTGTACCAACTGCGATCGAAGATCACGACCTCGCCTCCGGCCGGCAGGTGGGGTACGTAGCGCTGGATGTACATCTGAGACCGTTCACGCTCCGTGGGTGCGGGCAGCGCGACGACGCGGAAGACCCTGGGACTCAATCGTTCCGTGATCGCCTTGATGACACCCCCCTTACCTGCGGTGTCGCGGCCCTCGAACAGGATGCAGATACGAACTCCGGACGATCTCACCCATTCCTGCACGGCGACGAGTTCGGCGTGCAACAGACGGAGCAGGCGACGGTACTCCTTGTTCTTCATGGGTTCGCGGACCGGCGATGCGCCCTGCTGCGGTGGACCGGGGGGACGAAGGGCGCCGGAATCGGAACGCGCGGTGAGCGACTTCTCCGGCGATCTCTTCCGGTGCTTCTCGTGCCCCGTCTTGTGTCCCACGGTTCTCCCTCGGACGTCCACCCATTGTCCGCCTCCGACCCCACGTTCGTGGGAGAACGATCAGTTCGGAGCGATGGACGCGGACCGGCCACCACGTACCGCAGATGTTGCCGAATCGTGCCCGGAAGCGGTGCATCCGACGCCGTTTCGAGCCTTGACGGATCTCGGGACCGACGTCACGATTGGCCGATGAGCGGTGACGACGAGTTCCGTCAGATCCAGCAGGTGACCGAACGCCTGATCGTTCGATATCCGCTCGTTCCCCCGGACGACATCGCACGTGCGGTGCACGGCGTCTATCGCCGATTCGCCACGAGCAGGGTACGAGACTTCGTTCCGCTCCTCGTCGAGAAGGCGGTGAAACGTGAACTTTCCGAACCTACGCTTCTCGATTCCGTTCTTCCGCCCACGATTCCGGAGGTCCGAAGGTAGGACGTGAGCAAGCACGAGCACCCCACCCGTCAGGGCGCGGCGGTCGGTCTCGGCTGGGGTCTGTCTGCGGGAGTGGTGGCCGCACTCTTCCCGCCGGTGGGCATCGGCCTCGTCGGCCCCACGGCCGGCGGAACGGCGCTCGGAGCACTGCTCGGGCAATGGCGCGATCAGACAACGTCGCATTCTCGAGAGCAGGGTTCCTTCACCGAGGTGGTTGCCGACGCGACGCGGCGCACCGTAAAGGGTTGTACGTCCGATCTGCTGTAGGCGCTGCATTTTCAAGTTTGCCGCGCTGTCGACTTCCCGATGTGAGGGGCGCTCGGGTGGCCTACTGTCTGATCAGCACTGGTCGACCGGTCGGATCGCCGCCGGTCCACGACAGTGAGGTGGTGATCTGCCATGGCCGACGGGATCTCTTCCGCCGAAGAAGGTCAGCTCTCCGGCCGACGTCGGTTGCTCGCCGTGCTTCTCGCGATGGCGATGTTCGTCCTTGTCGTCGACACGTCACTGATGAACGTGTCGATCTCGGCGGTGGTGCGCGACCTCGGCACCACCGTCAGCGGTGTGCAGTCCGCGATCGCGCTCGAAGCGCTGGTCTCGGCGGCGTTCATTCTGATCGGCAGCAAGATCGGTGACCTGATCGGTCGCAAACGCGCATACGTGCTGGGACTGCTCGGCTACGCGACGGGCGCTGCGGCGATGACCCTCGCCCAGGGACTGACCGTGGTGATCCTCCTGTGGGCGGTGGTCGGTGGGATCGGCGCATCACTGCTGCTGCCTGCCATGCAGTCACTGGTACACGGCAACTTCCACGGCGCCGCTCAGAAGAAGGTCTACGCACTCGTCGGCGCGGCAGCTGCGATCGCCGCTGCAGTCGGCCCATTACTCGGCGGCTTCGTCACCACCTATCTGTCGTGGCGGGTCGGGTTCGCCCTGGAAGTGGTGATCATCGCGGTGGTACTGGCCGGCATCGGGCTCGTCCGGGACGTGCCGTACACCGGGCCGCGCGGCGTGGACCCGATCGGAGCCGTGCTGTCGGTCGTCGGCATGGGTGGGATCGTGCTCGGGATCCTGGTGTGGCAGGAGGGCGGCGACGCGGTCGCGGCACTGCTGCTCACAGGAGCTGCCGCGCTCACCGCTCTCACCTACTGGTTGATCCGCCGCACACGGCGCGGCGAGCCTGCCCTGCTGGACCCGGGTCTGTTCCGGTCGAAGGTGTTCCGGCTCGGCGTCACCGGGCAGATGCTTCAGCAGATCGCGTTGGGCGGGACGATGATCGCGCTGCCCATCTATCTGCAGATGGTGCTCGAGTACAACGCCATGCAGGCCGGTCTCTCACTCGCACCGCTGTCGCTGAGCATGTTCGCCGTCGCTCTGCTCGCGGGGAACAAGGCAGGCAATCGCCGTCCCGCAGTCATCATTCGGTGGGGGTTCGCGCTCGTCACCGTCGGCGTCGCCGTGCTGCTCCCGTTGGTACCCCGCGCGGACTTCGGGTGGGCGCTGCTGGCACCACTCGTCGTTGCCGGTGCCGGGCTGGGGCTGCTGGTCTCGCAACTGAACAACTACACCCTCGCCCCGATATCGGAGGAGCGAGTCAGTGAGGCCGCGGGCACCAATTCCGCGGCCGGGTCGTTCGGGCTGTCGTTCGGACTGGCCTTCGCCGGGGCCGTCATGCTGGCCACCTTGTCCCTCACGTTCACCGCCATGACGCAGTCGAGCACCGTCCTGCCGCCCGACGAGAAGCAACACATCGCGCAGGTCCTCGAGGAGGACGCCGAAGTCATGAGCAATACGCAACTCCAGAACCTGCTCGCCGGCCGGCCACCCGAGATCCGCGACGAGATCATCCGCATCAACACCGACGCCCGGCCCGTCGCGCTGCAGGCCGCGCTGCTCGTGCCCATCCTCACGGGACTGCTCGGACTGCTGAACTCCTTCCGGATGATGCGTGAACCCGACGCACCGCCCGCGGCACCGGGAGCCGCACCAGGACTGCTCTGACACCGCTTCCGCACTGCACCCGTCGGCGCCGGCGTGACAAGGAAAGCCGTTCCGCGAGACCCGGGATAGGCAAAGAAGATCGGTGCCACACGCGTCACGATGTCCGCCACCGGCGGATAGTGGATGGACCGGGCAATGCGGGCCCACGCCGTAGCCAGCGGCAGGTGAGACCGTCGCAGGGTCCGGAACCCGTCCATCGTGCGGAGGCCCCCGCTCGTTGCTGAATCGACGATCGAATTTACCGGAATATGTTGCGGTGTCCGACCGAGCAGGCGCACAATTCGGCAAAAGAGGGCGATGAGCGCCCCGTGTGGGAAGTGACCGTGTCGATGATATCGATGCTGGGGGACCGATCGAGCGGCGAGCCCTTGCGCGACGCCCTCGCAGAATTGTGATTGCAGCGGAGCCGGCAGCGTTGTCACGCCGATTCGGGCACGAGCAGGACGATTCACCGTCGTCGAGTCCGGACCGACAGCGCTGCCCCGTACCACGAGGTCGGTGACCGGACGATCGAACGCGGTGACACCGTCGTTCTCGACTTCGGCGACCAGAGAACGCAGGACTCGAGATGAGCACTGTGCGCGCCACACCCGACAGTCAGATCGCGGATCGGCTTGCCGCCGAGTTCGAGGGCCACCTCCCGCGGTATCGGATCGAGGCAGTGGTTGCGAGCTGCCTGGAGGACCTGCGAGGAATTCCGGCGCCGGCTCTGCCGGAGCTGGGCGAACGCCTCGCCCGCCAACGTCTGCTCGACCTGGTCGAAAAGCCGAAAGCCGCGGTGCCCTAGCTACGGCGGTGCGGTGGCAGAAAGACGTACTCTCCCCCGCGGCCAGACCGCTCCGAACTTCTCGGCCTGTCTCGCCGGTCCCTTCACCGGAGGTGCACATCATGGACTCGTTCTGGGATCTCCTGTGGTACACGATCATCGTGTTCGCCTTCGTGGCGTACCTGCTCGTGTTCTTCCTGATCCTGACGGATCTGTTCCGCGACCACACTGTGTCCGGGCTGGGCAAAGCCGTCTGGGTGATCGCCCTGATCCTGATTCCTTTCTTCAGCGCTCTGCTCTACCTGATCGTGCGCGGACAGGACATGGCCATCCGGGCCCGAGAGGCTCAACTCGAGGCCCGACACGCCACCGACCAGTACATCCGGCAGGCAGCCGGCAGATCCGCCGTCGATCAGATCGCCGACGCGAAGGCGCTGCACGAGTCCGGGGCGATCACCGCAGTCGAATTCGAGCAGCTCCAGACTCGTGCCCTGGAACAAGACACCCCGGGGCGCGGCGAGATGCCGAGCCGATGATGACCACCGGGCCGTCGTGCTCCGTGCGATTGTGGCGGCGCGCGCCCTGGCACCGGAGCCCGCTGCTGCGCCGTCGCGACCGGCTCGAGTCGACGGCAGCTCTCGTGGTGGTCGTCTTCGTGGTGATGATGGTGCCTTTGGCAGCCACCGTCGGCACCGTCACCTACGGCACGCTGGTCGAGCAGGCCCGCCAGGACATCCACACCCACCGTCAGGTCGAAGCAACCGTTCTGGACAGCGCCCCCACCGTTGCCGCGGCGCCGGAGACCGCCCCACCGCTCCCGCCGGCCGTCGACCAGACCGAACTCCGGTGGGTGCGGTGGAATGTGGACGGGCACACCCACACCGGCCGGCTGAGTCGGCCGCTCGACGCGCAACCCGGCGCGACGATCGACCTGTGGGTGGACCCCAGCGGCGTCCCGGTCGATGCTCCCCACAGCGGGACGGACAGCGCCACTACGGCCGTGCTCACAGCGATAGCCGTGTGGGCGGCCGCGTTGGTGGGCGGGGTCGGGTTCTGGTACGGCATACATCGGTACAACGAGCACCACCGAATGCAGGAATGGGAACATGAATGGCGCCGGGCGCACCACACCCCCGGGTGGTCCGTCGGTTGACCGACCGGTAGCGAGAAATTCGTCGTGATCACATCGAGCGCACGGGTGAGATCGGCGCGAACGGCCGGAACTCCTGGTCGCTCCCCCGAACGACACCCGCGCTCGACTCGGGAACCTCCAGCCAGGCCCCTTCGAGATCCCGAAGGGGTTCGGACACCACGAAGCGGGTGTCGTCTCCCAGCTGGTACAGCACTTCCACTTCGGGATGCTGCGCCCGTATCGCCTTGATGTCGGCCGAGTAGAACAACGAGCGTGTCTTCCGCTCCGTCGAATACCGGAACACCCAGACGCTGCTGCCGTCGGTGGTGGCGATCGTTCCCTGCATGGGATTCTCGATGCCCATGCGTGCTCCGATATCCTCCACGAAACCGACGGCCTTCGCCACGCCGGTGAACGGGTCGTCGGCGAGGCCGAAGGTCAGCGCGAGGTAGAACAGCATCTCGGAATCCGTCGACCCCCGGATCGCGTCGTAGAGGCTCGCGTCGACGGCCATCGCCAGGTCCCGTTTCATGAGATGGAATCCGTGCACCGCCCCGTTGTGCATCCACAACCTGTTCTCGTAGCGGAAGGGATGGCAATTGGTGCGCTGCACCGGAGTTCCGGTCGAGGCGCGGACATGCGCGAACATCAACGGCGTACGGATCTGCGTGGCGAGCTCGCGGAGGTTGCTCTCGTTCCAGGCGGGTTCGATGCACTTGAACAATGCGGGCCTCGGGCCCTCTCCGTACCAGCCGATGCCGAAGCCGTCCCCGTTCGTGGTAGTTGCGCCCATCTTGGAATGCAGGCTCTGGTCGATCAGGGAGTGCACCGGCCGGAACAGGAGGTCGTCCATCAGGACGGGATCACCGGTATACGCCATCCATCTGCACATCCCTTCATTGAAGTCGTAGGATGCGCCGGAATGTGAGATCCGAAGAGTTCAATTCGGCCACAATATCTTCCGCAACCGAACGGAATCGAGGTGCGGGGGCGGCACACGCGCTCCCGGACGGTTGCGGGGAACACGAACTCGTAGCGCTCCGGTGGAGATCGTGCATCGGACGGGTGTCGACAGCATCACCGACTCACCGTCGACTCCGACCGGAATCTCCGGTACATCCGCATCGACGACCACTTCTGCGGCGGTGCGCTGCAACAGGCCTCGGTTGTGGGTGCGACGGAACAGGCCGACCGCCTGGCGTGCGTTCGAGACCGAGATCGCGACGACACCGAGCCGGCCGCTGTCCAGGCGGGGCCGGCGGCCCATTCCTGCCAGGTCGTCGAAGGCGTACGGACCGTTGCTGACCAACACCGCCTGAGGTCCCTCGACGGTCTCGGTGTCGATGTGCGCCCGCAGACCCGGCCTGCCCTGCTCACCGAGCAGATCGGGCAGCATCTGCAGCACCGTCGCCGTCTTGTCGGCACGGTACTGAGGGCTCCGCACCACCTCTGCGTAGACCCCGAAGGACGCATTGTTGACGAACGGCCGCTCGTTGATACGGCCGAGATCGACGCGCAGTTCGACCCCGTCACGGAGGGCGTCCAGACCCGCAGCGGGATCCTCCCGGTCGAGCCCGAGGTCGAGAGCGAAATGATTCCGGGTTCCGGCGCTGATCACCACGAACGGAAGTCGGTGTTCCGCTGCGACCGCCGCGACGAGGGCCTGTGTTCCGTCGCCACCCGCGACGCCGAGCAGGTCCGCCCCTCGTTCGACGGCCTTCTCCGCCAGTTCGGTGACGTCGAGTTGCTGCGGTCCGCTCAGCAACACCACTTCGGCGCCGAGTTCCTCGGCCTTGCGCTGCAGGTCGTAACGGACGACCTTGCCCCCGCCCGAGCGTGGATTCATCACGAAGAACGGATGGTGCACGGAAACGGCCGGGAATTCCGGCTGCGGATTCACGCGATCGCCTCGTAGGGCGCGGCGTCCGCATGCGACCGCCACGGCGACGAGCAGCACCGACACAACAGCGACCCACAGGTGACCCGACACTGCGAAGACGACCACCACGACCACCGGCACGAGGACGGTCACGGTCAGAGCCACCGCGCGGACCACCCCCCGGTGGGTGAGGAACCAGTAGGCCCCGGCAACGGCCAGGGCTGCACCGGCCACCGCGACCAGCAGCAGCGCGAGGACACCACGCAGACCGGCTTCGGCGATCGGAAGCACGATGGCAACGATCAGCACCACGACAGCGGTCCACGCCCACCAGCGGGAGTCGGCGGATACCGGGCCCCGGTGCGATTCGTGTTCCTCGGCCATCGACTCGACCTCGCAATCGTTCCTGCGCGCCCGGGCAGCCGACCTCGCGGGCCGGACGGACTTCTCGGGTCGAGGACCGACCACCACTTCCGAGCTTGGCACGATCGTGCGCGGGTGAGAGGTGTTTTGCCGGTAGAGAACTCTGCGACACCGAACGTTCCGCTGTGCCGGCAAGCCGGGCGCGGACCGTTCAGCTCAGCAGGAGGGCGCCGACGAGGGCGATCAGCACCACCCACAGCGTGGAGGCAGCAGCGAGCACGAACGGTCGCAGCCCGATCGAGCGCAGCAGTCCGACCCGGACCCCGAGACCCAACCCGAACATGGCCGTGGTCAACAGCGCTGATTGCACGAGCGCGGCCTGTTCGAGCACGACGTCGGGCAGCACGCCGGAGGACCGCACCGCCACCGCTGCCAGGAATCCGATCACGAACACCGGCACCAGAGGCGGCTGCCGGCCGACCGTGTCCTCGTGGACGCCCGTCTCGCGACTGCGCCGTCGGCGGACCACGCCCAGATATGCCATCACCGGGGCCAGCATCAGGACACGGGCAAGCTTGACCACGGTGGCGACCGCGAGAGTTCCGCCGCCGATCATGCCTCCGGCAGCGACCACCTGCGCGACCTCGTGGATCGACCCACCGGCGAGGATGCCGGACTGCAGGTCGTCCATCCCCAGAACTCCCACCAGCAGCGGAATCCCCGGGATCATCAGTGTGCCGAAGACGACGACCAACGCGATCGAGGTGATCACCTCCTTGCGCTTCGCGTCGACGACTCCGTCTGCGGCAGCCACCGCCGCGGCGCCGCAGATCGAGAATCCGCACGAGATGAGGACACGTTGCGTCCACGACAACCCGAGGACCCGGCCCAGGTACATCGTCCCCGTGATCCCTGCCGCGACGATGATCACGACGAGGGCGATGACACCCCACCCGAGGGCGAGGATGTCGTGGAAGACCAGTTGGAGGCCGAGCACGGCGATGCCGAGGCGCAGTAGCCGCTTGGCCGAGAAGTCCACGCCGGGGCCGATCCACGCCGGGACGGGGATCAGATTGGCCACCAGCGCTCCGAGCACGATCGAGATCAGCATCGGGTTCACGGCGGGGAGCAGTCGGCCGAGCACGATCGCGATTGCAGCGCCGGCCGCGCACACCCCGATACCCGCGACGAGGGCAGCCGCGCGGGGACGCGCACCCCTCGGCGTCGACTCCGGCCGCACGACGTCCTGCGGCGCCGACGTCACCTCACCCGACATCCGGCGAACCCTGACTCGTCGACACCGTGCCCGTCGATACCGCGCCTGTCCGTACCGTGGTGACGAGTTCGCGCTTCAGGATCTTTCCCGTCGCGGTCGTCGGAAGCGTCGTGACGATCTCGATCGAGCGCGGATATTTGTATCCTGCCATCCGGTCTCGACACCAGGAGATCAACTCTTCTTCCGTGGTCTGCTCCCCTGCCTCGAGGATGACGAATGCGCCGACCTCCTCGCCGTACACCTCGTGGGGGACGCCGACGACCGCTGCGAGCGACACTGCCTCGTGGGTGATCAGTACTTCCTCGATCTCGCGGGGGTAGACGTTGAAGCCCCCGCGCACGATCAGATCCTTCGCTCGATCGACGATGTAGTAGAAGCCGTCCGCGTCCCTGCGAGCGAGGTCGCCTGTACGCAGCCAGCCGTCCCGCATCACTTCGGCGGTGGCATCCGGCCGGCCGTGATATCCGGACATGACATTGTGTCCGCGCAGGGCGAGTTCCCCGATCGTGTCGGTAGCTGTGACGGTGTTCCAGTCGGCGTCGACGAGGCGGGCCTCGACTCCCCACACCGGGACTCCGATCGATCCGGGACGTGGGTCACGTTCCGGATCGCTGAACAACGCGAGCGGAGACGTCTCGGACAGCCCATAGCCCTCGAGGATCCGGACACCGAAGCGCTCGGAGAAGCGGGTGAGGATGTCGACGGGCAGGGCGGCGCCACCGGAGATCGCCCGGCGCATCGTCGCGGCGATCCGCTGCACGTCGACCGTCTCGTCCACCGCATCGAGCAGAGCCCAGTACATCGTCGGGACCCCGGCGAAGACGGTGATGTCCTGCTCGATCATCAATGTCAGTGCGGTGCGGGCATCGAAACGCGGTAGGAGAACCAGCGTGGCTCCCACCGACAGTCCCGCATTCATGGTCACGGTCTGACCGAAGGAGTGGAACAGCGGCAAGGTCACCAGGTACGTGTCGGTACACATCGGACTGCTGTCGAACAGACGGTTCGCGGTGAGCGCGTTCGTCACCATGTTCGAGTGGGAAAGGCAGGCTCCCTTCGGTTTTCCTGTGGTTCCGCTGGTGTAGAGGATCACCGCCGTGTCCTGCGGATCACGTACCACCGACGAACGGACATCCGATACTTCCCCCAGCGCAGTATCGAGACTGTCCGCACCATCGAGTCCGCCGACGACGAACATGTCGCGACACTTCGGTGCTGCGGCGAAACCGGCACGACCGTATTCACCGATAGGCAGGTCGGGTCCACCTTCGGAGCAGAAGAACGCCCGGGCGCCGGAATCCTGCAGATGGTAGGCGATTTCATGTCCCTTGAGCATGATGTTCAACGGCACCACGACGGCGCCGGCCTTGAGGATGCCGTAGTAGACGATCACGAACTCCGGCACGTTGGGGATCGACATCGCCACGGTGTCGCCCGGCGCGATTCCACGCGCGATCAACAGGTTGGCCACCCGGTTCGCTCGGGCGTCGAGTTCGCCGTAGCCGATCCGGGTGTTCCCCAGCACCAAGGCGTCCCGGTCGGGATACCGGCGGGCGGAATCTTCCAGGAGAACGGACAGATTGAGCATCGTGCTCGCTTTCAGAGTTCGGACGGTACAGAGGTGATCTCGGACGGTGCTGCCGCAGGACGCCCGAGTAGCTCCCGCAGGAGGACGTCGGCGGCAGGCCAGTCGCCGAAGCCGGAGGCAGGATTCAGATGTCCCACCGCACCGAGGTCGACGAACCGGCTGCCCCACGCCTCTGCCAATCCCGCGACCCGGCGCCGGTCCGCGAGTGGATCGTTGCTGCTCGCCGCGAGGATGCTCGGAAAGGGAAGACGGTGACGTGATATCGGGAGCCAACCGCCTCGATCGAGGTCGTCCGTACTCGGATAGCCTGCGGGGAGCGGCTGTTCGATATCGGCCGGGGTTGCGAGCAACGCACCGAGGACCGGCCTGGCCGATATGTGCGCCCAGTGCGCGGTGATCAGGACCCCGGCGCTGTGCGCGACCAGCACGATCGGTCCGTCCACGTCGCTCACAACCGCGTCGAGAGCGGCGATCCGTGCGTCCAGGCTCAGCCGGTCGTAGTCGAGCGGGGGTACGGTGCGCACCCGGTCGAGCCGATCGGCGAGCAGTGTCTGCCAGTGGTCGGCGACGTGGTCGCGCAGACCGGGCACGATGATCACGGTCGGTTCGGTGTCGTCGTTCATCTCTCCGAAACTTTCTTGGCGCAGTGCATTTCCGAGCGGGGGCCGCCGGGTGTCAGCTGTGGTGGGTGAAGCCGACCTGACCGGGGCGGCGGTTGGGGGCGTAGCCGAGCTTGGCGAGCGTCTCGTCGGCGTCGCGGTAGGTTTCGCCGATCCGATAGATCTCGCGGGCTTCCTTACCGGTGGCGACTTCCCGGCCGAGTTCGTCGGCGAGCCGAACCAGTTGCCGGATCTGCTCGACCGAGGTCATCCTCTGGCCCTTGCGCCCCCAGAGAGTGTCCTCGTTGCCGCAGCGGGTGTGCAGCCCCATGGCGATGGCCATGGTGTTGACCGGCAGCACCGAACGCATGAGGGTTTCGAGCGTCAGGCAGGCACCGTCCGGGACACGCTGGATGAAGTTCATGATGTTGTAGGGGTTCGGTCCGTCGAAACCGCCGCCGATCCCCACCCAGGTCAGATTCAGCGGACCGGTGTAGACGCCGCGGCGGATCAGGCGTTCGACGGTCTCGAGCTGCGGGATGGACGACAGCTGGAAGTGCGGTTGGATGCCGGCGGCCTGCAGGCGACGCAGGTGCTCCTCGACCCATTCCGGCCCAGCGGGCACGGTCATCTCCCGGTAGGTCACCGCGAGTTCCGGACGCTCCATGGACGTGCCGGCGACGTCGTCCGCGGTCATGAGCTCCATGATGTTCATCTGGCTCGTGTTGATTGCGATGGTCACCTGGTCCGGCTTGGGATCGAGTTCGGCGAGCATGTGCCGCACATCGTCCGAGAGCCACTTCGCTTCGGCACCTTCGCCTTCCGGCGCGAAGGAGATCGATCCGCCGACCTGCAGGATCATGTCCGGCACCGCTTCGCGCAGGCGGGAGAGCAGTTCGTTGAACTTCGACAGTCGCTTGCTGCCCTTGCCGTCGAGTTCGCGAACGTGGATGTGCAGCACCGTGGCTCCGGCCTCGTAGCAGTCCACCGCCTGCTGGACGTGGTCGTCCATCGTCAGCGGCAGGTCTTCCGGGAAATCCTCCGGTTCCCATTCGGGTCCGTACGGGGCCGCGGTGATGACCAGCTTCTCCTGGCATTCGGGGAACAAGGCATCGTCGTGGAAGTGCATCGTGGTCTCCTGTGGATCGGGTCGTGCGTGATGAGGGAAGGAAGTTCTCGAAGGTCAGAAGGGACGATCGCCGGCGATTCCGGCGCGCTCCATCCTCCGGACGGCAGGCCAGTAGTCCTGGACCGCGTAGTGCTGGGTGGACCGGTTGTCCCAGATCGCCACGCTGTTCGGCGTCCATCGCCACCGGACCTGGTACTCGGGGATCGTCACCCGGCTCTGCAGGTACCGGAGCAGCTCGCCCGCCCCGGGGGCGTAGTCGATACCGCAGCGGACGTTTTGTGCCGTATGGAAATTCGTGAAGTGTGTGGTGAAGCTGTTGACGAAGAGGACCTTCTCCCCCGTTTCGGGATGGGTGCGGACGACGGGGTGCTCCGCGTCCGGGAACCGGTCCTTCAGCGCGAGTCGCTTGTCGATCGGCATTCGCGCACCGAACGACGCCTCGATGCTGTGACGCGCGCGCAGCCCGGCGATCTGTTCCTTCACGTGCCCCGGGAGTTGCTCGTAGGCGAGTGCCATGTTCACCCAGATCGTGTCGCCACCGACGGCGGGACCTTCGACGCATCGGAGCACCGATCCCATGGGCGGGTTCTCCCGCCAGGTGGCATCGCAGTGGTAGGAGTTCTCGAACGCCTCGGGTGGGCTGTCGAGGTCCTTGTAGATGCGGACCAGGCCGGGATGTTCCGGATCGCTGCCGAGTACCGGATGGTCCTCGAGCGAGCCGAAACGCTCGGCGAGGGCGACGTGCTCGGCCCTGCTCATCTCCTGGTTCCGGAAGAACAACACCTTGTGTTCGAGCAGCAGCGCCTTCAGTTCTGCGAATCGTTCGTCGTCGCGAGTCACCTCGGCGAGGTCTACGCCGTGCAGTTCTGCGCCGATACTGCCGGTCAGCGGTTGTGCGTCCATTGGGAATCGGCGACGTGCCTCGTCCCGGACATGAGCGTGGTGGGTGGTGGTCATGACGGTCTCCTGGGCGTGAGGGGGTGGATCGGGCCGAAGGTCAGAGTGAGAACACCGACGAGCCGACGCTGATGCCGGCTTCGAGGTCGCGGTGTGCTCGTTCGGCGTCGGCGAGTGCGTATCTCTGGTTGATCTCGATATCGATGTCTCCGGCCGCGACCTGCGCGAACAGCTCGTTCGCCAGTTCGGCTCGCTCGACGGGATCGGCGATGTAGTCCGCAAGCGCGGGCCGGGTGACGAACAGCGAGCCCTTGACCGCGAGGTCCATGGCGCTGATCGGTGGGATCGGGCCGGAGGCCGTTCCGAACGCGACGAGCAGGCCTCGGCGGGCGAGGGAATCGAGCGAGGAACGATGGGTCGAGGCCCCGACGCTGTCGAACACGACCGGCACACCCGCTCCGTCGGTCAGCTCGCGCACTCGTTCTGCGATGTCCTCACGGGTGTGGACGATGACCTCGGCACAACCGTAGGACCGAGCGACCTCCGCCTTCTCGTCAGTGGACGTGGTTCCGATGACGTTGATTCCCAACCGTTTCGCCCATTGGCAGAAGATCAGGCCGACGCCCCCGGCTGCGGCGTGCAGTAGGACCGTGTCGCCGGCTTCGAGTGGGTGGATGCGGCGCAGGAGGTACGCCGCGGTCAGGCCGCGCATGGTCATCGCGGCCGCGGTGTCGAAGGGAATCGCGTCCGGCAGTGCGATGAGGTGTTCGGCCGGCATGATCCGTTCGGTGCTGTATGCCCCGAGCGGACTTCCGGTGTAGGTGACGCGGTCGCCTTCGCGGAAGTCGGTGACACCGTGACCGACCGCCTCGATCACGCCGGCTGCCTCGACACCCATTCCCGCCGGCAACGGTGCCGGGTACAGCCCGGTGCGGAAGTAGGTGTCCGCGAAATTCAGGCCGACGGCTTCGTGCCGGATCCGCACCTCGTCGGGGCCGGGGTCGCCGACCTCGACGGTTTCCCATTCGAGGACGTCGGGTCCGCCCGTCTCGTGGAAGCGGATCGCGTGTGCCATCTGTGTTCTCCTTGGATGTCGGGCGTTCTGCTACCGCGGGGAGGGTGTGACGCCGATAACACGACATTAACGAGCGGGTATCCGAAATACTTATCCCTACGGGACATATTCGTTGCCATTCGGGGACAACCGTTCCCCGATCGCCGAGAGATCCAGGAGACGCGCGATGACGCTGCCGAAACCCTTGGCGCGCTACGCAACACTGACGGGATTCGTGGAGTTGACCCGCTCGCTCTCGGTCGACCCGATCGAACTGTTGCGCAGCGTCGAGTTGGATCCGTCCGGACTCGACCTGCAGGACCGATGGGTACCGGCAGCGTCGATCGTCCGCTTGCTGGAACTGTCCGCTGCGGTTACCGCCCACCAGGATTTCGCGCTGAGACTCGCCGAACGGCGACGCCTGTCGACCCTCGGACCCTTGAGCGTGGCCATCCGCGACGAGCCGAACGCCCGCAGCGCCCTGCGCATGCTGATCCGCTTTCAGCACACGTACAACGAGGCGCTGTTCATCGACATCACCGAACGTGACGGACTGTCGACGATCGCCCTACGCGTCGAACCGGGCGAACCCATGCCCGTGCGCCAAGCCACGGAACTCGCGGTAGCCGTCATCCACCAACTTCTGCAGTACCTGCTCGGTGACCGCTGGCGTCCCGTGTCGGTGTGTTTCGAACATGGCCGGCCCGGCGACGACAGCATGCACCGTCGCGTCTTCGATGCGCCCCTCGTCTTCGACGGCAACTATTCCGGAATCGTCGTGTACACCGGCGATCTGAATCTACCCAATCGCCTCTCCGATCCCGTCCTCCGCAGTTATTCGCAACAGGTCCTCGACGACCTCTCGGCATCCGAGACCCCCGTGCTCGAGCGGCGGGTCCGGGAACTCGTCGAACTGCTGTTACCGACCGGGCGCTGTTCGGTCGACCAGGTGTCGGCAAGCCTCGGTGTGGATCGCCGCACCGTTCACCGGCACCTGGCCAGGTCGGGGCAGACCTTCACCCGGGTCGTCGACGACACCCGGGCCGAACTCGCCCAGCGACTGGTGGCGAGCGGGCGTCACACCTTCGCCGAGATCTCCGAGATGTTGTCGTTCTCGGCCCCGAGCGGGTTCTCACGCTGGTTCACCCGCCGATTCGGCATGACTCCCCGAGAGTGGCGCAAACGCTCCGAAGCCTGAGTGTCCCGAATTGGACAGAGCTGTGTCCCGTCGGGATAAGTGAACACCTCGCACACCCACTACTGTGATGTGCACCACGACGATGGCAAACCGGCGTGCACGCCCCGCCGCCCCCTTCTCCGCGTGAGAGTCGTGGAACTGCTCGGGTCCTGCCCCACCCCCCTTTCCTCCGAGGAGCTCCTATGGGAATTCTCCCCACCCCGATCGACACCTCCGCCGCACTCTCCCTCGAATCTCCGGACGATACAACGGATTTCGTCGATCCGGCGCACGAGAAGCGTCCACGCCGTCGGATCGCATACCCCTGGTTGGTCTTCGCGCTGACCTTCGCACTGCTGCTCTCGGACTACATGTCGCGCCAGGTACTCAGCGCGGTCTTCCCGTTCCTGAAAGCGGACTGGGCACTGTCGGATTCGCAACTCGCGTCGCTCACCAGCATCGTCGCCCTGATGGTCGGCCTGCTGACCTTCCCACTGTCGCTCCTCGCCGATCGGTGGGGCCGGGTACGGAGCCTCACCCTGATGGCGGTGATCTGGAGTATCGCGACGCTGTTCTGCGCCGTGGCAGCCAACTACGAACAGCTTCTCGTCGCCCGCTTCCTGGTCGGGGTCGGCGAGGCCGCCTACGGCAGCGTCGGAATCGCCGTGATCCTGAGTGTCTTCGTCCCACGGGTCCATTCCGCACTCAGCGGCGCCTTCATGGCCGGCGGCTCGTTCGGTTCGGTCATCGGCGTTGCGCTCGGTGGCGTCATCGCGGTGCACCTGAGCTGGCGGTGGTCGTTCGCAGCCATGGCGGTGCTGGGCCTGATCCTCGTCGCCCTGTTCCGCGCCCTCGTCACCGAAGGCAGGTTGGCAACGCACAAGGCCGGTCAGGACACGGTACCGACCGGATCGTCTCCTCGTCCGGATTCGTCACCCCCGATCCGGGTCCCGATCTCCACACTGTTCACCAGCCCCGCCGTGTGGTGCGCCTACCTCGGGGGCGGCCTGCAGATGTTCACCGCTGCCGTGTTGCTGGCCTGGACGCCCAGCTTCTTCAACCGCGAGTACGGCCTCGCCCCCGACAAGGCCGGGATGGTCGCGTCGATCTTCGTACTGCTGATCGGCACAGGCATGGTGGTGTGCGGGATGATCACCGACCGGGTCAGCCGCACGAACCCGTCGGCGAAGTGGACCAGCGCCGTCGCGTTCTGCATCGTCTCGCTCGTGTCCCTCGGAATCGGATTCCAGCTGGCACCCGGCCCGGCGCAATTGACCCTGATCGGGATCGGCGCCTTCTTCGCCGCCGGGTCCTCAGGTCCCACGGCGGCCATGGTGGCACGACTGACCCACGAGTCGGTGCGGGCCTCCGCGCTGGGCACTCTCACCGTCGCCAACAATGTCCTGGGGCTGGCGACCGGACCGTTCGTCGTCGGGATCCTCGCCGACCGTCTCGGCCTGCTCGCCGCACTACAACTGACCCCGCTCGTGTACGCACTCGCGATCGTGGCGCTGCTCTTCGGTAAGCGTTGGTATGCAAGCGGCGTGGAACGGCTGCACCGTCGGAGCACGGCCGCATCGGATTCTCACCTACCTGTTCGATGAGACCGGGGCGTCATGTCACGCTGCGCCGGGGCGTCAGTTCCCGCCGTAACGGCGCGCGAAGGTGTCGAGCGACGACTGCAGGTCGCCGTGCAGGGCACGCGCCACCCCCGACCCGATCGGACCGAACAGGGGTGCACCACCGAGGTCGATCTTCATCGACAGCGTCGAACCGTCCCCGCGAGCGGCGACGGCGAGCCGCATCGAGAACTTCGTGCCGCCCTTGCCGTTTCCCTTCAGCACCACGTGGTGCGGCGCGTCCAGCTCGACGATGGTCCACGTGACGCGGTTGCGCATGCCCTTGACGGATACCACCGACTGCAGGGTGGTGCCCTCGGCGAGGGTGTCCGGCAGGTCGCTGCGCCACCCGTCGTGGATGCTCAGCCACTCCCCGAACGACTCGAGGCGGGAGGCGTGCTCCCACGCTGCGTGCGGGTCGAGCGGAAGGTCGGTGGACACTTCGAGTTTCGCCATGGTCCGCAACAGTAGACGGTCGGCTCCGAGGGCGGGGCCCCGCGACACGACGGTGGCCCGCCCCCGGATCGGGAGCGGGCCACGCGGCGCAGAGGATCAGTGGGAGACGGCCTTCTCCACACCGACACCGGTGAGCGAGCGGACCTCCATCTCCGCCTGCTTGTACCGATCCTCCTGCTTGCGGCGTCCGACGTAGGTGCCGACGATGCCGAGGGCGAACGCGAGCGGGATGGACACGATGCCCGGGTTCGACAAGGGGAACCAGGAGAAGTCCACGTTCGGGAACATCGCCGAGGGTGCACCGGATACCGCCGGGGAGAACACGATGAGGACGAGGCAGCTGATCAGACCACCGTAGATGCTGAACAAGGCGCCGGTCGTGTTGAACTTCCGCCAGAACAGCGAGTACAGCAGGGTGGGCAGGTTCGCCGAGGCGGCGACCGCGAAGGCCAGAGCCACGAGGAAGGCGATGTTCTGTCCCATGGCGAGGATGCCGAGGACGATCGCCACCAGACCGATCACGACGACAGTGATCCGCGAGACCCGCACCTGCTCGTCCTCGGTGGCGTTGCCACGCTTGATGACACTGGCGTAGATGTCGTGGGCGAACGACGCCGAGGCGGTGATGGCCAGGCCGGCGACGACCGCGAGGATCGTGGCGAAGGCGACGGCCGAGATGATCGCGAGGAACAGCGTTCCGCCGAGTTCGAAGGCCAGCAGCGGGGCCGCCGCGTTCTCCTTGCCGGGAGCGCCGAGGATCGCGTCGGGGCCGACCATCTTCGCGGCACCGTAACCGAGCACCAGGGTGAACAGGTAGAAGGCGCCGATGAGGGCGATGGCCCAGGTGACCGAACGACGCGCTTCCTTGGCGGTGGGCACGGTGTAGAAGCGCATCAGCACGTGCGGCAGACCGGCGGTGCCGAGGACCAGTGCGATGCCGAGCGAGAGGAAGTCGATCTGCGACATGTTGCTGATGCCGTACTTGGCACCGGGGGCGAGCACGTCACGCTGGGCGACGGCCTCGTTCGACGAGCTCGACACCATCGCCTGGGCGTCGGCGAGCAGCTGCGAGAAGTTGCCCCGTACCGCGAACAGGACGAGCACGAACATCAGGCCGGCGCCGGCGATGAGCAGCACGGCCTTGACCATCTGCACGTAGGTCGTGCCCTTCATGCCACCGATCAGCACGTACACGATCATGAGCACACCGACGACCGCGACGACGATGGCCTGGCCGGCCTTGCCCTCGATGTCGAGCAGCAGCGCGACGAGTCCGCCGGCGCCGGCCATCTGTGCGAGCAGATAGAACAACGACACCGCGAGGGTCGAGAGCGCCGCCGCCATGCGGACGGGACGTTCCTTGAGCCGGAAGCTCAGCACGTCGGCCATCGTGAACCGGCCGGTGTTGCGGAGCAGTTCGGCGACGAGCAGCAGGGCGACGAGCCATGCGACGAGGAAGCCGATCGAGTACAGGAAGCCGTCGTATCCGTAGACGGCGATCGCACCGGCGATACCGAGGAACGAGGCGGCCGACAGGTAGTCGCCGGCGATGGCGAAGCCGTTCTGCGGGCCGGAGAACTGGCCGCCGCCGGTGTAGAAGTCGGAGGCCTTCTTCGTCGTGCGGCTGGCCTTGATGACCAGGCCCATCGTCACGACGACGAACGCGACGAAGATGGCGATGTTGAGGATCGGGTTGCCGACGTCGGCCCCACTCTGCGCGAGAACGGTCACTGCATGGGTCCTTCCAGTTCCTCGCGGATCGCGGCGGAACGCGGATCCAGCTCACGGCCGGCGAACTTCACGTAGACAGCGGTGATCACGAAGGTCGTGACGAACTGGCCGAGACCCAGGATCAGCCCGACGTTGATGTTGCCGATGACCTTCGTCGCCATGAACTCGTCCGCGTAGGTGGCGAGCAGGACGTACAGGGCGTACCAGGCCAGGAAGAACGCCGTCACCGGGAACACGAAACGGCGCAGACGGCTGCGCAGTTCCTGGAACTCCGGGCTCTCCTGCATCGTGACGAACTCCTGCGGCGTCGGTATCCGCCGCTGCTGGGGTACGCCACTCTCGCTGAGTGGTGCTGTGGTCACTGCCGACTCCTTGGTCGTCGTGTGAGGTGAGGATGATCACAACGCTAATGAGACGACTGTCACACGAACAGAGGAGACAAGAGGTGGAACGACGAGGGGTGTCCTCGTGCGACGAACGGTCGCATCACCGCGACGAACGGCGCCTCTCCCCGGGTCCCCGTCCACGGTCGCCGAACGCACCGAGTTCACGGTCGCGGCCCATCCCGAGCCGCTCGGGCACGTGCATGCGGGAGAACGTCCTGCCGACGTCGCGCGGGATCCGCCGACGGGTCAGCAGACTCACCGTGATCATCGTGAGGAACGCCAGCGGCACGCTCAACGCCGCCGGATAGGCGGAGAGCACCGTCGGCCACCCGGCTGCCACCGACGGATCGATCGGCAGCAGCACGGTCGCCAGGGCTGCACCGCCCGCGACGAGACCACCGACGACCATCCCCGCCGCGGCGCCGATCGCGGTGAGGCCGCGCCACCAGATTCCCAGCACCAGCAGCGGACACAGCGTCGACGCGGCGATCGCGAAGACCTGCCCGACCGAACGCGACAGGTCGAGGGAGGTCACCGACAGAGCGAGCACGAGCGGCACCACCCCGGCGAGCACCGCGGCCACCCGGAAGTCGCGCACCCGGCCGCGCAGCACGTCCGTGGACAACACGCCGGCGACACTCACCAGCAGTCCGGAGGACGTCGACAGGAAGGCCGCGATCGCACCCGAGGCGACCAGCGCCGCGAGCAATTGCCCTCCCCATCCCGACAGCACCGACCCCGGCAGCAACAGCACTGCCGCATCGGAGCGTCCGGTGATGAGCAGCTGCGGGACGTACAGGCGCGCGAACACCCCGAGCAGCGTGGGGAACAGATAGAACAGCCCGAGCAGGCCGATGACGGCGAACGACGTCATGCGCGCCGCCCGTCCGTCGGGGTTGGTGTAGAAGCGCACGAGCACGTGGGGCAGTCCCATCGTGCCCAGGAAGGTCGCGAGCATCAGCGAATACACCTGGAACAGCGGATGTTCACTGCTCGCCCCCAGCCCCGCCCCCGGCGACGCCCAGGTGTCGTTGTCGGTCGGCGCACCGGCGACCACCGGCACCGGTGACCCGGCATCGAGGACCAGTTCGGTTCCGGCCCCGAGGACGTGCTCCCCCGGTTCGAGTTCGAAGACACCCGCGACAGGCCGGCCGTCGATCTCCCCGGTCGCCACGACGGGGAGCGTCTCAGCGACCTGCACGACCACGTCGATCGTCACGTCGACGGTGGTGGTCTCGGTGACGGTGGGTGGCACGGGTTCGTCGACACCCCGGTCGTCGCCGACGAAGTGCAATGTGAGGACCAGGGCGGGCAGAGCGACCGCGGTGAGTTTGAGCCAGTACTGGAAGGCCTGCACGAAGGTGATCGACCGCATCCCGCCACCGACCACGTTGGCCACGACGATCACCCCGACCACGGCGACGCCCACCCAGTCGGGCACTCCCAGAAGGATGTTGAGCGTGAGTCCCGCGCCCTGGAACTGCGGCACCAGATACAGGATGCAGATGATCGCCACGACCATCATCGACAGCGTGCGCAGCCACTTCTCCCCCAGCCGGAACTCCGCGAAATCCGGGACGGTGTACGCGCCCGAACGTCGCAGGGGCGCAGCGACGAACAGCAGCAGACCCAGATAACCGGCCGTGAAACCGACGGGATACCACAGCGCGTCGGCGCCGAACTTCGCGACGAGCCCGGCCACGCCGAGAAAGGATGCCGCCGAGAGGTATTCACCGGAGATCGCCGCGGCGTTCCAGCGCGGTCCGACACTGCGCGAGGCGACGAGGAAATCCGAGGTGGTGCGCGCCATCCGCACGCCGTACACACCGATCGCGACGGTGGCGATCGCCGCGGCGACGAGACCGACGACGGTGACGACGGGAATCGATCCACTCATGGGCTCGTCAATCGTCGGTGAGGTCGGTGAAATCCTGCTCGTTGCGTTCGGCGAGGCGCAGATACACCCACGCGATACCGAGCAGGATCGGATAGCCGACCACCCCGAGCAACACCCATGGCAGGCGGATCCCCAACACCGTCATCTCCGCGAGAGCAGGAAAGACGTGGAACAGCACCGGAATCGCGCCGAGCAGGCACACCGTGAACAACGCGACCCGCAGGGCGAGCCCGAGTTGCGCACGGACCAGCCCGCGGACCATCGCGTCGCCGACCTCGGTCTGCTGCTGCACCTCGACCCGGGTGCGGACCATGCGCGCCCCGCGCCGTTCGGCGAGGACGACACGCTGCCGCTGCGGGGGTGACCCGCCGGTGGTGCTCATCGCGACGTCCACGACTGCATCGGACCGCGGATGAGCCGGTCCTTGAGTTCCCGCGTGTGCCGACGGCTGACGGGCAGTTCGACGGGCGGGGAGTTGCTGTCGCTGCGCAGGCACACGACGAGACCCGAACCCACACTGCGGATACCGGTGACGAGCGGCAGCGCCACGAGATAGGAGCGGTGCACGCGCAGGAAGCCGGCATCGGCCCAGCGGTTCTCGAGCGTCGATATCGGGATACGCACCAGGTGCGAACCGGTCGCGGTGTGCAGTCGCGCGTAGTCGCCCTCGGCTTCGACCCAGTGGACCGACGAGCGCGGCACGAGCGTGGTGACACCGCCGAGCTCGACCGGGATCACGTCGTCGCTCTGACCGGTGTCGGATGTCGCCTGCGCGGCAGGCCGGCGGCGCTCGGCGATCCGCCGGACCGCTTCGGCGAGTCGTTCCTCCCGCAGCGGCTTGAGGACGTAGTCGACGGCGCCGAGGTCGAACGCGGAGACCGCACGATCGTCGTGCGCGGTCACGAACACCACGGCCGGGGACACCGCGAAATTGCGCAGGATGCCCGCGAGTTCCAGCCCGTCGAGTCCGGGCATGTTGATGTCGAGGAAGACCGCGTCGATGCCTCCGTCGCGCAGCACGCGCAGAGCGGTCGTCGCGTCTCCCGCGGTGTGTACGACGCCGATCTCCTCCTGCGCGCGCAGTAGGTAGGTCAGCTCGTCGAGGGCGGGCGGTTCGTCGTCGACCGCCAGCACGGTCAGGTTGTCTGTGATCTCGTTCACGGCGAATCCATCGTGCCATGCCGGGTGTTCCTCACGGCCGGATACCCGCCCTGAACTTCGGCACGCGCATGCTCACCCGGGTGCCGGCCCCCGGCGCGGTCTCGACGACGAGGCCGTAGTCGTTGCCGAAGGCCGCACGCAGCCGGTCGTCGACGTTGGCGAGGCCCACGTGCGCAGACTCGCGGACACCGCTGCCGTGCTCGCTCTCGGCGATCGCGTCGAGCGTGCCCGATCGCAGCAGTTCCGGGTCCATGCCGATGCCGTCGTCCTCGACGCTGATGACGCAGTCGGTGCCCTCGTCCGCCGCGGTGATGGTGATCGTGCCCGTGCGGGTTTCCTTGCCCGCGATCCCGTGTCGCACGGCGTTCTCGACGAGCGGCTGCAGAGCGAGGAAGGGCAGCGTCACGTTGAGCACCTCGGGTGCGACCTGCAGGCGCACCTCGAGGGCGTTGCCGAAGCGGGCACGCTCGAGCGTCAGGTACCGGTCGATGTTGCGCAGTTCGTCGGCGAGCAGGGTGTACTCACCGGCCGCGCGGAACGAGTAGCGGGTGAAGTCGGCGAAATCCAGCAGCAGTTCACGGGCCCGGTCGGGGTCGGTCCGGACGAACGACGCCACCGTGTTGAGCGCGTTGTAGATGAAGTGCGGACTGATCTGGGCGCGCAGCGCACGGACCTCCGCGCGGTCGAGCCGGGCGCGGGAGGCATCGAGCTCGGCCAGCTCGATCTGACTGCACGCGTACCGCGCCACCTCGGTGATCGCGCCGAGCAGCGCCGGGCCGGGTTCGACGGTCGTCACGACGCCGAGCACCCCTGCCACACCCATGTCCTCCACGGCGAGCGGCTGGGCGATCAGTGCGCGGGCCGCGAGGTCGCCGTGGTCCCGCCGCAGGTCGTGGTGCCCGACGAGCACGCGACGCTTGTCGGCGACGGCCCGGCCCGCGGCGGTGATCATCGCGTCCGTCAGTTCCTCGAACGGGCCGTCCCAGGCGAGCAGGGCACCGTTCTCGTCCAGCAGCGCCACCGCGCGCGCTTCGGCGAGCAGCATCCGCAGGTGCGGGGCGGCCTCCTTCGCGGACGACGCGTCGAGCCCGGCGCGCAGGGGGCGCGCCGCGAGGGACGCCGTGTGCAGGGTCGCGTGGACCGCGCGTTCGGCGGGTGTGGTGACCACCCGCCGGGTCCACAGCACCACCGAGACCACGACCAGCACCAGGAGCAGTACCACCGCGGCGAGCTCGATCGCGATCATGCGCTCACGTTACGTCGAATCGATCCGACGTCGAGTTGCGCCTCGACAACGGCGGCCTGCTCCGGGGATGCGCGGTCAGTTCTCCCCGCCGAGCCGGCCGGACAACCGGCGGAGGCGTTCGAGGCTCGCGCCGTCCAGTCCGACGATGGTGACCGTCTTGCCCTTGGCCGCGTACTTCTGCTGGATCGCATCGAAGGTCGCGACAGTGGACGCGTCCCAGATGTCGGCGGCGGTGAGGTCGACGACGACGTTCTCCGGGTCGCCGACGTAGTCGAACTGGAAGACGAGATCGTTGCTCGACGCCCAGAACAGTTCACCCGTGACCCGGTAGGTGCACGTGTCGTCGCTCGTGAGCGTTCTCTCGACGGTGGTCATGTGCGCGACGCGGCGGGCGAACAGCACCATCGCGGTGAGCACTCCGAGCGACACTCCGATCGCGAGATTGCCGGTGCTCACCGTGGCGACGACCGTGACGACCATGACGACGGTCTCGCTGAGCGGCATCAACCGCAGCGTCCGCGGGTGCACGCTGTGCCAGTCGACCGTCGCGATCGACACCATGATCATCACGGCGACGAGGGCGGCCATCGGGACCAACCCGACGATGTCGCCGAGCGCGACCACGAGGATCAGCAGGAACACGCCGGCCGCCAGGGTGGACAGACGAGTCCGTGCCCCGGAGACCTTCACGTTCATCATGGTCTGGCCAACGACGGCGCAGCCGCCCATGCCGCCGAAGAATCCGGTGACGATGTTGGCGATGCCCTGCCCCCAGCCCTCGCGGGTCTTGTCCGACCGGGTGTCGGTGATGTCGTCGACGAGCTTGGCCGTCATCAGCGATTCCATGAGGCCGACGAGGGCCATCGCGAGCGCGTACGGCGCGAGGATCCGGAGGGTCTCGAAGGTCAGCGGCACGTCGGGGAAGAAGAGCGAGGGCAGACTCTCGGGCAGTTCACCCTGGTCCGCGACATCCGGCACGTTCAGAGAGAAGGCCACCGTCACGACGGTGAGGAGCACGATCGTGACGAGCGGAGCCGGTACGGTCTCGGTGATCTTCGGGAGGAACACCAGCACCAGCAGACCTGCCGCCACCAGCGGATAGACCATCCACGGCACGTCCACGAGATGCGGAATCTGGGCGACGAAGACGAGAATTGCGAGCGAGTTGACGAAGCCGACCATGACGCTGCGCGGCACGAACCGCATGAGTTTGGCCACGCCGAGGAAGCTGAGCAGCACCTGGAAGATGCCGCCGAGGATCACGGTCGCGATGAGATGGTCCACACCGTACTGCTCGGACACCGGAGCGATCACGAGCGCCACCGCTGCGGTCGCCGCCGAGATCATCGCGGGCCGTCCGCCGACGATCGCGATGGTGATCGCCATGGTCACCGAGGCGAACAGCCCGACCCGGGGGTCGACACCGGCGATCACGGAGAAGGCGATGGCTTCGGGGATCAGGGCGAGCGCCACGACCAGGCCGGCCAGGAGTTCGGTCTTGAGACGAGCAGTCGACCGGAGAGCGAATCGCACGGAGACGTCGGTGCGGGGATCGTGCGGCACCTGTTCCGGGCCGTGCGGGGTGTTCACTTGCGGAAAGTCTACCGTTGCGCCCTGTCGTCCTACTGTTGTGCACTGCTGTCCCGACGGCGGCGGCGGATGCGTTCCTCGACGGCCGCCTCGTCGACATCGAGACTCTCCAGCACGTCGCGGAGAATCTCGTCGTCGAGTTCCCCACGATCACGTGCGTCGATGAGATCCTGTCGTCGCGCCCGCAGGGACGCTCGCCGGATGTCGTCGAACAGTGCGGCAAGTCGCGCTCCCGCGTCTGCAGCCGCGTCCTCGACGGTCTCTGCCTCCTGCCGGGATCGGAGCGACGTGCGTGCTTTGGCCAGCAGCCTGTCGTAGATCTCCGGGTCCACGCCGTCGGGTGGCTGCGCGGCGAGTTCGGCAAGCACACGGTCGCTGGACTCCGCCGAGATCCTGCGGGCCACGGTCATCTGTTCCTCGGTCCGCAGCCGCTCGTAGGGGTCGGTGACCTCGAGTCGACGGATGAGCCACGGCATCGTCGCGCCCTGGATGAGGAGTGTGCCGATGGCGACGACCAGCGCGGAGATCTGGATCATCTCGCGGCCGGGGAAGGGAGCACCCGATGCGATCACCACGGGCACCCCACCGGCCGCGGCGAGGGTGACGACCCCGCGCATGCCCGCCCACGACACCACGACGTGTTCCCGGAAGTTCAGCTGGTCGCGGCCGAGGCGTTCGGATCCGGCGCGCCGCACGAGCGCGCGCCGGCCCCAGTGCAGCAGACCCCACGCGGGTCGCACGATCATGACGACGAGCAGGATCACCACCGCACCGAGCAACGCGAGGCGCAGGTCGGCGCCGCTGTCGCGGACCTCGTCGAGGACGAACCGCAATTGCAGGCCCATGTAAGCGAAGACGAACGTCTCGAGCACCACGTCGATGCTCTTCCACACCGCGCGTTCCTGCAGTCGCGTGCTCACCGAGACCTCGGTGGCACGGTGCCCGATGAACAGTCCGGCAGCGACGACGGCGAGCACTCCCGAGGCGTGGAGCTCCTCGGCGGCGAGATACGCCGCGAACGGCAGCACCAGCCCCAGCACGGTCTCGAGCGGCGAGTCGTACATCCGGACGCGGATCAGGTGGACGATGTATGCGAGTGCCAGACCGACAGCGACCCCACCCGCGACCTCGTAGAGGAAGAACAGGAGCGGCGAATCAGCGAGGATGTGTGTTCCCGTGACGGCCGAGATCGCCACGGTGAACAGGGTCAGGGCGGTGGCGTCGTTGACCAGACCCTCCCCGGTCAGCACCGCGATGACCCGTTTCGGCAGTCCGAGCCGTTGCCCCACGGCGACGGCACTGACCGCGTCGGTCGGTGCGACGACCGCGCCGAGAGCGAGCGCCGCACCGAAGGACAGCGCCGTCATCATCGCGGACGCCGTCCACGCCACGACGAACGCCGTGACGAGCACCGTATAGATCCCGAGCCGCAGGATCGACGGCAGATACTGCCGGAAGGTAGGAACCGAGAACCTCAGGGCCGACGAATACAACAGCGGCGGCAGGACGACCCCGAGAATGATCTCCGGATCCAGTTCGAGCCTTGGCAGACCCGGCACGAACGACACCAGTGCTCCGACGGCGACGAGCACGAGCGGGGCCTGCAGGTCGCGTCGCGACGCGAGGGCGGTCACCGCGATCCCGGCGATGACGACCAGCAGGATCCACGCGCCGTTCATCGCGACGGCACCGTGCCAGGTGTCCGGTTCACGGTGTGATGGTGACACAGCCGACGGTCGGCCGTCGCGAACGTGCAGGTCGTTTGCCCCGACCCGGCCGGGGTATGCAACCGATCGACCGCCGTGTACCCGGCCCCAGCGAGGAGTGCGTGTGATCCCAGCCCGCGACGACGACGGCTATGCGGACCTGCGCACCTACGCCGCGCTGGGCGACGGCGACACCGTCGCCCTCGTCGCCGAGGACGGTTCGGTGGACTGGTATCCGGTACCGCTCCTCGATTCGCACCCGGTCTTCGCACGACTTCTCGACGCACCGGCGGGTGGTTCCGTCGAGTTACAGCCTGTCGACGAGTTCACC
Organism: Rhodococcus sp. 5G237; assembly: GCF_053764735.1. Lineage (NCBI taxonomy): Bacteria > Bacillati > Actinomycetota > Actinomycetes > Mycobacteriales > Nocardiaceae > Rhodococcus > Rhodococcus sp. 5G237. The sequence continues at coordinate 505,611 of NZ_JBSNCD010000002.1, read as the reverse complement.
GTCGAACGCGCATACGTGCCGGGCACGAACGTGCTGAGTACCGTCTTCACCACCGCACAGGGCCGGGTCCGGGTGACCGACTCGATCGATACGGGTGTCGCCGGGCGGTTGCCCTGGGGTGAGCTCGCCCGCCGCGTCGAAGGCCTGGACGGCGAGGTCGCGATGCGCTGGACGGTCGCCCCCGGCACCGGACTGGGCCGGTACCAGCCCTGGTGCGACCGAACCGAACACGGACCCGTCCTGCGGGTGGGGACCGTGAGCATCGGGGTGCGCACGTCCGGCACCGGTGAACCGGTGATCGAACACCGCTCGATCGGCGGCCGTTTCGTCACCTCGGCCGGATCCCGGCACCTGATCGCTGTGCTGTCGACGGAGAACGAACCCCTGCCGTTGCCCGACGCCGACGCGATCGACGCCAACATCGACCGTACCGTCGACCGGTGGAAGCAGTGGTCGTCGCTCCTCCACTACGACGGGCCGTGGGCCGATGCGGTGATCCGGAGCGCGCTCGCACTGAAACTGTTGCAGAACCGATCGGGTGCGATCGCCGCAGCGGCGACGACGTCCGTTCCGGAAAGCCCGGACGGCGAGAAGAACTGGGACTACCGTTTCGCCTGGGTGCGCGACGCCGCCTACACCCTGCACGCGCTGATCCGTCTCGGCGATCGCGAGGAGGTGCACGCCGCGATGAGCTGGTTGCTCCGCGTGGTGCGCGATCAGGGTGCCGACGCGGAGGTGTTCACCCGGCTCGACGGCGGAACTCCCGACGACGAACGGCGACTGGATGTTCCGGGTTGGCGCGGTATCGGCCCGGTGGTCGAGGGGAACAGGGCCGCAGGTCAATTGCAGCTCGGGATCTACGGCGACCTGTTCGAGATCGTGACCCTCTACAGCAGTGAGGGTTACGTGCTCGACATCGCGACCGCGCGTCTGCTCGCCCGCATCGCCGACCACACCTGCGATGTCTGGCAACAGGCCGATCACGGCATCTGGGAGCTGCTCGACCGCGAGCACTACACGAACTCGAAGATGAGCTGCTGGCACGCGCTCGACCGCGCCGTCCATCTCGCCGAGGTCGGGCAGATCCCGGGGACGGCGGATCGCTGGCGACGCGAACGCGATCTCATCCGCGACTGGATCGAGGAGAACTGCTGGTCGGACGAACTCGGGTGCTACACCGCCTATCCCGGCACCGACCGGCTGGACGCGTCCGTCCTGCTCGGAGCCGTCGGCGGGTACGACCGGGGTCCGCGAATGCAGGCCACCTGCGACGCTCTGCGACGGGAACTCGGTCGCGGGCCGCTGCTCTACCGGTTCAGCGGCGCCGACAAGGAGGAAGGGACGTTCGTCGCCTGCGCGTTCTGGATGGTCGCGGCACTGGCCGAGACGGGACGGACCGACGAGGCCACCGAACTGATGGGCGAACTCGTACCGCTCGCCAACGACGTGGGCCTGTACTCGGAGATGATCGCCGAGGACGGCACCTTCCTCGGCAATCTCCCCCAGGGACTGAGCCATCTCGCACTCATGACGGCTGCACTGACCCTCATCGAGAAGTACTGATCGCCGATCGACCGGAGGAGCGGACAGGTATGACGCTGATAGGTTTTCACGCCTCACACGAACAGGCGTCCCCATCCCGCCTGCTCGAGGACGTCCGGCTCGCGGAAGCGGCCGGTTTCGGGGCGGCCATGTGCTCGGACCACATCGAACCGTGGTCGCATCGCCAGGGACACTCGGGGTTCGCGTGGTCGTGGCTCGGAGCGGCCCTGGCCACCACGGACCTACGTTTCGGTGTCGTCACCGCGACCGGCTTCCGCTACCACCCGGTCGTCACCGCCCAGGCCACCGCCACTCTGGCATCGATGTTCCCGCAGCGCTTCTGGTTCGCACTCGGCAGCGGCGAGCACTGCAACGAACGCATGTCCGGAGTCGCCTGGCCACCCAAGGAGGAACGGCAGCAACTCCTCGGTGAGAACCTCGACATCGTGCGACGCCTGCACACGGGCGAAGTCGTCGACCACGACGGCGCGGTGAAGGTCGACCGGGGACGGGTCTGGGACCGGCCGGAGACTCCTCCCGACATTCTGCTTCCCGCACTGACTCCCGAGACGGCCGGTCGTTTCGCCGACCGGGTCGACGGTCTCGTCACCGTGAACGCCCCACTCGAGGACCTGCGGCGGATCCTCGGCGCCTACCGCGACGGAGGCGGACGCGGACGGACCGTGCTGCAGGTCCATCTGAGTTGGGCGCCCACGCGGGAGCGCGCTCGGGAGATCGCGCGGGAACAGTGGGCGACGAACGCCCTACCGCCGGAACTCATGGCAGAACTCGCCACGCCCGAGGAATTCGAGTCCCACGCCGCCGAACTCGACGACGGCGACCTCGAGGGCGCGGTGATCGTGTCCGACGATCCCGCCGAACACGTCGACCGCTTGTGCGAATTCGCCGAACTCGGTTTCGACGAGATCTATCTGCACCATGTGGGGCCGGATCAGCGCCCGTTCATCGACACCTTCGGCGACGCTGTGTTGCCGCACCTGCCGTGAACGGGGGCTGCCACCCCTGCCTCGATCAGGGTTGACGCGGTCCCGGTTGTGCTTCGGGTCCGGGACCGCCCTCGGGACCGGGCTCCCCGCCGGGTCCGGGCTGCGCGCCCGGTGCAGGATTGTCGCTGGTACCCAGATGCTGACGGGCGGCGTCCTGCGCCTTGTCGACGTGCTGGGTGTACTTGCCGCCGGTACGTCCGTCCACCTGGTCGCCGGCCTTCTCGATGAACTGATCGGCCTTGTCGGGGTTCTTCGAGGCGTAGTCCTTGCCCTTGTTCACAAAGCCCTTCACCGAATCCATGAAACCCATCGTTCGGTCCTTCCCTCGTCGGATCGCCGTGAGGTTCGGGCGCACCGATCCGTGCGCTGCGGGTCAGTGTACGCCCGGCAGCAGATCGTCGGGGGCGGCGAACAGGCGGCGGTGCTCCCCGTGGAGACGTCCCGACACCCACCACAGGGCCTCGACGAGGACGACTCCGATCAGCCCGCACGTCACCGCGATCGTCGAGTACGCGACGTTCGACGGATCGAGTGCGAAGAACTCCCGGGTGAACGGCACGGAGAACAGGATCACGTAGCCGAGCACCGAACCGGCGAGCAGCGCGATCTTCCACCACTGGTACGGGCGGGCGACCACGGCGAGCACCCACAGCGCGATGATCAGCAAGGTGATCAGGGCCGAGGTGCCGGCCTGGATCTTCTGCTGCTCGGTCTGCTCCGGGCCGCCGTAGACGAGCACGTAACAGACGAAGGTCGCCACACCGACGACCACGCCCGAGGGGATCGCCAGTCGCATCACGCGGGAGACGAAGCCCGAGCGTGCCCGCTCGTTGTTCGGTGCCAGCGACAGCAGGAAGGCGGGGATGCCGATGGTGAACCACGCCGCGATCGTCACGTGCCGGGGCAGGAACGGATAGGGCAACGGCTCGAAGTCGAACACCTGCGACAGCACACCCGACACGCCCACCAGGAAGGCGAGCAGCACCGAGTACACCGTCTTGGTGAGGAACAGGTTGGAGACGCGTTCGATGTTGCCGATGACCCGGCGACCCTCGGCCACCACGTAGGGCAGCGTCGCGAACTTGTTGTCGAGAAGGACGATCTGTGCGACCGCGCGGGTCGCGGGACTACCCGACCCCATCGCGACTCCGATGTCGGCGTCCTTGAGGGCGAGCACGTCGTTGACGCCGTCGCCGGTCATCGCGACGGTGTGACCGCGCGACTGCAGCGCGCCGACCATCGAGCGCTTCTGATCGGGACGGACCCGGCCGAAGGTCGTCGAGCCTTCGACGACGTCGGCGAGTTCGTTCTCGCCCTCCGGCAGGGAACGCGCGTCGATGGGAGACCCGCTACCCGGCAGGCCGAGCGACGAGGCGACCGCACCGACGGCGATCGCGTTGTCGCCGGAGATGACCTTGACGTCGACCTGCTGGCCGGCGAAGTACTCGAGGGTCGGCTTCGCGTCCGGGCGCACCCGCTGTTCGAGGACGACGAGCGCGACGGGCGTGACCGTGCCGGGGGCGAGTTCGTCGTCGACCGGGCGGTCGCTGCATGCGAGGAGCAGCACCCGCAGCCCGCTCGAGCCGAGTTCCTCGGCGCGTCGCGCCGCCTCGGTGCCGGGGTCGAGCAGCACGTCGGGTGCGCCGAGCAGCCAGTTGCCGTGGGTGCCGTACGACTGGCCGCTCCACTTCTTCGCCGACGAGAACGGCGCGACCGCGGTGGGCTCGCCCCAGCCGGGGGCGGTGGGGAACGCCTCGGCGATCGCGAGGACGCTGGCGTTCGGACGCGGGTCGTCGGCCGCCAGCGCGGCCAGGGCGGCGCGGGCCTCGTCGAGGTTGCTGCCGTCGAGGGGCTCGAGATCGGACAGGCGCATGCCGTTCTCGGTGAGCGTGCCGGTCTTGTCGGCACACACCACGTCGACGCGCGCGAGGCCTTCGATCGCCGGCAGCTCCTGAACGAGGCACTGACGACGTCCGAGGCGGACGACACCGACCGCGAACGCGATGGACGTCATGAGCACGAGACCCTCGGGCACCATCGGCACGAGGGCGGCGACCATGCCGCTCAGCGCGGGGCCGAGCGACTCGCCGCTGGAGAAGAGCTGGTTGTAGATGATGAGCAGACCCGCGGGGATCATCAGGTAAGTGATGAAACGCAGGATCTTGTTGATGCCCGCGTTCAGCTCCGACTTCACGAGTGTGAACTTGCTCGCTTCTTCCGCGAGTCGCGCCGCGTAGGCGTCGCGGCCGACCTTCGTCGCACGGTAGGAGCCGGAGCCGGAGGCGACGAAGCTGCCCGACATCACCGTCGAACCGGGCACCTTGTGCACGGGATCCGACTCGCCCGTCAGCAGCGACTCGTCCAGTTCGAGACCCTGGGCCTCGACCACCTCGCCGTCGACGACCAGCTGGTCGCCGGGGCCGAGCTCGATGATGTCGTCGAGCACCACCTCGCGCGGAGCGATCGGTGCGGCGACGCCGTCCCGGCGCACGACGGGTTTCGTCTGGCTGACGATGGCCAGCTTGTCGAGGGTGCGCTTGGCGCGCACCTCCTGGATGATGCCGATGCCGCTGTTCGCGATGATCAGCAGACCGAACATGCCGTCGATGATCGAGCCGGTGGCCAGCACGATCAGCAGCAGCACCCCGAGGATCGCGTTGATCCGGGTGAACACGTTGGCCCGGACGATGTCCTTGACCGATCGGGACGCGCGGTCGGGGACATCGTTGGTGAGGCCACGTGCCACACGCTCGGCGACCTGCTCGGTGGACAGCCCGGTGGCTGCATGGTCGGATGCGAGGACCGGCGCCTCGTCCGTTCCCACCACCGTCGTGGGCTCTTCTACTGCCATGACGAACCAGATTAGGGCACGAAAGCGAACAGCCGGTGCCGCGGCAGGTGGATCAGCTCGACCTGAGCCACCACGGATCGACCGCGACGGGCTTCGACGCATCGGACTTCGACACGTCGATCCGCTGACCCGGCATCGGCACCGCGGTGGTCACCTCCGACTCCCGCGCGGCGGGCAGCAACCGGGTGATGGGCTCCGACCAGGCGTGGAAGGCGAGGTCGAAGGTTCCCCAGTGCACGGGGACCAGCAGACTGTCGCGACGGTCGACGCCACCGAGGTCGAGATGCGTGCGCACCGCTTCCTCGGGGTTCATGTGCACGTCGGGCCATCGCTTGTCGTAGGCACCCACGGGCAGCAATGTCAGGTCGAACGGACCGTAGGCCTCGCCGACGTCGGCGAACCGCGGGGTGTAGCCGCTGTCGCCGCCGAAGAACACCCGGCGCGTCGGCCCGGTGAACACCCACGACGACCACAACGTGATGTTGCGCTGCAGGCCGCGCCCGGAGAAGTGCCGGGCTTCGGTGCACGTGATGCGCAGGCCGTCCACCTCGACGTGTTCGTCCCAGTCGAGTTCGACGATGCGTTCCTCGGCGATCCGCCATCGGCGCAGGTGTGCGCCCACCCCGAGCGGCACGACGAACCGGACGGTCGGTTGCAGCACGGCGAGGCTCTCGACCGTGAACCGGTCGAGATGGTCGTAGTGGTCGTGCGAGATCACCACCGCGTCGAGACGCGGCAGGGTCTGCAGTTCGACCGGCGCCGGATGCAGACGTGCCGGGCCGACGGTGGGTGAGGGTGACACGCGTTCGCTCCACACCGGGTCGCACAGCACCCGGTAGCCGTCGACCTCGACGAGGGCGGTCGAGTGCCCGAACCACGTCACGGCGAGTTCCGCCGCGTCGACCGGCGCGAGATAGGTCGACACCGGCACCTCGGTGCGAGGTCTCCCCCGCGACCCGCGGGTGAGCAGGTCCTTCGCGAAACCGCCCGCCGCCTCGGGGCCGAGCACGGACGCCGGGTCGGTGTTGTGGAAACGACCGTCGCGGTAGCGGGGCGACGCGGCGGCGTAGGGACGGATGTCGGAGACCGAGGCGCCGATGGAACCGGGCAGGCCGTTCACGGCGCGCGCGACCCACAGCGTGCCCGCTCCGGCGAGCGCGGCCGAGACGGCGGACCGGATGTTCATCGTCCGCGGAAGATCGGGTCGCGGCGCTCGGCACGAGCGAGCCTGGCCTCCTGGGCGTCCTCGCTGAGCCACGCCGCGGCGAGTGCGGCGGTCTGCTCGGGCGTGGCCTCGTCGCGGGTGCCGTCGTCGTTGAGGAACAACTTCATCGCGTTCAGCGACAGCGGCGCGAGCTTCGCGATCTCGTGCGCCCATGCCTGCGCGTCGGCGAGGTCGCCGATGCGATTGGCGAGCCCACGCGCGAGAGCTTCCTCGGCGTGGACGGGTTCGGCGGCGAGGAAGACCGCGCGTGCCGGACCGCCGCCGATGAGCGAGGCGAGTCGCCGGACCGTCCACCGATCCACCGAGATGCCCAGGCGCGCAGCAGGAACCGAGAAACGTGCAGTGGGCGCCACGACCCTCAGATCCGCCGCGAGCGTCAGCTGGGTGCCGGCACCGATGGCCGGACCGTTGACGGCCGCGATCACCGGGATCGGGGCCTCGACGATGGTGCGCAGCATCTCGGCGAGGCTGTCGGTGAACCCTTCGGCGTAGACGTCGCCGGAGAGATCGGCCCCGGCGCAGAAGCTCGTGCCCCGCCCGGTGATCACCACGACACGCGCGTCGTCCGCCACGGCCTTGTCCACCGCTTCGCGGATCTCCACGCACAGCTGCGTGTTGAGCGCGTTACGACGCTCTTCGCGTTGCAGTTCCACGGTCACGACGTCGCCGTCGCGGCTGATCCCGATCATGTGTCGCCCCATCCCTTCGTCACCGAACACCCCGCATCATTCCACCCGCCCCGCGAGTGTGGGCGAGGCGCCGGATCGTCAGGCGCGGCCGGTCGGCGCGTAGCTCTCACGTTCCCACCGCTCGACCTCTTCGGTCACGTTGTCGGCTTCGTCCGAGAGATACGCGATGGCACCGAGAATCATGATCGATGCACCGGAGATCCACGCGATCCACGAGGCGCCGTCGCCTGCGAATCGGCCGACCCACGGTGAGACGAGCATCGCCAGACCCACCACGGACAGCGCCCAGTGATCCTTCGTGGGATCGCGCGCGACCAACGACCACAGCGCGAAGATGCTCGCCAGAGCACCCAGACCGAGGGTGGCGCCGCGACCGGGCTCCGTGGTCTCCACCCAGAACGACGACGACATGGTGAGCAGACCGAGGAACAACGCGATTCGTCCTGCCCAGGACGCGCGAACGGACATGTCGAAACCTCCTGACAGCGAAACGCTACATGTATTGTAGCTACAGCCACTGTATCGACGTTCCGGTTCGAATGCCATGCTTCGATGGAGCGGCCGACCCGACACCCGAAAGAAGAGGCCGAAGGCGATGGACGCCGCGACGACACCCTCACCCGAACAGCGGATCGCCGACACCGTGCTCCTGCTGCTGCGCACGAAAGGGCCGAAGGCCGTCACGATCGAAGCGGTCGCGAACGTCGCCGGCATGGCCCGGACGACGATCTACCGCCGGTACCGGGACCGCAGCGAGATGCTGAAGGCGGTGATGGAACCCCTCACCCGACCGGCACCCCCGGAACCGGAGGCCACGGCCGAAGAGCTCCTGCGGTGGGTGGTGGAGCAGTCCCGCCTCTCCGTCGACGAGGGCATCGGGCTCGGTGGGCTCGCGGCGCTCGTCACCGAACAGGAACCGTGGTTCACCGAGCTGATGCGATCTCTGTTGACGCGCCACCGGCAGATGCTCGCCGAGGCCATCCGACGCCACTGCGACGACGGAACCGTCTGCGCCGATCTCGATGTGGAGACCTTCCTGGACTGCGTGGTCGGGGCCTACTTCGCCGAGCAGGCGCGCCGCGGCGAGGTGGACGAGGACTGGCCCGCTCGCATCACGCGGACCCTGCTACCGACCTTCGCCGCCCGATCGGGTTCAGGTGGATCCGACCCCGCCGAGCTGGGGTGGAACCACCGAAATCAGTGAAACCAGTCGAGAATTCGGCCCCGCGACCAGCAGCGCGCCACCGCATCCACCCGCTGCTCGGCACCCTCGCACAGCGCGATGCCGACGATGCTGTGGCCGGAGGCCGGACGATCACCGAGCGTCGGGACCGACGGCGCGACACCGACACCCTCGGCCGACACCCATGCGACCGTTCGTCCCGTGGTCGCCTCGCGAAGGCGGTCGACGAACGACGGGCGCCGCGGAATCGCCAGACGCGACAGAGCCCAGGTGGTCGTCACGACCGGCAGGGCATCCTCGGGTACCGCCGCGATCGCCTCGGGCAGCAGCTCCACGACGTCACCGCAGAACCGGACGGGTGGGTCCTCGGCGAGCAGGGCGTCCTCGACGTCGGGGCGGTGGCGCGTCACAGCGACGCGCGCGACCACCGGAGGCATCGCACGGTCGGGAACCGACCCGCCGTGGACGATCGAACAGCTCTCCTGCACAGGAGAATCCGGGTCACCCAGGAACACCCCGTCGCTGTAGGTGATGCCCACTCGGTCGACGCACAGGTTCAGCGCCGCGGGGCGTCCCACGTCGATCAGACCGATCGCGGTCGCGCCTACGCGGTGGGCCGCCTCGGCGAGCGCGGGATAGAGCACCGCGTAGCGACCCGTCTCGTCGGTGGCACCTTCCCGTCGTGCCGTGCCGGCCATGTCTGCTCACTCCTCGTCGTCGGCATCGGCACGCGGACGGCCCGGTCCGCGTATGCGCCCCACCTCGCGCGGCATCCGACCGGCCTCGGTGAGGGCCCGCCGGAGCAGGAACTCGATCTGGGCGTTGGTGCTGCGCAACTCGTCGGCAGCCCACCGCGCGAGCGCGTCGTGGACTGCCGGGTCGAGGCGCAGCAGCACCTTCTTACGTTCGGCCATGCCGCATGATCCCTACTGGTACAGCGATCCCGTGTTGAGTACGGGCTGAGCACTCTGGTCTCCACACAACACGACGAGGAGATTCGAGACCATCGCGGCCTTGCGTTCCTCGTCGAGTTCGACGGTGTGCTCGGCCTCGAGGCGGGCCAGGGCGGTGCCGACCATCGAGACGGCACCTTTGACGATCTGCTCGCGGGCGGCGATGACGGCGCCGGCCTGCTGACGTCGCAGCATCGCCTGGGCGATCTCGGGTGCGTAGGCGAGCTGGTTGATGCGGGTCTCGATGACGCGGATACCGGCGGACTGCACGCGGTCGTGGACCTCGGCCGAGAGCTTGGTGGTGATCTCGTCGGCGTTCTGACGCAGCGACATCGCTTCCGGCGCAGCGTCGTACGGGTACGAACCGGCGATGTGGCGGACCGCGGCCTCGGTCTGCACGGCGACGAACTCCTCGAAGTCGTCGACGTCGAAGACGGCGCGCGCGGTGTCCTCGACCTGCCACACGATGACCGCCGAGATCTCGATGGGGTTGCCGTCGGCATCGTTGACCTTGGCTCTGCCCGTCTCGTGGTTGCGGATACGGGTGGAGATCTTGCGGCGGGTGTTGAGCGGGTTCATCCAGCGCAGACCGGGTTCGCGCAGGGTGCCGGTGTACGAGCTGCCGAGGAGTTGGAGGACACGGGCCTCGTTCGGTTCGACGAGGACGAGTCCGGCGAGCGGCACGAGGGCGAGCACCACGATGACGGCGCCGGCGACGATCAGCGGAACGGTGACATCCACCGCTCCCCAGCCGATCAGACCGGCGCCGACGGCGATTGCGACCAGAGCGGCGATCAGCACCGACCAGCCGTTGGACGAGGGGCCCGGCCGCTCGACGGTCACTGGCGACTGCACGACATCCATGTTCCTACCTCCCAGAGTCAAAGCGATATTAAAGTGATATCACATTTCTCGGGACCCGGACAGCGTTCCCTCCGCGCACCGGCCGCGATCGCGGCATGATGAAGGACAACGATCCGAGAGGGAGGCTCGCGATGCTCGCCGACGAGGCACTCGATGCGGCCGAGGTACAGACCGCCGATGCGACGCCGGTCGACATCGTCGTGATCGGCGCCGGGCAGGCCGGCCTGTCGACCGCCTACTTCCTCACCCGCTTCGGAGTCGCACCCGAGACCGGATTCGTCGTCCTCGACCGCTCGTTCGGTCCCGGCGGGGCATGGCAGGACCGTTGGCCGTCGCTGACACTGAGCACCGTCAACGGCGTCCACGACCTGCCCGGCCTCGCGTTCGCGGACGTCGTCGACACCTCCGCGGGAGAGGTTCCGGCCGCCTCGGCGGTACCGCAGTACTACGCCGCCTACGAGAAGGAGTTCGACCTTCCCGTCCACCGCCCCACCACCGTGCGGGTCGTGTGCGACCGCGGCGAGCGACTGCGCGTCGAGACCGAGTCGGCCGTCTACGCGGCACGCGGCATCATCAACGCGACCGGCACCTGGGAGCGGCCCTTCGTCCCGTGGTATCCCGGCGCCGCGCGATTCACCGGACGGCAGCTGCACACCAAGGACTACCGAACGGCCGAGGAGTTCACCGGGCAGCACGTGCTCGTCGTCGGTGGTGGCATCTCCGCGGTCCAGCTCCTCGACGAGATCTCCCGCATCACCGAGACCACCTGGGTGACGCGACGCGAACCCGCGTGGAGCGAGGAACCGTTCACGGCCGAGCGTGGCCACGCTGCCGTCGCGCTCGTCGAGGATCGGGTACGACGCGGACTGCCACCCGGATCGGTCGTCTCCGTCACCGGGCTCCCGCTCACCCCGGCGCTGCGGGCCGCGCGCGAACGCGGCGCGCTGGAGCGGTCCCCGATGTTCTCCGAGATCACCGAGACCGGCGTCCGATGGAGCGACGGCCGGACACTCGACGTCGACGTCATCCTGTGGTGCACCGGATTCCGGAGTTCCCTCGATCATCTCGCACCGTTGTCGTTGCGCAACGCCGGTGGCGGCATCACGATGGACGGCCGGCTCGCGACCCGCGTCGCGAAGGATCCGCGCGTCCATCTCGTCGGCTACGGCCCGTCGGCGTCCACGATCGGGGCGAACCGCGCCGGTCGCGCCGCGGCGCGTGAACTGCTCGACCATCTCACCGGCGAGGTGCCGCAGCAGTGAGTGGGCGGGGCGGATCGGTGCTGCTGGTCGCGCTCGCGACCACCGCCAGCCTCGTCGCATCGGCACCGGCCCTGGTCGACATGGCGCTCCCTCCCCCACCACCGGCGCCGGTCGCCCCTCCCCCGACGCCGCTGACCGCCGACGAACTCACCGCGCGCACCCTGCCGGTCGTCGTGACGATCGACGCGAGCGCGGGCTGGACGGGCATGACGGGCACCGGGATCGTGATCACTCCCGACGGCACGGTCGTCACGAATCATCATGTGGTGAGCGGAGCCACCGACATCAGCGCGGTGAGCGGTGCGAACGGCCTGATCTACGACGCGGAGGTCCTCGGCTACGACCGCGAACGCGATCTCGCCGTCCTGCGACTCGGCACCGCGAGCGATCTTCCGGCCGCCGCGATCGCCGAGGACCTGCCGCCGGTGGGCAGCCGGGTGACGGCCTTCGGTAACTCCGAGGGTGGTGGGGTCGTCGTGGCGACCCCCGGCACCATCGTCGAGTTCGACCGCAATGTGGTGGTCCGCGACGCCACGGACGGTTCGCGTCACCGCCTCACGGGGATGATCCGCACCGACGCCCCGATCCGGCCGGGCGATTCCGGCGGGCCGCTCGTCGACGAGTACGGAACGGTCGTGGGGATCAACACCGCGGGTGCGGTGCAGCGGAACACCGACACCTCGCCCGATACGACCCCCGAGGCGTACGCCGTGCCCATCACCGAGGCGATCACGGTCGTCGAACAGGTTCGGACGGGAGTGAGCGAAGGGTCGGTGCACGTGGGCCCCACACCTCGGCTGGGCGCGAGCGTCACCACCGCCCGCAGGGACGGGCAGAATCTCGGGGCCGAGGTGCTGTGGGTGTCCTACGACAGTCCCGCCTATCACGCCGGTCTCGACGCCGGCGACGTCGTGGTGTCGTTCGACGGTGAGCGCGTCTCGTCGACCGGGGAACTCGAGGAACGTCTGCTCCGTCACCGCCCCGGCGACGTCGTGTCGATCGAGTGGACCATCGAGAACGGCGAAAGACGTTCCGCCGACATCGTTCTCGAATCCGGACCCGCACGCTGAGGCGACGCCCACGGAAAATCGGTTGATCGGTCGCCCGAGGGGCGAAGACACTTGACCTCGAGTCGCCTCGAGGTCGCAAGATCTCATCGGACCGTCCGACGACCGGGGGAACGCGATGAGCAACCACACCGCATCACCGACGCACCGGCGTCCGCGCCTGGCGCGCGGGCCCGTGCGGCCGTTCGCCCATCCGCAGTACCGCCTGCTGATCCTGGCGCTCGCGGCGGGACTGCTGTCCGTGGGCACCTGGCTCATCGCGGTGGTGTGGCAGGTCGTCGAGATGGGTGGCGGCCCGGCCGAACTGTCCTCGGTCGCAGTGGGACCGGCCGTGGGCATGCTCCTCGTCGCACTTCTCGGGGGCGTGCTCGCCGATCGGATCCCGCAGCGCACCCTGCTCCTCGCGACGTACATCGCCCGGGCGGTGCTGGTCGCGGTGACGGCTGCGCTCGCCGTGAACGGATCGATCGCCTTCTGGCATCTCACCGTCGTGGGTTTCGCACTCGGGCTCGCCAACGGCGTCCAGTTCCCGGCCTATTCGGCACTGTTGCCGTCCATCGTCCCGCCACAGGACCTGCTCGCCGCCAACGGTGTCGAGGGCGTGCTCCGGCCGACGCTCATGCAGGCGGCCGGTCCGGCGGCGGCGAGCGCCGTCGTCGCGGCTTCGTCCCCCGCGGTCGCCATGTGCACGGTCGCGCTCCTCGAGGTGGTCGGGGCGCTGTGCATCCTCGCGATGCACCCGACCGCGGTCCGCCGCGACGACACGCAGCCCGGCGGATCGAGCGGATTCCGTTCCGTCTTCGACGATCTCGCGGAGGGTGTGCGGTTCACCGTGCGCACGCCGTGGTTGCTCGGAACGCTCCTGTTCGGGTCCGTCGTGGTCTTCTGCGTGCTCGGACCGATCGAGGTGCTGATCCCGTTCGCGATCCGCGAGGCGACCGGGGGCGGGCCTTCGCAGCACGCGATGGTGATGGCCGGATTCGGTGTCGGTGGGGCCGTCGGATCGATGCTCGTGGCGTCGCTGCGACTGCCGAGGCGCTATCTCACCGTCCCGTTCCTGATGTGGGGGCTGGGCTGCATCCCCCTCGTCGTCATCGGCGTCTCCGGGTCGGTACCGATCATGGTCGTGGCGGTGTTCGTCGTCGGCGCCCTGTTCAATGCCGGATCCGTCGTGTGGGGCACCCTGCTGCAGCGGCGGGTACCCGCGCACCTGCTGGGCCGGGTGTCGAGTCTCGATTTCTTCGTTTCGATCGTGTTCATGCCGCTGTCGATGGCCGCGGCCGGGCCGCTGGCTCTCACGGTCGGGCTCGCGCCGACCTTCGCGGTGGCGGGGATCGTGCCGGCCGTCGCGGCCGTGATCGTGATCGTCGCGGCCCGGACGCCGCGCGACGAGATCGCCGATCCGCTCGATCTCGTCCCGGTGGATGCAGAGGAGGTCACCCCGGTGGACGAGGAGGTCGTCCCCGCGGAGTGCCGGAGCTGACGAGGTGGTTCCGTGGCACGGAGGACCCGCGCCCGAACCCGGGTCCACCTCGACCGGGATACTCGGAGCGTGAGCGCAACACTTCGTATCGACGGCCTGTCGGCCTCCCGCGGGGAACGTGTCCTGTTCGACGGACTCGATCTCACCGTCGCACCGGGCGACGTGATCGGCCTCGTGGGCGCCAACGGCGCCGGGAAATCGACGCTGCTCACGACCCTCGCGGGGGTCGGCGACGCCGATGTCACCGGCTCGGTGATCCTCAGCCCACCCGACGCCACGATCGGCTATCTCGCGCAGGAACCCGAGCGGGTGCCGGGCGAGACGATCCTCGGCTTCCTCTCCCGGCGCACCGGTGTCGCCGAGGCCGAACGCGTCATGAACGCCGCCGCCGAGCGGCTCGGCGACTCCGGTGAGGACGACTACACCCCGGCCCTCGAACGGTGGCTGGCGCTCGGCGGCGCCGACCTGGCAGAGCGTGCCGAGAAGGTGGTCGACGACCTCGGTCTGGACGTCGGACTCGACGCGCCGATGACGTCGCTCTCCGGTGGTCAGGCCGCGCGCGCCGGGTTGGCGGCGCTGCTGCTCTCGCGCTACGACGTGCTTCTGCTCGACGAACCGACGAACGACCTGGATCTGGCCGGCCTCGAACGGCTCGAACGGTTCGTCGACGAGACGCGCACGGCACTGGTGGTCGTCAGCCACGACCGCGAGTTCCTCGCGCGCACCGTGACGGGCATCGTCGAACTCGATCCCGTGCAACAGCAGATCTCGGTCTACGAGGGCGGGTACGAGGCGTATCTCGTCGAGCGCGAGGTGGCGCGCCGGCACGCGCGTGAACAGTACGAGGAGTTCGCCGACACCAAGTCGCAGCTCGAGGAACGCGCCCGGATGCAGCGCAACTGGCTCGAACACGGCGTCCGCAACGCGCGCCGCAAATCCAAGGACAACGACAAGATCGGACGCAAGCATCGCGCGGAGGCCACCGAGAAGCAGGCCGCGAAGGCGCGTCAGACGCAGCGGCGCATCGAGCGGCTCGACGTCGTCGAGGAGCCGCGCAAGGAATGGGAACTGCGCATGTCCATCGCCGCCGCCCCGCGCAGCGGCACGGTGGTCGCGACCCTCGGCGAGGCCGTCGTCCGGCGGGGCGACTTCGTCCTCGGGCCGATCACCACGCAGGTCGAGTGGGGCGACCGCATCGTTGTCACCGGCCCGAACGGCGCCGGGAAGTCCACGCTGCTGCGGTTGCTGCTCGGCACGATCGAACCGGATTCCGGTCGCGCGTCGCTGGGGTCGGGTGTGCTCGTCGGCGAGATCGATCAGGCCCGCAGCCTGTTCGAGGGGGACGAACCGCTGGTCGAGGCGTTCGGGCGCAACGTGCCCGACTGGCCGGACGCCGACGTGCGGACCCTGCTGGCGAAGTTCGCCCTCAAGGGTCACCACGTCCTGCGGACGGCGTCGTCGTTGTCGCCGGGCGAACGCACCCGCGCGGGCCTCGCGCTGCTGCAGGCACGCGGCGTCAATCTGCTGGTGCTCGACGAACCCACCAACCACCTGGATCTGCCGGCGATCGAACAACTCGAGCAGGCCGTCGACAGTTTCGAGGGAACCCTGCTGCTGATCACGCACGATCGCCGCATGCTGGAGACCACACGGACGACACGTCGATGGATGCTCGACGACGGGAAGCTGAGCGAGGAGTTGCTGTAGATGGGTGGAAGCGTGCGCGTGGACAGCTGGACGTGGTCGGTCCGGTTGTTCAAGACCCGGTCCGCCGCGGCGAGCGCGTGCCGCGCCGGGCACGTCCGCGTCGACGGTGTGACGGCCAAGCCGTCGACGCCGGTGACGATCGGAGCCGAGGTCCGCGTACGCGCGCACGGTACGGAGAAGATCGTCGAGGTCACCCAGCTCGTGAACAAGCGCGTGGGTGCACCGATCGCCGCGACCGCCTACATCGATCACAGTCCCCCGCCTCCGCCGAAGGAGATCCTCGCGGCGCTCCCCCGTCGCGACCGCGGGGCGGGCCGTCCGACGAAGAAGGAACGCCGCGAACTCGACCGTCTCCGCGGTTTCGCCGACGACGACTGACAACACCACGACATATCGATCCGTCCTCATCTATTGACAAAATGTTGTGTTTTCACAACACTTTGTTCCATGAGTCCGGTACGCCGTGGGGAAACACTCCCCATCTACAACCGCATCCGCGTCCTGCGCGCGGAACGCGGACTGAGCCGCGCGCAACTGGCCGAACTCGTCGAGGTGAACCCGCAGACCGTCGGCGCCCTGGAACGAGGCGACCACTACCCGAGCCTCGATCTGGCCTTCCGTATCTGCGATGTCTTCGGACTGCCGGTCGAAGCCGTCTTCTCCCGTACCGAGTTCACGCCGTTGTCGACCGAGCTGTACAAGCCTCGAAAGGAGGCCTGACGTGTCCACCGCCTCGCTGCTCGACCGTTACGAGCACTACCGCACCCGCCGGTTCCTCGAGAACGAGAAGCTCACCTCCGGGTGGCTGCCGAACTGGCGCACGCAACATCGCCGTCGCATCCTCGCCGGCACAGTGGTCGCACTCATCGGCGCCATGTTCGTCACCGCCGTCGCGTCGTACTTCACGATCGTGGTCTCCCTGGTGTGGCTGCCGATCGTTCTCGCGTTCCTTCCCGCGTGGACCTGCCTGCAGATCGTGTCGGGGAGACAGTCCGACGCGCCCCGCCACGCCCTCGACGAACGCGAGATAGCCGAACGCAACAGCGCCCGTTCGATCGGCCTGTCCGTGGCGCAGGGATTGTTGATGTTCCCGATCTTCGCGTTGCTGTGGAGCCCGGCGATCGACTCGATCGACCATCGGGCACTCGCCTATTCCGCAGGTGGATTCGCTCTTGCCTCGATTCTGTTCAGCGGTTGTCTGCCCGCCGTTCTGCTCGCCTGGACCCGCCCCGACGACGATCCGGAGGACCTGCTGTGACACTGACGATCGACAATCTCTCGAAGCGCTACGGCGACACGGTCGCTCTCGACGGCGTGAGTTTCGAGGTCCGCCCCGGCGAGCTGTTCGGTTTCGTCGGCAGCAACGGCGCCGGCAAGACCACCACCATGCGGATCACCCTCGGTGTCCTGGCCGCCGACTCCGGCGAGGTCCGTATCGACGGGAAGCCGGTCGACCTCGAGATGCGCCGCAACATCGGGTACATGCCCGAGGAACGCGGCCTGTATCCGAAGATGAAGGTCGGTAAGCAGCTGTCCTATCTCGCTCGGCTGCACGGCCTTTCGAAGCCGGAGGCGTCGGAGGCGGTACAACGGTGGACCGAGCGGCTCGGCATCGCCGAACGTCTCGGCGACACCGTCGACGCCCTGTCGCTCGGCAACCAGCAGCGCGTACAGCTCGCCGCGGCTCTCGTGCACGACCCGAAGGTCCTCGTCCTCGACGAGCCGTTCTCCGGCCTCGACCCGGTGGCTGTCGACGTCATGAGCGACGTCCTGCTAGAGAAGGCGAAAGAGGGTGTGCCGGTGGTGTTCTCGAGCCACCAGCTCGACCTGGTCCAGCGCCTGTGCGATCGCGTGGGCATCATCGGCGCGGGTCGGATGCGCGCCGTCGGCACCGTCGACGACCTGCGATCCAAGGGCGACGCGCTCCTCGTCGTCCACGCGCCGCAGGCACCCCGAGGCTGGGCGCACGGTCTGCCGGGCGTCACGCACGCCGAGTACGAGGACGAGCGCACCGTGCTCACCGTCACCCCCGGCGCCGACGACCAGCTGATCCTCAAGGCGGCCCTGGCGACCGGCCCGGTCCACGAGTTCTCGCTCCGACGCCCGTCCCTGACCGAGCTGTTCCGAGAGGTGGTTTCCGCATGAGCGTCCCGTTGAGCAACGCCCGCGCGGTCGGTCTCGTCGCGTCGCGCGAGTTCGTCACGCAGGTCCGGAAGAAGAGCTTCCTGATCAGCAACGCGATCATCCTCGTCGCGATCGTCGTCGGCATCGTCGCCACCTCGGTCCTGTCCGGCGGCAGCGACGACCGGCCCACCGTCGGAGTCGTGGGGGCGCCCGCGCTGCAGACGACGATCGAGTCGCTCGGCGAGACCGTCGGCACTCCGCTCGAGGTCTCCGACGTTCCCGACGCCGCCACCGCCCGCGAGCAGGTGTCCTCCGGCGATCTCGACGTCGCGCTCGTCCCCGGCGACGGAGCATCCGTCACGGCGATCACCGAATCGGAGCTCGACACCGACGTCCGCGCGGTCGTCGAGGCCGCTGTCGTGCAGCAGGCCCAGGTCGCCGCGCTGACCGACCGCGGCGTCGATCCCGCCGCGGTCGCGGCCGACGTCTCGGCGGCGACCGTGACCGTCGACGCCCTCGATCCGCCGGATCCCGAACAGGGACAACGCATCATCCTCTCGATCATCGCGGTGATCCTGCTGTACATGCAGATCCTGATGTTCGGCATGTACGTCGCGATGGGTGTCGTCGAGGAGAAGTCCTCGCGCGTCGTCGAACTGCTGCTGTCCACGCTGCGTCCGCTGCAGCTGCTGTGGGGCAAGATCCTCGGCATCGGCGCCGTCGGGCTCCTGCAGCTCACCGCCTACGGTGCGGTCGGTGTCGGCACGGCGCTCGCCACCGACACCCTCACGATCACCGGCACCGCCCTCGGCGTGCTCGCCGGCACCCTCGGCTGGTTCGTCCTCGGCTTCGCGTTCTTCGCCGTCCTCTACGCGGCGGCGGGGTCGATGGTGTCGCGGCAGGAGGACGTCAACTCCACCTCGGGTCCGCTGGTGATGCTGATCCTCGCGATGTTCTTCGCGGCGTTCTCGTCGGTCGACGACCCCGAGGCCGGATGGAGCACCACGCTGAGCTGGATCCCGCCGTTCTCGGCGATCCTCATGCCGCTGCGCATCGCCGCGGGAGTGGCCACGCCGGTGCAGATCGTCGGCACCATCGTGCTGATGGTCGCCGCCATCGCGGTGCTCAGTGTGATCGCCGCGCGCATCTACCAGCGGTCGATCCTGCGCATCGGCCGGACGGTCACCTGGAAGGAAGCGCTCGGCCGATAGCCGATCCCACAACGAGGGGGAGGATATGTGCGGTGTGTCGCAAGAACACGCACATGTCCTCCCCCTCGTTCGCGTCGGTATAGGTTGACCTCGACGGACGAGGACAGGTGGAGGCGACGTGGCCGGTGGCAGGATCTCGGCGCAGGAGTTCATCGACAAGGTGCTCGACCCGGGAACCTTCGTCTCCTGGGACGTTTCGCCGATCGATGTCGGGGCTGGCGAGAAATACCTCGCCGATCTGGACAGGGCTGCCGAGAAGTCCGGGGTCGACGAATCCGTGCTCACCGGTTCGGGCACCGTCCACGGCCGCCGGGTCGCTCTGATCGTGTGCGAATTCTCCTTCCTCGCAGGCTCGATCGGTGTCGCCGCCGCCGAACGCATCGTCACCGCCGTCGAACGCGCGACCGCCGAGGGACTGCCGCTGCTCGCGTCGCCCACCTCGGGCGGCACCCGCATGCAGGAGGGCACCCTCGCCTTCGTGCAGATGGTGAAGATCGCCGCCGCTGTGGCTGCGCACAAGGCCGCACATCTCGGTTATCTCGTGTACCTGCGCAATCCGACGACGGGCGGGGTGTTCGCGTCGTGGGGGTCGCTCGGGCACGTCACCGCCGCAGAACCGGGCGCACTCGTGGGCTTCCTCGGCCCGCGCGTCTACAAGGCGCTCTACCAGGAGAACTTTCCCGAGGACGTCCAGACGGCGGAGAACCTGTACCGCAAGGGCGTGATCGACGGGGTCGTGCCCCTCGGCGGTGTGCGGCAGGTCGTGCACCGGTTGCTGCGCGTGCTGGTCGAGGGGAACCGGCCCGAGGTGACGTCGAGTCCGGCGATCACCGCCGTCGACGACGTGCCCGACATCCCGGCCTGGCAGTCGGTGATGCTCAGCCGACGCCCCGAACGGCCCGGCATCCGGCAGTTGCTGCGCCACGCCGCGTCCGCGCAGGTCCCTCTGTCCGGGACCGGTGAGGGCGAGTCCGATCGCACCGTCCTGCTCTCGCTCGCCCGGTTCCGCGGCGTCTCGTGCGTGATGTTCGGTCAGGACCGTGCGGGACAGTCGCCCGAACGCACGATGGGGCCGGGAGCACTGCGCGAGGCCCGCCGCGCGATGCGTCTCGCCGACGAACTGCGTCTGCCGCTCGTGCTCGTCATCGACACCCTCGGTGCCTCGTTGTCGAAGGAGGCCGAGGAGCGCGGGCTCGCACCCGAGATCGCCCGTTGCCTTGCCGATCTCGTCACCCTGCCCACCCCGACCGTATCGGTGCTGCTCGGTCAGGGGACCGGCGGCGGCGCGCTCGCCCTGCTGCCCGCCGACCGGGTGTTGTGCGCGCAGCACGGCTGGCTCGCGCCGCTCCCGCCCGAAGGCGCGAGTGCGATCGTGCACCGCGACACCACCCACGCACCGGCCATGGCGCAGGATCAGGGGATCCGCTCCCGCGACCTGCTGCGCAACGGTGTCGTCGACGCGGTCGTCCCCGAGCATCCGGACGCCACCGAGGAACCGGTCTCGTTCGTCAAGCGGATCGGTGCCGCGGTGGCCCGCGAACTCGCGATCCTCACCGACGAGCCCGCGGAGGACCGCTACCGGCGACGGATCGAGCGGTACCGGAAGCTCGGCCTGCCCTCCTGACCGTCGCCGGCGCGATCCGGATCAGCTCGAACCCGCCACCGCTCCGCCGGCCGCGACGGCGGCCATCATGGCGGCGTTGACGGACGCGACGGCGTCACGCACCGCCTTGGCCGCCCACTCGCCCTGCGCGATCTCCTTCGCCCGTTTCTTCACTGCCCGCTTGTCGGCGTCCGGGAACACCTTCGGAGCCGCATCCGCCGCCGACAGCAGCGCGATCAGCGCCGCGGTGCGTGGCTCCGGGGTCAGGCCGTCGATCAACGCCGCGCGGATCAGGTCGCGGACGCGCTGCTCGTGGGTGGAATCGATCGCGGGCCACTTCGTCGTCGGGAACACGCCGAGGATTCTCCCGCGCTCCTCCGAGACCCAGCCCTGCTCGACGACCCGCGCGAGAAGCTTCTCCTGCAGGCCCTTCTGCAGTTTCTCGATGGCCGCCGTCGGCTTCAGCGGCCTGCCCGAGCCGAGACGCTCGACCGCCTCGGCGAGGATGGGATCGGCGGGTCGTGCCTCGGTGCGTATCGCGATCCGCCCTTTCCTCACCTGCTTGCCCTCCGTGTCGACGGCCACCACGTCGTCGAGGGCGAGTTCGAGGAGCACCGCACCCGCAAGGACGCGGGGCAACTTCACTCCGTCGACGAGAGGCTTTCCCGATTCGTCGTCGAGAAGCAGGAGCAGCAGGTCTTCCGCGATCGAGGTCATGCGGCTCAGGGTAGGCACTTCGTCCGTTCGTCGCGTGGTTGTGTCCGTCCGACGCAGACCTGCAGCCACCCCCTTGCAGGTCACATAGAGTGGTTCGGGCCACAACCGCCGTCGAGGAAGGACACGAACGATGGGCTCGTACGAGGAGGCGTTCCGCCGGAGCACCGAGGATCCGGAGGGATTCTGGCTCGAGGCCGCCCGCGCGGTCGAGTGGGAGAGCGCGCCGACGCGAGCCCTCGACGACTCGGCGGCACCGTCGTACAAGTGGTTCCCGGACGGCACCCTGAACACCAGCGTCAACGCACTCGATCGGCACGTGGCCGCCGGGAACGGCGACCGTCCGGCCCTGATCTGGGATTCGGCGATGGTCCCGGCCAAGCGCACCTACACCTACGCCGAACTGCTCGACGAGGTCGCGAAGTTCGCCGGTGTGCTGCGCGACCAGGGTGTGGCGGCCGGCGATCGTGTGATCGTCTACATGCCGATGATCCCCGAGGCAGCGATCGCGATGCTCGCCTGCGCCCGCATCGGGGCGGTGCACTCGGTGGTGTTCGGCGGGTTCGCCGCGAAGGAACTCGCGACCCGCATCGACGACGCCACGCCGGTCGTGCTGGTCACGGCCTCCGGTGGCCTCGAACCCGGCCGCACCGTCGAATACCTCCCGATCGTCGAGCAGGCGATCGGTCTGTCGCCGACCCCGCCGCACACCGTGATCGTGAAGAACCGCGAGCAGATCCCCGGCTCGGCGGCCGACTACCAGACGTCCTCGGCGGCGTGGTTCGACTGGGACGAGCTGTGCGCCGACGCGGCCCCTGCGGAGCCCGTGACGGTCGCGGCGACCGACCCGCTCTACATCCTCTACACCTCCGGCACCACCGGGAAGCCCAAGGGCGTGGTCCGCGACAACGGTGGACACGCCGTGGCCCTGACGTGGTCGATGCGCAACATCTACGACATCGATCCGGGCGACGTGTGGTGGACCGCCTCCGATGTGGGCTGGGTGGTCGGCCACTCCTACATCGTCTACGGCCCGCTGCTGGTCGGAGCGACGACGGTGATGTACGAGGGCAAGCCCGTCGGCACCCCCGATGCGGGTGCGTTCTGGCGGATCATCGCCGAGAACGGCGTCAAGGCCCTGTTCACCGCTCCCACGGCGATTCGCGCTGTGCGCAAGGCGGATCCGAACGCCGAGGAATTGAAGAAGTACCCCATCGACTCGCTGCAGACGCTCTTCGCCGCCGGTGAGCGCCTCGACCCCGACACCTACCACTGGGCGACGAAGGTGCTCGACCGCCCGGTCGTCGACCACTGGTGGCAGACCGAGACGGGCTGGGCGATCGCCGCCAACCTGCGCGGCCTCGAGGCGATGCCGCTCAAGGCCGGCTCCCCCACCGTCCCCGTGCCGGGATACCGGGTCGAGATCGTCGACGGAGAGGGCAAGCCTGTCGATCCGAACACCGAGGGCAACATCGTCATCCGCCTGCCGTTGCCGCCGGGCACGCTCGCCGGCCTGTGGCAGGACGACGACCGGTACCGCCGCTCGTATCTCGACACCTTCCCCGGCTACTACCTCACCGGCGACTCGGGTTACGTCGACGAGGACGGCTACGTCTTCGTCCTCGGCCGGTCCGACGACGTGATCAACGTTGCCGGGCACCGGCTCTCGACCGGCAGCATGGAGGCCGTGGTGGCGTCGCATCCCGCCGTCGCCGAATGCGCCGTGGTGGGCATCCGCGACGAACTGAAGGGCCAGCGTCCGTCGGGTTACGTGGTGCTCAAGGCCGGTGTGGAGATCGATCCCGAGACCCTGCGTCAGGAACTCGTCACGATGGTCCGCGACCAGATCGGTGCGGTCGCGACCTTCCGCGACGTGACGGTGGTCCAGGCCCTGCCGAAGACGCGCTCCGGCAAGATCCTCCGCAAGACCATGCGGCAGATCGCCGACCACGAGGAGTACACCGTGCCGTCGACGATCGAGGACCCCGCCGTGCTCGACGCGCTGAAGGAACAGCTCGGCGGCTGACCGACCCCGACCCGCACGGATCGGCGGACGGAGACCTCGTCTCCGTCCGCCGAGTGCATTGCATTCAGGTCACTTCCGTCGTCGGCGCCTCACGAGCACCAGCACGAGCACGGCCGCGACGACTCCTCCGGCCACCGCGATCAGATCGGGCCGGTTGCGGACCTCCTCGGCGCGTTCGGCCGCGGACTGCTTGACCCGGGTGGGCACGTCGAGTCTGTCGGTGAGTTCGCCGACGGTCGCGGCGAGTTCGGCCCGTTGACGTTCGATGTCGGCCACCTCGTCCGGACGACCACCGTTGTCGGATGCGGTCACTTCGTTGCTCCCTTCGCGG
The DNA here is from genome assembly GCF_053764735.1 of Rhodococcus sp. 5G237. Lineage (NCBI taxonomy): Bacteria > Bacillati > Actinomycetota > Actinomycetes > Mycobacteriales > Nocardiaceae > Rhodococcus > Rhodococcus sp. 5G237. The sequence continues at coordinate 481,769 of NZ_JBSNCD010000002.1, read as the reverse complement.
CGTCGATGTCGGCGCGGACACTGGCGACCGTGCGTTCCGGCACGGGCGGTGCGGCGTTCTTCGCCTTCGAGGCCCCGACCGCGGCGAGGATGCCACCGACGGCGAGCACCACGAGCGCGACGATCAGAGCCGCGAGCCACGGTTCGACGGCGGTGGCGAGGCCGAGCACCGCCGTCGCGATCAGCGTCGCCAGACCGAGGAACAACAGGATCGCTCCCGCACCCGAGATCCCCACGCCCACACCGATGCGGGTGCCCTTGGACTTGACCTCCTCGAGCGCGTGCGAGACCTCGGTCCGCACCAGGGTCGAGACCTGTTCGGTGAGTCGCTCGGTGAGCTCGACCGTGGACAGGTTCTTCGGTTGTTCGGCCACGGGGCGTGCATTACCGGTGGGTGTCGTCATCGCGGATTCCTTTCCGTCGTGGGCACGGTAGGGCCCACGGGGTCGGCCGCCTCTCCGGAGGAGCCGTCGGGGTTGTCGGTGCTGTGGGCTTCACGCAGCCTGCGCCCGTGCTCGACGAGTTCTTCCAGCTTGGCGGCGTTCTTCTCGCTGACGCGCGAATCACGTTCGGGCAGTTGCAGTGTCTTCTCGGCAGGCATACCGGCCTGCAGCTGACGGCCACGCTCCATCTCGGCGTCGAACTCGGCACCGAACAACAGGGCCAGATTGGTGATCCACAACCACAGCAGGAAGATCACCGCGCCGGCGAGTGAACCGTAGGTCTTGTTGTAGCTGCCGAAATTCGAGACGTAGAAGGCGAATACCACCGAGGCCACGATCCACACGACGATCGCGATGAGCGATCCCAGACTGACCCAGCGGAACTTCGGCTGGGACACGTTGGGCGTCGCGTAGTACAGCACCGCGACGATCATGACCACCAGTGCGAGCATCACGGGCCACTTGACGATGTTCCACACCGTCACGGCGGTGTCGCCGAGACCGATGACGTCGCCGATCGTGCGTGCGACCGGACCGCTGATCACGAGCATCAGGGCGGTCGCACCGGCGGCCACCAGGGCCACAGCAGTGATCAGCAGCATCAACGGGCGCAGCTTCCAGACGGGCCGGCCCTCTTCGATCTCGTAGATCCGGTTCATAGCGCGGCCGAACGCGCCGACATATCCCGATGCGGACCACAACGCGCCGAGAATACCGACGACCAGGGCGAATCCGGCTGTCGGTGCAGACACGAGCTGTTCGATCGGCCCTCGCAGGGTGTCGACGGCGGAGGACGGTCCGAGGTCCTCGACCATGCCGAGCACCGTATCGACCGTCGTCTGCCCCTGACCGAACACGCCGAGCAACGAGACCACGACGAGCAGGGCGGGGAACAACGACAGGACGGCGTAGTACGTCAGTGCGGCGGCGAGATCGGTGCACTGGTCTCGACTGAACTCTCGAATCGTCCTGCGCAGCACATATTTCCACGACGGCGTGGACAGATCGGTCGGAGAGTCGGGTTTGCGCGGGTCATCGGGGGCGAGGGTGGCACCCGATGATCCGTCACCTTTGTGCTCGGCGTCCATACTGCGGCGGGTACCCCATGTCACACACCGACCAAACTCACAGCCGCGCCGCGGCCGAACCCACCGCCGGAGCAGTGCAGCGGCCGTACGATTCCGCTCATGGCCGACACCCCACTCGAAGGATCCGCCGACGGTTTCGCGGACATCGCCTCGCAGCTCGACTACCCGATGTTCATCGTCACCGCATTCGACGGTGAGGAACGCAGCGGTTGCCTGATCGGCTTCGCGACCCAGTCCGCGATCGATCCGGCCCGCTTCCTGGTGGCGCTGTCGAACAAGAACCGGACCTACCGGGTGGCGTCGAAGGCGAAGCACCTCGCCGTGCACGTCCTGACCCCGGCCGACCGCGAACTGGCGGCCCTGTTCGGCGAGCACACCGGCGACGACATCGACAAGTTCGAGCGCTGCTCATGGCGCGAGGGACCCCACGGACTGCCTGTGCTGGACGGTCCGCGCGCGTGGTTCGTCGGCCGGATCCTCGAGACCTTCACGACCGGCGACCACGGAGGCTTCCTCCTCGAACCCGAGCGCGGTGAGCTCCGCGGCGACCTGGACCGCCTCATGACCTTCAAGTCCGTGGGCGATCTCGACGCCGGGCACGGCGCGTGACGTGCATCCGGCGGGCGGGAGTGGTCTGATCGGCGACATGCGACGACTCGACGACACCGATGCGGCGCAGCACGTGGACGACACGGCGCTGCGCGCTCTCTACGCCTACCCCGACGACCTGCCCCGGCCGTGGATGCGGATCAACTTCGTGTCCTCCCTCGACGGAGCCGTGGCGGTCGAGGGACGATCCGGTGCCCTCGGCTCGCCCGCCGACAAGAAGGTCTTCGGGCTGTTGCGCGAACTCGCCGATGTGATCCTTGTGGGCGCGGGCACCGTGCGGGCCGAGAACTACGGCGGCGCGAGGACCAGCGAGGCCCTGCGCGCGCGCCGCGAGGAGGCCGGACTTTCTCCGATACCGCCGGTCGCGGTGGTGACCGCCTCGTGCGACCTGCCGTCCGACCTGCGCCTGTTCACCGACACGACGATCCCACCGGTGGTCTTCACGACCGCACGAGCCCCCGAGACCGCCCGGCGCGCGGTGGAGGCCGCCGGAGGCGACGTCCGCGTCATCGCCGACGCGGTGATCGACGGGCCCTCCCTGCTCGCGGCGATCGGCGAGGCGGGTTGGCTCCGGGTGCTGTGCGAGGGCGGACCGAATCTGTTCGGCCGCTTGATCGAGGACGGCGTCGTCGACGAGCTGTGCCTGACCTGGGCTCCGGTCCTGGCCGCCGGTAACGCCGCGCGTATCGCGCACTCGCCGACCGCCGCTCTGACACCCCTGCGACGTGCGCACCTGGTGTGCGACGACGACGGCACCCTGCTCACCCGCTGGGTGCGACCCGATGCTCTGGAAGGAGACACGCATGGCCGATGACGACGTGGTGGAGGGGACGGACACCTCCGACGAGTTGATCGAGCAGCTGGCACGGCTCGCCTCCGACAAGGAGCTGACACTCGGCTGCGCGGAGTCGCTCACCGCGGGCACGCTCGCAGCCCGCCTGGGTGCCGCGAAGGGCAGCTCCGACTGGTTCCGCGGCGGCATCGTCGCGTACTCGCGCGAGGTCAAGTACGGCCTGCTCGAGGTTGCGGAAGGCCCGGTCGTGTGCGAGAGCGCGGCGCGCACGATGGCGGAGAGCACCTCCCGCCTCCTGGGCGCGGACATCGTCGTCGCCGTGAGCGGCGCCGGTGGACCCGACCCACAGGACGGCCGGCCGCCCGGCACGGTCTGCTTCGCCACGACCGGTCCGGACGGCACCCGCAGCGAGGAGCAGCGCTTCGACGGTGATCCCCAGGATGTGCTCGCGAAGACGGTGCGTCACGCCTTGTCGTTGCTCGTCGAGCGTGCGTCCGCCTGAAAATCGGATGCGATCTCCTACCCCCGGGGCCTAACGTGACGAGCATGCGCGTCGTCTTCACGAAGGGTCCCGGCATCGGGTACGAGATCGCGGTGCATCGCGACACCGGTCCGGAGCTCGCTCCGCGCAACGGCCCGGGCGGTCACCCCTATCTCCCCCACGACCTCGTGCACCTGCTGGTCGAGAGGGAGGCGGGTATCGAACTCGGTGTCTTCGGGCAGTTGGCCGCGGGCGGCAACGGCATGTTCTGGCCCGTCGACAACGCGGAGCGGACCCGCGCGGGACGGCGTCGCCGGTCGAAGAAGCAGACGATGTCGCCGCGCGCGGAGGCCGACACGATCAGGTCGGAGACACTGGCGCGCATCGCCGTTCCCGTCTGGGAGGTGCGGCGCGGTCTGGCGCGGAGCCTTCCGGCATATGTGTCCGCGCACGACGTCACCCCGGTGGTCGACCGGATCGTGGACACCTTCGACGACCACGCCGACCGGTGGCATGCGCTACCGGTCGGCGGGTCGTTGACGGTCGCCTGGAAGGTGTCGCTACAGAACCGAGGGTGACACGTCGAGGGTCGTGCGGTCGAGACTCGCGAGCAGATCGAACTGCGGACCGGTCCTGGGCAGTTCGAAGCGGAAGAAATACCGCGCGGCGGCGCGCTTCCCATCGAAGAAGTCGCCCTCGCGGTCGCCCACCGCGAGGAGCTGCTCGAGCCACATCCACGCCACCACCACGTGCCCGACAGCTTCGAGGTAGACCGACGAGTTGGCCAGGGCCACAGCGGGATCACCGGTGGACCACAACGTCGCGGTCGTTTCCGCGACGCGCGCCACGGCCGAGCCCAGTTGCTCCGCGTAGGCGGCGGCGTCACCCCCGGCCTGCGTCGCCCGGGTGATGGTCTCTCCTACCGCTTCGCCGAGCAGCGCGAGAGCGGCACCGCCCTGCATGATCACCTTGCGGCCGAGCAGGTCGAGACCCTGGATGCCGTGCGTGCCTTCGTGAATGGGGTTGAGGCGGTTGTCGCGGTAGAACTGCTCGACGTCGAACTCGCGGGTGTAGCCGTAGCCGCCGAGCACCTGGATCGCGAGGCTGTTGGCCTCGAGGCACCACTGCGACGGCCAGGACTTCGCGATGGGAGTGAGCAGGTCCAGCAGCAGACCGGCGCGGGTGCTCTCGCCGTCGCTCTCGGCGGTGCGCTGCACGTCGACGAGCTTCGAGCAGTACAGCCCCAGCGCGAGCGCTCCCTCGACATAGGACTTCTGCGCCAACAACATTCGTCGCACATCGGCGTGTTCGACGAGCGACACCTGCGGCGAGGCCGGATCCTTGGCGCCGAGCGGCCGGCCCTGCGTGCGGGTACGGGCGTAGTCGAGCGACTGCAGGTACCCGGCGTAGCCGAGGGAGGTGGCGAGGAAGCCGACGCCGATCCGGGCCTCGTTCATCATGTGGAACATGTACGACAGGCCCTTGTGCGCCTCACCGAGCAGATAGCCGACCGCGCCGGCCTCACCGCCCGGGGTGTGGACGCCCTCGCCGAAGTTGAGCAGGGTGTTGGTGGTGCCGCGGTTGCCCATCTTGTGGTTGAGGCCGACGAGCGCAACGTCGTTGCGTTCGCCGAGCGCGCCGTCGGCCTCGACGAGGAACTTCGGGACGATGAACAGCGAGATGCCCTTCACGCCGTCCGGTCCGCCGGGGATCTTGGCGAGGACGAGGTGGACGATGTTCTCGGTGAGTTCGTGGTCACCGCCGGAGATCCACATCTTGGTGCCGGTCAGCCGGTAGGTGCCGTCGGCGGCGGGCACGGCCCTGGTGGTGATGTCGGCGAGCGACGAACCGGCCTGCGGTTCGGACAGGCACATGGTGCCGAAGAAGCGGCCTTCGAGCATCGGCGGCACGAAGGTCTCGATCTGCTCGTCGCTGCCGTGGGTGACCAGCAGGCTCGCGTTGGCGGCGGTGAGGAAGGGATAGGCCGAGGTGCCGGCGTTCGCGGCCTGGAACCACGCCATCGATGCGCGCTGCACGGTGACCGGCAGTTGCATGCCGCCGTGCTCCTCGTCGAACCCGCCGGCGAGGAGTCCTGCCTTGCAGAACAGGTCGAGCGCGTCCTTGACTTCGGGGATGATCTCGACGCGACCGTCCTCACCGATGCGGGGTTCTTGGGCGTCGCCCTTCTTGTTGTGGGTCGCGAAGTGCTTGGTGGCGATGTCGGCGCTCAGGTCGAGCACGGCGTCGAAGGTCTCCCGGGAGTGCTCGCCGAAGCGGTCCCGAGCGGTGAGGGACTCGATGTCGAGCCAGTCGTACAGGAGGAAGTCCAGGTCGCGGCGGGACAGTACGGGAGAGGGCATCGAGGATCCTTTCGGGCGACTCGATATCGGCCGTAGCAGGAACGAACTCAGCAGGAACGAACTGAGCAAGAGCGAACTAAGCGCTCACTCAGTAGACCAACGACGGTGCATGATGTCAACGACGCCTTCTCCGCGAGCCGCAGGACGGACCCCGTGACCGACACACCCGAGCAGACCCCCGACGCCTCTCTTGTCACAGCGCTGCCAGGCGGTGGATCCGAGGTCGCGCGCCGGCTGGTCGCCTCCGCGGTGGAGTCCTTCGCACGCCGCGGCTACCACGCGACCACCACCCGCGACATCTCCGTCGGCGCAGGGTTGAGCCCCGCGGCGCTCTACGTGCACTTCCCGTCCAAGGAGGCCGTACTCTTCGAGGCCGGCCGCAACGGGCACCACCACGTCCTCGAGGAGGTCGAGAGCGCCGCCGCGAGTTCCACCGACCCGATCGAGCGGATCCGCGCCATCGTCGACCGTTTCGTGCGGATCCACGCCGTGCACCACACCACCTGCCGGGTCGCGCAGTACGAACTGCACGCGCTCTCGGAGGAGCACTACCGCGAGATCGCGGAGATCCGCAGGCGCACCGACGCCGTGGTCCGGGAGGTCATCTCCTCGGGTGTCGACAGTGGCGCGTTCCGGGTCGGCGACGTGCCCACCGCAGCGCTGGCGATCCTGTCGCTGGGGATCGACGTCGCCCGCTGGTACCGGCCCGGCCGCGTGGACGTCGACGATCTGGCCCGCAACTATGTCGACCTCGCGTTGTCGATGCTCGGGGCGCCCCGGAACTGAACGACGACGAGGCCCGCAACACCGGTGGTCTCACCGGTGTTGCGGGCCTCGGATGTCGTTGCGGGTCCGGTTATCCGACGCCGAGCAGATCGATCACGAAGACCAGCGTCTTGCCTCCGAGCGGATGCCCGGAACCGGCCGGTCCGTACGCGAGCTGCGGGGGCACCGTGAGCTTGCGGCGTCCACCGACGCGCATGCCCGGAATGCCTTCCTGCCAGCCCGGGATCAGACGTCCGAGCGGGAAGCGGACGGAGTCGCCACGAGCGAACGACGAGTCGAACACATCGTTGGTGTCGTACTCCACGCCGTGGTAATGCACGTCGACCACACCGCCGGGCTGCGCTTCGTCGCCGTCACCGATGGTGATGTCCTCGATGACGAGATCGGCGGGCGCCGGGCCGGTGGCCGGTTCGACCGTCGGAACCTCCGGCGGCACCTGCACGGCGAGCAGGTCGATGATGAACACGAGCGTCTTGCCCGACAGGCGGTGTCCCGATCCGGCGGGACCGTAGGCGAGCTCCGGCGGGATGGTCAGCTGGCGACGGCCGCCGACCTTCATGCCCGGGATGCCCTCCTGCCAGCCGGCGATCAGACCGGACAGCGGGAAGGTGATGGACTCACCACGGCTCCACGACGAGTCGAACTCTTCACCGGTATCGAACTCGACCCCGACGTAGTGGACTTCGACCTTCGATCCGGGCTCCGCTTCGGCACCTTCGCCGACCACCAGGTCCTTGATGACCAACTGGGTGGGGGCGGGACCCTCCTGGAACTCGATTTCGGGCTTTGTCATGCGTGTCTCCTCGTCGGGATTCGGTCGATCTTTCCGGTCGCTACGAGGGTTCAGCGCTCCTCGAGGGACGTGTACGGGCGCTCGGTGTAACCGGTGTAGATCTGACGCGGACGGCCGATCTTCAGGGTCGGGTCCGAGTGCATCTCACGCCAGTGCGCGATCCAGCCGGGCAGGCGACCCAGAGCGAACAGCACGGTGAACATGCGGTCCGGGAAGCCCATCGCACGGTAGATCAGGCCCGTGTAGAAGTCGACGTTCGGGTACAGCTTGCGCTCGATGAAGTAGTCGTCCGTGAGGGCGGCCTCTTCGAGCTTCATGGCGATCTCGAGCAGTTCGTCGCCCGCACCGAGCTTCTTGAGGATGCGGTCGGCGGTCTTCTTGACGATCGCGGCCCGCGGGTCGTAGTTGCGGTAGACGCGGTGCCCGAAGCCCATGAGCTTCACGCCGTCTTCCTTGTTCTTGACCTTGCGGACGAAGTCCTTGACGTCGCCGTCGGACTTCTGGATGCCGTCGAGCATCTCGAGCACGGCCTGGTTGGCGCCGCCGTGCAGCGGACCCCACAGTGCGTTGATGCCGCCCGAGATGGACGTGAAGAGGTTGGCGTCGGAGGAACCGACGAGGCGCACCGTCGACGTCGAGCAGTTCTGCTCGTGATCGGCGTGCAGGATGAGCAGCATGTCGAGCGCCTGAGCGATCTCGGGATCGATCTCGTAGGGCTCGGCCGGGAAGCCGAAGGTCATGCGCAGGAAGTTCTCGACCAGCGACAGCGAGTTGTCGGGGTAGAGGAAGGGCTGACCGACCGACTTCTTGTAGGCGTAGGCCGCGATGGTCGGCAGCTTGGCGAGCAGACGGATCGTCGACAGCTCGACCTGCTCGGAGTCGTCCGGATCGAGGGAGTCGGGGTAGTACGCCGACAGAGCGTTGACCGCGCTCGACACGACGGGCATCGGGTGCGCATTGCGCGGGAAGCCGTCGAAGAACCGCTTGAGATCCTCGTGCAGGAGGGTGTGGCGGCGGATCTTGTCGGTGAAGACCTCGAGCTGCTCCGCAGTCGGCAGCTCACCGTAGATCAGCAGGTAGCTGACCTCGATGAACGTCGACTTCTCGGCGAGCTGCTCGATCGGGTATCCGCGGTACCGCAGAATGCCCTTCTCGCCGTCGATGTACGTGATCGCCGACTTCGTGGAGGCGGTGTTGACGAAACCCGGGTCGAGGGTGGTGTACCCGGTCGCCGCGAGGAGCTTGCCCAGCTCGATACCGTCATTGCCTTCCGTCGCCTTGGCGATCGACATCGTGTGTTCGCCACCGGGGTAGCTGAGGGTGGGGTTGGTGTCATTCTCAGCGGGCACGAAGGATCCCTCTCAAGCTCAGACCTACGAGAAACTTCCGGACATTCACGTAGAACCTAGCCGTAGCGCGGGGTATGCGCTGAGGCAGGGTCCGCCGAAAGTCCCCGATCGGTATGTCGTCCATGTGGGTTCCGAACGCTCGCCCGCACCCTCCGCGACTGCGCCGCAAGGCCGGCACACGCCGATAACCTGCGGCAATACTACCCGGGTCTCACCAAGGTCGTTACGCGGGGATCTGCGCGTATCGGCGCCCCACGCCGGCCCCTGTACTCACGGCACGGCGAAGAGTGCGTCGACCAGCACGGCGGTGGTCTCCGCGACGGGCGCGCCCTCGAGGGGCGCGTCGGGGTCACCGGTGGTCGAGTCCGACAGGATCGCCAGCAGCAGCGGTTGCCCGTCCGGCGACCACACCACCCCGGCGTCGTTCACCGTCCCGTGATTGCCCCCGCCCGTCTTGTCCGCCGACGTCCATCCCGGCGGCAATCCCCCGCGGATCCGGGTGTCCGAGGTGGTGGTCGCGCGCATCCAGCCGAGCAGAGTCCGCTGTTGCGGAGCGGGCAGCCCCGAGCCGAGGAGCACCTCCCGGAAGCCGCGGGCGAGTCCGGCAGCGGTGGTGGTGTCGCGCTCGTCGCCCCGTGCCGCCTCGTTGAGTTCGGGTTCCCAGCGATCGAGCCGGGTGGTCTCGTCCCCGACGGAACGGGCGAAGGCGGTGACGGCCTCGGGTCCGCCGATCCGTTGGAGCATCAGGTTTCCGGCGGTGTTGTCGCTGCGGGTGAGTGCGGCCTCGCACAGCCGGTCGATCGGCAGTACGCGCCCCTGATGTTCCGAGGTCACCGGCGAATTGACGACGATGTCCTCCGGGTCGATCGGGAGGGTCTCGTCGAGACGGAGGGATCCTTCCGCCTCGAGTCGCAGGATCGCGGCGGCGGCGTAGACCTTGAACGGAGAACAGATCGCGAACCGTTCGTCGGCCCGGTAGGTGTGGACGCGCCCGGTCACCGGCGACTGGGCGACCACACCGAGTCGTACGGCGTAGCGGTCCTCGATCTCCCGGAGACGCTCGTCGACACCGGCGGCGAGCAACTGTGTGTCGGGCACCGAATCGGCCGTCGTCGACGGGATCGTGTCGACCGGACCGTCCTGCGACCCGCAGGCCGTCGCTGCGGCGACGGAGGACAGGGCAAGGGCGGAGTGGAGAAAACCCCTGCGCGACAATCTGTTCCGGAGGAGTGAATCGGTGGGTGTCATGCCGACAGGACACCACCGACGGGAATCGTCCCGCCAATACCCACCCGCCGTCCGCACGAGTCGGAAAAACTATCGCCGCTGTTGGAGACGGGAACGACGGACGGGATCCGGCCGCGCGACACGCCGGGTCGGCGAATCGTCCGCCCGTACTGATTGAATCCCCTGCCATGGACCTGATCCGCCACCTCCGGTTCTTCGTCACCGTCGCGGAGGAAGGACACTTCGGCCGGGCCGCAGCGGTGCTCGACATGACGCAACCTCCTCTGTCACAAGGACTTCGGAAACTCGAGCAGCATCTCGGTTCCGAACTCGTGCATCGCACCAGGCAGGGAGCGGTCCTCACGCCCGCCGGAGCCGAGCTGCTCCCCCGCGCTCGTCTCCTCGTCGACGACGCCGATCGTTTCCTCGCCGAGGCCGGACGCGTCGCCCGCGCCCGGGGTCTTCTGCACTGGGGTGCCACCCGCGCACTACCCGACCGTCTGGTCACTCTGTGCGTCACCGCTCTGAGCAGACGCGGTGAGGCGACGGTGTCGACGCGTTCCGCGAGCACCGTCGAACTCGTCGACGCCGTCCGCTCGGGCATGTGCGATCTCGCCGTCGTCGAACATCCGGCCCTGACCGAAGGACTCGACGCCGGACCGGTGGTCAAACTCCGGCGATGGCTGGTCGTGCCGGACGACCACCGCAGCGCCCGCTCCGACCGGCCCCGGTTGCCGATGCTCTCCGACCTGACGTTCGCCGCGCCGCCGCGGACGGGGAACCCCGCGGCCTTCGACGCGGTGCAGGATCTGCTGCGCGAACGAGGACTCGATGTCGAGACCACCCCGGCGGCGGACGACCGCGCGGTGCTCGCCGCCGTGGCCGCCGGTACCCACTTCGGGATGTCGACCTCACCACCCGGCTCGGTGCCCGGCGTGGCCTGGCTGGACTGGGCTCCGTCCGCACTGGCCCTGCGGGTGCGCATCGTCCGGCGTGCCGACGCCGACGTCGGTGCGCACGTCGACGCCCTCGACCGCGTGCTGTTCAAGGAACGGGTCCGGTGAACGGCGAGGAACGGCGAGACAGTGCGGTCGACCGGATCCGGGCGGTGTTCGCGGATGCCGGGTGCACGGGATGGCTGCACGTCCGCCGGTGTTCGGATCCGCGTGCGGCGATGTTGTCGGTGCGCGGGGACGAACGCGTGGTGCTCGCGTCGGTGTACAAGCTTCCGCTGTTCCTCGCGTTCTGCGCGGAGGTGGACGCAGGCCGGCTCGACGCATCCGGGCAGCTGCGGATCGTGCCGTCGGACTGCACCCCCGGCCCGACCGGGATCGCGAGCTTCCGGGATCCGGTGACGATGAGCCGACGCGACGTGGCCGCATCGATGATGACGGTGTCCGACAACGCGGCGGCCGACGTGCTGCTCGGCGAGATCGGCACGACCGCTGTCGAGGAACTGCTCGCGCGCCTCGGACTCACACGGACCCGGATCATCGGTGGCACGGCGGACGTCTATCAGCGCCTCGTCGAGGAGACGGACACCCGCACCACCGTCGAGGCGTTCCGGGCGCTCACCGACATCGACGCCGCCTGGACCGTCTCGGCGTACGACCCGGCCTACACGAGCGCGACCACCCCGGAGGAGATGACCCGGCTGCTCGAGGCCGTGTGGTCGGGCTCGGTGCTCTCGCCCGAGAGCACCGCCTTCGCGCAGCAGGTGATGCGCGCCCAGATCTGGCCGCACCGCATCGCGTCGGGCTTCCCGCATCGCGGGGTCGCGATCGCAGGCAAGACCGGCACGATCGGCATCATCCGCAACGAGGTGGCGGTCGTCGAGTTCCCCGGCGAGTATCCGATCGCCGTCGCAGTGTTCACCCGCGCCGCCCGCGCGGATCCCGTACTGCCGGTCGTCGACGCTGCGATCGGTGAAGCCGCGCGCATCGCCGTCACCGAGCTGCGTGCTCCCCTGCCGGGCGACTCCGCAGGTCCGTCATCCGAGAGTGCGTGAGACCCGGTACCGGACGAAGGCCGGGAAGGCGACGACGCACACGAGCGTGCCGACGATTACGAGGACGCCGCCGCCGGCCGCGGCGACCGCGGTTCCTGCCGCGGCCGCGGCGGCGCCGTGGAGCACGTCGCCGATGCGCGGTCCTCCCGCGACGACGACGATGAACACGCCCTGCAACCGGCCGCGCATCTCGTCGGTGGCGACGGTCTGCAGCATCGTCGAGCGGAAGGCCGCGGACACCATGTCGACCGCCCCGCCGAACGCCAGGAAGAACAGGGCGACCCACAGCAGCAGACCGCTGCCGTCGGGCTCGGCCCACCACACCGCGGCGCCGAAGCCGACCATCGCCACGCCCCACAGGACGATGCACACGATCACGGCGAGACCCTGGCGCTGCACCCGCGGCAGCCATCCGGAGAAGACGCCGCCGACCACCGCGCCGACCGACATCGCCGCGAACAGCAGACCGAGGGCGAAGCCGCCCTGCGCCGGATCGCCGAACGACTCGTGGGCGATCTGCGGGAACAGGGCACGCGGCATCCCGAACACCATGGCGACGATGTCGACGACGAACGACGCCAGCAGGATCTTCTGGCCGGACAGGTACCGGAAGCCGTCGAAGACCGCGCGCAGCCCGGCCTTGGTGACCTCGCCGAGCGGCGGAATCGCCGGGAGTCGCACCACCGCCCACAGCGTGGCCAGCAGGAAGATCGCGTCCAGCAGGTAGAGGGTGGACAGTCCCACGACGGGTATGAGGGCCCCGGCGAACAGCGGGCCCGCGATGGCGCCGAACTGCACGACGGTCATGTTCAGCGAGGTGGCGGCCGCGATCTGCCCTACCGGCAGCAGCCGAGGGATGATCGCCGCGCGGGTCGGCTGGTTCACCGCGAAGAACGCCTGTTGCAGCGAGAACAGGCACAACAGCACCCACACGTTGTTCAGCCCGCTCGCCGCCTGCACCCACAACAACACGGACGTGACGCCGAGACCGGTGGAGGTGATGAGCAGCAACTTGCGGCGGTCCATCGCGTCGGCGAGCGCCCCTCCCCACAGTCCGAAGACCACGAGCGGCACGAGCCCGAACACACCGGTCAGCCCCACATAGGCAGAGTTGCGGGTGATCTCGTAGATCTGCTGAGGAACGGCGACGACCGCCATCTGTGCACCGATGACGGTGACGATCCCGGCCCACCACAGCCGGGCGTAGTCCTTGTTGCGCAGCGGTGTGGTGTCGGCGAGCAGCCGCCTCACGGTTGCAGACGCTCGGTGATCCAGCGACCGTCCACCAGCCGGGTCCGGATCCGGTTGTGCAACCGGTTGGGCCGGCCCTGCCAGAACTCGACCGACTCGGGGACGATGCGGAATCCGCCCCAGAACGGCGGCACCGGGATGTCGTCGTCGACCTCGTAGCGCTCGGCGGCCTCGACGAGGGCGTGCTCGAGATCGGCGCGTTCGGCCACGGGACGCGACTGCTGCGACGCCCATGCGCCCAGGCGGGATCCGCGCGGCCGCGTCTGCCAGTATGCGAGGGTCTCCTCGTCGGACACGCGGACGACCGGTCCGCGGACGGTCACCTGCCGGTAGACGGGCAACCAGAGGAAGGTCGCCGAGGCATAGGGGTGCCCGGCCAGATGGCGGCCCTTGTCGGACTCGAAGTTGGTGAAGAAGGTCAGGCCGTCGGCGTCGATCTTCTTGCACAGCACGGTGCGGGTCGCCGGGTGTCCGTGCTCGTCGACGGTCGCGAGCACCATCGCGTTCGGCTCGGGCACCGCGGTGGCGACCGCGTTCGCAAACCACGTACGCACCAGCGGAAGCCAGCCCTCGGCGACATCGCCGGGGGTGAGATCGCGGTCGGCCGGGGACTCGTCGGTCGGCCCGGCCGGGCTGTAGTCGACACGCATACGCGCGAGGTCGTCACCCTCGGGGCGCGGCAACGGGAAATCGGACGGCACGAACGACGACGGTACTCCCGGCATCCGGGCGGCGACGCTCGGACCACGGGCGCTACAGTTTTCACGACGACCCGAGTGGGGCGCCGATCACACCTGACGGTGACCTCATTCCACCGGCAGCGCGGCTCGGACCGGGCCGTGCTCGAACGAGGAGAGCCCAACCGTCATGGCAGCGCGCGCGTCAGTTCCCGAGGATTTCGTCGCAGGACTCGAAGGCGTGGTCGCCTTCACGAGCGACATCGCCGAGCCCGACAAGGACGGTGGCGCGCTGCGCTATCGCGGGGTCGACATCGAAGAGCTCGTCGAGAAGGGAATCACCTTCGGCGACGTGTGGGCCCTGCTCGTCGACGGCGAGTTCGGTCGCGGTCTGCACCCGGCCGAGCCGTTCCCCCTGCCGATCCACACCGGCGACGTGCGCGTCGACGTCCAGGCCGGTCTGGCGATGCTCGCACCCATCTGGGGCTTCCGTCCGCTGCTCGACATCGACGATGCGACCGCCCGCGACAATCTCGCCCGCGCCGCGGTGATGGCCCTGTCCTATGTCGCCCAGTCCGCCCGCGGCATCTACCAGCCCGCCGTGCCGCAGCAGCGCATCGACGAGGCGAGCACCGTCACCGAGCGCTTCATGGTGCGGTGGAAGGGCGACCCGGATCCCAAGCACGTCGAGGCGATCGACGCCTACTGGGTGTCGGCGGCCGAGCACGGCATGAACGCCTCGACGTTCACCGCCCGGGTCATCGCCTCGACCGGCGCGGACGCGGCCGCCTCGCTCTCCGGCGCGGTCGGCGCGATGTCCGGCCCGCTGCACGGCGGTGCTCCCGCGCGCGTGCTGCCGATGATCGAGGAGACCGAACGCACCGGCGATCCGCGCGGCCTGGTCAAGGGCATCCTCGATCGCAAGGAGAAGCTCATGGGCTTCGGTCACCGCGTCTACCGTGCCGAGGACCCCCGCGCCCGGGTGCTTCGCAGCACCGCGAAGCGGCTCGACGCTCCCCGTTTCGAGGCTGCGGCCGCGCTCGAGCAAGCTGCCCTGGCCGAGTTGCGCGAGCGTCGTCCCGACCGGGCGATAGAGACCAACGTCGAGTTCTGGGCCGCGGTGATCCTCGATTTCGCCGAGGTCCCCGCGGCGATGATGCCCGCGATGTTCACCTGCGGTCGGACCGCCGGCTGGTGCGCCCATATCCTCGAGCAGAAGCGTCTGGGCAAGCTGGTGCGTCCCGCGGCGATCTACACCGGCCCCGATCCGCGCCCTGCCTCCGAGGTCACGGGCTGGGATTCGATCACGCATCGCTGATGCCTCTTCCTCGGCCGGGCCGACCAGCGCCCGGCCGGGGCTCCGAGGGGGCGGTCTAGACTACCTGTGCACCATGTCCCTCGACTCTTAGGACACGCATTCCGATGGCAGACGCGTCACCGATCATTCCCGCCGACCTCAAGCCCGCAGACGGCCGCTTCGGCTGCGGCCCGTCCAAGGTTCGTCCCGAGCAGCTGCAGTCGCTGGTCGACGTCGGCGCTTCGGTGTTCGGCACCAGCCACCGGCAGAAGCCGGTCAAGGACGTCGTCGCCCGTGTCCGCTCGGGTCTGCGCGACCTGTTCTCCCTGCCCGAGGGCTACGAGGTCGTCCTCGGCAACGGTGGCACCACCGCTTTCTGGGACGCCGCGGCCTTCGGTCTGATCCGGGAGCGTTCGCAGCACTTCACCTACGGCGAGTTCTCGTCGAAGTTCGCGACGGTCGCGAAGAAGAACCCGTTCATCGGCGACCCGATCGTCGTGGGTTCGGAGCCGGGCTCGGCTCCGGAGATCGTCGCCGACGCGTCGGCCGATCTCATCGGCTGGGCGCACAACGAGACCTCGACGGGTGTCGCGGTCCCCGTGCAGCGTCCTGCCGGTTCCGATAACGCCCTGATCGCGATCGACGCGACCTCGGGTGCCGGTGGCCTGCCGGTGAACATCTCCGACGTCGACGTGTACTACTTCGCCCCGCAGAAGAGCTTCGCCGCCGACGGCGGCCTGTGGATCGCGCTGATGAGCCCGGCCGCGCTCGAGCGTGTCGCCGAGATCAAGGAGTCGGGTCGCTTCACCCCCGAGTTCCTGTCGTTGCCGATCGCCGTCGACAACAGCAGCAAGGACCAGACCTACAACACCCCGGCGCTGGCCACCCTGCTGATGTTCGCCAACCAGATCGAGTGGCTCAACGGCAACGGCGGCCTCGACTGGGCCGTCGCGCGCACGAAGGATTCGTCCTCACGCCTGTACGAGTGGGCCGAGGCCTCCGAGTATGCGACGCCGTTCGTCGCCGATCCGTCGCTGCGTTCGCAGGTCGTCGGCACCGTCGACTTCGCCGACTCCGTCGATGCGGCGCAGGTCGCGAAGATCCTGCGGGCCAACGGCATCGTCGACACCGAGCCGTACCGCAAGCTCGGCCGCAACCAGCTGCGCATCGGCATGTTCCCGGCCATCGACCCCGAGGACGTCACGCAGCTGACCAAGAGCATCGACTGGGTCGTCTCCCAGCTCTGAGCACGCCGCACAGCGGGGCCGGGTCCGATGTCGGATCCGGCCCCGTTGTTCGTCATAGTCTCGACCTCGCATCGAGACATTTCGGCGAACCCTGGACGATAACGCGCCGCGGCGGATTTCTTGCGATGTCGCTCGGCGTGGCGCGGCGTGTCCGGCCACGAAAAATATCCAGGTCGGTTACAGTCGGGCGGGTCAATCGCGATCGGCGCGAGGAGGTCAAGGTGCGAGAGCTTCGAGTGGTCGGCCTCGAGCCCGATGCTAAGCATGTGGTGCTCGCCGATCCCACGACGGGGGACAAGTTCCGCATTCCCGTCGACGACACCCTGCGCGCGGCCGCTCGCGGTGATCTGGCCCGTCTCGGCCAGATCCAGATCGAGACGACCAGCCAGCTCCGTCCTCGCGAGATCCAGGCCCGCATCCGCGGCGGCGCCTCGGTCGAGCAGGTGGCCGACGAGGCCGGGATCCCGGTCGCCAAGGTCGAACGGTTCGCCTATCCCGTCCTGCTCGAGCGGTCCCGGGCGGCCGACATGGCCAAGAAGGGGCATCCCGTCCGCCCCGACGGCCCCGCCGTCGAGACCCTCCACGAGATCGTCACGCAGGCCTTCCGCGCTCGCGGACACAGCCTCGACGAGGCCGAGTGGGACGCCTGGCGCGACGACGAGGGCTTCTGGGTCGCACAGCTGCGGTGGCACGCCGGTCGCTCCACGAACCGCGCCCACTGGCGCTACCAGCCCGATGCTCACGGCGGCACGATCACCGCGCTCGACGACATCGCCGCCGATCTTGTCGATCCCGACTGCGGTCGTCCCCTGCGCTACCTGACCCCGGTCTACTCGGCGCGCGACGTCGACGATTCCACCGAGGCGGAGAACGCCGAGCGGCACGCCCCGATCACGCTGGAGGCTCCCGCCGCCGACGAACCGGCGCCCGAGCCGGTCGCCGACGAGGAGACCGCCGCCGTCACGGTGCCCGACGACACCGACGCATCACGCGCGGCGCAGGCTCCCGCGAAGGACAAGCGCGGTAAGCCCGCGCTGCCCTCGTGGGACGACGTGCTGCTCGGTGTGCGCAGTAACGGGCGCGTCTGAGGAAGTCGTCGACGATGTCGGCGACGGTGTCGACGCTCTGGTACGTCGACGCACCCGATCCCGCAACGGTCCTGCGCGAATTCTCCCCGGATCGCGATGCGGCACAAGCACTTCTGTCACGCCTGTTCCCGGATCTCCAGGTCGATCCCGGCGCGCGGGTTCCGCTGACCGACGCCGGGGATACCAGCGAGGACGACGGCGTCGAACGATTCTGGATCGGTAGTTATCCCGGCGTGACGGTGGTGTCGAGTCGCCGGTTCGCGCTGCGCCACCCCTCGGAGCTACCCGCGATGTGGTTGCGCACGCCCGCCGCCGAACGCACGTGCCTGCTGACCTCCGATCCGGCCGGCGCGTGGGGATCGTTCGCCGTGTGGGAGTGCGGCACGCTGCGCCGCAGCTTCGGGGCGAACACCGTCGAGTTCTTCGAGGACCAGGGACTCCCGTTCGTGTGGGAGCGCCCGTTCTGGGCGGGTGAGCATCCGCTCCGCTGGCCGCCGAACGTGCCCCCTCCCCCGGAGTCGCTGCCCTTCCATCCCCGCAAGCTCGTCGAGGAGGCGCACGGGGCCTGGCTCGGGTTCCGTTACGTCGGGCGTCGCGACGACGAACTCGACCCGCGGGACATCGAGACGTGGAGTTTCACGCTGCGCACCCCCGTCCCGCAGATCTCCGTCCCCGCACCGAAGACCTCCTGGTGGCGGCGCCTCGCCGCGCACTGACGTGCCATCGAGCGACGCTCCCGGTCGTACTCGTCACTCCTCTGCTCCGACAATGGATTTCACCTCGTCGATGTCGTCGGGTGTGATCTCCGGGGATTGCAGGACGACAGCCCAGGCGTCGACGTACTCGGTGCTGTACTTGTGGCCGTGCCCGGCCGGGACACCCGTGGAGAAGGGCAGATCGGCCGTGACCTGCCAGAAGGTCACGAACGGGATCCACACCATGTCCTCGAGCACGTCGCGGCCGGGGGCTTCGCCGATCCAGTCCGGCTCACTCGTGATCAGGCGCGGACTCCACCAGACGATCGGGTCCGACGGGTGCATCAGATACAGCACCCGACTCCCCTCCCACGGCTCGCCCGTCGGCGGGATCTCCGCCTGTGGGTCGTTCGTGAACCGCACCGTGCGGCCGTCCCGGAAGACCGGTTCGATCTCGGGGCTGCCGGCCTCCCGGCGATCGCTGAACTCCCGGAAGAGGACGTTGAAGTTCGGAGGTCCGGCGAAGACCGTGCCCGACGTGCGATTGCGCAGGTCGTACTCGCCGCTGAAGGCGGTCTCCCCGCCGAACGAACCGAGGCTCTCCCCAGCCACGAGCAGTCGGGGGCGGGCGTCCTGGGGAAGCTTCGACCAGACGTCGTACACCGCGTCGAACAGGTCGCGTCCGGCTTCCCGCGCCTTCGATTGGTCGACGAGATAGGAGATCCACGAGGGCAGATAGGAGTACTGGATCGCGACCGTCGCGACGTCGCCGCCGGTGAGGTACTCGACGGAGTCCACCAGAGCCGGGTCCACCCAGCCGCTCCCCGTCGTCGTCACGACGACCAGGTTGCTCCGCTCGAATCCTCCTGCCCGGGTGAGGTCCTCGACAGCGAGGGACGCGCGATCCTCGGTGTCGTCCGCCGATGCCAGGCCGGCGTAGATCCGGATCGGTTCGAGGGCAGGACCTTCGGTGAACTCACCGAGTTGTTCGGTGGTCGGCCCCTGCCCGACGAAGATCCGCCCCTGCCACCCGAGAGAATCCCACGGAACGACCGAATCCGGTCCACCGGAGCGGAGTGCGGTCGTCGGTTGCTGCACACCTTCCTCGGTTCTCGTGTCCCGCACCGAGAACGCCGCGTTGGCGGCGTCGATGAAGCCGGCGAGGAGCACTCCGGAGACGATCGCATACACGAGTCCCGCGACGAGAACCCACCCCACGACGTTCGCGGCCCGCTGCCCGATCCACCGGTCGAGTGTCCGTGCCGCCCAGTGGTACAGGGCGCGGATACCACGTCCGATCGCCAGCAGCACAGCGAGCATCGCGACCGCGACGAGCGGGGAGAGAACCGCAAGTGCCAGGTTGTACTCGGAAACCCCCATCAGAGTACGGATCTCGTGCTGCCAGTACTGACCGAGCCCGAAGAAGACCGCGAAGAGGACCACCCCGCAGACGCCGAAGATCCACCACGACGCAGTCTTGGGAGACCGAGGAGGCCGGTCGGCGAAGGCGCGCCACACGAACGCGAGGAGCACGCCGAGGCCGTATCCGATCGCGGCAGTGATCCCGCAGATCATCCCCTGCAGGATCCCGCCGCGCGGAAGCAACGACGGGGTGAACGACAGGCACGCGAAAAGCACTGCACCCCAACACCCGGGAAGTGTGAGGTGCAGTGCCCACCGCCGTGTCCGCGATCGGGGAACATCGGTCGCGACGTTCGCGCCCGGATCACCCCGGACGCTGCGGCCGTTTTCTTGCACGGTCGCGTCAGTAGTAGTCGGCGCGTGGCTGCCAGGTCGAGATCGCCCAGATCACGACCGCGTCCAACGCGATGATCAGGATCGACCACCACGGGTAGTACGGCAACCACAGGAAGTTCGCGATGATCGACAACGCGGCGATGATGATGGCCGTGACGCGAGCCCACGTGGCGCCGCTCATCAACGCGAGACCGGCGACCAGCATCACGACACCGAGGACGATGTGGATCCATCCCCACGTGGTGAAGTCGAACTTGAACGTGTATTCCACGCCCCGCACGAAGACTTCGTCCTCGGCCACCGCAGCGATGCCCTGGAAGATCTGGACGATGCCGACGGTTGCCAGGATGATCGCTGCTCCGATCGAGGTGCCTGCGGCGATGCCCTGTTTGACACTGACCCCGCCCCGGTCGGGGCGTACATCCTGTGACATGACAATCCTCTCGTGTACGAAGAAGACATCGACCGTGCGCCGATCCTCGCGAGGAGCGGTCACGGTCCGATTCTCAGGAACAAGGGTGCCTGCGGGTTATGCTGCCACCCTTACACTTTCAACCGCAGGCTCCTCGACGCGACGAGGCGTCGAACGCACGAGCCGACCACGGGAGGACACCGTCCGCAGCGCCCTCCCCGCGACGACGATTCACGCGATGGGCACGCCGTCACGTCCGGGCGCGACGGTGCCGAGGGCCTGTGCCTTGAGGTGTTCGAACTCCGCGGGCGTGATCGCCCCGGAGTCGAGCAGGGCTTTGGCGTCGGCGATCTGCTGAGCCGGGGATTTCCCGGCTGCCACGGTGCGAATGTATTCGTCGGTGGCCTGCTTCGCCTCGGCCTGGGCCTGTTGTGCCCGCAGAGCCATTCCCCGACCGCGAACGATCAGGTAGACCAGCGCTGTCAGGTACGGAAGGAGCACCAGACCGATGACCCACACCGCTTTGACCCAACCGGATACGGAATGATCCCGGAAGAGGTCGACGATGATTTGGAACAGGACGATCAGGTATGCCACGAAGGCGAATACGACGACGGTGTACCACACGTAGTCCCAGAATGAATCCATAGCCGAACCTCCTCGGCCGAACCGATGGCGGGACGATGCCCCGTGAAACCACCGGAGAATGAAGATCTCGAATCCTGCTTCCCCCTGCAGTGTGCCGCTACGGCACTGCCACTACTCGCGGCCCCCGGTCCACTCATCGATACCGGTGTCGAATCGTGACGACTGTCCGATTCGGGCTTCGGCAGGTCCATCTTCAGTCATGACGACCTCCGTCCCTCTGATCGGGAGGGCCGGATATACCATACGCCCGTTCATGGGTGGAGGACATCAGTTTGCGCAATCGGCGCGATTCAGTATCGCGCTCGAGTCGGTCAGGAGTACACGGCGCGGGGGTTCCAGGTCGCGATCGCCCAGATGACCACTACATCGAGGGCGATGATCGCAAGCGCCCACCCCGGGTAGTAGGGAAGCCACATGAAGTTCACCAGGATCGACAGCGCGGCGATGACCATCGCGGACACCCGCGCCCATGTCGCCCCGGAGATCAACGCTATGCCCACGATCACCATCACGACACCGACAACGATGTGGACCCACCCCCACGTGGTGAGATCGAACGTGAACAGATACTCCTGGCCGGCGACGAAGACTTCGTCCTCAGCGACCGCAGCAATTCCCTGCAACAGTTGCAGAGCACCGATCAAGGTCATGATGATCGCGGCACCGACCGACGTTCCCGCGGCCAGACCCTGCTTGACCGACATTTCCTCCCGCTCGGCATGCACATTGTGAGACATGATGCTCCTTCCGGATGACCCGACATCTCGAGTGTGCGCTTCGTCGGAATTCTTCAATGGAGGTTGGGGATTTTCCCCGCCGGCAATCACACCCGGAAACGGTCAGGACACGAGCAGCGCGAGCCAGCCGAACGGTACACCGGCCACGAAACCGGCGGCGAGCCAGCGCAGTACCTGCACCTGAAGCCACGACCACACGGTCGGCGCGACTCCCGCGACCGTCACGACATTGACGACGACGGCGAGGGCCGGATGGATCCGGCCGAGCACCTGCCCGCAGGCGACGACGGTGATGACGGTGGCGACGAAGGAGAATGCCGTCAGCGTGAGCCCCGTCGCCCAGGGGGTGGGCGCGGGGCCGCGAGCCTGGCTCATCGCGGGAGCCGCACCCGCTCGTAGAACGCCATCGCCGCAGCGGTGGCCACGTTCAGCGAATCCGTGCCGGGAGCCATGGGAATCCGGGCACGCACGTCGGTCGCCCGCATCGCATGCTCGGTCAGGCCCGGTCCCTCGGCGCCGAGCAACAGTGCGACCTTCTCCCCCGTCATCGCTTCGGCGAGCGGGATCGCCCGCGGGTCCGGGGTCAGCGAGATCAGTTGAAAGCCTCTGCTGCGCAACAGATCCAGGTCGTACGGCCACCGGTCGACGTGCGCGAAGGGGACACGGAGGACGTGCCCCATCGACACGCGCACCGCACGCCGGTACAGAGGGTCGGCGCATCCCTTCCCGAAGAGCACACCGTCGACGCCGAGCCCGGCCGCGTTGCGGAACATCGAGCCGATGTTCTCGTGGTCGTTGACCCCTTCGAGCACCGCGACCGTGGTCGCCTTGTCGAGGACGTCGTCGAGCGACAGCGGTTCGGGCCGGTGCGCGACGGCGAGCACCCCGCGGTTGAGGTGGAAGCCGACGACCTCCGCCATGGTCGCCGCATCGGTGCGGTAGAACGGCACATCGACGTCGCGCAGGTCGTCGGCGAGTTCGTCCAGCCGCCGACCCACGCCGAGCAGGCTCGTCGCAGCGAACCGGGAGTCGAGCATGCGCTGGACCACCAGCACACCCTCCGCGATCACCAGGCCCTTGCCACCGGGAAGGTCGGGCCGACGGTCCGCGGAGTTGAGATCGCGGAAGTCGTCCACCCGGGGGTCGGAAGGATCGTCGATGTCGATGACGTGAACCACCGGGTCATTCTCCCAGCGGCCCCGCACCCTCCCGCACCGGGTCGGTCGTCGCGACCGCGGTGCAGCGCGGTCAGTCGTCATCGACCGCAGTGCAGCGCGGTCAGTCGTCATCGACCGCGGTGCGGTCAGTCGTCTTCCGCGACGAGCGCCGTGAGGATTCCGACGGCGTCGCGCAGCGTGGCGAGCGAGTCCGGATCGAGCTTGTCGAGCCGTTCGGTCAGCCACACTTCGCGTGCCTGCGCCTCGTCGGCGAGCAGCTCGCTCCCGGCTTCGGACAGCGTCACGATGATCTGCCGTCCGTCCGTCGGGTGCGGTGTCCGCTCGACGAGACCGAGTTCGTGCAGAGAGGCGATGACCCTGGTCATCGAGGGTGGTTGGACGCGTTCGCGCGCTGCCAGTGCCCCCGGGGTCATCGCACCCTCCTGCGCAAGGGTGGCCATCGCCGAGATCTGGGTCAGAGAAACTCGGGAATCGGTGCGTCTCCCCCGCAAATGACGCGTCAGACGCACAACGGCGAGTGAGAGGTCACCGGCGAGTGCGCGTGTATCCGAGATCATGGCGTGCAGAATACGTCACATCGCCCGAAACACGCGTCGGCCGTCTAGGTGAGCAGTTCGGTGATCGGATCGACAGCGAAGTACATGGCGAACAGCACCGCGACGATCCACATCAGCGGGTGGATCGTGCGGACCTTGCCACTGGCCGCGTGCAAGATCACCCAGGTGATGAAGCCGACGCCGATGCCGTTGGCGATCGAGTAGGTGAACGGCATGACCATGATGGTCAGGAAGGCCGGCAGCGCCACAGCGAACACCGAGAAGTCGATGTCGCGGACCTGACCGATCATCAGGGCACCGACCACGACAAGAGCCGGAGCGGCTGCCTCGATGGGGACCACCTCGTACAGCGGGGTCAGGAACATCGCGAGGAGGAACATCACGCCGGTGACCACGTTGGCCAGGCCGGTGCGGGCTCCTTCCGCGATACCCGAGGCCGATTCGACGAACACCGTGTTGGACGAGGCGGAAGCGCCACCACCGACGATGGCGCCGGTGCCCTCGACGACGAGGGCCTTGCCGATGCCGGGGAGGGTGCCGTTCTTGTCGGCCAGGCCGGCTTCCTTGCCGAGGCCGGTCATGGTGCCCATGGCGTCGAAGAAGTTCGCGAGGACGAGCGTGAACACGAGCAGGGTCGCGGCGATCACGCCGATGCGGGTGAACGCGCCGAACAGGTCGACGTTGCCGACGAGGCTCAGGTTCGGGATGCCGAAGAAGGAGTCGGGGGCCTCGGGGGTGCTGAGGTTCCAGCCCTTGGGATTGGTGCCCAGCGACGGGCCGACGTCGGCGATGGCCTCGATGATCATCGACAGGATCGTCGTGGCGACGATGCCGATCAACAGGCCGCCGCGCACCTTGCGTGCGACGAGCACACCCATGAGCAGCACACCGACGACGAAGACGAAGGTCGGCCACGACGCGATCGAGCCGTCGATACCCAGGCCGACGGGCACAGTGGTGCCCGCGGCGTCGGGGATGCGACGGACGAAGCCGGCGTCGACGAGTCCGATCATGGCGATGAAGGCGCCGATGCCGGCGGCGATCGCGGCCTTGAGTTCTGCCGGGATCGCGTTGAAGACCGCGGTGCGGAAGCCGGTCAGGGCCAGCACGACGATGATGATGCCGTCGATGACCACCAGACCCATCGCTTCGGGCCAGGTGACCTGCGGCGCGATGGTCACCGCGAGCAGGCTGTTGATGCCGAGGCCGGCGGCGATGGCGAACGGATAGTTGGCGACCACACCGAAGACGATGCTCATGAAGCCGGCGACCAGCGCGGTGACGGCGGCGACCTGGTTGATGGGCAGGATGTTGCCCATCACGTCGATCTTCGCGCTCGCGTCGTCGGCGGAGAAGCTTCCGAGGATCAGCGGGTTGAGGACCACGATGTACGACATCGCGAAGAACGTGACGATGCCGCCACGCACCTCCCGGGACACGGTGGAACCGCGTTCGGTGATCTTGAAATAGGTGTCCAGAAAGGACGTTCGCTTGGAGTCGGTGCCTACGGCCATGTCCACAAATCCGCTCGTCGAGTACGGGGCGTCGCAACGGGAACCGATTATTGCAGCGCGAAGGAACTAATCTGCAAACCGTGGAACCCGCCCAGCTCGTCGCAGCCCGCATCCGACGCCTCGCCGACCCTCGCCCCGCGCTTGCCGTGGGAACCGGTCTGTGGGTGGTGGCGACCGTCGTCGTGGCGGTGGTGGGCGGCGAACTCCGGGACGATGTGCTTCCGGTCTGCGTGGCGGGAATCGTGGTGGGGCTGCTGGGAACTGCGCTCTTCCTGCTGCAGCGTCGTGCCGCTCGACGGGGCGACCGGGGTGCCCAGGTGGGGTTGGACTGACCCTCACCCACGGCCGTGCGCGACACGCCCGCAGCGGTGTCAGCGACGGATCCGCACCCGAGTGATCAACCACACCCACAGCAGGGCCCATGTGATCCCGAAGATCCAGCCTGCGACGACATCGGTGAACCAGTGCGCCGCGAGGTAGACGCGGGAGAGCCCGATCACGACGGTGTAGGCGGCGAGCGCGATCGTCGCGGCGGTCCGGCGGCGATCGCCGCGCGGCCACGTGCGCACGGCGACCGCGACGAGCACCGTCGCCAGAACGGCGCTGGTCATCGCGTGTCCGGACGGGAACGATTCGGTGTGCAGGGCCAGCAGCCGTTCGGGTTCCGGTGGCCGGACACGGCCGAACAGATTCTTGAGCAACACCATCACCGGCCAGCCCGTGAGGACCGCTCCGGCGACGAGGACGGCGTCGGACAGACGATCGGCCCGCACCAGCAGCAGCGTCGTCACCGCGGCGATCAGGCTCGTCGCGACTCCCCCGCCCGTGTGGGTGAGTGCGGTCACCGCGGTGGTCAGCCCGGGCTCGCGGAGCGACACCATCCAGTCGAGCACCGCGGTATCGAGCGTCACGGTTCGGTTCTCACGTCCGGAGCCGTGAGCGCGGTGAGTGCCGCGGCCAGGCCGATCGGTGTGCTGTGGACGGTGCCGGCCGCGTCGACCCACCACGGGACCTCGACCTCACCCGTCAGGGCTCCTGAGCAGCGGACGACGAGTCGGTCGTGCAGCGCGAGCACCCCGCGCGGAAGCGGCACCCCGGCGACGATTCCGGCCAGGACCGCGGCCGGTTCGCGCTCCCACGTCGAACTCCTCCCCTGCTCGACGGGTTCGGCGTCGACCACCGCGGACGCCACGGCGATGTCGAGCACGTCCGCGAGCGCGTGGGCGGTTCTCCGGCCACCCGTGACGAGGCGGTCGTGCGGGATCGCGGCCGCGAACCACGGACGGTCGGGTACGAGAGCGTCGGCTGCGTCGACGACGACACCCGACAGGCTGCGCACCCCGTCGGGCAGGGTCACCGACTCGGGGTCGAGACCACCCGACGAGAAGGCCGCGGCGAGCGCGTCGTGCGCGGCGACGATCGCGGCCGGTCCCGGCGACCTGCTGTCGTCCGCGAGCCGGTCGAGCAGTGTCTGTGCCAGTTCGATGTCGTCGATCCGCGTTCCGGCGAGGGCGCCGCGGAAGGCCGACGCGTCGGGATGGGTGCAGGGGTCGAGCAGCCCTTCGAAGAGGGTGTCGTCGGCGAACCGGTAGTGCCCCAGAGGCCGGCCGTCGAGCGACGCGCGGGTGCGCAGGTACCACGCCGTGTATCCGGCGGGGTCGGTGATCGCTTCGGCCGTCGCGGGTTCGGCAGCCAGCAGGGTCAACGCCCGCGACCAGCGGCGATCGTCGACGAGATCGAGGTCGCGCACGGCGACGAGCACCTCGGGATCGTCGTCGAGCCGCTCCCACCACAGGTGCTCGTCGGGTAGGTCGTGGTCGGGACCGGTCGGCAGTTCCGCACGCAGGACCGTGAAACCCCAGCCCACACCGATCGCCCGCAGGGCTTCGGCCCCGTACCGGTCGACGACGGACGGGTCGACGGTGCCGAAGGGTGCGTCCTCGACCAGCACTTCCGCGAGCGGTGCACCGGGAAGCAGGAGTTCGTCGGCGGGGACGAGATCGCCGTGGATGTCGGGCAGCAGCAGCGCCCCGAGTTCACGGGGCACGGCCGCGGGCGACACGAGCGGCACCAATCGCAGCACGACGTCGGCGAGCTCACCGGCCGGGAGGTCGCCGTCCGGGTCGAGGTCGTCGGGATCGGTGTCCTCGACGGCCGCGACGAGCGCCGGGTCGGCGAGCAGGTCCTCGACCGTCACGGTGCCGGCTCCGAGCCGGGCGAGCAGCGGATGCGCGGCGTCGGGATGGACGAGGCGCACCCACGGCATCGACAGCGGACCGAGATCCTGCAGTTGCGTTGCGAGAACGGCCGTGCGCGGGCCGGTGACGGTCCGTCCGTCCGACAGCGGAACCGGCAGGGATGCGAGTTCCTCGGCCGCGACCGCGTCGACGACGAGCGGAGTGAGCGCCTCGTACAAGCGGTTCCACCACTTCGGCTCGCGTTCGTGCCCGGAGAGCAGTTCGGCCAGTCGCGCGAGACCGAGCCGATGCACGCCGGCGGCGGACAGCGCGGACGCATGTCGCGGCCCGCACAGCTCGGGGATCACGAGCCCCGGGACGACCTCGCCGAGGACGTCGGCGAGCTCGTCGGTGAGCCCGGGAAGTGCGACAGCCCGGTCGGGCACCAGATCGGCGCTGCGGTCGGCGGCGGGAAGCCACGCGCCGGCGGCCAACTCGTCGAGGATCGCTTCGCGGATGCGTCCGTCGACCTCGCTGCGCGCGAAACCCGGCAGGGGCACGAGGTCGAGTCGCTGCTCGGCGGGCAGAGCCGCAACGAACCGCGCGTATCCGCGGGCGACGTTCTCGACGTGGGCGCCGGGAAGCACGCGCCGCCGATCGGGTTGCATGGCGACGTCGGCGACGACGATCGCAGGGAGCGACAGCTCCTCGTCCGAGCGGGTGGGGGCACGCAGGACATCGCTGCGGATCGGGTCGACCCGCCCGTCGACGACGGGCACCAGCCATCGCGCCGACGCTCCGGTGAACTCCCACCAGGTGCGATCGCCGATCCGCACCTCCCACAGACCGTTGTCGAGTTCGCGCCGGTGACGGGTGAATTCGTCGTCGGTGACGACGAGGGTGTGGAGGCCAGGGAGTTCGAGCAGGAGCTCGTGGGCCTCGAAACGGAAGGCGTCGAGTAGCGCAGCCGGGTCCACACCGGGGCGCAGGGTCAGCACGACCTCGGTGTCGCTGCCGGTCGCCGGCGGTGTCTCCGTCGGCCACACGAGGCGCAACGCCGGGACACCGGACTCCGGCTCGGGCAGGTTCCGCTCGGCGAGCACCGCGCGGGTGCGCTCGGCCGAGAAGTGGAGCGAACCGGTGCGCGAACGCACCTCGATGTCGTCGGAGACCGACAGCACCGCCGTGAAGCCGACACCGAACCGCCCCACGGTGGATCCGGCGCCGGTCTTGTTCGACGAACGCAATGCGGTCAGCGCGTGGACACCGCCCTCGTCGAGCGGCTCACCGATGTTCGCGACGTGGAGACGGCCGTCGGCGAACCAGACCCGCAGCTCACCCGGTACACCGGCACGCGCAGCGGCGTCGGCGGCGTTCTGGGCGAGCTCGGTCAGCACGCGGTCGCGGTACCCCGCGCGGACGTGGTCGGCCTCGGTGGCCGCGTCCTCCCGGAGACGGGTGGGCGACGACGACCAGGCCGCGATGATCCCTTCGCGTAACGCCGCGGTCCCGAACGGATCCGCGGGGTCCGGCCGGGTCACGTCAGTCGGTCTGTTCCGGCTCGGACGGGGACGACTCGACAGCAGGCTCGTCCGTGGACTCTGCAGGCGCAGGGGTGGCCGGTCCGAGCTCGACGACCTCCACTGCCGAATCGTCGAACGCCTCGTAGATCGGCGAACCGGCGCCGGTGGGCAGGCTCGTGTCGGAATGCGCGCCGCATCCGTACTCGGCGTGCACGACGTGACCGTCGGCGGCGAACTCGTTGCCGCAGACGCCGAAGGCCGCACGCAGCGATCCGGCGAGCGGAAGATAGAAACCGCACAGGCGGCACGAGGAGGGCGCGGCCTTCGCCATCTCCGAGTCGGGGCCGTAGTCGCTGTCGAACCAGCGCTGCGCTGCCTCGAGGCGACCCTCCAGGCTCATGACCTGCTTGCGGCCCAGCCCGATCTCCAGGGCGGTCTCGTCGACCTCGGGATCGCCGGACTGCATGTAGCCGGGAA
The DNA here is from genome assembly GCF_053764735.1 of Rhodococcus sp. 5G237. Taxonomy (NCBI): domain Bacteria; kingdom Bacillati; phylum Actinomycetota; class Actinomycetes; order Mycobacteriales; family Nocardiaceae; genus Rhodococcus; species Rhodococcus sp. 5G237. The sequence continues at coordinate 452,597 of NZ_JBSNCD010000002.1, read as the reverse complement.
CCAGCCGCACGTCGTCGGGAGCGGGAGCCAGCAGGTCGCCGGGACCCAGATCGCCGGGACGGATCCGCTCGCTCCACGGCACCCACTCGGGTGCGACGAGCGCGTCGGGACCGGGCAGGAGCACGAGTTCGCTCACCGTCACGCGATCCGAATCCGGGGCGGCGGCCACGACGACCGCCCACTGCCAACCGCGGTAGCCCGGCAGCTCCGAGGCGAAACGATGGGTGGCCGAGCACTCGTCCTCGCGCGTCACGCCCAGATAGGCGCCGACTCCACCGTCCCCGAGTTCGTCGAGTGCGGCCCGAGCGAGGTCGACGGCGTCGGCGAGCACGGAACGCACCGCCGGATCGACCACGGGGTTCGTTCCTCGGGAAGTGGAAGCAGAGGCAACACTCACGGCCTCCATTCTGCCTGACCTGTCTGCTCCGGCGCCTGCGGGTCGCGGAAGGTCGTACAGGCACCGCTCACGCGCGAGGTGCAGGATGGGCGCGTGCCTCGTCTTCTCCTCTCGGCCGCGGTCGCGACGGTCGTCTGCGTCACCACCGCCGGATGCGGCGACGATCTCGTCGCCGAACCCGGTCCACCCGCCACCGAACTCGGTGTGGAGGTCGTCGCCACGCACCCCCACGATCCGGAAGCGTTCACCCAGGGCCTCGAGATCGACGAAGGCGAGCTGCTCGAAGGTACCGGCCGGGCCGGGCGCTCGTGGGTGTCGGCCCGGGAGGTCGACCTCGACGGCGGGACCGTCACCCTCGCCGAGACCGAGCGCACCCGCGAACCCGTCCTCGACGATCTTTTCGGTGAGGGCATCACCGTGGTCGGCGACGAGTTGTGGCAACTGACCTGGAAGGACGGCACGGCCGTCGTCCGCGATCGCGACACCCTGCTCGAGAAGCGCCGGGTCGACTACGACGGCGAGGGCTGGGGGCTGTGCGCGCAACCCGACCGTCTGGTGATGAGCGACGGCTCGGCCGAGCTGATCTTCCGCGACCCCGCCACCTTCGACGAAGTCGGACGCGTCACCGTGCACCGGGACGGACGTGCCGTGTCGAAGCTCAACGAACTCGAGTGCACCGAGGACGGCAGGGTCTGGGCGAACGTGTGGCAGACGGACGAGATCGTGCTGATCGACCCGGCCTCGGGCCGGGTGGAGGCCCGGGTCGACGCGGCTCCGCTGCGCGATCGGCTGCCCGAGGGGGCCGATGTGGATGTCCTCAACGGCATCGCACACATCCCCGGGACCGATCGGTTCCTGGTGACGGGCAAGTACTGGCCGACGCTGTTCGAAGTGCGTTTCGTGGAGTGATCCGGGTGGCATACCGGTCGCGACACGCGTCACTCGGGCCACGTGCCGCCCTTGTGTTACAACCGCTGTCGCGTGGGGAAGAATCGAAGACGTGACCGAACCGGACGAGCGACCCGCCCCCGAGGGAGCGGACGGCCGTGTCCCGGGTTCGCAGCATCCGGGGTACAGCAACTATCCGCCTCCGCGCCGCGTCTCGGGCCGTCGCACTCCCCTGCCGCCCCTGCATCCCGTCGACCATCCGCGCCGACCACCGGGCGCGTCGGCCGGCGGTCGGGCGGAGTCCTCGTCCGAGACCGACTCACCGCGCGCTCCGCGCATGCCGCGGAAGCTGACGGTGACGCGGGTCGCGGCCCTGCGCAGCCGCGAACTCACCTCGAAGGGCATCGCGACCTTCCGTCGAGCGGCCACGGCCGACGGCGCCGACAAGTCGGGGCTGACCGCGCTCACCTACGCGACGATGGCGAACTTCGCCTCCGACGCGGCCATCGCCGTCGCGCTCGCGAACACCCTGTTCTTCTCGGCGGCCACCGGTGAGGACAGGACGAAGGTCGCGCTGTATCTGCTCATCACGATCGCGCCGTTCGCGATCATCGCCCCGCTCATCGGGCCGTTGCTCGACAGGTTGCAGCACGGTCGTCGCGTCGCGCTGGCGACGTCCTTCGCGCTGCGCACGGTGCTCGCGGTGGTGCTGGTGTTCAACTTCGACAGCTGGCTGTTGTATCCGGCGGCGCTCGGCATGATGGTGCTGAGCAAATCGTTCGCGGTACTCAAATCCGCGGTGACACCCAGAGTCCTGCCACCGGAGATCGATCTGGTGCGGGTGAACTCCCGGTTGACGGTCTTCGGCCTGGTCGGCGGCACGATCGGTGCCGGCGCGATCGCGGCGGCCGCGGCATGGGCGTTCGGTTCGTCGGGCGCGCTGTGGCTGTGCGCCGGGATCACCGCATTCGGCGCCTATCTGAGCATGCGCATCCCCGCCTGGGTCGAGGTCACCGAGGGCGAGGTGCCGGCGACGCTGTCGTACCACCGCTCCGACGCGCGCACCGAGGTGCTGAACGCCGACACGGTGACCGAGGTGATCGTCACCAAGTCCGGGAAACGGAAGCAGCCGCTGGGACGGGCGGTGGTGACCGGGCTGTGGGGCAACGGCACGATCCGCATCCTCACCGGCTTCCTGACCTTGTTCATGGCGTTCGTCGCGAAGAACACCACCGGACAGGATCCGCTGATGCAGGCCGCGATGCTCGGTGGTGTCGGTGCCGCCGCCGCGGTCGGCAACTTCGCGGGCAATGCGACCGGAGCGCGACTCGCGCTCGGACGGCCCGCTCTCATCGTCGTGCGGTGCACCGCCGCGGTCGTCGTCGTGGCCGCCGTCGTCGCCGCGACCGGCAACGTCCTGGCCGCCGCGCTGGCGGCGCTCGTGGCGGCGTGCGCCAGCGCGCTGGCCAAGGTCTCGCTCGACGCATCGCTCCAGCAGGACCTTCCCGAGGAGTCGATCGCGTCCGGATTCGGCAGGTCCGAGACGGTCCTCCAGCTCAGCTGGGTGTTCGGCGGAGCGATGGGTGTGCTGTTGCCGACCGAACTGTGGCTCGGGTTCGCTGTGGTCTCCGTAGCGCTGGTTCTCGGATTCGCGCAGACGGTGCTGACATACCGTGGGGGGACATTGTTGCCGGGATTCGGCGGCCGTCGACCCGAACGCGTCTCCACCGAGACGGCTGCCGGGCGAAGGCGCGCCGGTGGATCCCCCACCGAAGATTGGAACAGTTGAGTTGCAGGCCCGGACGAAGAAGACTCTCGCGCTGCTGCTGGTGGCCCTGGTGGTCGTGGTAGCGGGAGTTGCCGCCACGGTGTGGAAGCTGGTCGATTCGGCCGAGCCCACGCTCCCCACGATCACCGCGTACGCACGGGGAGAGACCGTGACGGTCGACCCCGCGCAGCACTGCAATCTCTATCTCGAGGACTGTGTGGAGAACCCGATCGGTCAGCTCGACGTGCCGGCCGGTTACCCGCTGCAGCTGTCGCTTCCGTCGGAGATCGCCGACGCGCCGTGGCGCATCCTCACCGTCTACGGCGACACGCAGACCGGGCAGACCTACATCGACGGCGCGATGTTCGAGGCCGGTGCGCGCCGCACCCTCACCGTGGAGAGCTCTCCGGAGCTGCAGCTGCTCGGAGTGGAGATCCAGCTGCCGTCGGCCGTGGTCGACGAGGCCGGTGAACCGATCGCGCACGCCGTGTGGGCCGTCAAGACGTTCTGAGCTTCGGCCCCGCATACGACGACGGGCCGTCCTCGCACATGGCGAGGGCGGCCCGTCGTGGTTCGTCCCAGGATTACATCTAGTGGTCGAGCTCGCGCGCGATCGCCCGCATGACCTCGGAGATGCGCTGCCCGGTCTTGCGGTCGGGGTAACGCCCGCGCCGCAGATCGGGCTGGACCGCTGCTTCGAGCAGCTTGATCATGTCCTCGACCATGCCGTGCAGCTCGTCCGGCGCGCGGCGCTTCTGCTGGGCGGGAGCCTCGCGGCGACCCTGCCGCAGCGTGGGCTGCTCGAGGAGCTCGACCTTCAGCGCCTGCGGACCCCGGCGGCCCACCGCCATACCGAACTCGACGCGCTGGCCGGGCTTGAGCGCTTCCACTCCCTCCGGGAGCGCCGAGGCGCGGACGTAGACGTCCTCGCCCTCGTCCTGGGACAGGAAGCCGAAGCCCTTCTCGACGTCGTACCACTTCACCTTGCCGGTCGGCACCGCGCTCACCTGCTCCTCGACAGCTGTGCCCCACAGTGGGGCAACCGTTCAACATGCAAAACAACGCGCCCCGACTCGGTCGAGCGGGACGCGTGGACACCTGTCAGTGTACCCGCAGAGGTGGGTCCGCCCCCGAATCGTCTTCCCGCTCCCGGACGTCACCGTCCGTCCTTGCGGCGACTACCGTGGTCACGTGGGTACTTCATCTTCGGCTTCGTCTGCCGCCCCGCGTAACGGCCTCCTGAAGGCCGCGATCGCCTGCTTCGTCGTCGGTGTGGTGGCGGTCGTCGCCATCTTCCTCATTCCGGCGCTCACCGACGGCAAGCCCGGGCTCGTGCTGTATCTGTTGACCCTCGCCTGGCCGTTGGGCTTCGCCCTCGCCATCGCCTTCGCGCTGCGCTCGGGCCGGCGCGCTCGGAACGGAGACCGGACATGAGGATCCTGCTCAACATCATCTGGTTGATCTTCGGCGGGCTGTGGCTCGCCCTCGGCTACTTCGCGGCGGGTCTGATCTGCTGCATCCTCATCATCACCATCCCGTTCGGCATCGCGTCGTTCCGGATCGGTATCTACGCGCTGTGGCCGTTCGGCAAGACGACGGTCGACAAGCCGACGGCCGGCACCATGTCGCTGATCGGCAACGTCATCTGGATCCTGGTGGCCGGTATCTGGCTGGCCCTCGGCCACATCGCCACCGCGCTCGCCATGGCCGTCACGATCATCGGCATCCCGCTCGCCGTCGCGAACCTGAAGATGATCCCGATCTCCCTGATGCCCCTGGGGAAGGAGATCGTTCCTGTGGATGCCCGCCCGAGTTACATGTGATCTTTCTCACATAACGAGCGGATAACGAGCGGGACTCGAAACGGAATTCCGGGTACCCGGACCCCACTACCTGGGACTTCATCCCCTGGTCCGCGCCGCGCACGTCTGTCGCCACGCGAATCGGCGCGTTATCAATTGGTGACACTTCGCCCTCGGAACCGTTACCGTCATGTCCGGTCGAACCGCCTGGCTCGACCGGTCCGGAACCGCCGCGCCAAATTCCTGTCCCGTGGTTCCGGAAGTCCCGACGAACGATCCACAGGGGACAGGAAACGGGGGACCCACCGGTCTCCCAGGAACCGATCGGCCCACAGCCGGACGGTGTCCAGGAGGCCCGGGCCGACGCAACCGCGACGGTCCTCGGGGTGAAGCCGAAGGCGCTCCCAACGGAGCGACACGGCCGGGCGACCTCTTCAGCCCGAACCCGACAGCTGACCTCGTAGGTGCGTACGGAGAGGAACACGGAACCGACATGAGCGGACGCCATCGCAAGCCCACCAATACCGGTCGTACCGTCGCGAAGTTCGCGCTGACGGGCGCAGTCCTCGGCGTCACGGGTGTCGCGTTCAGCGGCACGGCCGCTGCCGCCCCCGACTCCGACTGGGACCGCCTCGCACAGTGCGAGTCCGGCGGCAACTGGGGAATCAACACCGGCAACGGCTACCACGGTGGCCTGCAGTTCTCGCCGAGCACCTGGAACGCCTACGGCGGCCAGGAATACGCCGCCTCGGCCAGCCAGGCCAGCCGCGAGCAGCAGATCGCCGTCGCCGAGCGTGTTCTCGCCGGCCAGGGCTGGGGCGCATGGCCCTCCTGCTCGTCGAGCCTCGGACTGTCGAGCGCGCCCACGCAGCGCTCCGTCGACGCAGCGCCCAGCGCGCCCGCCGAGACCCCCGCGCCGGCCATCCAGAACGTTGTCCCGCAGCTTCCGGAGACCCCCGCTGTCCCCGCCGAGGTCCAGGGCATCCTGGCCGGCTTCGAGCAGGGCGTCACCGCACTCCAGGAGGCCGGTGTCGAGCTCGACCCGAACATCCTGGACGCCGTTCGCGCGGTGCTCCCGCAGTAACACCCCGAACATCCCGGAAGGGCCCCGCACCGTTCACGGCGCGGGGCCCTTCCGCATATGCGGACGACCTTCGTTCATCCCTCACACACGACGACGCCCGGCCCCCGAAGGGACCGGGCGTCGTACGGAAGAGCCTGTTCGGTGATCCGCGATCGGATCAGCGGTTGATCACCGTCTTCGGATGCGTGTAGGGCAGGTCCTCGACCGGCAACGGGAACACGGTGTCCTCACCGTACGGGGAGAGCGGACCGGAACGCGTGGACGACAGTTCGGTGACAGCGTGCTCACCGTCGGCCAGCTCGGGCCATCCGTGGTCGACGTAATGCTTTTTCGAAGAGGTAGCCATGCGCTCATTTTGGCAGGTGAGTTCGGGGCCTGCTACCGCAGGTCTCTAATCTGGAGGGGATGTCCCCGACCACGCCCGCTCCCGACACCGCCTCGGACTCCCTCGCCCGCTGGCTGGCAGGTCGACGCGACACGGATCTGGCCGCCACGCTGCGCGCCCGTCCCGATCTCGTGGTGCCGCCACCGGCGAGCATGAACGTGCTCGCGAGCCGAGCGCAGCAACGCGCCTCGGTGTTCCGTGCAGCCGACGATCTCGACACCGCCGCCTTCGGGATCATCGAGGTGCTGGCCCGTCTCAAAGCGGTGGACACCCCCGTCTCCCGCGCCGCCGTGCTCGACGAGGTCTCCGGCCGCATCAGCGCGAGGAACGTCGACCGGATCCTGTCCACCCTGCGCTCGCTGCTGCTCGTGTGGGGGTCCACAGACGAACTGCGCCTCGTTGCCGCCGCCGTGGACGCCGTTCCGTGGCGCGTCGGACGCACCGGCGACGTCAGCGGACCGTCCCGGCAGGAACTCGACGACCTCCTCGCGGCTCTTCCGCCCGAGCAGCGCAGCATCCTCGACACCCTGTCGCGTACGTCTCCGATCGGTCGGACCCGCGACGCCGCACCGGACACCCCGGCCGACCGGCCCGTGCAGAAACTGCTCGCCGCCGGACTGCTCTTCCGCATCGACGACGAGACCGTCGAACTCCCCCACCGGGTGGGCCAGGCACTGCGCGACGACGCCCCCTTCGATCCGGCGGCGCTCGCTCCCCCGCGCGCACCGAAACCCACCCGGTCGACCGCCGACGTCAATGCGACCGCCGCCGGCGCCGCCCTCGAACTGCTGCGGCACTGCGAGGACGTTCTCGACACTCTCGGTGCGCAACCCGCCCCCGTCCTCAAGGCCGGTGGGCTCGGTGTCCGCGAACTGCATCGCATCGGGAAGGCGGTCGGACTCGACGACGACGAGACGGCGCTCGTCGTCGAGGTCCTCGCGGGTGCCGGTCTGATCGCGCGGGGCCTCCCCGACCCGCCGACACCCGGGGACGACGATCACTGGGCCCCGACCACCGCCACCGACGCGTGGCTCGCGTCCTCCCCCGCCTACCGCTGGGCCGTGCTCGCCGGTGCCTGGCTCGACCTGCCGCGCCGGCCCTGGCTGATCGGCCGGCGCGACCAGAACGACAAGCCGGTCGCCGCACTGTCCGACGAGGTGAAGTCCCCCACCGCCGCCCGCGACCGACGGCTGCTGCTCGACGTCCTCTCCGACGTGCCGGCAGCGAGCACGGACGTCGCCGACCTGCGTGCCGCTGCGGCGTGGCGTCGTCCACGCTGGGCGGGTCGCTTCGACACGACGAGCGTCGTGGAGACCGTGCGCGAGGCGACGACACTCGGTCTCGTCGCGCACGGCATGCTCGCGTCGCCGGGCAAGGCGTTGCTGCACGGCGGCGACGCCGAGGCCGAGATGGCGGCGGTGCTCCCCGAGCCCGTCGACTACGTGCTCGTCCAGGCCGACCTCACGGTCGTCGCCCCCGGGCCGCTCGTCCCCGAACTCGGCGAGCGGATCGCGCTCGTCGCCGACGTCGAATCGGCCGGTGCCGCGACCGTCTACCGGATCGGCGACAGCAGTATCCGGCGCGCGCTCGACGCCGGGCTCGGCGCGAGCGACCTGCACGGCCTGTTCGCGACGCATTCGCGCACCCCGGTGCCGCAGTCGCTCACCTACCTGATCGACGACGTCGCGCGTCGCCACGGACGCCTGCGGGCCGGTGTCGCGACGTCCTTCGTCCGCGCCGACGATCCGGCTCTGCTCACCGAGGTGCTGTCCGCCCCGGTCGCCGCGACGCTCGCCCTGCGCGCGGTCGCCCCCACCGTCGCGATCTCGCAGGCGCCTCTCGCCGAGGTGCTCACCGAGCTGCGCACCGCTGGTTTCGCTCCCGCCGGGGAGGACGCCTCGGGAGCGATCGTGGATCTACGGCCCCGGGGTGCCCGCGTCGCGATGCCGCGCGCCCGGGCCCGCTACGCCGGGCCCACCGCGCCGAGCGACGAACAACTCGACACCCTCGTGCGCACGCTGCGCGCCGGCGACCGTGCGGAGGCCGCGACACCGACGGCCTCGGCACGTGGTGACGGCAGCCGATCCGGCGGTGCGGCGACACTCGCGCTGCTGCAACTGGCTGTGCACGGCAAGCGCAGCGTCACCCTCGGCTACGTCGACGCGCAGGGGGTGGCGACGCGTCGCATCGTCGACCCGGTGTCGGTGGGCGGCGGGCAGGTGCAGGCCTTCGACCCGGCGACCGGCTCGGTGCGCAGCTTCGTCCTGCACCGTGTCACGTCGGTGGCGCTGGTCGACTGACGACGGACCCGGGTGCGGTCGATCAGGCATCGCGCGGAACCGCCCACCACCGGCCCGTGGGCGGAGAGGCTCAGCGCTGCGTCGCGAACCGCGCGAACGCCCTGCCGACGGTGAACTGGTTCTCCGGCCGCGGGAGCCCATAGTGCCCACGCAGGGTGGATTCGGTGTACTCGGTGCGGAACAGACCGCGCTCCTGCAGGATCGGCACCACACCGTCGACGAACTTCTCGAGCCCCGACGGCAGCACCGCGGGCATGATGTTGAAACCGTCGGCCGCGCCGCTGTGGAACCAGTGCTCGATCGTGTCGGTCACCTGCTCGGCCGTGCCCGCGAAAGTGCGGTGGCCGCGACCGCCGCCGAGGCGTTCGATGAGCTGCCGCACCGTGAGGTTTTCCCGTCGCGCGAGCTGCACGATGAGCGTGTACCGGCTCTTGGCTCCCTCGATCTCGTCCTCGGACGGCAGGTTCTCCGGCAGCGGCTCGTCGAGCGGAAGCTGCTCCGGCCGCAGCCCGAACCGTTCGGCGAGCTGGCGGCGGGCGTACTCGGGCGAGATCAGCCGGGCCAGTTCGGCGTCGAGTTCACGCGCTTCCTTCTCCGTATCGCCGATGACGGGCACGATGCCAGGGAGGATCAGCACCTGCCGCGGGTCGCGGCCGACCTTGCCCACGCGGTCCTTGACGTCGTCGTAGAACGCCTTGCCCTCCTCGAAGGTGGGCTGGGCGGTGAAGATCGCCTCGGCGTACAGCGCGGCGAAGTCCTTGCCGTTCTCCGACGAGCCCGCCTGCACGAGCAGCGGGTAGCCCTGCGGCGACCGCGGCACGTTGAGCGGCCCGGCCACCGAGAAGAACTCTCCCTCGTGTTCGAAGGTGTGGACCTTCGCGGAGTCGGCGTGGATCGCCGCCTCCTTGTCGGCGACGATCGCGTCGTCCTCCCAGCTGTCCCACAGCTTGGTCGACACCTCGACGAACTCGGTGGCCCGCGCATAGCGGCTCTTGTGCGCCGGCACGCCGTCGAGACCGAAATTGCGGGCGGCGTCGTCCCCGGCGGTGGTGACGATGTTCCAGCCGGCACGTCCCCCGCTGACGAAGTCCAGCGATGCGAATCGCCGCGCGAGGTTGTAGGGCTCGTTGTAGGTCGTCGACGCGGTCCCGATGAGACCGATCCGCTCGGTGGCCGTCGCGATCGCGGTGAGGATGATCGTGGGTTCGAGCTTGCCGCTCGGACGCCGCTCGGGATTCGCGAACAGTACGGGGCTGTCGGCGAGGAACACCGAGTCGAACCTGCCACGCTCGGCGGTGCGGGCGAGCGAGATGTAGTGCTGAATGTCGAGATTCGCGTTCGGGTCGCTCTCCGGCAGACGCCACGCCGCTTCGTGGTGGCCGATGGGCATGAGGAAGGCGTTGAGGTGCAATCGACGATCGGTCATGTCTTCTCCTGTCGTGAAAGGTCTTTCGTCACGGTTGTGTGATGACACCGAGGGCGGTGAGGAGGTCTTCACGGATGTCCCGGAAGCCGGGATCCGTGATGGAACGGGGTTTGTCGAGATCCACGTGGCGGTCGACGGCGATGCGTCCTTCGTCCAGCACGACGATCCGGTCGGCGAGCACGATCGCCTCGTCGACGTCGTGGGTCACGAGCAGCACGGTGGGACGGTGCGCGCGGACGAGGTCGTCGAGCAGTCCGTGCATCCTGATGCGGGTCAGGGCGTCGAGCGCGCCGAACGGCTCGTCGGCGAGCAGCAACTGCGGCTCCCGTACCAGGGCTCGGGCCAGCGCGACACGCTGTTGCTCCCCGCCCGAGAGTTCGAGCGGCCAGGCGTCCTCGCGCCCGGCCAGGCCGACCTCGGCCAGCATCTCGGATCCCCGGCTCCTGCCCTGCCTGTCGAGACCGAGCGTGACGTTGTCGAGCACGCGCAGCCAGGGCAGCAGACGGGAGTCCTGGAAGGCGACGGAGACCTTCTCCGGTACCGCGAGTGCACCGCCGCGGATCTCCACGTCGTAGTCGAGGCCGGCAAGAGCACGCAGCAGAGTGGACTTCCCGGATCCGCTCCTGCCGAGCAGGGCGACGAACTGCCCGTCGGGGATCTCGAGGTCGAGTCCGTCGAGCACGTTCCGGTCGCCGAAGCCGCGGATCAGGCCGCGGATGCGTACGGCGCTCATCCGCCCAGCGTCTTCCGCCAGGTGAGCGCCCGACGCTCGAGCAACCGGAGACCGGCGTCGGATGCCAGACCGAAGACGCCGTAGACGAGCAATCCGACGAGGATGACGTCCGGCTGACCGTAGTTCTGGGCGTTGAACATCATCTTGCCCAGGCCGCTCACAGCGTTGATGCTCTCGACCACGATCAGGGTGAGCCACGCACCGGTCACCGCCAGGCGCAGACCGAGGAAGAATCCGGGCAGCGCTCCTCGCAGCACCACCTTCCACACGAACTGTGCGCGCGTGAGACCGAGGACCTCGGCGAGTTCGACGTAGCGCTGTTCGAGCGCCGTGAGGGCGTTGTGCGTCTGGATGTAGATGGTCACGACCGTCCCGAGTGCGATCACCGTGATCTTGAAGGTCTCGCCGATGCCGAGCCACAGGATCAGCAGCGGGATGAGACCCAGCGTCGGGATCGCACGCTTGAACTGCACAGGGCCGTCGATCAGGGCTTCGCCGGTGCGGGTCAGACCGGATGCGAGTGCGAGCGCGGTGCCGATGACGCATCCGATCACGAAGCCCAGCACGGCACGGCTCAGCGATGCCAGGATGTGTTGTTGCAGAGTTCCTTCCGCGACGAGCTCGACCGCGCTGGTCACCACGGTCCAGGGAGCGGAGAGCTTGCGGTCGTCGATCCATCCGGCACCCGACCCGAGCGCCCACACGGCGAGCAGCAGAACCACGCCGGTCATGCGCGAGAACGGGACGGCCTTGCGGAGGCCGAGCCGCCGGAGCGGCCTGATCCCCTCCGTCGGTGGCGGATCGACGGGGTCCGGCGGGCAGGCGCCGACCTCCACCGGTTGTGTCAGTGTGCTGGTCACGAATCCGACCCCTTCCGGTACTTCTGCGGAACCGACTCCGCAGCAATCGTTTCGAATCTGCGATCGAAGATCTGCTCGACGTCGAACTCGTCGAACCATCCGGCCTCGTCGAGCAGTTCCGAGGTCTCCTGCGTCCATTCGATCGCGGAGTCCCAGTCGGTGGGATATGCCGGTTTCTGGCCGACGGTGTCGACGATCCGCCTGCCGTCCTCGTACGAGACCCCCTCGCTCTCGACGTAGTACTTCCGGATCCACTCGTCCCGGTTCTCCCATGCCCAGACGTCGCCCTGCGCCCACAGCGGGATGAACTCCTTGATCGCTGCGACCTTCGCGGGGTCCTCGAGCACGGACACCGGAGCCCACAGAACACTCAGCGCGTCGACCTCGGGCGTGAACACCCCTCGCGCACCCTCGGTTTCGTACTGGTTCAGGTACTTCGTGAGGGTCGGTTCCGCCAGCGGTGCGACGTCGACCTGTTTCGCCTGGAGCGCCGTGAGGAACTGTGTGCTCGGCAGTTCGACGAATTCCACCTCGTCGAGGCCGATTCCGGCCGACTTCAGCGTCCGGAGCACGACGACACCCTGAGCCTGCCCCGGCGACAACGCGATTTTCCTGCCGCGCAGGTCGGCCAGCGAATCGATGTCGGTACCGGGTGCCGTCGCGAGCGAGTACTGCGGCGAATCCTTCTCGCGTACGGCGACGATCCTGGCGTCGAGCCCGGTGGCGTGGGCCTGGATGGGAGGAATCGCCGCATTGACCGCGAGGTCGACGGCATCGCCGCGGAACGCTTGGATGACGTCGGGACCGGCCGAGACATCGGGCCAGTCCGACACCGTGAACGGCAACTCGTCGATACGGCCGGTCGCCTCGAGCTGGATACGAGTGGGCTTGACCGCGATGCTCAACGACGTCCCCGGTGGAATCTCCTCGGGGAGTTCGGCGTCGGCGGACAATCCCCCGGTCGAACCACCGGCGCACCCGGTGAGCACGACGCTCAGTGCGGCCGCAACGACGATCGGAGCGCGCGATCTTCGAGAGCGCACGAGTGAGGACACGGTCATGAGAACTCCTTGCGAAGGTGATGGGCGCGACGTCGCGCGAATGCGCCGACGCGCGCTACCGGAAGACGAACGGGAACCCGAGTGCGGGCCCGGCCTCGAGAACAGCAGTCCCGGGAACAGCAGTCCCGAAATCAGCGGTCGCGGTACGGAGAACAGCGACAGTGCGGACAACCGCGGAACCGCGATCGGTGGACGACGCCACACGCACGGTGTTCGCGACGCGAGGCACTGCGGCCTGCGATCACGGTCCGGCCCATCGCTCTCCCCGTCTGCCCGGGCTGTGGACATCCTTCCGTCTGCACAGCATCGCCGGTGACGGTATCGGCCGCGCGGAACTCCGCGACAGGGATCGACGCACGGTGAAATCAACTCCGGACACCGGAATACGGAATATCTCGGCGCTGTGTTCGGATGGTGCACAGAATAATTCGAGCGACTGGCTTTTTCCGGGAAATGACGTATGGTGTGGTCCTGTCGAGTGGTTGTTCATCGAAGATGGAGTGACAATGGCCGACAAGGGCAAGAATCCGAAGAAGCCAGCGAAGTCCCTGAAGGAACGTCGCCAGGAGAAGCGGCAGAAGGTCGCCGAAGCCGGCGAGTTCATTCGTAAGCGGAAGCGGAGCTGAATCCGGTTGCAGGCCATGGATCTCGAAATCGCAGCGCTCGAAGCGCTGTACGACAAGATAAGTGGATTGTCCGGTCGGGAAACGGGCACCGACGCACAGCGGCACGGATATCGTGCCGCCTTGGCGCGTGCACGGGTGTTCGTTCTCGACGAACGTGCCGGCGCAATGAAACAGCCGGCCTGAGAAAAGAGAAATCGGTACTGGAATGAAGCGGACGCTGCATGCCCTGGACAAGATCCAGGAACGACTCGAATCGGAACTGGATTCGAGGCCTCCCGCCTCCGAGAAGGACGCCGGCTACCGGTCCGGTATCTCCGAGGCACTGGTGTGCGTGATGGAGGTGCGGCAGTCGCTCGCACGGTGAGTACGCCGTGAAACCGGTCGGCCGTGCGTTCCCGCCACGGGAGAACGCACGGCCGTACACCGTCGTGGTGGCGCGGTACGGCCCGAACCTGGAGAATGGGAAAGTTCTACTTTCCATCCACAGGAGGCACTCGTGGCCGACGGACCGCTCATCGTCCAGTCCGACAAGACCGTGCTCCTCGAGGTCGATCACGAACGGGCGAACGAGGCGCGGCAGGCGATCGCACCGTTCGCCGAGCTCGAACGCGCCCCCGAGCACATCCACACCTACCGCGTGACGCCGCTGGCACTGTGGAACGCCCGTGCGGCCGGTCACGACGCCGAGCAGGTCGTCGACGCGCTGGTCTCGCATTCCCGGTTCGCCGTCCCGCAGGCGCTGCTCGTCGACATCGTCGACACCATGAGCCGCTACGGGCGCCTCCAGCTGGTCAAGAACCCCGCCCACGGCCTGACCCTGGTCAGCCTCGACCGGGCGGTGCTCGCCGAGGTCCTGCGGAACAAGAAGATCGCCCCGATGCTCGGTGCGCGCATCGACGACGACACCGTGATCGTCCATCCGAGCGAGCGCGGACGCGTCAAGCAGATGCTGCTGAAGATCGGCTGGCCGGCCGAGGACCTCGCGGGGTACGTCGACGGCGAGGCCCATTCGATCTCGCTGGACTTCGAGACGAATCCCTGGCACCTGCGCGACTACCAGGAACTGGCCGCCGACTCGTTCTGGTCGGGCGGCTCGGGTGTAGTGGTGCTGCCGTGCGGTGCCGGTAAGACGATGGTCGGCGCGGCCGCGATGGCGAAGGCCGGCGCGACGACGCTCATCCTCGTGACGAACACGGTCGCCGGGCGCCAGTGGAAGCGCGAGCTGATTGCCCGCACCTCCCTCACCGAGGACGAGATCGGCGAGTACTCGGGTGAGAAGAAGGAGATCCGTCCGGTCACCATCGCCACCTACCAGGTGATCACCCGCAAGTCGAAGGGTGAGTACCGCAATCTCGAGTTGTTCGACTCCCGCGACTGGGGGCTGATGATCTACGACGAGGTGCACCTGCTGCCGGCGCCGGTCTTCCGGATGACCGCCGACCTGCAGTCCCGCCGCCGCCTCGGTCTCACCGCGACGCTCGTGCGCGAGGACGGACGCGAGGGCGACGTCTTCTCGCTCATCGGCCCGAAGCGGTTCGACGCGCCGTGGAAGGACATCGAGGCCCAGGGCTGGATCGCGCCCGCCGACTGCGTGGAGGTCCGAGTGACCCTCACCGACGCCGAGCGCATGGCGTACGCGGTGGCCGAGCCCGAGGAACGGTACAAGCTGTGCTCGACCGCGCGCACCAAGATCCCGGTCGTGAAGTCGATCCTCGAGCAACACCAGGACGCCCCGACACTGATCATCGGTGCCTACATCGATCAGCTCGACGAGCTCGGTGAAGCGCTCGACGCCCCGGTCATCAAGGGTTCGACGAAGACGAAGGAACGCGAGGCGCTGTTCGACCGGTTCCGGTCGGGCGAGTTGAAGGTGCTCGTCGTGTCGAAGGTCGCGAACTTCTCCATCGACCTGCCGGAGGCCTCGGTCGCGATCCAGGTGTCGGGCACCTTCGGCTCGCGTCAGGAGGAGGCCCAGCGTCTCGGGCGGCTGCTGCGTCCGAAGCACGACGGCGGCCAGGCCCACTTCTACTCCGTGGTCTCGCGCGACACCCTGGACGCCGAGTACGCCGCGCACCGCCAGCGGTTCCTCGCCGAGCAGGGTTACGCGTACCGGATCACCGACGCCGACGACCTGCTCGGACCGCAGATCGGCTGACACGGAGTCCCTGCGCGACGCGTCACAAGGACTCCGTGTCACAGCGGCCGGTATTCCTGTTCGGGACGGCCGGTGGTGCCGTAGCGCAACTGCATCCGGAGGCGTTTCTTCGCGACGAGCGCCGCAAGATAGCGCTGGGCGGTCGCGCGCGACACCCCGATCGTCACGGCCACCTCCCCCGCCGACATCGGTTCCGGTGATTCCCGGAGCGCCTGCATCACGAGCTCTTCGGTCATCGAACGCGAGGGTGCCGGGCGGGTGGCCGGCAACACCGGCCGCAGTGCGGCCAGCCCCGTGTCGATCTCGGTCTGGGTGAGCTCCTCCCCCGCGACGACCCTGCGGTACTGCGCGTAGGCCGCCAGGCGCCGGGCCAGTTCGGTGCTCGCGAACGGTTTGACCAGATACACCAGTGCACCAGCGGTGAGTGCCGCGCGCACCGTCGTGCCCTCACCGGCGGCACCGAGCACGAAACTGTCGCATTCGAGGCTCCGGATCAGGTCGATCCCGGAGCCGTCCGGTAGGTACACGTCCACGAGGGCGAGATCGACGGGACCGGTCCGAACGGCGTCCCGGGCCGCCGCGATGCTCCCGGCGACCGCGCTGACCTCGAATCCCGCCACACCCGAGACCACGGATGCGTGGAGTTCGGCGACCCGGAAGTCGTCGTCGACGACGAGGACCTTCAGATCCGTTCCGCCCATCCCGTGTCCCTTTCGTCGAGCATCCCGGGCAGCGTCGCCAGGAAGACCGCACCCCCGGTCGGATTCTCCGGGGTGCGCTGCCCGCCGCGGTCCGCGAGCACGACATCGCCACCGTGCAGCCGCGCGATGCGCCGTGCCAGTGCCAGCCCCATCCCGCGACCGCCGGGCACCGTCGGATCGCTCCGGGTCGTCGCGCCCTCGGCGAAGATGTCCGGCAGCTCGGGATCGACTCCGTCACCGGTGTCCGCGACGCTCACGTGCAGGTCTGCACCGTCCTCCATCAGTTCCACCTCGACCTCGGCCGGAGCGCGCCCGCTCGTGCGTGCCGCCTCGATCGCATTGTCGAGCAGGTTGCCGAGCACCGTGGTGACGTCGACGGGCGCTCGCACGGTGGCGTGCACCCACGTGTTCTCGCCGAGCACGAGCGCGACTCCCTGCTCGCGCGCATGCGCGGCCTTCGCGACGAGGAAGGCGTGCAGGTATGGGTCGGTGATCGCGTCGATGCCCTCGAGCTGCTCACCGAGCGGGCCCGAACCGAGGATCTGTTCGATGTACTCGAGCGCCTGGTCCGCATGCCCCCGGCGGAGCAGTCCATCGAGCAGGTGGAGCCGGTTCGCGAATTCGTGCCGCTGGGCCCGCAGTGCCGTACTCATCGCCTTGACCGCGTCGAGTTCGCGCGTGAGCGTCTCGATGTCGGTCCGGTCCCGCACCGACATCACCGTGCCGAGATCCCGGCCGTCGCGCACCACGCGCCGCGAGACGGCGACGACGACCCGGTCGCCGGTGGTCGCCGCGACCGGGATGCCGTCCGCGGAGCGCAGCACGTCGAGCAGCCGCGGGGTCATTCCGAGGGTGTCGACGTTGTGGCCGATTCCGTCGTCGGGACCGACGTTGCGGCCGATCCGGTCGTCGAGATCGAGCAGGCGACGCGCCTCGGCGTTGACGACGGTGACGTTGCCGCGGGCATCGGTGCCGACGACCCCGTCGGAGATCCCGTGCAGCACGACCTCCTGTTCGCGGACCAGCTCGGTGAGCTGTTCGGGTTCGAGTCCCAGGGTGAGCCGCTTCCAGCGGTTGGCGAGCAGCAACGATCCGACAGCACCGCACCCGAGTGCCGCGAGCGCGATCAGGACGGCATCGGCGAGGTCGCTGCGCAGGTCGGCGCGCACCCGGTCGGTGGCGATGCCGACGCTCACCTCCCCGACCACTCTGCCCGAGGCGGGATCGGTCACCGGCACCTTGGCCCGGACCGAATCGCCGAGCGTGCCCGACTCGCTGGTCACGACCTCGCGTCCGGCGAGTGCCTCGGTGGGATCGGTGCTCACCCTCCGGCCGAGCTGCTCCGGATCGGGATGCGCGAGCCGGAGCCCCTGGTCGTCGGTGACCACGACGAACAACGCTCCGGTCGCGGTGCGGACCGCCTCGGCGGCCTGCTGCACCGCACCGGATGCGAGTTCCGGGTTGTCCGGGGAGACCACCCCGTCGTCGGCGGCCGAATAGCGTGCGACCTCGTCCCGCACGGTCGGGTCCGCGGACACCGACCGTGCGATCGCGAGCGCGCGCTGACCGTGCTCGTCGGTGACTCGGTCCTCGGTGGTGGTGGCGAACACCGTGAATCCGATGCCGAGTGCCACCGCCACCACCGCGGACTGGAGCAGAAGTACCTGGGTGCGAAGTTTCACGGCGTCGCTCCCGTTCGTCCCATCCGTCCAGTGTGGCTCGGAGCCGATCTCATCCGAACGGAATCTGCCCGAGTACCACCCCGACGACGAGCATCACGACCGACACCACTCCCGCGCGCCACAGCACCTTGCGGTGGTGGTCGGCCAACGGCACCCCGGCGAGGGTCACCAGCAGCAGGATCGCCGGGACCAGCGGGCTCTGCATGTGGACGGGCTGTCCGGTGATCGATGCGCGCGCCATCTCGACCGGTTCGATGCCGTACTGCGCTGCCGTCTCCGCCAGGACGGGGAGCACCCCGAAGTAGAAGGCGTCGTTGGTCATGAAGAAGGTCATCGGGATGCTGAGCAGACCGGTGATGACGGCGAGGAACGGGCCGAGCGAGTCGGGGACGACGCCGGTGAGCCACAACGCCATCGACTCGACCATCCCGGTGCCCTGGAACACGCCCGTCAGGACGGCCGCGGCGAACACCATCGCGACGACCGACACGATGCTCGACGAATGGCGTGCGATCGCGGCGGACTGGTCGACGACGCGCGGGAAGTTCACGGCCAGCGCGATACCGGCGGCGATCATGAACAGCACGGGGATCGGCAGGATGTCGAGACCGAGGACGACGAGCAGCGCCACCGTGAGGATCGCGTTGAAGGGCAGCAGACGCGGACGCAGGGTCGGACGGTCGGGGTCGAGTCCGGCAGCCAACCGACCGACCTCCCCGTCGGTCGTATCGGTGTCCTTTCCGACCGTCGTACCCACTCCGGACGGACCGGCGCCGAGCGGCATCAGGTCGGGCTTCCACGTGAGCTTCCCGAGGCGGCGACGTTCGACGAAGCCCAGGTGAGCAGCGAAGCCCAGCACGACCACGAGTCCCACGACGAGCGACGGGATCATCGGGACGAACACGTCGGACGGGGACAACCCGAGCGCGCTGGCCGCACGGACCGTCGGCCCGCCCCACGGGATGATGTTCATCGTGGCGTTCGCCAGGCCCGCGACGACAGTGAGGACGACGGGGCTGACCTTCAGTTTCAGGTAGAGCGGCAACAGTGCGGAGGTGGTGATGATGAACGTCGTGGACCCGTCCCCGTCGAGGGAGACGACCATCGCCAGCACTGCGGTTCCGATCACCAGTCGTGCCGGGTCGTCGCGCACGAGCCGCAGGATGAGCCGCACGAGCGGGTCGAACAGGCCGACGTCGATCATGATGCCGAAGAAGATGATCGCGAAGAACAGCAGCGCCGCTGTCGGGGCGAGACTTTCGACGCCGTCGACGATCATGTCGCCGATGTCGGTGCCGGCTCCGGCGATCAGGCCGAACGCGACCGGGATCAGGATCAGGCCGACGACCGGGGTGGCCCGTTTCGACATGATCAGGTACATGAACGTGGCGACCATCAGGAAGCCGAGGACGACGAGCATGGCGGTGCCCACTTTCTGACGTGATCAGGGCCGGTCCGGGCACACGTCGACCACGGGTCGCGGGTGCGACCGGAGGTTCGTGCGGGGTCCGGCTCGAAGCCGTGAGGATTGTGTGATCTCTGCTACAGCAGAGTGTGTGGCCACGTCCCTCACCGAGTCACCGTTGCGCGCGAAAGCGCCGTTGTGCGCATTCTGCTCGAGCCCGCCGCGGCCGGGCTCGCCGCCGGAGACCGGCAGTGGTCGGCCGAAGGGCTCCCATAAGCTGGTGGCGTGCGCCGCTTCGACTTCCCTGTGGACCTGCCCCATGCCAAGGCCGTGAACCAGACCCTCGCGGATGTCCGTCGTCTGCGGTGGTCGGCGATATTCGTCGGCCTGGTGTGTGTCGCGGGTGCGGTGGGTCTGTTCCTGCTCGGCGAGGCCTGGGCGTACATCGTCGCCGCCGTGCTGGCGGTCGCGGCAGCGACGTCGGTGTGGGTGGCATTGTGGGCGCCGCGCAAGGTGGGGACCATCGAGCAGCTCTACCGCGACAGCCCGCTCGTCCCGGCCGTCGTCGCCGCCAAGCGTGCCCGCGGGCTGACGCTGCTCGCGCTGGTCGACATCGCCAAGCCCGAGACGTCCGGCCGGCACTTCGCCCTGGTCACCCGCAACGTGGAGGCGGTGCCGGGTCACCGGATCGCGATCGGTGAGCGGGTGCCGTGTGCCGCGGTCCTGTCCGACCGCACGACCCGCAACGACTCGGGGGTATGGCAGATGGTCGGCCCCATGCCGATCGCCTGGGGCACCCGCGATCAGAAGGTCATCGCCGACGCGGTCGCGCAGATCCCCGAGGTGGAGTGGCGCGTGCTGAAGGACAAGCTGAAGATGGTGGACCAGGTCGACGCCACCGACGAGCGTCGCCTCGAACTGGCGAGCAAGGAACTGCCGCCCGAGATGCGGTGACACAGGACTGCGGTGACATGGACGTACGCACGCTGACCGACGGCGCGGTGGTGCTCTCGCCACCGGGTCCGGCCGACGTCGACGCCATCACCCAGGCGTGCCGGGATCCGCTGATCGCCCGGTGGACCACCGTGCCCTCCCCCTACGCCCGAGCGGACGCGCTGCACTTCGTCGAGGACGTCGTTCCGGCCAAGTGGGCCCAGGGATGGCCCGACTGGGCCGTGCGCACCGCCGCGGACGGAGTATTGCGCGGCATGGTCGGATTCGTTCCGCGTGAGGGCTCGGACCCGGAGATCGGGTACTGGATCGCACCGACGACGCGGCGCCACGGACTCGCGACCGCCGCCGTGCGCCTGGCATGCGGTTTCGCGTTCGCGCCGGACGGCATGAACGTCCCGCGGGTCGCGTGGCGTGCCTTCGTCGGCAACCATGCCTCCGCCGCCGTCGCACGACGGGTCGGGTTCCGGTACGAGGGCATCGCCCGCAACGGCCTGCTCCAGCGGGGCGTGCCGCGGGACGTGTGGGTCGCCGGACTGTCCGCCGACGACCCACCCGGACCCGTGGAGGGCTGGCCCCTCTAGGCCTCAGGGGCAGTGGGCATCACGCGAGGTGCGGGAGCACTTCCTTCTCGAGCAGTTCCAGCCCCGAGGTGTCGTAGGCGGCTTCGGGAACGTAGAAGATCGCGTACTCGAGCCCCTGCTTCTTCAGCGCGGTGAGGTTCTCGACGATCTGCTCGGGGGTGCCGACGGCGGGCATCCCCCGGAAGGCGTCGAGCGCCCCGTCGGCCTTCTCCGCTCCGACGATCGGTTCGAGACGGGCCCGCAGTGCCTCGAGCCGGTTCTGCACCTCGGCTTCGGTGCGGCCGATCGCCACGTTGTAGTTGGCCGATCGCACGATGGCGTCGAAGTCGGTGCCGACCTCGGCGCAGTGCTCGCGCAGGATCTCCGACTTGTGCGCGAACCCTTCGGGTGTGCCGTCGAAGTTGGTGTACTGCGCGTACTTCGCGGCGATCTTCAGGGTCACCTTCTCTCCGCCGCCGGCGATCCACAGCGGAATACCGCCGTCCTGCAGCGGAAGCGGACGGACGATGGCTCCGTCGACGGTGTAATGCCTACCCGAGAACGTCGCGGAACCCGTGGTCCACGCCTGTCGGAAGATCTGCACGCCCTCGTCGAGTCGGCGCAGCCGCTCGCCCGGCGACGGAAAGCCGTAACCGTATGCGCGCCATTCATGTTCGTACCATCCGCCACCGATCCCCATCTCGATGCGCCCACCGGAGATGATGTCGGCGGTGGCCGCGACCTTCGCGAGGTAGGCCGGGTTGCGGTAGGCCATGGCGGTACACATCTGGCCGATGCGCACACGCTCGGTGACGGCGGCGAAGGCCGACACGAGGCTCCATGCCTCGTGGGTGGCCTCGTCGGTGGGTGCAGGGACGGTGTGGAAGTGGTCGTACACCCAGATCGACTCCCACGGGCCGCGATCGGCGCGGAGCGCGAGATCGCGCATCACCTGCCACTGGTCGGAGGGGTCGATGCCGACGAGGTCCAGTCGCCAACCTTGGGGGACGAACAATCCGAAACGCATACGTGTCCTAGGGTCGAAGTGACGTTGTGCAGTGCCGGTTCGGCCGGCGCCACCTGTTCCAGTGTGCGCCGCGGCCATGGCGAGTATCGCGGAACGAAGCAGAACGTGCAGACCGCTCCGAGCAGAGCCGGACCCCCGACGGTCAGGGCACCGCGGCCGGAGACAGCGTGGCGACGGCGCCGACGGCGAACGGACCGGCGAACATGTCTGTGTCGTGGGTGAGCCGCCAGGCCGCCAGGAACTCCGCCCAGGTCGCAGGTGGCGGTTCGGCAGAGATCACTGGTCGGCGCGCCACCGCGACAGGCGGCGTTCGATCGCCACGAGGACGCCGTTGAAGACGAGCCCGACGAGTGAGATCGCGATGATGCCCGCATACATGTCGGGGATCCGGAAGTTCAACTGCGACGCGGTGATCAGGTAGCCGAGACCGGCCTTCGCGCCGACCATCTCGGCGGCGATGAGCACCAGGATCGACGACGCCGCCGCCATCCGGACACCGGTGAAGATCGTCGGAACGGCCGCGGGCAGCACGACCTTCTGGAACAGGCGGTGCGCCGGAAGACCGAGCGAACGCGCGGACTTCACCAGCAGCGGATCGACCGTGCGCACACCGGAGATGGTGTTGAGGAGGATCGGGAAGGTGCACGCGTAGATCACCAGCGCGACCTTCGAGGTCTCACCGATACCCAGGATCAGGATGAACACCGGGAGCAGCGCGAGGGCGGCGGTGTTGCGGAAGACCTCCAGGATCGGGTTCAGCAGATCCGCGACCGGCTTGTACCAACCGATCGCCACACCGAGCGGCACCGCGATCGCGACGGCGACGAAGAACCCGACGAGCGCGCGGGACAGGCTCGCCGCCAGATGGTCGGCGAGCTGACCGTTGCCGATCAGGTCGAGGAACGCTCCGACCACGGTGGTGAAGGGCGGCAGGAACACTTCGTCGACGAGTCCGACCCGGGGAGCGATCTCCCACAGGGCCAGGAAGGCGATGATCGCGACGGCCGGCTCGAGGACACGCCACACCAGGGCGCCGGTGCGCCGCCCGGCGCTGCGTCCGGGGGATCCGGTCGGCGTGGCTACGGGTGCGACGTGATCGTCGAGCTCGGGCTTCGTCAGAACGGCACTAGTGCTGGACATGCTGGGCCTCTTCCGTTGCTGTGGCGAGTTCGAGGTCGTGCGCGCGGGCCACCTCCGAGTGCAGCAGCGACCAGATGTCGTGCCGCAGCGCCCGGAACGCCTCACTCGAGCGGACGTCGTCGACGTTCCGGTCGATGTCGACGTCGACGACGGTCTTGATCCGGCCCGGTCTGGAAGTGAGGATCGCGACGCGCTGCCCGAGATAGACGGCTTCGTCGATGCCGTGGGTGATGAACAGGATCGTCTTGCCGGTCTCGCGCCATATGCGGAGCAGTTCGTCCTGCAGGGACTCGCGGGTCTGGGCGTCGAGCGCCGCGAACGGCTCGTCCATGAGCAACACTTCGGGGTCGAAGGCGAGGCTGCGTGCGATGGCGACGCGCTGCTTCATGCCTCCCGACAGCTCGTGCGGGTAACGGTCGCCGAATCCGTGCAGGCCTACGAGATCGAGGTAGTGCCCGGCGAGGTCGCGACGCTCCCGCTTGGGCAGGCCCTTCGCCTCCAGACCGAATTCGATGTTGCTGCGCGCCGTGCGCCACGGGAGCAGTGCGTACTGCTGGAAGACGATTCCACGGTCCAGGCCGGGACCGGTGACGGGCCTGCCGTCGAGCAGGATCTGCCCCGAGGTCGGTGTGCTGAGACCACCGAGAAGGTCGAGCAGGGTGGATTTTCCGCAGCCGCTCGGGCCGACCAGGACGAGGAACTCCCCGTCGGCGAGGTCGAGACCGATGTCGTCGAGCGCGGTGAAGGTGTTGTTCGTGCCGCGCACCGGGAACTGCTTGGTGACGTGGTCGATCCGGAGTTTGGGCTCACTCACTTCGCCTCCTCGAGGGGTTCACCGTTCGGGCCGCTGGTGGGCTCGTAGGTGCCGTTGGCATAGGGGTTGAATTCGTTCGTGTAGACGTCGTCGAGTTCGATCTGCCCTTCGTCGAGCTCGCCGTTGCGCGTGAGCCAGTCGATCCACGTCCGGATCTCCTGGTCGGTGATCACCCCGCCGGGTCCGGCAACGCCGGGACTGCGCCAGTACTCGACGAGGCTCGTCGACTCGTTGCGTCCGCGACCGTCGATGATCTCCTTGAACTTCGCGATCACCTCGTCGCGCGGGGTCACCTGGGTCCAGCGGATGGCGCGGGCCGTGCCCTGCACCAGGTCGGCGACGGCGTCGCGGTTCCGCTCGATGAAGTCGTTGCGGAACACGAGTGTCCCGTAGGAGAACGAGCCGAAGAGGGACTCGTCGGTGAACAGCGGTCGGATACCGCCCCGTTCCACCGCGGTCTCGCGGAACACGCTGCCGAGCGTCCCGACGTCGATCTGCCCTTCACGCAGAGCCTGCTCGGTATTCACCGGTGGTACCACGATGAGTTCGACCTGCGCGATCTCCTCGGGGGTCAGGCCCTGCTGAGCGAGCCACTCCCGCACCAGGAATTCGTGATGGGCGCCGAGGGTGTTCATGCCGACCTTCTTGCCGATCAGGTCGCGCGCCGTGCGGATCGGGCTGTCCTCGAGGACGAAGTAGCCGTTGAAGGTCTGCTCGTCGGACCCGTAGTAGGCGAGCACGGATGTCAGCGGGGAGTTGCCGGCCTGCGCCTTGATCACGGCGCCGTTGAACGCGCCGCCGAAGTCGATCTGGTTCGTCGCGGTGTTCTGGAGCGACTGGGGGCCGTTGCCGTTGTCGCCGATCCACTCGAGCTCGACGTTCTCGAAGTATCCGAGCGATTCGGCGAGTTCGGGGAATCCGACCTGTCCGGCCGAGCCTTCGTAGCGGAGAACGGTCTTGCCGTCCGCAGTGGTGGTGACTTCGGAACCCGAGCAGGCCGTGGCGACGGAGGTGAGGGTGAGGAAGGCTGCGGTGGCAGCGGCGACGCGCAGCAGATTTCTGCGCAGGGCGGATGCGGGCATCAGGATTCGAGTCCTCGTGTCGGCCCGTGGTGCGGGCACGGTGATGTGGTGCCCGAGCGTGCCGGGCACGGTGATGTGGTGCCCGAGCGTGCCGGGCACAGCGAACTACGCACCGGCGGTGCGGTGATGGGCACTGCTGTTCGTCAGCGGCAAGAGATGTGATTGTCGCTCAGCGACAACACAACCGACACTCGGACACGGTCCGTCCCCCTTCGACGTTCTGCGACCGTGACAGCATCCCGCCCCGCGTGCAGGGTCGCAACGATTGCGCGCAGCGTGATCGGAAGTGGCGGATCCTTCCCCCCACGCATGCCGAAGGCCGGCACATCGACTGTGCCGGCCTTCCGTTGCAGTGGGGACGATGCAGCAGTGATCAGGAGCGGAAGAGCGAGAACAGGCTCCGCCGGCGCCGTCCGCCGTCCACGTTGTCGGAACTGCACGTGCAGCGATCGGCTGCGGGAACGGACGCCATCACGGCGTCGACATGCTGCCCACACCCTCCCCAGCCGGTCCTACCGCAGGTCGAGCACGCCACGGGATAACACATGGGAATCTCCTCGTATCGAATGTCGTATCGGGTTCAGGCGGACAGGCGGGAATCGACCCAGGCGTTGTAACCGCCGAGCAGGTCGGTGACGTTCTCGAAACCCTGCGCGCGCAGCAGCGATGCCGCCACGCTCGAACGCCACCCACCTGCGCAGTGCACCACGATCGGTTTACCGACCGGCACCTGTTCCAGTCGGGCGCGCAACTGTGCCAACGGAATCGGAACCGATCCCGGAATCGCGCCGGATTCGCGTTCACCGAGGTTACGGATGTCGACGAGGGTGACCGCATCGTCGGCGAGCAACCGGTCGAGTTCCTCGACCGTCGTCCGTCGGGCGGTCTCGATCAGATCCGTCAGTTCGGCCGGGAAGACACCGTCGCGATCGACGTTCAGATAACCTGCCGCACCGTCGGATCCGATGCGGGCGAGACGCACCGCGGCGTCCTGTTCTTCACCGGGATAGGTGATCAGCAGGATCCTCTCGCCGACCTCGGCGACCATGCCGCCCGTCTCCGCGAAACGGCCGTCGAACCCGACGTTCACCGAGCCGCGCAGGTGCCCGGCGGCGAAGTCGTCGACACCACGCGCATCGAGAACACGTGTGCCGGCGACGAGTTCGTCTTTCACCTGCTCCGGCGTCAACTCGGGAATCGCGCGGTCCTGCACCAGGAGCGGGTGCATCCGCTTGTTCATCGCCGCGTCGACCGAGAAGTACGACGGAGCTGCCGGCTGGCCTTCGGTGACCAGGGTGACGAAGTCGTCCTCGCTCATGGGCTGCACGGACGGGTTCGTGGCGCGTTGCTCGCCGATGGTCGAGGTCAGTTCGCTCGACAGGTTCTTCCCGCACGACGAACCGGCACCGTGAGCAGGCATGACGACGACTTCGTCGGGCAACGTCAGAAGCTTGTCGTGCACGGTGCGGTACATCGCCCGGGCCAGATCGCCGGTCGAGCCGTCGCCGAGGTTGACCAGGTCCGGGCGTCCGACGTCGCCGATGAACAGCGAGTCGCCGGTGAGAACCGCGGCCGGGACGGCGCCGGGGTGTTCGCGCACCAGCACCGATATCGATTCCCAGGTGTGGCCCGGGGTGGACAGGATCTCGAGTTCGACCTCACCGAGGGAGATCTTCTCGCCGTCGCGCAACCGCCGGATGGGGTAATCGGTCTCGGCGGCTTCACCGAACCCGATCCACGCACCTGTGGCGTCGACCAGTTCGAGGTGACCCGAGACGAAGTCGGCGTGGAAGTGGGTGTTGATCACACCTTCGATGTCCAGTCCGTACTTCGCTGCGTCGGAAAGATACTCGTCGATGTCGCGGCGGGGGTCGACCACGACGGCCTTTCCCGTGCGCTCGTCGCCGATGAGGTAGGAGGCGTGGGAGAGGCACTCGATGTAGTACTGCTCGAGAATCATGGATTCCTCCGGATGAGTCGATTCGACCTCGTTGTGGACAAGCCTGACAGATACCCCCTAGGGTATGTCAAGTACCCCCGGGGGTATCCAGATGGAGGTACGGCCCTCCGCACAGCGACCGTTCCCGTCTCCCCTCCCGATCCGCACCCCACCGAAAGGCACCCATGACCGAGCCCGCAACCATCGCCGTCGACCCGAACGCCCTGCACGAATCGATGAATGCCGCCGACCGCGTGCGCATCGTCGACGTCCGTACGCCGGGCGAGTTCGAATCGGTACACATCCCCGGCTCCTACAACGTGCCGCTCGACCTGCTGCGGGAGCACCGCGACGAATTCTGCGCACATCTCGACGAGGACATCGTGCTGGTATGCAGATCCGGACAACGCGCGGGTCAGGCCGAACAGACCTTGCGTGCTGCGGGCCTGTCCCACATCCGAATCCTCGACGGCGGCATGACGGCATGGGAATCGGCCGATCTCCCCGTCGACCGCGGTTTGGAACGGTGGGATCTCGAACGCCAGGTCCGGCTGGTCGCGGGTTCGCTCGTGCTGTCGTCGGTTCTCGGCAGCGCCGTCGCCCCGAAACTGAAGTGGCTCGCGGCGGGAATCGGTGGCGGTCTGGCTTTCGCAGCATTGTCGAACACGTGCGCAATGGGCATGCTGCTCGCCAAGCTTCCGTACAACCGCAGCGCCACAAGCGACCCGCAGTCCGTCGTCGCGCAACTGGTCGCGTCGAAGCAGCCGGCCCCGTCCGACTGTCGGGAGTGAATGCGACCGACATGGGGACGACCATGACACTCGCAGTCGGTTTCGGTGCCGCGATCGGCGTGCTGCTGGGCCTGCTCGGCGGTGGCGGCTCGATTCTCGCGGTGCCGGCACTGGTCTTCGGCATGGGGCTGAGCATCGAGGAGGCCATCCCGATCTCGCTGATCGTCGTCGGCGCAGCTTCGGCGGTAGGTGCACTGCCGAAGGTGCGGGCCCGTCAAGTCCAGTGGCGGCTGGCGGGCATCTTTGCTCTCACCGGCCTGCCCGCCACCTTCGTCGGCAGCGCGGTGGGACGGTTGCTCCCGGAGCGCGTACTACTCGTCGGATTCGCGGCGGTGATGGCGGTGGCGGGAGCGCGGATGCTCGCCGAGCGCGGGAACACCGGGACCGCGTGCTCGACGGGTGGTTCCGGGATCGACTGGCGCCGATGCGTTCCACGCTCGGCGTCGGCAGGCCTGGCAGTGGGTTTCCTCACCGGCCTGTTCGGTGTCGGCGGCGGATTCCTTATCATCCCGGCCCTGGTCCTGCTTCTCGGCGTGACGATGCCGGTCGCGGTGGGCACCTCGCTGGTGATCATCGTCGCCAACTCGGCTTCCGGGCTCGTCTCGCACCTGAGCGGTACGAGCATCGACTGGGCGATCACGGCCGCCTTCGCAGGGACGGCGATCGTCGGCTCGCTGGTCGCGGGCCGGTTCGGTTCTCGTGTCGACACGGGTCGACTACAACGCTGGTTCGCATTCCTGGTGTTCGCGGTGGCCGCCTACGTGCTCGTCGATGCCGTCTTCCTGCGGTAACCTCTCGAAAAATACCCCCGGGGGTACACTGGCGGCAGGTCTACGAAAGGACATCTCCATGGTCGGCGACGAAGACAGCATCGCATTGGTACTCAACCGGTTGCGCAGAGCGCAGGGTCAGCTCGCCGGAGTGATCTCCATGATCGAACAGGGTCGCGACTGCAAGGACGTCGTCACGCAGCTCGCAGCCGTGTCGCGCGCACTGGACCGCGCCGGATTCAAGATAGTGGCAACCGGCCTGAAGGAATGCATGACCGGCAACGCCGAGGAGGGCAAGGAGCCGATGACCGAGGCCGAGCTCGAGAAGCTCTTCCTCGCGCTGGCCTGACCAACGCTTGCGAGAGAAAGGCAGAGATCATGGCACTCGCACTGACGGCCACCCTGCGCACGTCGTTCGAAGATGCGGTCGAACGCACTCGTAAGGCACTGTCCGAACAGGGGTTCGGCGTTCTCACCGAGATCGACATGAAGGCGACCCTGAAGGCGAAACTCGGTGAGGACATGGAGGACTACGTGATCCTCGGTGCGTGCAATCCGCCGCTCGCCCACCGAGCGGTGACGGTCGATCGGCAGATCGGGCTCCTGCTCCCCTGCAACGTCGTGGTCCGCACCGACCCCGAGGATCCCGACACCGTGGTGGTCGACGCGATGAACCCGCAGATGATGGTGCAGGTCGCCGACAGTCCGGGACTCGCGGACGTGGCCGATGACGCCACCACCGCCCTGCAGGCCGCCATCGATTCACTGAAAGCGGACGCGGCGAAGGGCTGAAAAGACAGGCCGCGGAGGCCGGCACGTCCATCGCGTCGGCCTCCGCAAATGTCAACGAGTTACGGGTAGTTGGGGTTGTTGTACTCCGGAATCTCGATGCTGATAGGACGCAGTTCTGCCATGTACAGCAGGACGAACTGGCGCAGCAGTTCGTCGAACGTCCAGTAGGCATCCGGCGCCAGCGGGAGCGGCAACAGCCCTTCGCGTACCGCGATGAACGGGCCCCACGCGACGTCGAGCAGTGTGCCCCAGACGGGTTCGCGTGGAATGTTGAGCCAGTCGGCGATCTCGTCGCCGAGCGCGAACCGTGTCAGCGCCCCGAGGATGGGGCGGGTCAGGAGCGTGAAGTCGAGACCCTTACCGAGGTCGAGCAGCATATCGGCGAGCTTCACACCCTCGGGCGTGGGCGCGAGGATCGGATCGAGCGCTTCCTGCGCCTGGGATTCGGCGTCGTCCCAGGTGGCCGGGATGTACTGATCCTCGATACCGAGCATGTGCGCGCTGACCTGCCACGAGTGGAGAAATCCGTCGGCCTCCGCAGCCGGGATCGGAACCTTCCACTCCTTCAACGTGCGCATCACGCTGGTGGGCAGGCTGTGCCAGGTGACCATCATGTCGTGCTG
Organism: Rhodococcus sp. 5G237; assembly: GCF_053764735.1. Classification (NCBI taxonomy): domain Bacteria; kingdom Bacillati; phylum Actinomycetota; class Actinomycetes; order Mycobacteriales; family Nocardiaceae; genus Rhodococcus; species Rhodococcus sp. 5G237. The sequence goes on along the minus strand of NZ_JBSNCD010000002.1, from coordinate 422,832 downwards.
GCTGATCGGCACATCCTCGGGCGCCATGTTGGACCAGTGCGACGATTGCGGGAGCAGATGGCGCACGGCGGCATGGACGAGCCTGGTCTTGACGGACGTGACGATCATTTCACCGTCGCCCAGATACGCGTTGCGAGAACCGATGTCGTACCCGAGTTTCGCCGTCTTCGAGATGCGGCCCTTCATGTTGGCGCCGCCCTTGGAATAGTAGACGGCCAGTGCTTCCTTCGGGATGACCGTGCTCATCATCCCGCTCACGAATCCGTACAGGACACCGAGATACAGCCCGCGCTTCTCGTTGAACCGGACGGCCGTCTCGAGTTTCGCCGGATCGGCCCAGGACGGAAGCTGCCGGGCGTGTTCCATGAAATCGCGCAGGTCGTTCGGAAGCCCTTCGGGCAACGGCTGGGAGTTCTTCTTCCAGGTGCGCAGCAGCTCGTTGACCCTCGGTACGTCGCCGCGCTCGAGCAACGAGGCGACGAGCGGGTCGGCCTCGGCGTCCCATACCTGTCGCGGATCGGCACCGCTCCCCGTACCCGGTATCGACCCTGCCGGCGACCACCTCCAGGGTCGGGCCTGGGCCGGTGTCGCCACCGCGAACGCCCCCAGCGCGCCAAGGAGGCCACCGGTTTTCAGAACGTCGCGCCTGCTCGGATTATCCATACTGTCGCTCCCCTACGACTCGTGGATGTAGCAATGAAACATCCGGAGTTTCTCTGTAACATGGAACCACACCGTGGCTCGGGTCACAATGAATCGTGAAATGTCACTGCTCGGGATGGTCGGCGACAGGACCGGAACGGTAAACTCTGCACTTCGAGGAGGACATGTGGATTCTGCGTCGCCGATTTTCCGAGCGGTCTCACCCGCCTCTCCACCGCCCCCTGCCGAATCGGCGTCGTTGCTGGAACGTGCTTTTCAGGACGCACTTCTCCTTCCGGACGAATCCGTCATGGGTACCGAGATCGACGAGACCCGCGTGCGCCTGCTCGATGCCGCCTACGAACAGTTCTGCCGCACCGGCATCCAACGCTCCTCGATGGAGGAGATCGCCCGCCGTGCGAAGCTGTCGCGAATCACCTTGTACCGCAAGTTCGAATCGAAGGACGCCCTCGTCGACGAGGTCATCCTTCGCGAGTTCCGCCGCTACTTCCTGCGTTTCCTCGAGGACATCGCCCAGGCCGACACCGTGGCGGACCGGGTGGTCCTCGGATTCGTCAGCGCGCTGCGTGTCATCCGCACCAACAGGCTGATCGGCAATCTGCTCGAGACCGAACCGGTGCTGTTCGCAGGTGCGATCGGGGGCGACGACGGAACGATGCTCGCCGCCGTCCGCCGGTTCGTCGCGGGGCAGTTGCAGCGTGAACAACGCGCCGGAACGGTCGCCGCCGATCTGAACACCGACCTCGTGGCCGAGATGCTCGTCCGCATCTCGGCGTCGTTCCTCACCACACCGAGCCAGGTCGTCGACATCGACGACGACGAGGCTCTCGCCTCGATCGCCCGGCAGTTCCTCGTTCCGATGGTGCTGCCGGACTACGGTTCGACGCGGTAGTACAGGCCTTCTTCGTCCAATCGCGTACGCAGTGCTTCCAGCACCGGCCGCTGCCCTTTGTGCAGTTTCGTCTCGGCGTCCGCCGCGACGATCCAGCGCGCATCGTCGACCTCCGGGATCGTGATCCGCTTACCGGACTTCGGCGGCCATTCGACCTCGCACGTGTTGCTTTCGGCGAATTCCAGCTCGTCCGTCGTCTCCCCCGCGTAGATGCTGACGATCTTGCCGGACGACTGCCGGTAGCGACCGAGCAACGACAGCGGCACGTCCGGCGGTTCGATCCCGCACTCCTCGGTGAACTCGCGCAGGGCGACCTCCCTGGGGTCCTCCTCCGGGCCGTACTCCCCCTTCGGCACCGACCAGGCCGCTTCGTCCTTCCCCTTCCAGAACGGGCCGCCGGGGTGGACGAGCCACACGCTGAGCAGACCTGTGTCGTCGACGCGGTAGAACATCAGACCTGCGCTGGTGACGGCCATCATCGCTCCTGTATTCCTGCGACAGGTTGACGCAGAATGGTTTTCAGCTTCTCCGGTGCCGCGCGACGAGGGTCGGACAGGTAGATCTCGTGGTGGTCGCCGGCGAACGTCACCCCTCGTTCGGGCATCACCTGCGTGTGCAGGTGATGCAGGACGGGGCCTTCGTCGTCGTACGGTCCGATGTGCAGGATCTGCAGCGCCCTGCCCTCCGTCAGCCGGAACGGCCGCACACGCGACAGGGACGGGAGCGGCTTCTTCTTCGCCCCGGCCTTGTCGCCCGCAGTCTCGATCGCGTCGTCCACCATGTCGTCGGTGATCCAGGGAGGCTGCGCGATGAGCATGCGCCACGACCAGGAGTCCTTGTCCCGCGTGAGGAAGGTGGTCATGTCCTCGCTCCACCACAGACCTTCGAGAGGTCCGACGACGAAATCCCGGCCGAGTTCCTTCTTGGAGGTGAATTTCAGGGTGTACGCCACCGCGTAGAGGGCCTCGACGGCATCGGCGTACTCCTCGGAACCGTTCGGATCACCCTTGCCGTCCACGGCGAGGTAACCGAACTCGGGGACGTGCACCTCGACGAAATCCTCGGTCGAGCACGAGTACAGCTCGCGGTACTCACGCTTGATGTCGTATTTGTCCACGGCGCCCCTTCCGTTCGAGGACGAGAATAAGCGTCCGATGGCATCCGTACGGGCGATCGACACCCCTTCGCCCCGGGGCCGATCGCGTCTAGCATCGTCCCCATGCTCGACGAGAGCACCCAGAAGACATTCGAGGAGAACCGCACCCACCTGCTGTCGGTGGCGTACCGACTCACCGGCAGCATCGCCGACGCCGAGGACGCCGTGCAGGACGCATGGCTGCGACTCGCGGGCGCGGATGTCTCCGAGGTGCGCGACCTGCGTGCCTGGCTGACGACCGTCGTGGGACGGTTGTGCCTCGACAGACTGCGCTCGGCCGCGGTGCGCCGCGAGACCTACGTGGGCCAGTGGCTACCCGAACCCGTCGTGGCGCCCCTCGGCTCCCCCGCTCCCCCGGACCCGCTCGACGAGATCGTGCGCGACGAGGACAACCGGCTGGCCGCGCTCGTCGTCCTCGACAACCTGACACCGGCCCAGCGCGTCGCGTTCGTGCTCCACGACGCGTTCGACATCCCGTTCGACGACATCGCCCGCATCCTCGGCGTCGCCACCTCGACCGCGCGCCAGCTGGCCTCCCGCGCTCGCCGCACGGTCTCGGCCGTTCCACCGCCGAGTTCACCGGCCGAACACGAGGAGGCCGTCGCGCGGCTCGTCGCGGCCTTCGCGGGCGCCGACCTCGACGCCGTCGTCGCCGCGCTCCATCCCGACGCCCGCATGATCGGCGACGCCGGCGGCACGACGCGCACGGCACTGAACATCGTGGTCGGCGCCGAGAAGGTCGCGCGCTTCATCCTCGGACTGTTGCGGCTCTACGGCGCCGAGGCGTTGACGGCCTTCGAACCGGTCCTCGTCAACGGCGAGCTGGGTCTGTTGAACCGCGGTCGTCCGGCCGAGAACGGTCGCCCGGGTTTTCCTCCGCGCGTGACAGCGTGGACCGTGCGGGACGGACGAATCTGGGCGGCCTACGACATCGCGAACCCCGAGAAGCTCGGACGCGGAGTGCTCCTGCCCGACAGCATCTTCGACTAGGTGTCATGCGTTCCCGGCTTCGTCGGCCCACGGCACCCGGCAGGCGTCCGTGCTGAATCCCTGATCGTGGATGCCCAGCGCCGAGTTCATGCGCGCACGCATGTTCTCGAGCGCGATCTGATAGGTGAGTTCGACGACGCCCGCCGGCCCGAAACGACGCTCGAGGTCGGCGACCTGTTCATCGGTGACCTCCCTCGCCACGTCGCCGGTCATCGCATCGGCGTAGGCGATCGCCGCTTTCTCGTCGTCGCTGTAGAGATCGGAGGTCTCGTATTCGGCGATGTGGGCGAGTCGTTCGGTGTCGAGTCCGTCCAGTCGCTGCAGCATCGTCCCGAAGTCGATGCACCACGAGCATCCGACGGTCCACGCCACGCGGTAGACGGCGATCTCCCGAACCGCGGCGGGCAGGACGGTGGAGGCGCGTTGGGCGAGCATCTCGTGGACTCCGCTCGTACGCATCAACCGCGGATGATGCGCGGCCACCGCGAAGGGTTCGGGGACCGAACCGAACCTGCGGCGGGCGAGCGCATACATCGCACGGGTCATCGGACCGGTGCGGTCGGGAGCGACGGCTTCGAGTCGTGCCATGACGGTGTCCTTCCGGTGCGACCGACGGATACTCCGCCGGTTCGAGGTGGCCTACATCATGGAGACGAGGCGGGCCGCACGGATGTGACACCGCGGGCGCTACGCTGCAGGAATGGCTGATTCGACGACTTCGGGACGAGTTCGTACGGTCGCCCGGTTACGACCGTTCGCCTCGACGATCTTCGCCGAGATGACCGAACTCGCCGTCCGGCACGGTGCGATCAACCTCGGGCAGGGCTTTCCCGACGTCGACGGCCCGCCCGCCATGCTCGAGATCGCCCGCCGCGCCATCGCCGAGGGGGTCAACCAGTACCCGCCCGGGTCCGGCATGCCGGTCCTGCGCGAGGCCGTCGCCGCCGACCGCGCCGCGCGGTACGGCCTGCACCACGACCCCGAATCCGAGGTACTCGTCACCGTCGGCGCCACCGAGGCAATCAGCGCCGCCATCCTCGGGCTCGTCGAACCCGGCGAGGAGGTGCTCCTCACGGAGCCGTACTACGACTCGTACGCGGCCTCGGTGGCGCTCGCCGGCGCAACGCGACGGACCGTGCCGCTGACCCGTTCCGGGAACGGTTTCGTGCTCGACGTCGACGCCCTGCGCGCCGCCGTCACCGACCGGACACGGATGCTGGTCGTCAACAGCCCGCACAATCCCACCGGCACCGTCTACGACCGTGAAGCGCTGACCGCCCTGGCCGAGCTCGCCTGCGAACGCGACCTGCTGGTGCTGTCCGATGAGGTGTACGAACATCTGGTCTTCGACGGCCGTACGCACATCCCGCTCGCATCGTTGCCCGGCATGGCCGAACGGACGATCACGGTCTCGAGCGCCGCCAAGACCTTCAACGTCACCGGATGGAAGATCGGGTGGGCGATGGGCCCGCGCGAGCTGATCGACGGGGTGCGCGCCGCGAAACAGTTCATGACGTTCGTCGGTGGGGCGCCCTTCCAACCGGCGGTCGCACATGCGTTGACGCACGAACAGGAGTGGATCGCGTCGATGCGCGCCGATCTCGAACGCAAGCGAACGTTCCTGTCCCACGCACTCTCCGAGGCCGGTCTGAAGGTGTTCGACTCCGCCGGAACCTATTTCGTGTGTGCCGATCTGACACCCCTCGGCCGGACCGACGCGGTGGCCTTCTGCCGGGAACTTCCGGGCCGTATCGGGGTGGCCGCGGTACCGGTGAGCGTCTTCGTGGACGACACTGCGTCGTGGAACCATCTGGTGCGCTTCGCGTTCTGCAAACAGGACGAGGTGCTCACCGAAGCGGTGGCACGTCTGAACGGATTGCAGGAGGCGCGCTAGATGTTGCGACCGACCATCCCGTCGGACTTCGTGTCGCGAGCGGTACGGGTGGGAGCCGAGGAGGGTATCGATCTGCAACCGGCACTCGAGGCGGCACGTATCAGCCGCGCGGTGCTCACCCATCCCCATGCCCGGCTCACTCCCGCCCAGGTCAGTCGTTTCACGCAGGTGGTCTGGCAGATCACCGACGACGAACTCTTCGGCATCGCAGCGGCTCCCGTGCCCCGCGGCACCTTCCGCGTGATGTGCCTGACCCTTATCCACCGACCCGATCTCGACCACGCTCTGCAACGGATGATCGAGGTGAACCATGTCATCCGGTCCCTGCCGCAGTTGAGCCTGACCCCGGGGGCGTCCACCACCTTCCTGGACGTGGAACTGCCGGAGGTCGTGGACGACAAGACCCGTGTGGTGGTGGATTTTCTTCTCATGCTGCTGCACCGCTTCGCCGCGTGGCTGGTGGGCGGGCGTGTCCCCCTCGAATCGGTGTTCCTGCCGTACACCGAACCCGATCCCGTCCTGGCGCGCAGTTACGACGCGATCTTCGGCGTGCCGGTGACCTTCGGCGTGGGACGGGCCGCGCTCGAGATCGACAATGCTGCACTGAAGTCGCCGCTCGTTCAGACCGAGGAATCACTCGAGGAGTACCTGCGGGATTCTCCGAATCTCATTCTCTCCGAACGTGAGTACGAGTCGACGGTGTCGTCCCAGGTGCGGCGGATCTTCGAGTCGGGCATCGAAGGCCGGACGGCGACCGCCGAGGACATCGCCGGCAGGCTCGCGGTGAGCCCTCCCCATCTGCGACGCCTGCTCCGCCAGGAGGGCACGTCGCTGGGGCAGTTGCGCGAGGAGGTCCTCCGCGACCTCGCGATCGCGGGTCTGAGACGCGGTGAAGCGGTCGACGATCTGTCGTCCCGGCTCGGCTTCTCCGAGCCGAGCGCCTTCCGCCGGGCATTCAAGAGGTGGACCGGAAACACCCCTCGCGCATACCGAGAACACCGCTGACGCTCGCGGCTGCCGACCGTCGCGACGCCGACGCATACCCGGCCGGTTCCGGAACGAAACTCGATTCGACCAGGAGCTATGGGCGAGGAGCCGGCACGCGGACATGCCGGAGCCCGGCTTGCATTCCTGCATTTTCAGTGGGAACGTCGGAAGCGAACCGTCATCGACTTTCGAGAGGGTGATTTACGAGCTATGCGCACGATCGTTCGCGACGACTATCCGACCCGCGGTCGCACCGCCTGCGAGTCCGTCGAGAGGAAGGATCCCGTCGTCTGGGGTTCGGCTACCGGCGGGCCGCTCGACGCCGAGGCCGTGGTCGAATACGACCGCCGCGGGTTCCACACCGCCGAAGGGCTTCTCGCCGCACACGATGTGGGAAACCTTCTGGAGGAGACCGCACGACTCGGCCGGGAGCTCGGTGACGACGACCGTGTGGTCCGCGAACAGGGCAGCGGCGATGTCCGCTCGGTCTTCGACGTGCACCGGCTCAGCGATCTCGTGGACTCCATCATCCGCAGGCCCGAGATCGTCGGTATCGCACGGCAACTGCTGGGATCCGATGTGTACGTCCACCAGTCGCGGCTCAACGTCAAGCCCGGCTTCCGCGGGGGCCCGTTCTACTGGCATTCGGACTTCGAGACGTGGCACGCCGAGGACGGCATGCCCAAGCCGCGTGCCCTGAGCATCTCGATCGCTCTGACCGAGAACTACGGCTACAACGGCGGTTTGATGATCATGCCGGGTTCGCACAGGACGTACGTCTCGTGCGCGGGTGAGACGCCCGAGGACTACTACCGCGAGTCCCTGGTCACCCATGTTCCGCCGACGGGTTCGCCCGACGAGGACACCCTCACCCGGTTGGCGGCCGAGCACGGCATCGCGACATTCACCGGCCCGGCAGGTTCGGCGACGGTCTTCGATTCGAACTGCATGCACGGTTCGAACGGGAACATCACACCGTTCCCGCGTTCGAACCTGTTCGTGGTGTTCAACAGCGTCGAGAACACGCTCGTCGAGCCGTTCGCCGCGTCGAAGCCGCGTCCGTCCTATCTGGGCAGCCGCGACTTCACGCCCCTGAAGTGACAGACATGAGGTGAGCACCTCCCACGGCTGTGGCCGGGACGCCCTGCGGCGTCCCGGCCGCCGTCGTCGGGAGCGACGCGGACAGGGCGCCGTTGTCGGGGCGCCGCGGGCAGGGCGCCGTTGTCACGGAGATGTCGTGCGCTCCTGCATGTCGATGGGCATGGCGCGTCCGCGTGAGCCGAAGATCGCTCGCCGGAAGGTGAACCTGCCCAGCTCGCGATCGTAGGGCCGGTATGCCGCATACGCGATCACGTGGAGACGCGACTGCAGACGAACGAGTTTGCGGATCTGCGGCGTGAGTCTGCCGTGCAGTTCGAAAGTGTCGATGCCCGATCGGATGTAGGCCGCGTACTCGCTCGGCGGGGTGTAGGCGCGGCGCGGTGACACGTCGACGAACAGTTCGGTGAGCTGGGCGATCTCGATGTCCGCTTCGCGGAGACACAGTGCGAGGTCGATGTCCTCGTGGATCTTCGGGTCGGTACTGACGGCGTCGCGGACCCGTTCCCACGCGGACCGTCGCAGTGCCATGTTCGCGCCGTGCAGATTGTCGATCCGCCGTTCCCCGCCGAATGCTCCTTGCGCGACCCGCTTGTCGATGTACCACTGTTTGAGCCTGCGGTAGGGGGAATCGTAGGAGTTGCTGAGTCCGCTGATCGCTCCCACCTCGGCAGTGTCGTCGCGGGCGAAGAAACTGCGGACGGTGTGCGCCCAGCCGGGACGAACCCGCGTGTCCGCATCGATCCGACCGATGAGATCTCCTGTGGCCGCGTCGAACCCGGCATTACGCGCGAATGCGACACCCGGTCGTGGCTCGACGATCCGTCGCACGAGGGGGCTCGCCGGCGGCGATGGCGTCGATGATCTGCGCCGTGCGATCGGTCGAATTGTTGTCCACGACCAGGATTTCGTGGATCTCCGACTTCTGGGCGAGCAACGCCGCGAGGCATTGCGCGATGTAACGCTCCTCGTTGTGGGCCGGCACGACGATCGACAACCTGTTCGTAGCCATGGAAACGACGCTACCGGACCGACGAGGGCCGGCGGTTCGTCATCGCTGACGACTCCGCCGGCCCTTCGCGCCGCAGACGGTTCAGCCGCGACGGGTGCGCACGGCCTGCGCGAGGCGGTCGAGCTGCGCGGCGGTGGTGTCCCAGTCGATGCACGCGTCGGTGATCGACTTGCCGTAGTCGAGCTTGTCGGCCTCGCCGAGGGTCAGGTCCTGACGTCCCGCCTCGATGAAGCTCTCGAGCATCAGTCCGACGATGCCCTTCTCGCCGGCCTCGATGCGCTCGGCGACATCGGTGACGACGTCGACCTGCTTGTTGTGGTCCTTGCGGCTGTTGCCGTGGCTCGCGTCGATGACGACACGCTCGGGCAGACCGGCCTTGCGCAGGCGGGCCATCGTGTCGGCCACGGTCTCGGCGTCGTAGTTCGGTCCCGCGCTGCCACCGCGCAGGATGACGTGGCAGTCCGGGTTGCCGACGGTCTCGATCAGCGCGGCCTGACCGTCGAGGTCGGTGCCGGGGAAGACGTGGCTGGCCGCTGCGGCACGGGTGCCGTCGACCGCGACCTGCACGTCACCTTCGGTGGAGTTCTTGATGCCGACGGGCATGGACAGCGCGCTGCACAGCTGGCGGTGAACCTGGCTCGCGGCGGTGCGGGCGCCGATGGCTCCGTAGGTGACCAGGTCGGCGTAGTACTGCGGAAGGATCGGGTCGAGGAACTCGCAGCCGACGGGCAGGCCGAGACCGGAGACGTCGAGCAGCAGCTTGCGGCCGATGCGCAGGCCGGTGTTGATGTCGAAGGTGCCGTCGAGGTGCGGGTCGTTGAGCAGGCCCTTCCACCCGAGCGTGGTGCGCGGCTTCTCGAAGTACACACGCATCACGACGTGCAGGTCGTCGCGCAGTTCCTCGGCCTTGGCGGCCAGACGGCGCGCGTAGTCCATCGCGGCGGCGGGGTCGTGCACGGAGCAGGGGCCGACCACCACGACGAGGCGGTCGTCGGCTCCGTCGAGGATGTCGACGGTGCCGGCGCGACCCGAACGGACGGTCGCTGCGACGACGGCGTCGGGCGCGTACTCGGCACGGATCTCGGAGGGTGCGACGAGGGGGCTGACCTTGACGGTGCGCTGTTCGTCGAGATTCGACGTGGAGATTCCGGTGGTCGCGGTTCCGGTGCTGGGGCTCATCGATGGTTCCTGTTCTCGGTGGTTCGGATTCCGACCCGAGAGAACCTGAGATTCCTACGAGCCGGTCTGGATCCGGCTCGTAGGTGAAGAAGTCAGCGCGTGGTCACGCCGACCGACCCACCCCGGGCCGGCCTGCTAAACCAGAAATATGCACGCTGCATAGCTCCGGACTGTACCAGGACGGCCGATGCGCCTGTCAAACCACCCCCGGTGTTGGGACGAAGAGGTGCCTCGTCAGCGTGGGCCCGTGGGCAGGACGACACGCCCGAAGGTCGTGCTGAGCACCCCGGCAGCGGAGGTGTACCAGGCGCCGGCGGCAGCGGCGAGCCCGAAATACCCACCGACCCTCGTCAGACCGGTCTGCTCCAGCAGCGCTCCGAGGGTGAGGAAGACGAAGGCGGCGAGGAGCACCGAGAAGGTGACGAAGAGGGCCGCGCTGATCCGGGTACTGGCGAACCACATGTAGACGGTGAAGATGGTCCAGGCCAGCAGGAAGATGCCCACCCCGACGTGCCGCTCGGCACCCATCTCCTCGGCGGTGTAGGTGACCAGGTACCAGAAGCTCAGCCAGAACGCCCCGTACGAGCTGAAGGCCGTCGCCCCGAAGACGTTGCCCTTCAGGAACTCCCACATCCCGGCGGCGAGCTGTGTGAGACCGCCGTAGAACAACGCCACCCCGAAGACGGCGGCTTCCGCCTCCACCGAGATGAACCCGGCGTTGGCGCAGGACAGGATGAACGTCGTGAGGGCGAAGGCTGCCAGACCCAAGGGTCCGGGGTCGGCGATGTGGGCGCCTCTGTGAACGGGGACCGCGATTTCGTTGGGGTCGTCTTCGGTGTACGACATCCGCCGGCTCCTTCGGAGGAGAAGAACCCGGCGCAGGCTCCCGGGCCTCCTTCGGATGGTTCGAACACTTCCAGTGTGCGCCTCGGGAACCGGTGTGCGTGCGGCAACGGGAACACGATTTCCGTCGGCGATCACCCCGCCGAACTTCTACTGTGGCGAGCATGAGCACGCACGTCGTCCGCAGCCGCCATGTCGCTCGGGTCGTCCGATGCCCACCGCGCCGGGTCTACGAGTTCGCCGCGGATCCCGACAACTTGCCGAAGTGGGCGGCCGGTCTGGCGCGGAGCGAGGTGCGGCGGGTCGGCGACACCCTCGTCGCGGAGTCCCCGATGGGCAAGGTCACCGTCCGGTTCGTCGGCACCAACGACCACGGGGTGCTCGACCACGAGGTGACACTGCCGTCGAGGACGACGGTGTACAACCCGATGCGGGTACTCCCCCATCCGGACGGTGCCGAGATCGTCTTCACCGTCCGGCAGATCGAGTTGACCGACGACGAGTTCGACCGCGACACGCGCATGGTGGAAGAGGACCTCGCGCGACTCGCGGCGCTCCTCGAGTCGTGACCCTTCGGAACAGGAGAACGTGAATGGCCCGCAAGATCGCCACCAACACCGCAGTCGGCCTGCAGGAACTGCTGGACTTCGTCCGGCCCCGGCACCGGATGATCCTCATGACGCAACGCGACGACGGCACACCGCAGGCCTCCCCCGTCACCGGCGGCGTCGACGACAGCGGACGCATCGTGATCGCGACCTATCCCCGGCGCGCCAAGACCCGCAACGCCCGTAGCCGGCCCGAGGTCGGTGTCGTCGTGCTGTCCGACGACTGGAACGACGCGTGGGTGCAGGTCGACGGAACCGCGGAGGTGATCGATGCCCACGACGACGTCGAACCGTTCGTCGAGTACTTCCGCAACATAGCCGGTGAGCATTCGGACTGGGACGAGTACCGGCAGGCCATGCGCGATCAGGGCAAGTCGCTGATCCGGATCACCCCGACCCGCTGGGGTCCGGTGGCCACGGGAGGCTTCCCGCCCGAACTGGCGTAGATACCTCACTGCCCTGCGTCGACCACGTGCCCCGCGATCCGTCGCAGGGGCACGTTGCGTTCCTGGGACAGCTTCCGGAGCAGGACGAACGCATCGTCGGCACCCACCGCGAAGCGTTCCATGAGCACGCCCTTCGCCTGCCCGATGACATCGCGGGACGCGAGTGCGTCGCGCAACTGTTCCTCTTGACGGGAGGCGACCAGCGCGATCGCCGCGTGGGTCGCCAGGCTCGTGCCCACATCGATGCTGTGCTCGTCGAACGCTTCCGCACGAGAACTGTGTACGTGCAGCGCTCCGTGGACCTCGTCGGTGTACAGGCACAGCACCAGCGTCGATCCGACACCGGCAGCCGCAGAGTCGGAAGAGACAGCCGGCCAACGACTCTCACATCGCATATCGGTGACGAGAACCGTACTCCGCTCCCGCATCGACTCCACGCAGGGGCCGTCGCCCGCTTCCTGCTGCACTGCGTCGACCGCACTCGGCAGCGGCCCGGTCGCGGCGCGGGATTCGAAGCGCAGGCCGGACGTACGCACCGCGATGCCGACCTGCTCGGCACCCGGGATCAGCTCGACGGCCGCCGAGGTGATCAGGCGCAGGGTGTCGTCGAGACATGCGGATTCGGCGCGCATCCTGCGCGCCACCTCGTCGATCGAACAGCGCCATCGCCCTTCGGGCCGTGCGCCGCTCGACCGCTCCCTGTTGCCGACCTCCCCCGATGCCACGCCACATACTTGCATCGGCCTCCCGGCGTGCCGAAAGACCCTAGTGCGAAGAGTCGGTCGTACCGGTCACGAGCGGCCGGCGGTCTACCGCCACGGCACGCGTTCCGGGTCGCGCAGCATCCGCCGTGCCGTGGACATCCGGTGCACCTCGTCGGGGCCGTCGTAGATACGGGCGTAGCGCGCCCGCCGGTACATCCCCTCGAGCGGCGTGTCGGCGGTGAGACCGAGCGCCCCGTGCACCTGGATCGCACGGTCGACGACATCGTGCAGCATCTGCGCGCCGCGGAACTTGATGAGTCCGATCTGGACCCGGGCGTCCTCCCCCGCATCCATCACCCGCGCGGCGTCCAGCGTCATCAGACGGGCGGCCTGGATGTCGGCGGCGGATTCTGCGATGTAGCGCTGGATCTCGCCCTTCTCGGCGAGCAGCGATCCGTGGGCGAAGCGGGAGTTGGCGCGGGCACACATGAGTTCGAAGGCCCGTTGGGCCTGGCCGAGCCACCGCATGCAGTGGAAGATCCGTCCCGGCCCGAGCCGGTCCTGTGCGACGACGAAGCCGTTGCCGCGTTCACCGAGCACGTTCTCCTCGGGAACCCGCACACCGTCGTACCGCACCTCGTAGTGATCGCTCGGGTCGTGCCCCATCGTGGGGATCGCCCGCACGATCTCGAGTCCGGGGGTGTCGATGGGCACGATGATCGCGCTGATGCTGCGGTGCAGCGGCGTCGACTCGGGTTCGGTCCGGGCGAAGACCGTGCAGTAGCCGGCCTGCGCGGCGCCGGTGGTGAACCACTTGTGCCCGTCGATCACCCATTCGCCGTTCTCGAGCCGAGCGGTGGTCTGCACGAGCACGGGGTCGGATCCGGCCACGTCCGGCTCGGTCATGCCGACGGAGGGCAGGATGTCGCCGGAGACGAGCCCGGGGATCCAGCGCTCGCGTTGTTCGGCGGTGCCGTGACGCTGGATCATCAGGGCGTCCTGCATGGACACCGATCCCACCGCGAGCTGACCGTACTCGGAGCGCCCGATGATCTCGTTGAGGTAGACGAAGTCGAGGAAGGGAACCCCACCCCCGCCCATCTCCTCGGGATGCCCCAGAGCCCACAGCCCGAGTTCCTTCGCCCTGGCCTTCAGCTCGGCGAGCGCCTCGGCGGCCTTGTCGTCGTGGTGGCTCAGGACGGGTTCGAGAGGAATCACCTCGTCGTCGATGAACGAACGCATGCGGGTGCACAGTTCGGCCACCCGCCCTTCGGGCCGGTTCGCAGTCATGCCCGCCAATCTATCGGCGCACACGTGCACTCACATAGCGTTCCGTCCGGTCCGGGTGTGGAAATCCGTCCGCCGGGGCATTCTGGGGCGAGTCCACCCTGCGACGCGACGAGCACGGAGGTGCCATGCCGGATCCGTCCGACCGAGTACCCGAATACGAACACACCGAAGACGGTCATCTCGTCGAGAGCCGGGCCGAGGACTTCGCCCATGCGCGCAGCCTGCCCGTCGACCCGGACTGGTTCAAGACCGCGGTGTTCTACGAGGTCCTCGCCCGCGCTTTCAACGACTCGAACAACGACGGCACCGGCGATCTGCGGGGGCTGACCGAGAAACTCGACTACATCGCGTGGCTCGGCGCCGACTGCATCTGGCTGCCGCCCTTCTACGATTCACCGCTCCGAGACGGCGGTTACGACATCCGCGACTTCCGTGCCGTCCTACCGGAATTCGGCACGGTCGAGGATTTCGTGACCTTCCTCGACGAGGCACACAAACGCGGTATCCGCGTCATCACCGACCTCGTCATGAACCACACGTCCGACACGCACGCGTGGTTCCAGGAATCGCGGAGCGACCCCGACGGGCCGTACGGCGACTTCTACGTGTGGTCGGATGTCGACGACCGATACCAGGAAGCCCGCATCATCTTCGTCGACACCGAGACGTCCAACTGGACGTGGGATCCGGTGCGCAAGCAGTACTACTGGCACCGGTTCTTCTCGCACCAGCCCGACCTGAACTACGACAACCCCGAGGTACAGGACGCGATGCTCGACGTCCTGCGCTTCTGGCTCGATCTCGGCATCGACGGGTTCCGCCTCGACGCGGTCCCCTATCTGTTCGAGCGCGAGGGGACCAACTGCGAGAACCTCCCCGAGACGCACGCCTTCCTCAAGAAGTGCCGTGCGGTGATGGATGCCGAATATCCCGGCCGGGTGATGCTGGCGGAGGCGAACCAGTGGCCCACCGACGTCGTCGAGTACTTCGGCGAGCCCGAGATCGGCGACGAGTGCCACATGGCCTTCCACTTCCCGCTGATGCCGCGCATTTTCATGGCGGTGCGGCGACAGAACCGTTTCCCGATCTCGGAGATCCTCGCCCAGACCCCGCCGATCCCGAAGACCGCCCAGTGGGGCATCTTCCTCCGCAACCACGACGAGCTGACCCTCGAGATGGTGACGGACGAGGAACGCGACTACATGTATGCCGAGTACGTCACCGACCCGCGGATGCGCGCCAACATCGGCATCCGCCGTCGTCTGGCGCCGTTGCTGGAGAACGACCGCAACCAGCTCGAGCTCTTCACCGCCCTGTTGCTGAGCCTGCCGGGCTCCCCCGTCCTGTACTACGGCGACGAGATCGGCATGGGCGACAACATCTGGCTCGGCGACCGCGACGCGGTTCGGACCCCGATG
The DNA here is from genome assembly GCF_053764735.1 of Rhodococcus sp. 5G237. NCBI lineage: Bacteria > Bacillati > Actinomycetota > Actinomycetes > Mycobacteriales > Nocardiaceae > Rhodococcus > Rhodococcus sp. 5G237. The sequence continues at coordinate 407,652 of NZ_JBSNCD010000002.1, read as the reverse complement.
CAGTGGACCCCCGACCGCAACGCGGGCTTCTCCCGCGCCGACCCGGGCCGGCTGTACCTGCCGGTGATCATGGATCCCACCTACGGGTACCAGGCGGTGAACGTCGAATCGCAGATGAACTCGACGAACTCGCTGTTGCACTGGACGCGTCGCATGATCCAGGTCCGCAAGCAGCATCCCGCCTTCGGCAAGGCCTCGTTCACCGAACTCGGCAGCGCGAATCCCGCGATCCTGTCCTATCTGCGCGAGATGTCGCCCAGCCCGGAACGCAACTACAGCGACGTCATCCTGTGCGTGAACAACCTGTCGCGCTATCCGCAGGCGGTCGTCCTCGATCTGTCGCGCTTCGCCGGGTGGATCCCGGTGGAGCTGACCGGGTCCGTCCCGTTCCCGACGATCACGGAGGAGGGTTACATGATCACCCTGCCCGGTCACGGATTCTTCTGGTTCGCCCTGCAACCCGATCCGTCGAAGGAGGGACCGGGCGAACACCCGGTGAGCAGCGAAGCGGAAGCGGCGGTGCAGCCATGACGACCAACAACGAGCTCTACCCGGACGAACGGCTCGTCGAGGATCTGCGCGAATGGATGCCGCACCAGCGATGGTTCGCGGCCAAGGGCCACACCATCACCGGGATCGGTGTCGTCCTTCGTCATCCGCTCGTGGAAGAGGCCGGTTTCGGGGCCGACCACCTGATCGTGAAGGTCTCGCTCGACTCGACCGCGGACCAGATCTATCAGGTGCCCCTCGGTTTCCGTTCCCATCTCCCCGAGGAACTGCAGTCGTGGAGCGTGGTCGGCCCCGACGACTCCCACGACCACGGCCTGCACGTCTACGACGGCCTCCGCGATCAGGAGATCCTCGACCGGTATTCGCGCAATCTGGCGAGCGGCACCCCCGCCGGCCCGGTGGATCTCCACACCGCGCCGGGCGCGGTCATCGAACCGGGCCTGCGTGGGCGTGCGCTGAGCGCGGAGCAGTCCAACACCTCCGTGGTCCTCGGAGAGAAGTTGCTGCTCAAGATGTTCCGTCGGCTCACGCTCGGCATCAATCCGGACGTCGAGCTGCCGCTCGCGCTCGGCGAGGACGGATGCCGGTCGATCGCCCCGATCCGGGCGTGGATCGAAGCGGAGGTCGACGGGGTCCGCACCACGCTGGCGATGGTGCAGGACTTCGCGGCGAACTCGGCCGACGGCTGGTCGATGGCGCTCGGCAGTGTCCGGGACCTGCTCCTCGAAGGAGACCTGCGCGCCGACGAGGTGGGCACCGACTTCGCTGGGGAATCCCATCGCATCGGTGCGGCCGTGGCGGATGTGCACGCCCATCTCGGCTCCGCGCTCGGCACCGACGAGCGCGCCGCCGCCGAACTGGCCGAGGGCATGATCCGCCGGCTCGAGGGTGCAGCGGCCGAGGTCCCCGAGCTCGCCGAACTCACCGACGCGGTCCGGGCCCGGTTCGAGGAGGTCGCGGCGCAGGGTCAGGTTCCGGTGCACCGCATCCACGGCGACCTGCATCTCGGGCAGGTGCTGCGCACCCCGGAGCGCTGGTTGCTCATCGACTTCGAGGGCGAACCCGCGAAGTCCCTCGAGGAGCGCCGCAAACCCGACAGTCCGTTCCGGGACGTGGCGGGAATGCTGCGGTCGTTCGACTACGCCGCGCACCACTCGATCCGTGAATCCGAACAGGGCACGGCGGTGGAGTCGCAGCGGGAGTTCCGGGCACGGGAGTGGGCCGAACGCAACTGCGCCGCCTTCTGCGACGGCTACGCGGCTGCCTCGGGCACGGATCCGCGGGACTCCGACGTCCTGCTGCGCGGTTACCAGCTCGACAAGGCGGTCTACGAGGTGGTCTACGAGGCACGGCACCGTCCCTCGTGGCTGCATCTGCCGCTCGAGGCGATCCGTCGTCTCACCGCCCGCTGACCACCGCCCGAACGCGGGAAGGGGAGAGATGCCGTGGCATCTCTCCCCTTCCTCGTCGTGCGGGTCAGGTCACCTGGAGCAGCAGTTCGTCCTCGACGACGTCCGCCGTGACCCGGTTGCCCTCGGCGAGCGCGTCGTCGAGCAGCATGTCGGCGATGCGGTCGTCGACCACCCGGGAGATCGAGCGGCGCAACGGACGGGCACCGAACTCGGGTTGGTGACCGTTGCGGGCGATCCACGCCACCGCGTCGGCGGTGAACTCCAGATCGATCCCCTTGCTCTGCAGCCGCTTCCGGCTGTCGTCGAGCAGCAGCTCGGTGATCCGATGCAGCTGGTCGTCGTCGAGCTTGCGGAACATCACGATCTCGTCGATGCGGTTGAGGAACTCCGGCCGCATCGATTCGCGCAGCCGTCCCATGACCCGATCGCGCAGCGGCTTCTCGGCCGCCTCGGCGTCACCGGTGGTGAAGCCGAGCGCGCCACCGCGGCTCGAGATGATGTCCGAACCGAGGTTGCTGGTCATGATGACGACGGTGTTGGTGAAGTCCACCGTGCGTCCCTCACCGTCGGTGAGGCGACCGTCGTCGAGGACCTGCAGCAGCGTGTTGAACACGTCCGGGTGCGCCTTCTCGATCTCGTCGAGCAGCACCACCGAGTAGGGGTGACGACGCACCTGTTCGGTGAGCTGCCCGGCCTCGCCGTAGCCGACGTAACCGGGAGGGGCGCCGACGAGACGGCTCACGGTGTGGCGTTCGCCGAACTCGCTCATGTCGACGCGCAGCATGGTGCGCTCGTCACCGAAGAGAACCTCGGCGAGTGCCTTCGCGAGCTCGGTCTTGCCGACGCCGGTGGGACCGAGGAACAGGAAGCTGCCCACCGGACGACGCGGGTCACTCATGCCGGAGCGGCTGCGCCGCACGGCGCGTGCCACGGCGTGGACGGCTTCGTCCTGCCCGACGACACGCTTGTGCAGCTCGTCCTCGAGAGTGCGCAGCCTCTCCTTCTCGGCACGGGTCATCTGCGCGGCGGGGACCCCGGTGGCCCGCGAGACGATCTCGGCGATCAGCTCGGGGTCGACGGTGGGAGTTCCCTCGCCGTCACCCTCACCACCATCGATCCGCGCCTGGATGCGCAGGATCTCGTCGCGGATGCGTGAGGCCTCCTCGTACTGTTCGGCCTCGACCGCGCGATCCTTCTCCGCTTCGAGTTCGTCCAGCCGCGAACGCAGTTCGGTCACGTCGGTGCGCGGCACCCGCAGGCGCAGTCGTGCACCGGCCTGGTCGACGAGGTCGATCGCCTTGTCCGGCAGGTGCCGGTCGGGCAGGTACCGCATCGACAGGTCGACGGCCGCTTCGAGCGCTTCGTCCGTGTACCGGACCTTGTGGAACTCGGCGTACCGATCGGCGAGACCCTTCAGGATCGCGACGGCGTCGTCGCGGGCGGGCTCGTCGACCGTGACCGGCTGGAAACGACGTTCGAGTGCCGGATCCTTCTCGATGTGCTTGCGGTACTCGTCGAGGGTGGTCGCACCGACGACGTGCAGTTCACCGCGGGTGAGCTTCGGCTTGAGGATGTTCGCCGCGTCCATCGCGCCCTCGTTACCGGCGCCCGCGCCGACGACGGTGTGGATCTCGTCGATGAAGACGATGAGCTTCCCCTGCTGGGCGGTGATCTCGTCGAGTGCCGCGGTGAGGCGTTCCTCGAAGTCGCCCCGGTAGCGGGTTCCGGCGACCATCGCCGTCAGGTCGAGCTGGACGATCCGCTTGTCCTGCAGGATGTCCGGGACGTCGCCGTCGACGATGCGCTGGGCGAGTCCTTCGACGATGGCGGTCTTGCCGACGCCGGCCTCACCGACGAGCACCGGGTTGTTCTTGGTGCGTCGGGCGAGGATCTCGACCGTCTGCTCGATCTCGTCGGCACGGCCGATGACGGGGTCGATGCCGCCGCCGCGGGCCCGCTCGGTGAGGTCGACGCCGAACTTGTCGAGGGTCGGCGTCGGGGTTTTCTCCGCGACGGGAGCTGCGGGGGTGGGCTGCAACGCGGTCTGCAACGACTGCGGCGTCACGCCCAGCGATGCCAGCAGACGTCCAGGAGCGCGGGTCTGGTCGGCCGCGAGCGTGAAGAACAGGTGCTCGGGGTCGATGTAGGTGGAGCCGAGCGCACGCGAGAGTTGGTGCGCTTCGAGGAGTGCGGTCTTCACTGCACCGGTCAGTGCGGGTGCGGAGACGGCCTCACCGGGGCGGCTCTGCGGCAGCCGCTGGTCGACGGCGGCAGCGACGTCGGCGGGGTCGGCTCCGGCGCGCGTCATGACCGTGCGGGACGGATCCTGCTCCGCCATCGCGCGAAGGAGGTGCAGCACGTCGAGTTCCGCGTCACCACGGTCGGTGGCATAACGCGCTGCGTGGGCGAGGAGGTCCTGGATACCGCGGCTCATGAAACGTGTGATGTCGATTCGGCCGGGGCCACCAGGCCCGAAGAATGCCGGCATTCCGAAGCCTTTCTGTCGAACTTGAGCCATTCTCACTCAACTAACGTGCCCAGAGTTCTCTCAATTCCCACATGGAAGTGATCTGGAACACGTATCGAGTTGTGGCCATTAATGTTGTGCACAACAAAACGGGGCGCTACATTCATTCCCGTGCCGTCTCCACTCGAACTCGACCAGCAGGTGTGCTTCGCGCTCTACCGCGCCTCCCGCACCATCACGGCCGCCTATCGGCCGCATCTCGATCGGCTGGGCATCACCTACCCGCAGTACCTCGTGCTCCTGGCACTGTGGGAACGCGATGCGCGAGGCGTGCAGGATCTGTGCGACTCGCTCGATCTCGACACGGGCACACTGTCCCCCCTGCTCAAACGGCTCGAGGCCGCCGGATACGTCGAACGACGCCGGCAGCAGACCGACGAACGTCGTGTCGTCGTCCACCTCACCGAAGCGGGAGATGCACTCCGGACAGAGGCCGCGGACATCCCCGGCTGCGTGACGCGGGACAGCCGGTTCGACGTCGACGAACTGGTCGCGCTGCGCGAGACGCTCCACCGCCTGACCGCCGCGTTGCAGGAAGCACCCGGCGCACTCTCGAAGAAAGGCAGGATATCGTGAACATCATCTACACCGCCGAAGCACTCGCCACCGGAGCAGGCCGCGACGGCCACGCCCGCACCAGCGACGGCAAGCTCGACGTCGACCTGTCCATCCCCACCGAGATGGGCGGCAGCGGCAAGGGCACCAACCCCGAACAGCTCTTCGCCGCCGGATACGCCGCGTGCTTCCACTCGGCACTGCAGATGATCGCCCGGCAGGAGAAGGCGGACGTCAGCGACTCCGCGGTCGGCGCCCGTGTCGGCATCGGCCCTACCGACGGCGGCGGATTCGGTCTTGCCGTCACCCTCGAGGTGACCCTGCCGAACCTCCCCCGCGAGCAGGCGCTCGAGCTCACCGAGAAGGCCCACCAGGTGTGCCCGTACTCCAACGCGACCCGCGGCAACATCGCCGTCACCCTCGAGGTGACGGACGACTGAGTCACCCCCGAGGGGTGACGAGCGAGTGACGTGCCCCTGCGCCGCGCACGTGTCCACGCCGACCCGTAGCGTGGACATGTGCGCACGCAGGACCGGTCGCAGCTCTCGCTGTTCGCGACCGAACTCGATTTCCCCCTCGACGACTTCCAGGTCGAGGCCTGCCGCGCCCTCGAGGACGACCGCGACGTGCTGGTGTGCGCTCCCACTGGGGCGGGCAAGACCGTCGTCGGTGAATTCGCCGCCCGTCTCGCACTCTCAGCGGGCGGACGCTGCTTCTACACCACCCCCATCAAGGCGCTGAGCAACCAGAAATATCTCGACCTGTCGCGCCGGTTCGGCGACGACCGGGTCGGTCTGCTCACTGGCGACATCTCGCTGGACCCGCACGCGCCCGTAGTCGTCATGACCACCGAAGTGCTGCGCAGCATGCTGCACGGCGGCTCTCCGCTCCTGCACGGACTCACCCACGTCGTCATGGACGAGGTGCACTATCTCGCCGACCGCGAACGCGGCGCGGTGTGGGAGGAAGCGATCCTCTCGCTCCCCGACGACGTGCGGCTGACCAGCCTGTCGGCCACGGTGAGCAACGCCGAGGAGTTCGGTGGCTGGCTGCGCGGCGTCCGCGGCGACCTCGCGATCGTCGTCGAGGAAACCCGGCCCGTCCCGCTCACCCAGCACATGCTCGCCGGTGGGCGACTGTTCGACCTGCTGTCCCCGTCCGGCACCGTCGACGAGACCCTCGAGCGGTACATCGCCCACCGTCAGCTCGTCGAGGCCGCGCCCGCCCCCGCGACCGGCCGTGGACGACGACGGCGACGCGCGCGCGGAGCACCCGGACCGGCCGGTGCCGACCTGCCCGAGGTCGTCGCCCGGCTCGAGGCCGAACAACTGTTGCCGGCCATCTGGTTCCGGTTCAGCCGCAACGGCTGCGACGACGCCGTCACCGAATGCCTCGAATCGTCGGTCCGTCTCACCGAGGCGGCCGACGTCGCCGAGATCCGTGCGGTCGCCGACCGGCACACCGCCGCCCTGCCGCCTGCCGATCTCGACGCCGTCGGTCACACAGAGTGGCTCGAAGGACTCGAACGCGGTTTCGCCGCGCACCACGCCGGCCTGATCCCGGCCTTCCGTCACACCGTCGAGGAGTTGTTCGCTCGCGGTCTCGTGCGGGTCGTGTTCGCCACCGAGACCCTCGCCGTGGGGGTGAACATGCCGGCGCGCACCGTCGTCCTCGAACGCCTCGTCAAACCCACCGCCGACGGCCCGGTGCGCCTCTCTCCCGGCGAGTACACCCAGCTCACCGGTCGCGCCGGCCGCCGCGGCATCGATGTCGAAGGCCACGCCGTCGTGCTGTGGAGTCCCGAGGCCTCCCCCGCGACCGTCGCCGGTCTCGCCGGCGCACGCTCGTATCCGCTGCACAGTTCGCTGCGCGTCGGCTACAACACCGCGGTCAATCTGGTCGCCGGTCGCGGCATCCCCGGCTCCCGCGAGTTCCTGCGACGCTCGTTCGCCCAGTTCCAGGCCGAACGATCCGTCGCGGCGCTCACCGACGCCGTCCGCGCGAACACGACGGCGCTGCGTGATCTCGACACCGAACTCGGGGACGTCGAGGGCTTCACCGAGTACCGGCATCTGTGCGACCGGCTCGCCGAGGCACGGCGCTCCGGTTCGGCCGAGCTGGTGACGTCGCTGGCACGGGCGGTGCGGTCGCATCCCGCGCATCGACGCGGCGACAGGGAACGCCTTCTCGCCCTCTCGGCGCGACGCGCCGCGGTGCACGGCGACACCGAACGGATGCGGTCGCAGATCGACACGGTCACCGGCCGCCTCGTCGAGACCTTCGATCGCACACTGGATCTGCTCGAGGAGCGGGGTTATCTGCTCCGCGACCCGATGGGCGGGTCGGCCTACGTCACCGACGACGGTCGTCGCCTGGGCCGGATCTACTGTGCGAACGACCTTCTCGTCGCCGAATGCGTGCGGACGGGCGCGTGGTCGGGGCTGACACCGGCCGAACTCGCCGCCGTCGCCTCGAGCGCTCTGGGCGAGACCCGGCGCCGCACCGTCGGAGTCCCGGGACGCACCACCCCGGCGATCGACGAGGCGCTGCGCGCCACCTCACGGCTGTGGAGCGAACTCGCCGGACGCGAAGAGCGTCTCGGCCTGGAAGTGGGGCCGGATCCGGATCCGATCGCCGTCGCCGCGATCCACCGCTGGGCACGCGGGGACGGACTCGCCGCCGCCCTGCGCACCGCATCGGATGCGGGGCTCTCGGCAGGCGATCTGGTCCGGCGTTATCTGCGCACCCTCGACCTCGTGGATCAGACCGGACTGTGCCGGCGCGACGATCTGCCGCCGGTCTCGTTCACCCTGACCTGAGAACTGCAGCCCTGCAGGACTGCAGCCCTGCAGGGTCTACGGCATCGACGCTCTAGGGCATCGAGTACTCGACGGAGCACAGCCGCTCGGACAGTTCCCACAACCTCCGCGCCAGGATCTCGTCGCGTGACCGCGAGGTGGACTGCACCCGCTTCGGCCGGCCGCGCATCTCGAAGAAGGAATCCGGCCCGTAGTAGCCGCCCGGTTCCGCCTCCGGCGAGGTCGCCGCGTAAAGAGTCGGGAGTGCGCCCTGCTGCGGGGACTGCCCGATGATGGGGGTGACGAGTTCGACGATCTTCCCGTGCCAGGACTCGCTGCGGTACTGCAGATTCGTCGACGAATAACCCGGATGTGCAGCAAGCGAACTCACGCTCGATCCGGCGGCGCTGAGGCGCCGCTGCAGTTCGTACGCGAACAGCAGGTTCGCCAGCTTCGACTGCCCGTAGGCGAGCCACCGTTCGTAGCGGCGACGTTCCCAGTCGATGTCGTCGAGATCGATGCTGCCGATGCGGTGCATCGTGCTACTGACCGTCACCACCCGGTCGGTGATGCGGTCGAGCAGCAACCCGGTGAGGGCGAAGTGGCCGAAGTGATTGGTCCCGATCTGCATCTCGAAACCGTCGGCCGTCCGCCGCAGCGGCACCGCCATGACACCGGCGTTGTTGACCAGGACGTCGATACGCTCGTGCCGGGCACGCGCCTCGTCGGCGAACGCACGGATCGACGAGAGATCCGCCAGGTCCAGACGGCGCACGGTCGCGCGGTCGCCGAGGTCGGCCGCGACCGCCTCACCCTTGGCGACATCGCGGCAGGCGAGCACCACCTCGGCACCGGCCCGCGCCAGCGCCCGGGCGGTCTCCGCACCGAGTCCGCTGTTGGCCCCCGTCACGACCATCGTGCGTCCCGACAGATCCGGAATATCGTTCGTGGTCCACCCCATGCCCGCCACCCTACGGACGCGCGCCGCGTGGCGACACCCCCGTTTCCGGCGTCGACGGGCCCGATGGATCGCGTCCTCGCCGTGGGGCGCACCTGCTCGTAGACTTCCCCGGAACTCACGACCGCAGGCGCGCGGGGGCGCATGCACGACAGGGAGGTTCCATCGATGGGGCACCACCCCGGACGTCCGGACCGCGAACTCGCCGCAGCGTTGCGGAACGGGGAGCCGGACGCCACGGCAGCGGTCTTCGATCGTTTCGCCCCCGGCCTGTACGCGTACGCGTGCGGCTTCGTCGCCGTGTCGTCGGCCTCGGACGTGGTGTACGACGCGGTCTGGACGGCGACCGCACGGATCCGTTCGCTGCGCGACGAGAGCCTCCTGCGGGCCTGGCTCTACGCCGCGGTCCGCGCCGAATGTATCCGTGTGCTCGAGCGCACCGGCTCCGCCCTCGAATATCTCCCCGCGGCCGACCCCGCCTATCAGGCCGCCTCCGAGGTGCTCGACGTCCGTGAGGCGGTCCACCTGCTCGACGGCACCGCCCGCGAGGTCGTCGACCTCACGGTCCGGCATCACTTCTCGTCCCACGAGATCGAGGCAATGCTCGGCTCCGGCGGCGACGGACGTGTCCTCGCCCATGCGCAGGACTTCGTCGATCGTGCGGTGCCCCGGGTGCCGAACGCTCTCGGAACGTTCTCGCTTCTCCCGTTCACTCCCCTACCCGCGCACCTGCGGGGACGGCTGCTCGCGGTGCAGCCCTCGGAGGCGGAACTGATCGATCTCGGGCGCCGTCTCGAACCGCTGGACCGGGAGGGCTTCCCCCGTCGCGATCGCCGGACGAAGCGCACCGTTCCCGTCATCGCGGCATCGGTGGCGGTGTTCGCGGTGCTGGGTGTCGGCGCGTTGTTCGTGTTCCCGCAGGCCGAGCCCGTCGAGCGGCAGGTCCTGCGTCCTGCCGCCGAGCCGACACTCGACATGGGGTCGCCCGTCGCGACGACCACGACCGCAGCGACGACCGAGACCACGACCACCGAGGCCGCGGAGACGACGACGGAGGAACCCGAGGTCGAGGCACCGGTGGTGACCACCACCTCGGCACCGACCGCCGAGCCGGATGCGGAAACCACCGCCGCCCCCACCACGGCGACGTCGACCGCCGGTGGTTTCACCAGGCGCGGCGGGCCGGGACGCGACACCGAGCCGGACGAGGACCGCCCCCGCCGGGACACCGAGGAGAGCGACGCGCCGAACACGGGGACGCCTCGCCCCACCACGGGTACGCCCACCACGCCGCGGCCGATGCCGACGCTGCCGACCTTCCCTCCGCGCGGCGGCGCATGAGGGCCTAATCCCTGTCACGCAACGGAGACGAGGACGTAACACGACGGGTCTACCTTCGCGGAGTCGAGCACTCGCATTCCGGTGACGAAGGAGGACCCGGTCGTGGCACCACGCCGTAGATCCGCGTTGCTGGACGAGCTCCGCGTCGACGTACCGGGCCGCCCACAGGACGTGATCCTCGAGGAGCTGCGCCGCACCTTCCTCTCCGGAGCCGCACCCCCGGGCACGCCGATCCCCGTCGGGGAGGTCGCAGAGTTGTTCGGGGTGAGCCGCATCCCGGTTCGGGAGGCACTCAAGACCCTCATCGGCGAAGGCCTCGTGACCCACCGGCAGAACCACGGATACATCGTCGCCCAGCTGACGATCGCGGAGCTGCGCGAGATGTACCTCGTCCGTGAGACTCTCGAATCGGCGTCGCTCGCGGCGGCCGTGCGCAACGCCACCGAGGAGGACGACCGGCGCGTCGAGGAGTCGCATCGACTTCTCGAACGCGCTGTGCAGGAGGGAGACTCGCGTGGCTATCACCGCGAGAGCCGCGTCTTCCACATGGCCCTCACCAGGCCGTCCCGCATGCACCGCCTGCTGCACATGCTCGAATATGCCTGGAACATCACCGAACCCGTGCAGCCGATGGTGCACGTGAGCGATTCCGAGCGCGCCGAACTCCATCGCGAGCACGAGGCGATGCTCACCGCTTTCCTGGCGCGCGACACCGACGCGCTGCTCGCGGCGTCCGAACACCACAACCGGCATCTCGACGTCGCCATCTCCGGCCTCACCGCCGAATCCGGCCTGCTTCCCGCCGAAGATATACATTTCGGGTAACTCTCCGGCAATATCGCCCCGTTACGGTCTGCACATCGGAATTCACCACTGCCGTTGATGTTCCGTCGATCGATTCGACTCCGCCCACCGGCCTCGCACCGGGGCACGGGCGGCTCCCCCTCGCACAGGAGCAGGCATGACCGAAGTGCTGACACCGAGCGCCGGTAGCGTCCCCACCGCACCCCCGCCGCCCACGACCGGATACGACCCGCGGTTGACCAACGACGACCTCGCCCCGCTGAAGAACCAGCGGTGGGGCTCGTACAACATCTTCGCGTTCTGGATGTCCGACGTCCACAGCGTGGGTGGGTACGTTACCGCAGGCAGCCTGTTCGCTCTCGGTCTGGCCAGCTGGCAGGTCCTCGTGGCCCTGCTCGTGGGCATCACGATCGTCTACTTCTTCTGCAATCTCGTCGCCAAACCCAGCCAGGTCACGGGCGTGCCCTATCCGGTGATCTGCCGCAGCGTCTTCGGCGTTCTCGGCGCGAACATCCCCGCGATCATCCGCGGCCTGATCGCGGTGGCGTGGTACGGGATCCAGACCTTCCTCGCCTCGGCAGCGCTGGACGTGGTACTGATCAAGCTGTTCCCCTCGCTCGCGCCGTACGCGGTGGTCGAGGACTACGGATTCGCCGGCCTGTCCGCACTCGGATGGGTCAGCTTCCTGACGCTCTGGGTGCTGCAGGCCTGCGTGTTCTGGCGCGGCATGGAGTCGATCCGACGGTTCATCGACTTCTGCGGCCCTGCCGTCTACGTCGTGATGTTCCTGCTGTGCGGTTACCTGATCTCCCAGGCCGGTTGGAGTGCGATCGATCTGACCCTCGGCGAGGTCACGCACACCGGATGGTCGTCGGTGCCGGTCATGCTCGGCGCGATCGCCCTGGTGGTCTCGTACTTCTCCGGCCCGATGCTCAACTTCGGCGACTTCTCCCGGTACGGGAAGTCCTACGCCGCCGTCAAGAAGGGCAACTTCCTCGGTCTGCCGGTGAACTTCCTGGTCTTCTCGCTGCTCGTGGTGATCACCGCGTCGCTCACGCTGCCCGTCTACGGCGAGTTGATCACCGACCCCGTCGAGACCGTCGCCCGCATCGATTCGACCTTCGCGATCGTGCTCGGCGCGCTGACCTTCGCCATCGCCACGATCGGCATCAACATCGTCGCGAACTTCATCTCGCCGGCCTTCGACTTCTCGAACGTCAGCCCGCAGAAGATCAGCTGGCGCGCCGGCGGCATGATCGCCGCGGTGGGCTCGGTGCTCATCACCCCGTGGAATCTGTACAACAACCCCGAGGTCATCCACTACACCCTGGAAACCCTGGGCGCGTTCATCGGTCCGCTGTTCGGCATCCTCATCGCCGACTACTACCTCGTGCGCAAGCAGAAGGTGATCGTCGACGACCTGTTCACGATGTCGGGGAAGGGTGCGTACTTCTACCGCAAGGGCTACAACCCGGCCGCGGTGATCGCGACCGTCGTCGGCGCCGTGATCGCGATGATCCCCGTGCTGTTCAACGATGCTCCCGGCATGGGAACCGCCGCCCAGTACAGCTGGTTCATCGGCTGCGGTCTCGGCTTCGTCGTCTACCACCTGCTCGCGACCCGTACCCGCCTCGCAGTCCGTCTCCCCGACCGGGTCGCACAGGAAGCAGGCTGATCCTCCATGTTCATCAAGGTCGTCAACCCGAACACCACGTGGTCGATGACCGCCACGATCGAGGCGTGTGCCCGGACCGTCGCAGGTCCGGGCACACGCGTCGAGGCGGTCAGCCCCGCGATGGGACCTCCGTCGATCGAGAGCCACTACGACGAGGCACTCGCCGTGCCGGGCATCCTCACCGAGATCGAGAAGGGTGAACGCGACGGCGTCGACGGCTACGTCATCGCGTGCTTCGGCGATCCCGGGCTGGACGCGGCGCGCGAGCTCGCCGCCGGGCCCGTCGTCGGCATCGCCGAGGCCGCCATGCACACCGCCGCGGTCCTGGGGCGCGGATTCTCCGTCGTCACGACGCTGGCCCGCACGACCGGACGCGCGTGGGACCTCGCGCACCGCTACGGCATGCGCGACGCGTGCCGGGGCGTGCACGCGTGCGACCTGCCGGTGCTCGCCCTCGACAGCGATCCCGACGCACGCAAGATCGTCACCGAGGCGTGCCTCGACGCCCTGTACGAGGACGGTTCCGACGCCATCGTGCTCGGCTGCGCCGGGATGGCCGACCTGTGTGCGCACATCTCCGCGGAGATCGGCGTGCCGGTGGTGGACGGTGTCGCGGCCGCGACGCTGACCGTACAGTCGCTGGTCACGATGGGGCTGGCGACCGGCAAGCGAGAAGAGTTCGCGACTCCCCCGCCGAAGCGCTATGCGGGACTCCTCGAGGGGTTCACGACGGGCGGGTGAAGCCCCGCCCCCTACGATCGGGACGTGCCATCCATCCATCATGCCCCGCTGAGGAAGACCGACCCCGAGAGCCTGTACCGGATCGTCGCTCTGCGGACCGACGTGTTCGTTTTCGAGCAGGGCATCACCAGCGAACCGGAACTCGACGGCCGCGATCTCGACCCGACCACCGAACTGTTCTGGACGCGGGAGGGGGACGACGTTCTCGCGACACTGCGCGTGCTCCACGACGACGGGGACATCGCCCACATCGGCCGTGTCGCCACCGCCCGGCACGCACGCGGGCGCGGCCTCGCCGCGGAGCTGATCGAGGTGGCGCTCGGGACCTGTCCGGGGGTGGTCGACATCTCGGCGCAGGCGTACCTGGAGCACTGGTACGCGCGATTCGGGTTCGTGCGCACCGGAGCAAACTACCTCGAGGCCGGGATCGACCACGTGCCGATGCGCCGCACCCCGTGACCACACGGCGCCCGTCGGGCTGCGGTCACGGGGTGCGGGCGACGACGCGTATCAGCCGATCTCGACATGGACTCCGGTGAGTTTCTCCGACAACTCCCACAGCCGCGTCGCGGTCTCGCGGTCGCGGGCGCGACGCCCCACGCCGGCGACACCGGGCGCTCCGTAGAGCAGGAAACGCGGACCGATGTAGCCGCCCGCGATGCCCGGATCGGAAGCGGCGAGCACGACCGATTCGGCTCCCTGGTCCGGGGTGCGCTGCAGGATCGTCTTGCCGAAACCGAACAACCGGTCGAACCACGTCCCCGTGTGACTGCCCACTTCGGTCGCCGCGTAGCCCGGATGGGCCGCGACGGCGCGCAGCGGTGAGCGGACCGCGGCGAGTCGTCGTTCGAGCTCGAGCGCGAACAGCAGGTTCGCGAGCTTCGACTGTGCGTACGCCGCGGCGCGGTTGTACGGGCGGCGTTCCCAGTTGAGGTCGTCGAGATCGATCCGGCCGATCAGATGGGCGGCACTCGACACCGTGACGACGCGACCGGTGATGCGCGGCAACAGCAGTCCGGTCAGGGCGAAGTGTCCGAGATGGTTCGTTCCCATCTGCATCTCGAACCCGTCGGCGGTGCGACGCAGCGGCACCGCCATGACCCCGGCGTTGTTGACCAGGATGTCGATCCGCCGATCGGCGAAGGCGTCCGCGAAGGCACGGATCGCCGAGAGGTCGGCGAGATCGAGCGACATCATCTCGGCCCGGGGGCCGATCTCGTCGGCGATGCGCTTGCCCCGGTCGACGTTGCGACCGGTGAGGACGACGGTGGCACCGGCAGCCCCGAGGGCCCGGGCCGTCGCTTCACCCACCCCGCTGGTGGCCCCCGTCACGACGACGGTGCGGCCGGCCAGCGATGTGGTGGCGTCAGGCGCCAATCGAGGACTTGAGCATCGGGAGCATCGCCCACAGCTCGTCCTGCCAGTAGCCCCACGAGTGGGTACCGACGATCGGGAACGAGAAGTGTGCGGTGTCGATCCCCAAGGTCAGCAGGCGCACCTGGAAGGCACGGTTCTGCGTGCGGGCGAGCGCTTCGAGACCCATGGCGTTGGTCGTGTTGAAGCTGCCCACCAGCGAGCTCGGCCGGTCGTACTGGCCGGGCAGGCCGCTCGCCGCGGAGATCCACATCGGCAGGCCGCGCAGCTGCGGCGCCGCGACGAACGGGTCGTGACGCAGCCACGCCGGGTTCCAGGGCGGTCCCCACATCGCGTCGGCGTTGTATCCGCCGGCGTCGAGCATGGCGAGACGGATGGCTTCGCGCATACCCGGAGCCGAGAGGTTGAGGTAACCCGAGAGCGAGCCGGCGAACTTGAACTGGTCGCGGTGGTAGGCGGCCAGGATCAGCGCCGCGTTACCGCCCATCGACAGGCCGACCACCGCGTTGTTGTTGCGGTCGATGCCATAGGCGTTCGCGAGATGGTCGGGGAGGTTCTGGGTGAGGAAGGACTCCCACTTGTAGGTGTAGGGCTGGCCGTTGAAATTGCTCGGCGCGTACCAGTCGGCGTAGAAGCTCGACTGTCCACCCACCGGCATGATCACGTTGACGCCGTGATCGGCGAGCCACGCCGCGTTGGTCTCGTGTTCCCAGCCGCTCACGTCGTCGGTGGCGCGCAGACCGTCGAGCAGATAGACGGCCTTGTTGCTGCCGTTGTTCGCTCGCCAGATGCGCACCTTGATCGCCCCGACCCCACCCGGTGCGGCGACCATGTCCTCGTGGAAGCGTTCGTACGGGTCGGCCGCAGCCGTGCCGGCACCGAGCCCGCTGAACGCGAGTGCCAGCGGAAGCACCAGTGCCGCCACCAGCAGCCGTACGAGAGCGCGTCCCCCCCGCCGACGGGTTCCGGTCTTCGCCGAAATCGTCACAACAAGCTCCCCTTGCACTCCAGTAACATTCTTCACTTCCGTCCCAGGGTATCGACGGTGCAGAAACCTTAAGCAGGCTTGCACACAATCGTTATCGTGGAAAGTCCGGCAGCGTTATCGTCGGGCCCTCGGCATTCGCATTCCGTTCGCACCGCTAGCCTGACGATCCGTGCCCGAAGCTCCCCTCCCCGTTCGCGACGGCCTGAACCCCACCCGCCTGCGACTGCCGGAAAACCCCAGTTGGGAGACCATAGCGGAGTTCCTGCTCGCGCGCTTCCCGAGCGATGCGACGCGCATCGCGGAGAAGATCGAATGCGGCGAAGTGGTCGTACAGGACGGCACAGCGATCACACATTCGACCCCGTACGTCCCGCGCGAATTCGTGTATCTCTACCGTGATCCGCCCGCCGAACAGCGCGTCCCCTTCGAGATCGACGTCCTCCACCGCGACGAGAACCTGCTCGTAGTGGACAAACCGCACTTCCTGGCGACCACCCCGCGCGGCTCGTGGGTGACGGAGACCGCCGTCGTCCGGTTGCGCAAGGAACTGGATCTGCCCGAGCTGTCCCCCGTCCATCGTCTCGATCGGCTCACGGCGGGCGTTCTGGTGTTCACCGTCCGGCGCGAGGCACGACGCGCGTACCAGATGTTGTTCGACCGGCGTCTCGTCGAGAAGGAGTACGAGGCGATCGCCCCGGCGGCGCCGCATCTCGACTTCCCTCGCGAGGTCCGCAGCCGCATCGTCAAGGAACGCGGAGTGATGCAGGCACGCGAGGTCGACGGTCCCGTCAACGCCGTCACCCGGATCGACGTCACAGGCACGGCCGGCGGCCGTGCGCGTTACCGATTGCGTCCCGAGACCGGCCGGACGCACCAACTCCGGGTACACATGAACTCCCTGGGAATCCCCATCCTCGGCGACAACCTCTATCCGGAGGTGTACGAGGTTGGGCCGCAGGACTATTCGAATCCGCTGCAGCTTCTGGCCAGGTCCCTGTCGTTCCACGATCCGATCACAGGTCGGCCGACCCGCTTCGTAAGCCGACGAAACCTGGCAGCATGGAGTAACAGCACACCAGGACCCCGCTGACCGGCGAGTTCTCGTCTTGGAGGTTTCCATGGAAATCGGCAGCATCTCGCGTACCTATGACGGGCGGGTGGCCCTGCGGTTCGAACGCTCGTTCCCCCACTCGCCGGAGAGAGTGTGGCGGGTCCTGACCGATCCGCACCATCTCCGCGCCTGGTTCCCTGCCGACGTCGAGTTCGAGCTCACACCCGGCGCCACACTCGAATTCCGCTCGACGCAGGAACAGACCCGACGTTTCGGCCTGCCGGAAGGGCACACCACCATGGGCAGTGTCCTCACGGTGCGGCCCGCACGGATCCTGGAATACCTCTGGGACACCGACGTTCTGCACTGGGAACTCACTCCGGACGGCTCCGGCGGGTGCTGGCTCACCCTCACCCACACCACCGACGACGAGGAGGACGCCCTCGCACACGGCGCCGCCTGGCACGCCGGATTCGAGGTGGTCGAGGCCCAGTTGGAGGAACGTCCGGTCGACTGGTCGATCTGGGACCGCGCAGCCGAACTGAGCACGCACTATCAGGGAAGCTCGGGCTGATCGCCCGGCTCGGGATCCGGGCCGACCGCCCGGGTGGAATATCCGCCTAGCGGCGCGCCCCACGTCGCGCAGGAGCCGAACCGACGCCGTCGAGATCGTGTTCCCGGGCGGTCGTGCGCGCCACGATGCGCGCACCCCAGGCACCGATCGCGTCCCAGTCCCGGAAGTCACCGGAAGGGGCACCGACCATCCTGACAACCATCCGTTCGCCGGTGCCGAGCACCGCCGGATCCAACTTCCCCGGGAAGGTGCGATGTTCGACGGCCTCGACGCGTTCGGCGACGGCGCACGCGTCGTAGCACGTGTTCACCGACCTCCCGCCCGAGGCGACGGGACCCGACGAGAACAGGTAGACGTCGCGTTCGCGCAGTTCGGCCGCGTGCCGGTCGGAGAACTCCCGCGCGCTGCGCAGCCAGCGACTGCGGTAGACGGCACTGCCGAGCACCACGACGTCGTACGCGTCGACCTCGTCGACGTGCTCGGGCGCGTTCACGTCGACCTGCGCGCCGTGGTGGCGCATCGACGCGGCCAGCGCTGTCGCGATCTCCGCGGTCGAACCGTGCCGACTGGCCACCGAAACAAGAACCTTCATCACTACCTCCGGACCCGCGTCGAACCATGATCACCCCGGAACCGGGCCTTGACCAGGGCCGAAGTGCCCTTTGCCCGGTATCGGCAGATCACAGTCGGACGAACCCCCTCATATCGGACCGCGTGGCAAGGTGGACTCGACATAGACGGAGAAGGAGTAGATGGATGCCCAGCACATCGCCGGCGACCGTCGCGGAGGAGGCGGAACGCAAGTACTCCGCCCCCGGCGACCGGCCGCTTCCGGACTTGACGGGACTGCCGTCCGTCGATGCGATCGACGTCGACCGGTTCGAACTGTCGGCCCAGTACTACGACACCGCCGAGCTGAGCCTGCTGCGCTCGAAGATCACGCTCCGGAGGCGCGAGGGCGGCGACGACGCGGGATGGCATCTCAAACTGCCGTCCGGTATCGACACCCGCACCGAACTGCACTTCCCTCTCGGTGACGACTCGGCCGAGGACGTTCCCGCCGACCTCGAGTCCTTGTTGCGCGGCATCCGGCGCGGCGCCCCGCTGAGCCTGGCCGCTCTGCTCGTGACCCGACGACATCGGCACCGACTCCGGTCGTCCGACGGCGGCCTCGTCGCGGAGGTGGTGGTCGACGATGTCGACGCCGTGCGCGGAGCCGACGGATCGGAGATCCGCTGGAAGGAGATCGAGGTCGAGTGGAATTCCACCCTCGGCGACAAGGCGGTCGGCCGATTCCTCACGGCGCTCGAGGAACGCTTCGCGGCCGTCGGCATCACCCGTTCGGAGAGCCCGTCGAAGCTCCACCGCGTGCTCGGCGACCTGATCCCCACCCGCCCGTCGATCGCGAAGGGGTTGCTCCCGGTACGCGACTATCTCTCGAGCGAACTGCACACCCTGGAGCTGTCGGACATCGCGGTCCGTCGCGACACGCCCGACGCGGTGCACAGCATGCGCAAGGCCGCGCGGCGTCTGCGCAGCGCACTGCAGACCTATTCCGACGAGATCGTCGTCGATCACGATCTCGTCGACGAACTCCGTTGGCTCGGAAGACGTCTCAGCCCCTCGCGCGATCTCGAGGTTCAATGGGAGCGGCTCGCGGATCGCGTGGCCGACATCCCGGTCGAATCGCATCGGGAAGCGACGAGAGCCCGTATCGACGAGTACTTCTCGGCCAGGTCGGAGTCCGCCCGCCTCGAGGCCGTCGACACCTTGAACTCGGATCGGTATGTCGGGTTGCTCACCCGCCTCGACGCGGCGATCGACGACCTCGCTCCCGCCACCGAAGCGGCGGGGGCGCGACCGAAGGTGGCACAGAAGGAACTGCTGCACGCGGTCGCAGCGCTGTCGAAGAAGGTCTCACGCCGCGTCGACAGGGTCGGCGACGCCGAGAACCCCGCGGAGCGCGACGCGCTGATGCACCGGGCCCGCAAGGGCGCCAAGCGGATGCGGTACGCCATAGAGGTGATCGCGCCGCTGCACCCGAAACGTTCGGGGCGGATCCTCGACCGGTTCGACGACTTCCAGGATCTGCTCGGTGAATTCCAGGACTCCGTCGTGGCGCGGGAGCATCTCCTGGACATGCTCTCCGAGCAGGGGCACACCGCCGAGACCAGTTTCGGGCTCGGGATCCTGTTCCGCATCGAAACCGAGCTCGGCGACGCGCAGGCCGCGCATCTGGACGGCGGCTGGAAGAAGGCCTTCCGCTCCGCCCGTCGATTGTGGACCTGATCGAGGTCCGAAGGCCCTGGCCCGGGCACCCCGGATCGGAGATCATGAAGATCGTCGACACCGGGCCACAGCCGCGTCGTGGCGGTAACGTGGCCTCGAGCCGACCGGCGCACGGGAAGCCGCGCGCCGCAACGAGAAGGAGATATCGATGAGCACACCGAGCACCCGCAAGGCAGTCGTCGCAGGCGTCGACGGCTCCGAAACGGCTGTAGCGGCAGCGCGGTGGGCCGGAGCCGTCGCGTCGCGTATCGGAGCACCCCTCCACCTCGTGCACTCGATGCCCCCGGAAGGCATCTTCTACAGCGAGGCCGCGGTGCTGGTGCAGTCGCAGATGATCCAGCAGCTCGAGGAGGACGGCAAGAAGCTCCTCGCCGACGCCGCCGAACGAGTCCGCGCAGATCACCCCGATCTCGAGATCAGCAGGTTCATCGGTCCCGGACCCGCAGCCAAGTCGCTGCTCGAAGCCGCCGAGGACGCACGCCTGGTCGTCATGGGCGCCACCGGCGCGGGTGCGCTGGAGAACTTCCTGCTCGGCTCCACCGTTCTGCGCGTCGCGAACCATTCACCCTGCCCGGTGGTCGTGTGGCGCGGCAACACCGATTCTCCGCTGCCCGATTCCCGGCCGATCGTCGTCGGTGTGGACGGCAGCGAATTGTCCGCTGCCGCAGTCACTCACGCGTTCGATCTCGCGTCGGCCCTCGGGGTTCCGCTCCGGGCAGTGCACTCCTGGCTCGGTGACGCCGCACTCGGTGTCGGCGCCACGGCCGCACTGGTCGACTGGGATGCCGTGGAGACCTCGGAGACCGCGGTTCTCGCCGAGACGCTGGCCGGATGGAGCGATCGCCATCCCGAGGTCACCGTCGAGCGTGTGATCGACCGGGGCCCGGCCTCGAAGGTCCTGCTCGCGCACCTCGACGACGCCCAGCTCGTCGCGGTCGGAAGCCACGGGCGTGGCCAGTTCCGCGCCGCCCTGCTCGGATCCACGAGCCAGAACCTGCTGCACAAGGCTCCGTGCCCGGTGCTCATCGCCCGCAAGGTCTAGAACCGACCGTTCCGGGCCGACGGGGATCGCTTCGTCGAAGCGATCCCCGTTCGCTGTTCCCGGGGCGCGATCACCAGGGCGCCGGACCGAGCATGCTCTCCAGCCGCGCCGCGTCGACGGTCTCGACACCCGTATCGATCGCCACCGCCTCCGGCCACGGATCCCGCCGACGGAGTTGCTGTTCGAGCACAGCAGGGGTCGCATCGGAGGCATCGTCGCCGCGATCGGCGCGGGATGCCATCCGCTGCAACAGGATTCCCTTGTCCGCACGGCACTCGATCTCGATCACGTCCACTGCGGCGCCGACCGCGGCCTTACGGGCCGCGTCGCGCTGCCCGGACGACAACCAGGTCGCGTCCAGCACGACGGATCGCCCGCGGGCAAGAGCGGCCTCGGCGCGGCGCAGCAGTTCCCCGTAGGTCGCCTCCGAATGCGCCGGTGCGTACAGACCGGCATCCGTACCGTCGCCGGTGCGGTCGGTGGGTTGCAGACCCGCCAACTCCTTGCGGACGACGTCGCTGCGCAGTACATCCGCTCCGAGATACGCACCGACCGTGCGCGACAGTGTCGTCTTGCCGGTCGCGGAGACACCACCGACGAGCACCATGCGCACACGTCCCCGGTCGAGATGTCCCTCGAGCAGCTCGACGAAACCGGTTGCCGTCTCCCGCGCCGCTGCATCACCCTGCTCGTAGCGCAGGGCGGTCACCTTCGCGCGCACCAACGCTCGATAGGCGATGTAGTGGTGCACGAGCGAGGGGGGCGGGTGATCGCCCGAGACCTCGCCGTACTGTTCGAGCAACCGCCGTGCCGCGGACTCGGCACCGAGACGTTCGAGATCCATTGCGAGGAAGGCGAGATCGAGTACTGCGTCGCCGTAGCGCAACTCGTCGTCGAACTCGAGGCAGTCGATGATGCGCGGACCGTCGTCGAGACAGAAGATGTCGTCGGCGAGCAGGTCGCCGTGTCCGTCCACGGCCCGGCCCGCCGCGATGCGTTCGTCGAACAGCACCGTCCGACCGGCGAGGTAACGGTGCACGGACTCCCGGATCCGCGTCAACGCCCCGGCACGATCCGCCCCCACCTCCAGCCGGCCGAGATGGTCGAGACTGAGATCCCACAACTCGGCGACGAAGTCCGCGGAGGCACACCGGTCGATCTCGGGACCGTGCGGCGAGGAGGCGTGCAGTGCGGCGACCTGCCGTGCAACCTCGTCGATCACCGCCGACACGTCCTCACCTCGACGGACCGCCGCGGCCAGGCGCCGGTCGTCGGGCAGCCTCACCATCTCGACGAGGTGCTCGCACAGCTGTCCGTCCGGGCCGTGGACGTCCGCGACACCCAGGTAGACGTCCGGTGCGAGACGCCGGTTGAGCTCCACCTCCCGGTGGCAGATCCGTTCGCGGGCCTCACGCGTGCGGTTGTCGAGGAAACCCAGGTCGAGCGGCTTCTTCAGCTTGTGCACGCGGTTGCCGACGAAGAAGACCACCGACGAATGCGTCTCCCTCACCCCCGCGTAGCCGACACCCTCCGGTCCGGCACCTGTGGTCACTGCGCCCTCCCTGCCGTCGGCGGATCCCACCGAGTCGTCTCGTCCACCACATTGTCGTTCAGACACTCCCCCGGTGCATCCGCACAGCGCCCACCGGTGCATCCGCACAGTGTGCGCGTTCTCGTCCGGATCGCCCGAACGAACCGTCCGCGACAGGTAGCTTTCACACCGGGGCGACTTCTGGACGGGGTGAGATGAGGAACGATCAACCGAGCCGGGTACGAGGAGACGACACCGTGCGGGCGGACGACGGACCCACGGTGGCGGTTGTCGCGTACACGACAGCTCTCGAGCGGACGATGATCGAGGAGTGGCTGCGCTCGGACGAGCTTCCCGCCGAGTACCGCACGCCGACCCACCCCGAGTCGCTCGACCTCGACTCACGGGTGCTCACCGAGGAGCTCGTGACCCGCACCGACGATCCGCTGATCCTGCCCGTGCGGGTCGTGTGGCTCCCGGCAGAGCGCGACGGTGCGCGGCGTGTCCGGTTCTCCGACGTCCTCGCCCTCACGAACCCACGCAATCCGAATCTGCTGCTGCAGAAATGGCTCGTGCGCAAGGGCGCCGACCGCTACCGGATCGTCGTCGCGCAACCGGCCCGCCTGTCCGAACTGCGGGATGCGCTCAGGGTGGAGGGCAGTGACGGCGACGACGGGGCACTCGCACGGTACGTGACCCGTCGCGCCGTCGTCGCGCTCGAACGCGCCGAGCGAGCGGTGATCGGCGACCGCTACAAGGTCCCGCGGCTCGTCGCCGCCCAGATCATGGACTCGCCGATCTTCCGGCGCCGTCTCGACGAGATCGCCGCCGAGCACGGCCTCTCGCGCGCCGAGGTCGAGGCGCGGGCACGCAGTTCGCTCGACGAACTCGTGGCCGTGCAGTCACGACTGGTCACCGACCTGTTCACGCAGGCGATGCGGCCGCTGCACTCGTCGGCATGGACCGTGCACGCCGACGAGGCCGGTCTGCGCGCACTGCGCGAGTCCAACCGCCGGTACTCCCTGGTCTTCCTCCCCTCGCACCGGTCCTACGCCGATGCCTTCGTGCTGGGCGACATCCTGGCGGCGAACGACTTTCCCGGCAACCACATCATGGGCGGAGCCAACCTCACCTTCTGGCCGATCGGTCCCGTCGCCCGCCGCACCGGCACGGTGTTCATCCGGCGCAGCTTCGCCGACGACGACGTCTACAAGGCCGCGCTCGAGGAGTACTTCGCGTTTCTGCTGAGCAAGCGGTTCAACCTCGAGTGGTATTTCGAGGGTGGCCGGACCCGGACCGGCAAGCTCCGGGTCCCGCGCTACGGGCTGCTCAGCTACGTGGCCAACGCGATCCGCGGCGGACGGGTCGAGGACGCGATGCTGGTGCCGGTCTCGATCACCTACGAAGGGCTCGCCGAGGTCGCGGCGGTCGCCGCCGAACAGACCGGCGCGACGAAGAAACCCGAAGGCCTGGGATGGCTCGTGCGCTACGCCCGCAATCAGCGCAAGCGGGCCGGGAACGTGTACGTGCGGTTCGGCGATCCCGTGTCGATGCGCGAACTGCTGGTCACCGGCGGGGATCCGGACCTGACCGCACCGGCGCTGGCAGCCGACCCGTCCGCGGCGCCGACGGATTCCGAGGAGATACGGGCGCTGCGCCGCAAGGCGCTGCAGAAGGTCGCCTTCGAAGTCGCGGTCGGCATCAACTGCAACACTCCGGTGACGGTGAACTGCCTGGTCACCCTGGCCCTGCTCGGTGTGCGCGACCGTTCGCTGACGCTCGAGGAGGTGCGGGCCGTGATCGCACCTGTCCGCCGCTATCTCGATCGCCGCGGTGTCCCGCAGGGCGGCCTCCACATCCTCGACGTCGAGGGTGGTCTCGAGGACGTGCTCTCGTCGCTCTCCCACGCGGGCGTGGTGACCACCTACGCCGGCGGGGAGGAACCGGTCTACTCGATCCAGCCGGGTCAGCATCTCGTCGCGGCGTTCTACCGCAACAGCGGTGTGCACTGGTTCGTCAACCGGTCGATCATGGAGCTGGCCATCCTCTACGCGCACGCCAATCCCGGCGACGATCCTGCGCGGGTGGCGTGGGAGGAGGCGAAGAACCTGCGCGACCTGCTGAAGTTCGAGTTCTTCTTCCCCGACCGCGACACCTTCGAGGCCCAGATGCGCGACGAGCTGGCCTGGCTCGTCCCGTCCTGGGGCGACACGCTGCCGACGAAGGACGAAGCTCTGACCGGTCTCGTCGAGACCGGCTTCTTCATGTCGCACCGCACGCTGCGGTCGTTCTTCGACGCGCAGCTCGTCGTCGCCGAGCGCCTCGCCGTCCGGGACCCGGAGCTCGAGGTCGACCGCGCCGCCTTCCTGTCGGAGTGTGTCGCGGTGGGCCGGCAGATGCTGCTGCAGCGCCGCCTGTACGGGCCGGAATCGGTGTCGTCGGAGTTGTTCGCATCCGCGCTCGACCTGGCGCGCAATCGAGGACTGCTCGACCACGACGAGGACCCCGAGATCGTCCGCGAGCGCAGGAAAGCCTTCGCAACAGAGCTGTCGGAGTTGGCCCAGCGGGTCGCGCTGGCCGAGTCGCTCGACGTGTCGAACAGAAAGGTGGAACGGTGAACCTCGAGCAGGCCCTCGAACGGGTGCGCACGGGTCCACAGGGACCCGAAGTGGCGGCCTTCTTCGATTTCGACGGCACCATCGTGCACGGCTTCTCCGGTGTCCACTTCTTCCGCGACCGGGTGCTGGCCGGGAAGGTCTCCGCATCCGAACTGGCCGCGACGATGATCAACGGGATCCGCGGGACGGAGACCGAGGAGGACTTCGAACGCTTCGTCGCGATCGCCTTCAAGGCGTGGCGCGGTCACACCGAGGACGAGCTCTACGAGATCGGCCGCCGGTTGTTCATGACGACGATCGCGGGACACCTGTATCCGGAGGCGTGGCAACTCATCGGCGCACACCAGAACGCGGGCCACACGGTGGTGATCGCCTCGTCGGCGTCCTGCTACCAGATCCAGGCCGCCGGGGACGCGCTGGGCGTCGAGCACATCCTGTTCACCCCGCTCGAGGTCGAGAACGGTGTGCTCACCGGTCGGGTCGACGGGAAATCGTTGTGGCGCAGCGGCAAAGCGGAGGCGGCACGCAATTTCGTCGAGACACACGGCATCGACGCCGAGGCCAGCTACACCTATTCCAACGGTGGTGAGGACGTGGATTTCCTGGCCGTCGCCGGCAACCCCACCGCCACGAATCCCGATCGCACTCTCACCCGCGTCGCCATCGAACGCGACTGGCCGATCATGCGGTTCCGGCCGCGCGGCACGCCGGGCGCCCGCGAACTCGTCCGCACCGCCGCCGCCTACGGCGGAATGTTCGGCTCGGTGTGGACGGGTCTCGGACTCGGCCTGATCAACCGCAGCCGCAAGACCGCGCTGGACTCGATCATCAGCATCGGCACCGAGGTTTCCCTGGCCCTGGCAGGAGTGGACGTACGCATCGTGGGGGAAGCGAATGCGTGGGCCGCCCGGCCGGCGGTGTTCATCTTCAACCACCAGAGTCAGCTCGACCCGGTGGTGCTGGCCAAGGTCCTGAGGCAGGATTTCACGGGTGTGACGAAGAAGGAGATGGCCAACGACCCGCTGTTCGGGCCGCTCCTGCGGTTCGTCGGCGCCACTTTCGTCGACCGCACGAACACCGAACGGGCGGTAGCGGCGCTCGGACCCGTCGTCGACACCCTCCGCGAGGGGACGTCGATCGTCATCGCCCCCGAGGGCACGCGCTCGCTGACCCCGGCGATCGGCAGGTTCAAGAAGGGCGCCTTCCACATCGCGATGCAGGCCGGTGTGCCGATCGTGCCGGTCGTGATCCGCAACGCCGGCGAGATCCTGTGGAAGCACTCGACCCTGCTGCGGTCGGGCACCGTCGACGTGGCGGTGCTCGAACCGATCGACGTGAGCGGCTGGTCACGGGAGAACCTCGGCGAGCACATCGCCGAGGTCGAGGACCTCTACCGCCGCACGCTGTCGAGCTGGCCCACCGAATAGATGACGAACGAGACCGTGACACCCGAGGAGCCGGACGACGACGGAGCCGACGAGAGCCCGAACGGTGAGAACGGGCCGCTCACCCCGAAGCGACGCCGGTATCTCAAATGGATCGTCGGCGCGCTGCTCGTCGTGGTGCTCACCGTCGAGATCGTGCTCGTGTGGCCGGAGCTGTCCGACAGCGTCCGCGGCCTCGGACACCTGTACTGGTGGTGGGTCCTCGCGGCGGTGTGCGCGTCGATGGCGGAGATGTCGACCTTCGCACGGGTGCAGCGGGCGCTGCTGTCCGCGGCGGGTGTGAAGGTCTCACAACGGCAATCGCTTTCGGTGGCACTCGCGGCGAACTCCATGAGCGTGACCCTCCCGGGCGGACCGGTGGTCGGGACGACCTTCACCTACCGGCAGATGCGTCACTGGGGTGCATCGCCGGTGGTGTCGACCTGGCAGCTGGTCATGGCCGGTCTCCTGCAGGCTGCCGGACTCGCCCTGCTGGGCCTCGTCGGCGCTCTGCTCGTCGGCGCCAGCAACAACCCGTTCTCACTGATCTTCTCGATCGGCGGCCTGTTGCTGCTGGTCGTGCTCATCCAGTACGCGGCGGGCAATCCGGGTTCGTTCGAATCGATCGGACTGATCGCCCTGAGGAGCCTGAACCGGCTGCGGAAGAAGCCCGAGCAGGCGGGTGCGCGGGCGTGGCGGAAGATCGTTGCTCAGTTGAGCGCGGTGCAACTCGATCGTCCGCACGCGGCCCGCGCGTTCGGCTGGTCGCTGAGCAACTGGGTGTGCGACGGTGCGTGCCTGGCGTTCGCCGCGTACGCGGTCGGTGGCGCGCCGAGCCTGGCCGGTATCGCGGTCGCCTACGCTGCCGGGACCGCCACCAGCCGAGCCATCCCCTTGCTTCCTGCCGGTCTGGGTGTCATGGATGCCGTGCTCGTCCCGGCGCTCACCGCCTCCGGCATGACCGGCGCGCAAGCCCTGTCGGCGGTGGTCGTGTACCGGCTGATCAGTTTCGTGCTCGTCGCCGCGGTCGGCTGGATCGTCTTCGCATTCCGCTACCGGAACGTCGGCGAGGAGGAGGACGAGGACGACACTCCCCCGGACCTGCGGATCTGGGACGACGACTGAAGACGCCGACCCGAAAAGATCGCCTGCGCGCCGGTCGGGGCGCTAGCGTTGTCCTCCATCCGAATGAATGGAGGGACGAGGTCCGTGGCACAGCACGAGGTCACACGTAAACGGGAGGTCTGGTCAGGCCGGTCGGTGTTCATCATGGCCGCAATCGGCTCGGCGGTCGGACTCGGCAACATCTGGCGCTTCCCGTACATCGCTTACGAGAACGGTGGTGGCGCATTCCTGATCCCGTATCTGGTCGCGCTGCTGACCGCGGGTATCCCCCTCCTCCTGGTCGACTACGCGATCGGGCACAAGTTCCGCGGATCGCCGCCGCTGGCCTTCCGCAGACTGCGCCGCGGCGCCGAGTTCATCGGCTGGTGGCAGGTGCTGGTGTGCTTCGTCATCGGCGTGTACTACGCGGTGATCGTGGCCTGGGCCGCGCGGTACACCTTCTTCTCGATCACCGAGGCCTGGGGCGACGACCCCGAAGGCTTCTTCATGAGTTCGTTCCTGAACCAGGACACCGATGCGACCTTCGGCCTGAGCTTCGTGCCGGGCGTCGCGTGGACGCTGCTGCTGGTCTGGATCGCGACGCTCGCGGTGCTCGCTCTCGGCGTCCAGCGCGGTATCGGCAACGCCAACCGGTTCTTCGTGCCGTTGCTGGTCCTGCTGTTCGGTGCGCTCGTCGTCCGGTCGCTGACCCTCGACGGCGCGACCGCCGGTCTCGATGCGTTCTTCACCCCGAACTGGTCGGCGCTGACCGACACCGGAGTGTGGATCGCGGCGTACGCGCAGATCTTCTTCTCGCTGTCCGTCGCCTTCGGCATCATGGTGACGTACTCGTCGTACCTCAAGCGCAAGACGAACCTCACCGGTTCGGGTCTCGTGGTCGGGTTCTCGAACTCGAGCTTCGAGGTGCTCGCCGGCATCGGTGTCTTCTCCGCTCTCGGCTTCATGGCCCAGGCGCAAGGCGTCGAGGTCGGTGAGGTGGTCGCCGGCGGTATCGGTCTCGCCTTCATCGCCTTCCCGACGATCGTCTCGGAGATGCCCGGCGGCCCGCTCTTCGGTGTGCTGTTCTTCGGCTCGCTGGTCTTCGCCGGATTCACGTCGATGATCAGCATCATCCAGGTGACCGTTTCGGCCTTCCAGGACAAGACGGGCCTCGGCCGGGTGCCTGCCGTTCTCGCCATCGGTGGTGTGTCGGCGATCGTGTCGCTGCTGCTCTTCCCCACCACCACCGGCCTGAACACCCTCGACGTGGTGGACCGCTTCGCGAACCAGTTCGGCATCGTGGGTGTCGCCTTCGTGGCGCTCGTGGTGGTCGCGTGGATCTATCGTCGTCTGCCCGAACTCCGCGACCACCTCAACTCGGTGTCGTCGTTCAAGGTCGGCACGGGCTGGATGGTGTTCACGGGCATCATCACCCCGCTCGTCCTCGGCTACATGCTGTTCAGCGAGATCCGCGACCGTGTCCGCGACGGCTACGGCGGTCTTCCCGACAGCCTGGTCACGGCCTTCGGGTGGAGCGTGCAGGCCGGCGTGATCATCCTCGCCGTCCTCCTGACGTTCATCCCGTGGCGCAGGGGAATCGACGAGGAATACGAGCTGGACGAAAACCGTCCGCTCGCGTCCGCCCAGGCGCCTGCTTCGTCCGGCGATCCCTCGCCCGGACCCGACTCGTCCACCGGAGGTACCCGATGAGCACAGCGGCCGTCGCCATGATGATTCTCGCCCTCGTCACGCTGTGGGGCGGTCTCCTGCTGAGCATCCTGCATCTGCGAAAGCATCCGGACGATCCGGACTGATCATCTGCACAACCGACCCACATGGGTGTCGGTTCGGTAACACCACGGGGCGGCGCTCTGGCCGAAGCGCCGCCCTTGTGGTCTCCTGGAACGGTCGTACTCTAAACCTCTACTTTAG
Source organism: Rhodococcus sp. 5G237 (assembly GCF_053764735.1). Lineage (NCBI taxonomy): Bacteria > Bacillati > Actinomycetota > Actinomycetes > Mycobacteriales > Nocardiaceae > Rhodococcus > Rhodococcus sp. 5G237. The sequence continues at coordinate 378,404 of NZ_JBSNCD010000002.1, read as the reverse complement.
AGTTAGGTAGAGCCCGTCCGGGTGTCACGACCCACAGGAGGAGAACCCCACATGAGCCGCAGACACCGCAATCGGATGCGTCGCATCTCGGCCGCCGCAGCCCTGACCGTCGCCGCAGGCCTGGCGCTTCCCAGCGTCGCCGGCGCCGAGCCCGCACCCGCGGAGCCGGCAGCACCGGCGGAAGCGCCCGCCACGAGTCCGCTCGTGAGCTCGCTCGAGGCCCTCCGCGCGCTGCCCGGCGTCGATCGAACCGCCCTCGCTGCTGCCGAAGCGATCGCGAACGCACGCGGAAGCGCTGTCGACGCGGCCGAAGCGACACCGCTCGGCGCCTACGAGGACGGCATGGAGTTCCTGCGCCGTCTCGGCGTCGAACCGTTCCTCTACCCCACCGTCGCGCCGTTCTGCACGGCCGACGGCGACCTGCCGCTGGGCACCGTGCCTGCGGTTGCAGGGGCCCTGCCCGGACCGTGGCCCAACTCCGACCTTCCGTGGGTGTCGGAGAACCTGAACGTCGTCGCCCCCGCCGAGACGCTCTTCGCGTTCGTCCCGGTCGGCCTCGAGGAGGACGCCGACACCTCGGGCATCCAGCTCGCGTGGTTCAACGTCAACACATTCCAGGGCGGCTTCGTACCGATGGGCACGCCGGAGGAGGCTGCCGCAGGCGCCGTCCCGGCCGGAGTCCCCGCGCAGGCCCGCGGCATCGTCGAGCAGGCGATCACAACCTTCATCGCCGACACGCTGCCACTGGGCGGCGTGCGGGTCGCGCCGGTCGAGACCGGCTCGGGAACCGTGCTGGCAGCCGTTTTCGGCAACGTCCGGAACGGTGACGCACAGTGCTTCTTCCTGCCCACGATCGGCATCGTGGACGTGCCGGCCTGATCGAACCCCGAACTCGAACTGCGGCGGGTGGGCGTCAGCTCGCCCGCTGCAGTCGGTTCAGCCGGTCGAACACGAGTGTGACGGCGGTGTCCATGTGTGCGAGCACATCGTCGACCGACTGCCGGCCGGCCACCCACGCGACCAGCGCCGACATCCACACGTCGGCGATGATCCGCACGGCGTTGAGTACTTCTTCGGTGACGATGTCGATGCCCGCCGCCTGCGCGAACAGGCGCGTGAGCACCTCACCGAGACGGTCGAGTTCGGGCGCCGAGGACGCGTCGGCGAACATCGCCGCCCGGATGAGCGCGTCGTAGCGCAGCGGGTTCTCGGACAGCCGCGGCATCACCCCGCGCAGCACGCCCATGAGGCGCTCGGCGGCACTGCCGCCCGGGATCTCCGCGGTGGTCACGGCTTCGGCGGCGGTCTCGAATTCGAGTACGAGCGCCACGACGAGCAGGTGGTTCTTCGACGGGAAGTAGCGGTAGACCGTACCGAGAGCGACACCGGATCGGTCTGCGACAGCCCGCATCTGCACGGCGTCGTAACCGCCCTCCGAGGCGAGCTCCTCGGCGGAGGCGATGATCCGCATGTACCGTGCCCGCTGCGCCGGCCGCAGGCCCGCACCGGGCGACCGGGTGGACCCGAGGGCCGGTCGCGAGGTCTGCGTCGACGCCGACTCCTCGCCCGCGGTCTCCGTCGTCGACTGCTCCGTCATCACGCCACCTTCCGTTCATGCCCGTTTCGAGGATAGTTCAGCGTGGTGCGCCTGCCTTTTCGTACCGCCGACCGGCCACAATCAGACAGGTGTCCGGAAATCTCTTCCCTCCGGATGTAGAACGCGTTACATTTTCTCCGTCACCGTCTGGAGAGGGGCTGCTGTGCGCCACGGAATCACCCTGTTCACGAGCGACCGGGGAATCCGGCCCGAAGTCGCTGCCTCGACCGCGGAGAGTCGCGGTTTCGACAGTTTCTATGTGCCCGAACACACTCACATCCCGATCCGTCGCGAATCCGCGCATCCGGGAACGGGCAACGAGACCCTTCCCGACGACCGCTACATGCGCACCCTCGATCCGTGGGTGGCGCTCGGACTCGCCGCCGCGGTGACGTCGACGATCAAGTTGGGCACCTCCGTCGCACTGCCCCTCGAGCACGACCCCATCACGCTCGCCAAGACCATCGCGAGCCTCGATCACCTTTCCGGCGGCCGGGTGAACTTCGGTGTCGGATTCGGTTGGAACGCCGAGGAACTCGCCGACCACGGCGTACCGCCGAAGAAGAAGCGCACCGCGATGCGCCAGTATCTCGAAGCGATGCAGGCGCTGTGGACCGAGGAAGAGGCCTCCTACGAGGGAGACTTCGTCGCGTTCGGGCCGAGCTGGGCGTGGCCGAAACCTGTGCAGCAGCCACGGCCCCCGATCTTCCTCGGCGCCGGTTCCACCGACCGCAACTTCGACTGGATCGTCCGCCACGCCGACGGGTGGATCACCACACCCACGGAGAACAACGTCGTCGACAACGTCGCGCGCCTCCACAAGGCCTGGGCCGATGCCGGCCGTGCAGGGACTCCCGAGATCCTCGCCCTGGCAGGCCGTCACGACGCCGAGCAACTGAGGATCTGGGAGGACGCCGGGGTCACCGAGGTGATCTTCGGCCTGCCCGACCGTCCCCAGGACGACGTCGTCGCGTACATCGACCGACTCGCCTCGAAACTCGACCACTGATCACCGACCCGAACGGACCCCGATGAGCACCGATCTCCATCCCCTTCCCGCCGACAGCGTCTCCACCTGGGACCACGAAGCCGACGTCGTCGTCGCCGGTTACGGCATCGCCGGTGTCTCGGCGTCCATCGAGGCCGCCCGCGCCGGTGCCGACGTGCTCGTGCTCGAACGGACCGGCGGTTGGGGCGGTGCGGCCTCGCTGTCGGGCGGCATCGTCTACCTCGGCGGCGGCACCCCGCTGCAGAAGGCCCTCGGATTCGACGACTCGCCCGAGAACATGAAGGCGTTCATGCTCGCCGCGCTCGGGCCGGGCGCCGATGAAGCGAAGATCACCGAGTACTGCGAGGGCAGCGTCGAACACTACGAGTGGCTCGTGGACAACGGTGTGGTGTTCAAGGAGAGCTTCTGGGGCGAACCCGGGTGGGAGATCCCCGGTGACGACGGTCTGATGTACTCCGGCGGCGAGAACTCCGCGCCCTTCAACGAGATCGCCACGCCCTCCCCGCGCGGGCACGTCCCGCAGATGACCGACAAGCGCACCGGCGAGAAGGGCGGCGGGTACATGCTCATGCAGCCGCTCTCGCAGGTTGCCGAAAACCTCGGTGTACGAGCCGAATACGACGTGCGGGTGCAGCGATTGATCGTCGACGGCGACGGACGTGTCGTGGGCCTGACGGCCAAGCAGTACGGCAAGGACGTCCACATCCGGGCCCGCCGCGGCGTCGTCCTCGCGACCGGCAGTTTCGCGTACAACAAGGAGATGGTCGAGTCGTACGCGCCGCAACTCAGCGGTCGCCCGGGTGCGGCGATCGAGGAGCACGACGGCCGCGCGATCCGCATGGCGCAGGCACTCGGCGCCGATCTCGCGCACATGGACGCCACCGAGGTCGCCTTCTTCGGCGACCCGCAATTGATGGCCCGCGGCATCCTCGTCAACGGCCGCGGTCAGCGGTACGTCCCCGAGGACACCTATCCGGGTCGTATCGGTCAGCTCACGCTGCTGAAGAACGACAACCAGGCCTATCTGATCATCGACGAACAGGCGTACGAAGAGGGTTGTGCGGCAACGAGTTCGACGCCCTTCTTCCGGTTCCGACCGAAGTGGGTCGCGGAGACCGTCGCCGAACTCGAATCCGACATGGAGCTGCCGGCGGGAACGTTGCAGGCGACCGTCGAGGTCTACAACAGGCACGCCGAGAACGGCAGCGATCCGGTGCTGGGCAAGAAGAGCGAGTGGGTCAAGCCCATCGGCAGCCCGATCGCGGCGCTCGATCTGCGCAACTGCACAGCAGGTTTCACGCTCGGCGGTCTGCGCACCTCGGTGAACTCGGAGGTGCTGCACGTGTCCGGCGATCCGATCCCCGGCCTGTTCGCCGCGGGTCGCTGCACGTCGGGTGTGTGCGCGTGGGGGTATGCGAGCGGCACGTCGCTGGGCGACGGAAGCTTCTTCGGGCGTCGCGCCGGCCTGTCGGCTGCGAAAGGCTGACAGCCGGAACGGTTCCGGTGGCCCGGCCACCGGAACCACCCATCGGGTCAGAACACGCGATCCAGGTCGCGAGAGACGATCCGATCGGCGCCGTACTCGGCGAGCGCCGCGATCGTCATCGACGGATTGCACGCCCCGGTCGATCCCGGAATCTTCGCGCCGTCCACCACATACAGGCCGGGCTGGTCGTGCACGCGACCGGCGTCGTCGCACACCGTCCCGAACGGCGCACCACCGAGCGGATGGAAGGTGTTGATGTCGACGGCGTTGACGTCGACGACGATCGAGGCCGGTCCCGCGATCCGCCGGATGCGGGCCTCGATGGCACGGGTGAGTTCCCGGTCGTAGGCCTGATCCCAGTTCAGGACCGCATCGTCGCGGCCGGCGTCGTAGTGCCAGACTCCTCGGCCGTCGACGATCCCCAGACCGATCATCGTGGTCGTTCCCACATCGACGGGGAACGGCACCGGGCCGGTGACGATCATCAACGGGCCGGCGGGATCGGTGTAGTCGCGCATACCCACACAGGCGGGCCCGCCCTGATGGTCGCCGGGACTGACGAGCGGGCTCGTCACGGCGAACACCCGGTCGCCGTTGTTGCCCCATCCCGTTCCGACGCCGTCGGGAAGATCGGGGACGAGCCCCTTCGCCTTCGCCTTCACGAGGAGACGGGTCGTGCCGGCCGATCCGGCACCGAGGAACAGCGACTGTGCGAGGATCCGCTTGCGTTCGAGAATCGTTCCGTCCGTGTGGATCCGGTCGACGTGCACGATCCAGGTGCCGTCCGGAGCACGCTCGATGTCGCCGACCCGGTGCAGTGGCGCGACCGTGACGTGCCCCGTGCGTTCCGCCTCGGCGAGATAGGTGACGTCGACCGAGAACTTACCGCCGTTGTTGACTCCGTAGATGACGTCGCCCGTCGTGTAGGACGGTTTCAGTTCCCCGGTCAGCTCCCGTCGCGCGAAGTCCCAGTCGATGCACATCGGCACTCTGAAGGTGTCGTAACCCTGCGAACCTGCACGGTCCAGGAACTGGCGTGAGGACCGGTACCGATCGTGGTCGAGCAGATCGTCCGGAATGGTCGCGACCTGCAGCATCCGCGCAACCCGCCGATAGTGGTCGGAGGCCAGCAGGTCGTAGTCGATACGCGAGGACACCGAATCGGAGAATCGCTGCCCGTCGGGTTGCACGGTCATGCCGTGATAGGCCAGCGAACTCCCGCCGACGCCCGCTCCGCACATGACGTCCATCCCGTTCCCCGGAACTCGTTCGATGAGCCCGGTGAACGGTTCGGTCGGGATCGGCGGAGTACCGGTCATCACCGGGGCGGACGACAACCACGACATGCGCCGGTCCGGTTGCAGCATGTGCGGGAACGTCTCGGCGTTCGGTCCGGTGGGCCAGCGGATGCCCCGTTCGAGGACCAGCGTCTGCACACCGGCCCGGCCGAGATGCAGCGCGGTGATCGCACCGCCGAATCCGCTGCCCACGACGACCGCCCGATGGCGCTCCTCGGTGACCTCGGCGCGTGCGCGTGGGATCGGGGACAACGACAACGCGGCAACGGCCGCACCACCGACGACGGTTCCCCGCAGGAAGGTACGGCGGGACAGCGCACTATTCACGAAGGGCTCTCCTGGAGCGTGGTCAGACAACGGTGAGCGGGAGGGGGATTCCCCGATCTTCGAAGACGAAGGACGAACCCGTACTGAAGCGCGTGATGGCGACCTCGTCGCACTCCTTCGCCGGGGATTCGTCACGGAACACCTCGACGACGAGAGCCTCGTCGGTCGCAGAGACCAGGCGGGTGGTGAAGTGCGGGTCCACACCGCGCACCAGAGCGTCGAGCGGGCCGAGGTGTTCGGGGTCGATCAAGGTGGGCCAGGACCCGTCGTCGAAGGCGCCACCTCGCCGGTTGATCCGGAGACCCAGCGCGTCGTCGTCGAAACAGATCACCCGATCGACATACCGGTCCGGTGCCAGCATGGGGTGTACGTCGAGCACCACCGACAGGCCGGCGAACGAGCGCGGCAATCCCAGCGCGGTACGGATGCGCTCGGACGTGATGCCGGCGATACCCGTGAGCTGCTTACGGGTCAGCTCGATCGCAGACTGCTCGTCGGTTCGCTTGCGCACACTCATGAGGAATCCGAGAGCGAGCAGGTGATGCTGCAGGCACACCTCCTCGGCGATGCGTACCAGGGCCGGCTTCGAGAACTCGTCGAACCGGAGGTCTGCGAGGAGGGGACCCGAATAGTCGTGTTTCCCCTCTCCATCGGGGTCGATCGGGCTCAACTCGAGTGCCACGGCCGCAGTCCGGCCGAGCGCTTCGGTGTGCGGTTCGACAGCCGGTGGGTCGTACGAGGAGTCGATCGTGACCGTCCACGCGCAGTGCGGGTGCCGGTCGGCCGGCGCACGGGGCGGCCGATGGATCGGCCGGACCCGGGCGTGCGGATTGGTGGCGAGCGCGGTGGCGTCGAAGGTCGGGTCCTCGATGTCGTGGCACATCGCGGTCACGTAGGCGTCGCCGAGCGGCTCGACGTCCATCAGCGCCCCGCAGTGGTCGAGCCAGAACTCGCCGTGGTCGCGGTCGTGGACGCGATAACGGAAGTCCATGAACTGCGGGGGCGCCCCGATGTCGAGCTGCATGCCCTTGAAGATGGTGACGACGTCGTCGCCCTCGAACTTCAGGGCACGCTGCATGCGGCGCGTGTACCACGGTGAGGACGCCTGCCATTCCTCGATGGCCACCTCCGCCATGCCCTCCCGACCGAACGCCGAGATCAGATGCGCCATCCCCGAACGGTCGATGAGCTGACCGCACAGCAACAGTTCGGGGACGAGCACGGCGAGGTCGGTGCGGGAGAGCGCGGCGAACGATCCGCCGGTGTCCACGCCGGTCACCACAACGGAACCGGCGACTCGCCGACCCGGTACCAGCCGGGAAGCCGCTTCTTCCCCGTCGATCGCTCGATCCGCTTCTGCATGCCGTCGGACAGCGCGTTCGCCGTGATCATCTCGAGGAACAGGTGCGAGACGTTGCCGAAGTCGAAGAAGTCGCGCTGCCACGACCACTGGAAGTTGCCGCCGTACCGGAACCAGCTCCCGCCGATACCGTGCACGGAGTAGTGCTCGCCGTTCTCGCGGGTCCTGTCGGCGATCTGCTTCCAGAAGCCGATCACGTCGCCGGAGCGCTCGTCGACGACGAACTGCTGGTAGGGATACTGCCAGCCTTCGAGCCCGTCCATCTCCTGGCCCAATGCGAGGTCGCGGATCTCCTCGCGGCCCACGGCCATGAACTCGTCCTTCGGACCGTAGTTCCAGCCGTAGGTGGCGTCCTCGGTGTACATGTCGGCCAAAGGCTTCCAGTCGCCTTCGGCTTCGGCGCGCTTGTTGGCGTCGACCCAGCGGGTGATCATCTCGTCGAGCTCGGCACGATCGAACGTGGCCATCCTGTCTCCTGGTCCTCAGTCTTCGACGATGCGAAGGGCTTGGGTGGGGCAGTACTTCACAGCTGCTCGTACGTCGGCATGCATCTCCTCCGGCACGGGATCGAGGAGGACCTCCACCTCACCCCGTTTGGCGACGGTGAAGACGTCCGGGGCTTCCATCGAGCACATCGCGTGTCCTTGACACAGATCGAGGTCTGCTTCGATCCTCATCCGAACCTCACTCCTGCGTCGCTGTGCCGGTGCCGGATGCCGCCCGGGTGCGACGCCGGTACCGCACAGCACACGGCTGTTCGAGTTGGACCACCATCTTCGAGTGGTCGTTGCGGTAGGTCTCGGGCGGCTGGGACAGTTCGAACTCGAAGTCGCGCAGCAGAACCGAGAATATCGCCTTCAGCTGCATGAGCGCGAACGCCGCTCCCACACAGCGGTGCCGACCCGCCCCGAACGGAATCCAGGTCCACCGGTTGACGATGTCCTCCTGGTTGGGGTCGATGTAGCGGCCGGGATCGAAGGCATCGGGATCCGGGAAGTCCTCCGGGATCCGGTTGGAGATCGCCGGTGTCGCACCCACGAGATCGCCCTCCGAGATCCGGTATCCGGCGACCTCGAAGTCGTCGCGCGCGACCCGAAGAAGCAGGATCAGTGGCGGGTGCAGGCGCAGCGTCTCCTTGAGCACCGCTTCGAGCACCGGGATCTGCCGCAGTGCATGGAAGCTCACGCTCTCGCCGTCGGAGTACAGGACGTCGAGTTCCGCCGTGACCTGCTGCATGTACTCGGGGTTGCGCAGCAGTTCGATGAGCGCCCAGGCCGCCGTTCCGGAGGTGGTGTGGTGGCCGGCGAACATCATCGAGATGAAGATGCCGGTGATCTCGTCGGCGCTGAACCGTTCCTTGCCGTCCTCGTCCTTGATGGAGACGAGGACGTCGAGCATGTCGCGGTCCTCCTTGCCCTGCGGCGGGTTCGCGATGCGTCCGTCCATGATCTCCTGCACGAGTGCCACGAGTCCGTGGCGGGCCTCGTCGCGTCGCCGGAAACTCTCGATCGGCGCGTAGGGATCGACGAAGGCCAGTGCGTCGGTGCCCTTCTCGAGGTCGTGGTAGAGGTGGGCGAATCGTCCGTCGAGCTGGTCGCGGAACTTCTTGCCGATCAGGCAGGCCGACGACGTGTAGATGGTCATTTCGGCGAAGAATTCGAGCAGGTCGATATCGCCTTCGTCGCCCCAGCCGGCGACCATGTCCTGCACCTCGCGGTCGATGGTCGCCGCGTGGCCCCGCATCTGTTCGCCACGCAGCGCCGAATTGTGCAGCATCTCCTTGCGGCGTTCGGGGCTGGCGTCGAAGACGACGCCCTCACCGAAGACCGGCTTCATGAACGGATAGGCGGCCTGCTGGTCGAGATCCTCGTCCGCGGCACGGAAGAAGAACTCGTTGGCCTCCGCACCGGAGAGTAGTACGACCTTCTTGTCGGCGAGCTGGAAGACCCCGACGTCGCCGCACTCCTCACGCACCCGGCGCATGAGCGCGATGGGATCGGTGCGCAGTTCCTCGAGGTGGCCGTGTTCGTGTTCGCCGCCGGACACACGCCGGGGCTCGACGAGTGTGGTCATGGATTGTCCTTCCGCAGGGGCGCTTCGGGTTGAACCTCGATGAGCACGATGTGGGCGCCGCGGGGGGCCGAGACGACCGAGAGCGCGGCCGCGGCGATGTCGGATGCACGAAGGAAGTAGGGGTGTCGGGCGAAACCCCATGTGCCCCAGTCCTCGAGCATCGGTTCGAGGACCTCCGCCGGCGCGGTCATGCCGGCACCGGTCTGCGTCGGCCCTGGGCGCACGACCGATGCGCGGACACCCGTACCCTCGAGTTCCATCCGCATTTCGCGGACGAGCGCTTCGAGGCCGGTCTTGGCGGCGTTGTAGGCACCCATCCAGGGCCGGGGAAGCACGGCACAGTCGGATCCGATCACGACGAAGTCGCCGCGTTTCCGGTCGATCATGCCGGGCAGCACACGATGGGCCAGACGTTGTGTGCCCATCAGGTGCACGTTCACCTGGAAGGCGAACCGGTCGGGATCCATCTCGTGCGGCAACGCGAAATCCATGTCGCCCGCTCCCGAGACGACGATCTCGGCGGGGCCGAGGGCCTCCTCGGCCGCGGTGACGAACTCGTCGACGGATTCGGTGGACGACACGTCGAGGAAGTGGGCGAAGGCCTCGCCACCCTCGCCGCGGATCTTCTCCGCGATCGCCGCGCACTCCTCCACGCGGCGCGCCCCGAGCGCGACGGGGTGCCCGGCCTCGGCGAGCGCGTAGGCGGTGGCGGTACCGATTCCGGAGGAGGCTCCGGCGACCAGCGCGGGACGGCGTTCGGGATGGGGTTCGAATCTAGGCATGTCGTTCGGTGACCTCTACAGGAAGGGCCGCGAAGCCTCGGACATTGGTGGAATGGACACGTTCACAGCGGTCCTCGTCGATCTCGTAGTCGGCGACGCGCCGGGCGAACTGTTCCAGCGCGATGTTCGCCTCGAGGCGGGCGAGATGTGCGCCGAGACAGAAGTGCACTCCCCCACCGAAACTGGCGATCTTCTGGGAGCTGTCGCGTCCGATGCGGAAGTCGTCGGCGGTGTCGAAGACGTCGGAATCGCGGTTGGCGGATCCGATGAGCAGCAGTACCTTGTCGCCGGACCGGATGGTGGCGCCGTGCAGTTCGATGTCGGCGACGGCGGTGCGGGCGACGATCTGGCTCGAAGTGTCGTAGCGGAGGGTCTCCTCCACCCACTGCGGTGCGCGAGCGGGATCGCGGAGTACCTGCGCCACCTCGGATTTGTTGTGCGCTCCCCAGTAGAGGGCGTTGCCGAGGAGTTTCGTGGTGGTCTCGTTGCCTGCGACCACCATGAGGAACATGAAGCCGATGATCTCGTCGTCGGTGAGCCGGTCGCCGTCGATCTCGGCGGCCAGCAACGCCGACGTAAGGTCGGAGGTGTCCTTCTTCCGGCGTTCGGCGAGCATGTCGGCGTAGTAGCCGACGAGGTGCAGCGATGCCTCCATCGCGGCGACCGGCACGTCGAGCACGCCCTCCTCGCGGTGGACGACGAGGTCGGCGAGGCGGCGGATCTCACTGCGGTCGGATTCGGGTACGCCCATGAGTTCGGAGATCACGTCCATGGGCAGCTTGCCCGCGAACTCCGAGATCCAGTCGAATTCCCCTGCCTCCACCGCGGGTTCGAGATAGCGCAGGGTCAGTTCGAGGATGCGTTCCTCGAGGTCGGCGACGCGCCGCGGAGTGAATCCTTTGGAGACGAGCCGACGCATGCGCATGTGGCGCGGGTCGTCCATCGCGAGGAAGGACATCACCTTGTGGGCGTTGGGCCCGTAGGCGGACGGATCGAGCGAGACACCGTTGGCGCTCGAGAGCCGGGTGTTGTCGCGGAAGGCCGCGACGACGTCGGCGTGGCGGGACAGGGCCCAGAACCCGAGGTCGGGGTTGTGGTAGGCCGGTTCCTCTTCACGGAGGCGGCGGTAGGTGGGATACGGGTCTTCGTGGAAGGCGTAGTCGTACGGGTTGAAGATCACGGGGGCGAGCGTCGGTGGATCGGGCGAAGCGGGCCCTGCGTGCGACGCGGAGCCCGGGGATGCCTGGATCATGGATCACTCCAATAGAAGTCGGGCGGATGTCTCCAGCCTGTCGGCGAGTTTCTCGTAGGTGCCGTAGCCCATACCGGCCCGGACCAGCGCGCCGGCGTAGAGCAGTTCGAGTGCTTCGAGTTCGTCGGGATCGGAGTCGGTGCCGAGCGCTGCCGAGATCCGGTGACGGATGTCGAGTCCGATGCGCGCACGCAGGTGTTCGACATCGGGGTCGTGACCGAGCAGTGCACTGGTGACGGCGGCCGCGAGTTCGGGTTCGTCGGCCAACAGCAGCGCGATTCCCCTCAGCACCGCGACCACCCGATCGGCACGGCTCGTGCTCTCGGCGTCGGCCGTGGGAGCGTTGGCCAAGCGACGCCAGAACACCTCGGCGACGAGGTGTTCCTTGGACGAGAAGTAGGTGTAGGCGGTGGCCGGGGCGACACCGGCACGGGCGGCGACCATACGCACCGTCAACCCCGTGAATCCCTCCTCGCGGAGCACCTCGACCGCGGCCTGCGTGAGCCTCGCAACCGTGTCGGCCTGCTTCTCGGTCAGGCGGCGACGGGTCGATTCGAGATTCACGTTTCTGGACACGTGTCTGGACATTACTACGGTTGGAGGGGGTCGGCAATGCCCGCAGCGCGTTCATTCGGCGAATTCAGCGCTCTCGTGGGTGGATGCGGACGGGCATGGACTTGACGCCGTTGATGAAGTTCGACCGCAACCGCCGCGGTTCGCCGGCCGGTTCGACTCGGTCGATACGGGCAACGAGGGTCTCGAACACGATCCGCAGTTCGAGCCGCGCCAGATGTGCCCCGAGACAGAAGTGCACACCCGTCCCCCCGAAGGCGACGTGCGGATTGTGCTCGCGCCCGATGTCGAAGACGTGCGCGTCGTCGAAGACCTCCTCGTCGCGGTTCGCGCTCGGGTAGTACATGATCACCTTGTCGCCCCGTTCGACGTGCTGGTCGCCGATCGACGCCGGACAGGTGGGCGTGCGGCGGAAGCCCACCACGGGGGTGACCCAGCGCAGGATCTCCTCCACGGCGTTGTCGATCAGACCGGGATCGTCCTGCAACCGGCGCCATTGCTCGGGATGGTCGACGAACGCCTGCATCCCGCCCGAGATCGCGTTGCGCGTCGTCTCGTTGCCCGCGATGACGAGCAGGACGAAGAACATGTCGAACTCCATCTCGGACAGCGTGTCGCCGTTCTCGTCGGGACACACCAGCTTCGAGACGATGTCGTCGCGCGGTTCGAAACGTCGTTGTGCAGCGATCTCGTTGGCGTACAGGAAGATCTCGGCGGCGGCGAGCTCGCCGTCCTCCTGAGTGGTGCCATATTCGGGGTCGGCCCAACCGATCATGCGGTTCGACCAGTCGTACAGCTTCCCGACGTCCTCGGCCGGTGCGCCGAGCAGCGCTGCGATCACCTCCAGTGGCAGTGGTGCCGAGATCGCCGGGACGAAGTCGATCACCGTGCCGTCGCGCGCGGCCTCGATCGCCGCGTCGACGGTGCGTTCGCACGTTCGCCGGATGCGCTCCTCGAGCGTCTTCACCATGCGCGGGGTGAACCCTCGGCTCACGAGTTGCCGCAGGCGGGTGTGCTCCGGCGGGTCGAGGTTGAGCAGCATGGACGCCTGCTTGAGGCGTGTCTCCTCGTCGAAATCGTCGATCTGGGTGGTTCCGAGCGCCGAGGAGAAGGTCGCGCTGTCGCGGGAGACCGCGATGACGTCGGCGTGCCGGGTGACGGCCCAGAAGCCCGCGCCGCCCTCCTCGGGTTGGCGGTGGACCGGACAGGTGCGCCGGAGTTCGGAGAAGTAATCGTGCGGGACCCCCTGGGCGAAGACGTCGGGGTTCTTGAGATCTGTGGGTGAAGTCGTCATGAAGCCGCTCTCGTGGGATTGTACGAATGGCATTCGTTTATAAACTACTCACCTTCGTTTGGAATGGAAGCCCCTTAGACTGCTTCCATGGCAGACGACAATTCCCGACCCGCGCGTCGGCGGACACTGACCCGCGACAAGGTCGTCGCAGCAGCGCTCGGGATCGTCGACGAGCTGGGATGGGAACAGCTCACGATGAGCACTCTCTCGTCGCGATTGGGAATCGTCACGGCCTCGCTGTACAACCACGTCCGCAATCTCGACGACGTACGGGCGACCGTGCAGATCCGCGCGATGAGCGATCTCGGGGCGTATCTGCGCGAGGTCGCGATGGGCCGCAGCGGCGTCGACGGGCTTCGCGCCCTGATCGACGCCCACCACACCTGGGCCGTCGAACATCCCCGCCGCTACGAAGCACTGACCACCGCACCGGTCGACCGCGACGGTCTGCTCGCCGCCGCACTGGACGCCAACGTCGCTCTGCGCACGATGCTCGCATCCTGCGGCGTTCCGGAGGAGGAGACGCTCGAGGCCGCGGTCGGCATGTTCGCGGCCCTGCACGGTTTCGCGGTCCTCCAGAGCAGCGGCTTCCTGGGCGACGAGCTCGATCTCGACCACATCTACGAGACGGTCGTGCGCGGAGTTCTGGCCGGCGCATCCCTCGACCCCACGAAGACGCGCTAGAGTGGCACGCATCAACTGAACACGTCCGTCTTCAGATGGAGGGGTCATGCGGACGATCGACACTCTCGGCGATCTCGTCTCACCGCTCGGTGGCACGATCAACGCCGCCAACGTCATCATGCAGCTCGCCCATCCCCGCGTCGGCCAGGGCGTCGTCGACAGCACGGTCGACTCCGGCCGCGCCGATCTCCATCCGGTCAAGCGGGCCCGCACGACCGGCACCTATCTGGCGGTCGCAGTGTTCGGCACCGAGGCCGACCGCGATTTCGTCCGCGAGTCGGTACGGAAGATCCACGCCCGGGTAACGTCGTCACCCGGCGCGGAGGTCCGCTACAGCGCCAACTCCCCCGCCCTGCAGTTGTGGGTCGCCGTCTGCCTGCTCAAGTACTTCATCGACCAGCACGAGTTCCTGTATGGCCCGCTCACCGAGGAGCAGTACGCCCGGATCCTCCGCGACGGCGCGACCCTCGCGACGACACTGAACGTCCGGCCGGAGTCGTGGCCCACGACCCGTGAGGAGTACGAGGAACTGTGGAAGGCCGGCGTCGCCGACATCTCCATGAACGAGCAGGTGCGCGAGTACCTCACCGAACTCTGCAATCTCGCGTTCCTCGAGGTGCGTCTCGGACGACTGGGCCGCGGGATCCACCGGGTGCTCGGCCGGTCGTTCGAATTGATCACCCGCGGTGCACTGCCGCCGGAGTTCCGCGACCTCATGCACTACCCGTGGACCGCCGACGACCAGCGGCGTTTCGACCGCTATCTCGTGGCGGTCCGGCGCCTGCACCGCGTCACCCCGTGGGCGTGGCCGTTGCTGTGGAAGGCCTATCTGCTCGATCTGCGCACGCGGCGACGCCTCGGACTGCGGGTCTTCTGAGCCCTGCCCTCACACGACGGAGCTCGTCGAGGACCGGCCTATCCCGGCGCTCCCGCACGACTCGCGCCTTCCATGAGATGGGCGAGTTCGCCGAGCGTCCAGGGCGGCGACGTGTCGTGGTCCCGCCACGCCAGCAGCGTCGGTGCCGGCTTGTCGAACCGCCCGACGAAACATCCGGAGCCAGCGAAGATTCCGCCGGTCACGGACGCCAGGTCGCTCACGAGGAAAGCGTAGAGTCGCGCCACGTACTCCGGCGGTGCCGGGTTGCGCGAGCCCTCGTAGGTGACGTCGTCGAGCAGTCCGCGCTCGTGCAGTCGCTCGATGTGCCGCTCGTACTCCGGTCCCGTGGACAACCGAGTGCGGGCTCCCGGGCACACGACGTTGGCTCGCACTCCGTGCTCGCGTAGTTCCGCGGCGATCGCCGCGGTCAGACTGTTCACCGCGCCCTTTCCGGCCGGATAGCCGGTACCGCCGTAGTCGCCGAGAAACGCGAACGATCCGGTGTTGACGATCGCCCCGCTCCCCTGCGCCACGAACCGGGGCGCGAACACCCGGCACGTACGGAAGGTGCCGGTCAGGTGCGCGTCGATCAGGTCGTCCCACTCCTCGTCGGTGACCGTGAGGATCGACGAGCCCGGAGGTTCCGCGGTTCCGGCACAGTTGATCAGCGCGTCCGCCGCCCCGAACTCGTCGAGGGCTGCGGCGAGGAGATCCTCCGCGATCCCGAAGGCGGCCGCCGAACCGGACACTCCGATCGCACTGCCGCCCTGTGACACGAGCTCCTCCACGGTGTCGCGCACCGCGTCGGCGTCGCGGCCGTTGACCACCACCCGTGCGCCCTCGTCCACGAGGGTCCGCGCCACCGCTCGCCCGATCCCTCGGCTGGATCCGGTCACGACCACGACGCGGCCCGCGAGCGGGGTCGAATTGTCCGTCCCCGAATTGTTGTCTGCCATAAGGTTCCCCGTTCACCCATTGCGCTGCCTCGAGTGCCCGAACTATAGTCCAGACACCTGTCCAGAACCGAGGGAACGTCTGATGACACTTCGCCCCACCGACAGCTCCACCCTTCTGATCGACGGCAAGCTCGTACCCGGCAGCGGGGGCACCTTTGCGATCACCGATCCGAGCACCGAAGAACTGCTCGGCCACGCGGCCGAGGGCACCGCCACCGACATGGACGCCGCGATCGCGGCCGCGCGTCGCGCCTTCGACGACACCGACTGGTCACGCGACCACGCCTTCCGGGCCCGCTGCCTCCGTCAGTTGCGCGACGCCCTGCGCGAGCACATCGAGGAACTGCGGGAGATCACCATCGCCGAGGTCGGCGCTCCCCGATTCCTCACGAGCGCCGCGCATCTCGAAGGCCCCGTCGACGACCTGCTGTACTTCGCCGACCTCGCCGAGAGCTACGCGTGGACGCAGGATCTCGGCAACGCCTCCCCCATGGGCATCCCGACCCACCGCTATCTGCTCAAGGAAGCAGTCGGGGTCGTCGGCGCGATCACGCCGTGGAACTTCCCGCACCAGATCAACTTCGCCAAGCTCGGGCCCGCTCTCGCCGCCGGGAACACCGTGGTACTCAAGCCCGCCCCCGACACCCCGTGGTGTGCGGCACTGGTCGGGCGGATCGCGGCCGAGGAGACCGACATCCCGCCGGGAGTACTGAACATCGTCACCTCGAGCGACCACCGCCTCGGCGCACAGCTGAGCGAGGATCCGCGCGTCGACCTGATCTCGTTCACCGGTTCCACCGCGACCGGCCGGGCCGTGATGCGCGCGGCTTCCGAGAACCTCAAGAAGGTCTTCCTCGAACTCGGCGGCAAGTCGGCGTTCATCGTCCTCGACGACGCCGACCTGCGCGGCGCCTGCTCGATGGCGGCCTTCACCGTGTGCACGCACGCCGGCCAGGGCTGCGCGATCACCACGCGCCTGCTCGTTCCCCGTGAACGGTACGACGAAGCCGTGGCCCTGACCGCGAAGTCCATGAGCGGTATCCGGCCCGGCGACCCGCGCGATCCCGGCACGGTGTGCGGGCCGCTCATCTCCGAGAAGCAGCGGCAGCGCGTGGAGGGCTACATCCGCCTCGCCGTCGAGGAGGGCGGCACGATCGTCACCGGCGGCGGACGCCCCGCCGAACACGAGCGCGGCTTCTTCGTCGAGCCCACCCTCATCGCCGGCCTCGACAACTCCGCGCGCACAGCGCAGGAGGAGATCTTCGGCCCGGTGCTCGTGATCATCCCTCACGACGGTGACGACGACGCGATCCGCATCGCCAACGACTCCCCCTACGGCCTCTCGGGTTCGGTGTACGGCACCGATCCGGACCGCATCGCGCGGGTCGTCGCAGGTGTACGGACCGGCACGCTGGGCGTCAACGGCGGCATCTGGTACGCCGCCGACGCCCCGTTCGGGGGCTACAAGCAGTCCGGGATCGGCCGCGAGATGGGTGTGGCCGGTTTCGAGGAGTACCTGGAGACCAAGCTCGTCGCCGAGCCCGCGAGCTGACCCGAACTTCCGAAAGGACTTTTCCGATGGCACGTTTCACCGGTCGCACCGCGATCGTCACCGGCGCCGCCCAGGGGATCGGCGAGGCGTACGCGCGTGCGCTCGCCGCCGAGGGCGCGAACGTGGTGGTCGCCGACATCGATGCCGAACTCGGCGAGCAGGTCGCCAAGCAGATCGTCGCCGACGGCGGCATCGCGAGCTTCACCTCGGTCGATGTCTCCGACCCCGCCTCCGCCGAGGCACTCGCCGCGTCGACCGTCGAGACCTACGGCGGCATCGACCATGTCGTCAACAATGCCGCCATCTACGGCGGCATGAAACTCGATCTGCTGCTGACGGTTCCGTGGGACTACTACAAGAAGTTCATGAGCGTGAACCTCGACGGCGCCCTCAACGTCACCCGCGCGGTGTGGCCGCACATGACGAAGAACGGCGGGTCGATCGTCAACCAGTCGTCGACGGCGGCCTGGCTGTACTCGGGCTTCTACGGGCTCGCGAAGGTCGGGATCAACGGTCTCACACAGCAACTCGCCGTCGAACTCGGCGGGTCGAACATCCGCATCAACGCGATCGCCCCCGGCCCCATCGACACCGAGGCGACCCGCACCACCACTCCCGCGAACATGGTCGCCGACATGGTGAAGCAGTTGCCGCTCAAGCGCATGGGCACTCCCGACGATCTCGTCGGCATGTGCCTGTTCCTGCTCTCCGACGAGGCCGCCTGGGTCACGGGGCAGATCTTCAACGTCGACGGCGGGCAGGTGATCCGCTCGTGACCGGCTCCACGATCGGCCGGGTCGGTTACATCGGGCTGGGCAACATGGGGGCACCGATGGCCGAGCGGCTGCTCACCCGACCCGGAGGCCTCACCGTGCTCGACGTGGTGCCCGAGGCGATGAGCCCGTTCACCGACAAGGGTGCCGCCGCGGCGTCGAGCCCGGCGGAGCTGGCCGCCGGCTGCGATCTCGTGTGCGTGACCGTCCTCGACGACGCCCAGGTCCGCGACGTCGTCACCGGTCCGGACGGACTGCTCGCGACGGCCCGGCCCGGCACGGTCGTCGCGGTGCACTCGACGATCTCCGACACCACCGCCGTCGAGCTCGCCGCGAAGTGCGCCGAGAAGGGAGTCGACTTCGTCGATGCACCCGTCAGTGGTGGCGCCGGCGGTGCGAAGAACGGCACTCTCGCAGTGATGGTCGGCGCGACCGACGACGGCTTCGCCAAGATCGAGGAACCGTTCGGCACCTTCGCGTCGCTGGTCGTGCACGCAGGTCCCGTCGGCGCAGGAACCCGGATGAAACTCGCCCGCAACCTGCTCCACTTCATCGCGTTCACCGCGGCGACGGAGGCGCAACGACTCGCCGAGGCCGCGGGCATCGATATCACCGAGCTCGGCAAGGTCGTCCGGCACACCGACGCGATCACCGGCGGCGCCGGTTCGATCATGTGGCGCGACACCACCTCTCCCCTCGCGGAGGACGACTCCTGGTTCCCGATCTTCTCGCGCGTGCGCGCCCTGGGTGAGAAGGATCTCGCGCTGGCACTGGACCTCGGCGATCGCCTCGGCGTCGATCTGCCGCTCGGCGCCCGGGCGCTGTCCGACCTCGGCCCCGGCCTCGGAGTCGGCACGGGGGAGATCGCACGGACCCGTTCCCGGAAGGAGCACGCATGACCGACGAGACCCGCCGCCGCGGCCTGGAGATGATGTCCAAGGTCTACGGCTGGGAGATGCAGGACGGTCCCGGCGAGCACTTCGCCGTCACCGCCGACCACCTGTTCGCGAACATCTGGACCCGGCCCGGGCTGACCATCCGCGATCGGCGACTGCTGCTGCTCGGGGCACTCACCGCGCAGGGAGCTCCCGACATCGCCGAGATCCAGATCGAGGCTGCGCTGAAGAACGACGAACTCGACGAGCAGCAGCTCCGCGAGATCGCCCTGTTCCTGTGCCACTACGTGGGCTGGCCGCTGGGCTCGAAACTCGACAACGCAGTGGGCAGCGTGCTGCAGCGGCGGAAGGCGGCGGCCCGCTCGTGAGCATCCCCGGCGGGTCCGTACCGGAGCCGGACTGCCCGGAACTCGGGTTCTACGGCCTCGCCGGGCACGCCGACGACCCGAGGGCGCTGCTCGACGAGATCACCGTCGCCGAACGCATCGGTCTCGGCTCGGTCTTCCTGTCGGAACGGTTCGACACCAAGGACGCAGCAGCGCTGGCCGGTGCGGCGGTCGCGACGAGCCGCACTCTCGGGATCGGCACCGCGGCGACCAATCCGCACACCCGCCATCCCCTCGTCACGGCGACGATGGCGACCACCCTGCACCGGTTGAGCCGCGGCCGGTACGCCCTCGGGCTCGGCCGCGGCTTCGACGTGCTGTTCGATCTCATGGGTCTGCCTCGCGTGACGTCGGCGCGGCTCGAGGACACCGTCGACCTGCTCCGGACGCTGTGGCGCGGTGACGCCGTCGTCGATCATCACGGCCCGGCCGGCGACTTCCCGTATCTGCGACGCACCGCCGAGGGCGTCGACCGCATCCCGATCCTCATGGTCGCGCTCGGCGAGCGCACGCTCGACCTGGCGGGACGCGTGGCCGACGCCGTCGTCCTGCACACCTTCTTCACCGACGACACACTCGCGCGCGCCGTGAAGACCGTGCGACGAGCCGCCGAGCAGGCCGGCCGCGACCCGCAGTCCGTCCGCATCTGGTCGGTCCTCGCGACCGTCGACGATGAGATCCCCGAAGATCTCCGGTTGCGGAAGCTGACCGGACGGCTCGCGACCTACCTGCAGGGCTACGGCGACGTGCTCGTCCGCGCGAACGGCTGGGATCCCCAGGTCCTGCACCGTTTTCGGGACGACGCGCAGGTCCGTGCCCATTCCGGGCCGATCGACGCAGCGCCGGTCGAACTGCTGATGCACATCGGGTCGTTGCTGCCCGACGAGTGGCTCGCCGCGAGCGCGACCGGCAGCGCGGCACAGTGCGCGACCCGCATCGCCGACCAGTTCGACGCCGGTGCCGACAGCGTCATCCTGCACGGCGCCACGCCCACCGAACTCGCTCCGGTCGTCGCCGCGTGGCGGGCGATCCGCGACCCCGAGCGTTTCGTATCCCTACCCGCCAACCCCGGCCGGAGCGCACGATGACCGATCTGTTGCTGTCGGTGGACGACCTGACTCCCGAACGACTCTCGGCCGTGCTCGGCGGCACGGTACGCACGGTGCAGGTCGAGCGGATCGGAACGGGTCAGATCGCCCTGTGTTATCGACTCGTCCTGACGGGTGACGACGTGCCGTCCTCACTCGTCGCGAAGCTCCCGTCACCCGATCCCGGGACGCGGAGGATGCTCGCCGGCGCCTATCGCGGGGAGGCACGCTTCTACAGCGACATCGAGCCGTCCGTCGCGGTGCGCACCCCCACCTGCTATCACGTCGCCCACGGTGAGGACGGGGAGTTCACCCTGCTCCTCGAGGACGCCGCACCCGCACGACCCGGCGACCAGCTCGCCGGGTGCACCGTCGACGAGGCGCACGACGCCGTCCGCAATCTCGCCGGACTGCACGGTCCTCGCTGGTGTGCACCCGACCTCCACGAATCGGACTGGCTCACCACGACGGACGCCGAGCAGGCACGGATCCTCGCCGAGCTGTACGTCCCGGCCATCGAGACCTTTCTCGACGGTCTCGGCGACCTGATCGGCGCGGAGGACCGCGACACGCTGTGGGCCTGCGCCGAGCTCACCGAGGAGTGGGTGCTCGCGCGATCCGACCGGTTCGCGCTGCTGCACGGCGACTACCGGCTCGACAACCTCCTGTTCCCTCCCGGTGGCGAGAGCGGTGTCGTCGCGGTGGACTGGCAGACCCTGACGGTGGGGCTTCCCGCCCGCGACCTCGCGTATTTCGTCGGGACGAGCCTGGCGCCGGCGGTCCGGCGCGAGCACGAGCAGGCCCTGGTCTCGACCTATCATCGCGCGTTGCTGTGCCACGGCGTCGAGGGTTACGGCCTGCAGCAGTGCTGGGACGACTACCGCTTCGCGATGCTGCAGGGACCGCTCGTCGCGGTCTTCGGGTGCGCCTACGGCACGAGGACCGAGCGCGGCGACCGCATGTTCGCGGTGATGGTCGAGCGGTCGTGCGCCGCGATCCGCGATCTCGACAGTCTCACCGTCGTGTCCGAGAGCATCGGACGGCGCGACCGGTCGGTAGGGTGACTCGGGATACACCGCATCACGCGAGAAGAACGGAGATCCATCCGATGTCCCGCACCACCCTGCCCCGTGAGGCGATCGAACTCGCCGAGGCGACACCGGGTTTCATGCCCCAGGACGAGGGAACCGCACTGCACGAGGCTGCGGTGCAGTATCTCGGTGACGGCGTCGGCGTCGAGATCGGCACCTACTGCGGCCGCTCGACCGTGTATCTCGGCGCTGCGGCCAAGGCGACCGGCGGCACCATCGTCACCGTCGACCACCACCACGGTTCGGAGGAGCACCAGCCCGGCTGGGAGTACCACGATCCGTCGCTGGTCGACCCGCACACCGGCCGCCTCGACACGGTCGGCGCTCTCCGGCACACCCTCGCCGACGGCGACCTCGAATCGCACGTCGTCGCGGTGGTCGGCAATTCTCCTGTGGTGGCGTCGTTCTGGCGCACCCCCGCCTCGTTCGTGTTCATCGACGGCGGACACAGCAGCGAGGCGGCCCGGGCGGACTACGACGGCTGGGCGAGATGGGTGCGCATCGGCGGCGCCCTGATCATCCACGACGTCTTCCCCGACCCGAAGGACGGCGGCCGGCCTCCGTACGAGATCTACTGTCTCGCACTGGAGAGCGGCGAGTTCGTCGAGAAGTCGGTGACATCCTCGCTGCGGGTTCTCGAACGCACCGCCGGCACGGTCGGATCACCGCCCGGCAGCTGAACTACGGGACGAGCACCGGGCAACGCTCGGTGCAGCGGTCGGCGCCCACCTGGTCGGCGGGTGCCGCCGCATCCCGGAAGATCGCGTTTCCTCCCGTCGTGCGCGAGAGCGCGTCGGCGGCGAGGATCACCGCTGCGCTGGTCCAGGAACTGACCTCCACCGGCCAGCGCTTGCCGTCGGCGTAGACCAGACCGGTCCAGTACGAACCGTCCGGGTCGCGCAGATGCTGCATGGCCGCGAACAATTCGCGGGCACGCCCGGCGTGGCCGAGGGCGTCGAGCGCCAGGACCAGTTCGCAGGTCTCGGCCCCGGTGACCCACGGACGATGGTCGACGCACCGGATCCCGAGACCGTCGACGACGAAATCCGACCAGCGCTCGCGGATCCGTTCGTGCGCGTCGGTGCCGCGCACCGCTCCCCCGAGGATCGGGTAGTACCAGTCCATCGAGTACTCGGGCTTGGGTGTGAACGCCTCGGGGTGCCGACGCAGAGCATGGCCGAGACGGATCAGCGCGACCTCCCATTCGGGTTGCGCCTCACCGATCAGGTCGGCGATCCGCAGACCGCACCACAGACTCTGGTGAATGCTCGAACAGCCCGTGAGCAGCGCTTCGTCGAACATCCCGCCGTCGCCTCGCGCCCAGGAGATCTGGCCGCCCGGCAACTGCATGTCGACCACGAGGTCGAGCGCAGCACGCACCGTCGGCCACATGTGCTCGACGAACTCGCGATCGCCCGTCACGAGATGGTGGTGCCATACGCCCACGGCGATGTATGCCGTGAAATTGCTGTCGGTGTCGTGGTTCTCGACGATGTCGCCGCGGAACTGGATGGGCCACGATCCGTCGGCACGCTGCGTCCGCCGCGACCACTCGAAGGCGGCGTCCGCCTCTTCGCGTAAACCGATGGCGGTCAACGCCATCGCGGATTCGATGTGATCCCACGGGTCGATGTGCCCACCGGGGAACCACGGGACGGCGCCCGAGGGCTCCTGCATCCGCGCGATGGCCCGGCCCGTCGCCAGGCTCTGTTCCGGCGACAGCACACCCGGCACCGACGGCACCGTCACGCGCGCGGATTCACCGCGCCGCACCGGCGTTTCCCGGCTTCTCGAGGTAGAACACGACACTCTTCCCGATGACGGGATCGAGGATCTTCTCGGCCGTGCGGGTGATCCACGGGGCCTTCATGAGATCCCAGACCAACAGCCGGTGGTACGCCTTCGTCAACGGATTGTCGTCGTTGTCGACGCCGACGGCGCACTTGAGCCACCAGTACGGTGCGTGCAACGCATGGGCGTGGTCGGTGCCCGAGACCGTGAGACCGGCGGCGGCGAGTTTCGCGGCGAGTTCGTCGGCCTTGTAGATGCGGATGTGCCCACCCTCCACCTCGTGGTAGGCGTCCGACAGTGCCCAGCAGATCTTCTCCGGCAGCCAGCGCGGCACGGTCACGGCCGCGACACCACCGGGCTTGAGGACCCGGACGAGTTCGTCGATGGCCCGCTCGTCCTCCGGCACGTGCTCGAGCACCTCGGAGATGAGCACGAGATCGAAGGTCGCGTCGTCATAGGGCAGCGCGAGCGCGTCGCCGACCTCGGCCCGGGCCAGCGCACCCTCGGGGACCTCGCCTTCGAGTTCCATCGCGACGAACATGTCGGCGACGGCCTTCATGTCGTCGGCGTTCTGGTCGAAGGCGACGACATCCGCGCCGCGGCGGTACAGCTCGAAGGAGTGGCGCCCCGCGCCGGCCCCGATGTCGAGAGCGCGTATCCCCGGTACGACGCCCAGGCGGTCGAAGTCGACGGTCAGCATCCGTTCTTCCCCTCTCGATGCGCGGCGATCGCCTTGTCGTAGATCGCGGCGGTCTGCGCGGCCACGGCCGCCCAGCTGTAGCGTTCGAGCACACGGTCGCGGCCCTTCGCGCCGAGACGCCGACGCTCGGCCGGGTCGTCGAACAGGCTCGCGAGTCCTGCGGCGAGCTGTTCGGCGTCGCCCGGCGGCACCAGCAGACCGGCGTCCCCGACGACCTCGGGGATGGCCCCGGCGCGACTCGCGACGAGCGGTGTTCCGCACGACATCGCCTCGACGGCCGGCAACGAGAATCCCTCGTACAGCGACGGCACCGCCGCGATCTCGGCGGAGGCGAGCAGGTCGGCGAGTTCGGTGTCGTCGATCCCGGAGACGGTGCGCACGACGTCGCCGATCGCGAGTTCGTCGATGAGCTTCTCGGTGGCACCGCCCGGGGCGAGCTTCGAGACGAGGACCAGTTCGATCTCGCGTTCGGTGCGCAGCTTCGCGACCGCCTCGAGCAGGGTGGGAACACCCTTGAGCGGGGCGTCGGCGCTCGCGACGCAGACGATCCGACCGGGAACGCGCTCGTCCTTCCGCGGCGCGAACACCTCCGTGTTCACGCCGAGCGGGATCGTGTGGATGCGTTCGGATTCGATCCCGAAGGCCGTGCGGATGTCGTCGGCCGAGTTCTCCGACACCGTGAGCAGGGTGGGGATCCGCCGGGCCACCTTCTCCTGCATGCGCAGGAATCCGTACCAGCGCCGGAGCGTGATCCTACGGCGGAGGGTGGTCGCGGAGGCGAGATCGAGTTCGCGATCGCGGGTGATCGGATGGTGGATCGTCGCGACGAGGGGAAGGTCCTCGGCGATGCGCAGCAGCCCGGACGCGAGCGACTGGTTGTCGTGCACGACGTCGAAGTCGCCGAGGCGGTCGCGCAGCAGTCGTGCGGCGCGCAGACCGAAGGTGCGCGGTTCGGGGAAACCGGCGGTCCACATGGTGGCGACCTCGAGGACGTCGATCCAGTCGCGGTACTCACCCGGATTCGGGGTGCGGAACGGATCGTCGTCGCGGTAGAGATCGAGACTGGGCACCTTCGTGAGCGTCACGCCGGGGTCGAGCTCGGGGTACGGCTGCCCGGAGAACACCTCGACGGTGTGTCCCTGGGCGACGAGTTCGCGACTGAGATGGCGAACGTAGACCCCCTGACCCCCACAATGCGGCTTGCTCCGGTACGACAACAGAGCTATGCGCACATTCCACCTCGGGGTTCGCTCGGAGGGCCAGGTCGCTCGGACAGATGTCCACTAGTTGTGTAGGGCACACACTAGAACATGTTTTGTGTCCTCACGATAGCGAGCCGGACCGCACCCGGGGCGGATCGGCGATACGAGTGGGACGGCGAGCAGGCACCGCCTGCGAACGGGTGACGACGACGAAGCCCCGGTATCGATGTGATACCGGGGCTTCGCCTGGAGCGACCCTGACGGGACTCGAACCCGCGACCTCCGCCGTGACAGGGCGGCGCGCTAACCAACTGCGCCACAGGGCCATGAGGAACCGGAGTTCCCACAGCTCGACCCACCGCAACCGGTGGGTCGAAGATATGAAATTGATGGTTGTTCGCCGGACAACCGTGGTGGCCAGGGCCGGGATCGAACCGGCGACCTTCCGCTTTTCAGGCGGACGCTCGTACCAACTGAGCTACCTGGCCGGACGGCACCCGAACCGAATGCCGATCGAAACTCTGGAGCGACCCTGACGGGACTCGAACCCGCGACCTCCGCCGTGACAGGGCGGCGCGCTAACCAACTGCGCCACAGGGCCATACATATTCACTTCTCACACCAAGATACTGCACACTTCGACGAGGTCGAAGCGTACCCCCTACGGGATTCGAACCCGCGCTACCGCCTTGAAAGGGCGGCGTCCTAGGCCGCTAGACGAAGGGGGCCCGATCGGATTTCTCCGAACCGCACCCTCAACGGGTTTGGCGTTCCGTTGGGAGCTTGGACAGCTTATGCCACGGCATTCGCGAATCACAAATCAGCAGGTCAAGTGGCCGATTCGTCGTTGTCGGGCCTGCTCGGCCAGCCCTTCTCCCGCCACTGCGCGAGCCACTGCTCCGACGCCATCGCCTCGAGCGGCACCTCCACGCAGGCCTCGAAGCGTGCGCGGACGTCGGTCTCCGGCGACGTGAGGTCGGCGAGATAGCGCTGACCGGCGAGCGACGACGCGATCGCCTCGACGAAACGCTGGAGGTCGACATCGGGCCGGAACAGGCCCTTCTCCTGCGCTTCGCGCGCCAGCTGGTAGCCGGCCCGCCCCCACAGGACGCTGCCGCGCAGCCTGACCTCCTCCGCGAACTCGGGTTCTGTGACCAGACGGAACTCCGCGGCGATGACCACATCGTCGTGCAGAGCCGCACCGAGATCACCGACGAGACCGTGCAGCCGCTCGAAGGGGTCGAGATCGGGGACGTCCATCCACCTGCCGACGATGGCACGGTAGTGCTCGAGTCCTTCGTCGAGTACCGCCCGGGCCAGATCCTCCTTGGACGCGAAGTGGAAGTACATCGCACCCTTGGTCGCGTTCGACTGCTCGAGGATGGCGTTGATCGATGCTGCGGCGAAACCTCGCCGCGCGAATTCGGTGGCTGCCGATCGGACGATCGCAGCCCGCGTACGACGCGCACGCTCCTGTTGACGGGGCATGGGGAAATTCAGCCTTCCACGTTCCTGTGTTTCCCCCACGAGACAACTCTAGTCTGCCCCCACAACCCCGGCTCCGGGCCGTGTTCCACCGGGTGAAATGTGAAATCCCACCCCCGGGACCCGGGTTTCCACAGAACACACCGAGTGGTACGCTTTGTCCGGCTCGGGTGCGAAGCAGGGGGTGGGCACCCGGGCCTCTTTCCATTCGTCACGGGCGGCGTCCGCACCGCCGGATGTCCGATATCATCGATCGCGCAGCGTGGCTCACCCTGTGATGTGGTGACCGCACCATGCGGTGTGGTCACTGCGGTGTGGTTACACTGTGCGCCCATGCCCCTATAGCTCAGTTGGTAGAGCTACGGACTTTTAATCCGCAGGTCGTAGGTTCGAGCCCTACTGGGGGCACCGGCAACGCCGGCGTCGTACGCGACGCCGGCGTTCGTCGTTCCGGGACGTTCCACAGCCTGTGGTCGGAGACGGCGCGGTCCTTCGTCAGAGACGGTGGGAGCCGGGTGGGACGTCGTCGGTGTTCCGGCCGAGTTCCTTCTCCGCCTCACGGCGCGCTTCGAGGCGCTCCTGCTCGATCCGGCGCTGCTCGAGATCCGTGCGGGCCCGCTTCAGATCACGTCCGCGCTTGCGGTAGCGGGTGAGCGCGACGACGAAGATCACCGCGAGCAGGGCTCCGACGATCGCACCGATCAACGTGGCGCCGCGGAAACCCGGCGCGTCCACGTCGAGGATCCGCTCCCCCGCGTGCGCACCGTTCCCCGTGCCCAGCACGACCGCCAGGGTCATGAGGTTCGGCAGGGCGATCACCAGCGCGAGCACAGCGAAGGTGATCTGCAGCCCGCGGTGGTACTTCCAGTTGCGGACCTGCCAGATCCACGCGAGCAGCGCGATGGGGATCGCCGTGCAGAGGATGCCGAAGAGCAGACCCCACAGCACTCCGCGCCCGAAGCCGCCCTCGGCGAGGTTTGCGATCCGCTGCGCCCACCAGCGAGGAACGAACGCCGCCAGGGTGTAGTAGGCGATGACGAGCACGATCAGCGCCACGACCACGGCGATGGTCTTCTTCGCCCACGGCGGCAAGCCTTTCCGCGAACCGGTCTCGTCGACATTCATGTCCGTCATTTCGAACCTTCCTGGCCGATCGGTACGTGCACCTGCCGTGCGCATCTCAGCCTACGGACCACCGCATTCGGAGCAGTGCATTCGGGCAGGTCTCTTCGCACTGCGAATTTCACCCGGTGCGGTTGCCCGTCTTTGTATACGGTGAGCCGCAGGGGTAATCGAACGTTCATCGTCCGGGGAGGAACATGCGCAGTTTCGTGGACCTGGGCCTGTTCCTGGCCGCCGTCGCTCTGGGAATCGGGTCGGTGTTGCCGGTGGTCGGCGGGATACGACCCACCGAGATTCCCCTGTCGGCGCTGCGCGACGGTTTCCCCGACGGCGATCTCGCCGGTGTCGCGGTCCCGGGTCTGCCGCTGTACGAGTCCCTCGCGGTACCGCTGGTCGTCGCCGCGGTCCTGCTCCTCGCCGCCGCGCTGTTCGACTCGGTGGCCGTCGGCTGGGCCGGGACGCTGATCGGTGTCGCGACGGCCGCGGTGTTCTGGACGCGCCTGTTCCAGACCCACGGCGAGTACGTCGAACTCAATCGCAGTACGACACTGACCAATCAGAACGGGACCGTGCTCCTGCTCAGCGGCACGCTCGTCGCGCTGCTGTGCTGCCTCATCGCGCTGCGCCGTTCGTCGACGAGCGCCGCCTCGCTCGACTGACGCCTCCCGCTGGAACGGGCCTCGTCCCGATACTCTCTCGGCACCGGGTGGCCGCTTCGGGGCACCCACGAGTCAAGGCAGGAACGATGGCAAGTCTCGACGATCTGATGTCCCGCATTCCCGTCGACCAGGTGGCGCAGCGGCTCGGTGTCGACAACGCGACGGCGGAGACGGCCGTCCGCGCAGCACTCCCCACCCTCGTCGGTGGTCTCGACGCCAACGCCCAGAATCCGACCGGGGCGGCGTCGCTGCTCTCCGCGCTGGGCAAGCACTCCGAGTCGAACCTGGCCGAGGGTGCGGTCGACGTCGACGGGATCGACACCGAGGACGGCGACAGGATCGTCTCCAACGTCTTCGGCGACAAGAAGGACCAGGTGATCTCGACCCTCGGTTCCGTGAACGGCGCCGGAGGGAACGATCTGATCGCCAAGGTCCTGCCGATCATCGCCCCCATCGTGCTGTCCTATCTCGCCAAGCAGATCGGCGGCGGCGGGGGAACGAACACCGCGAGCGCCCCGCAGGGTGGAGGTCTCGCCGATCTACTCGGGGGTCTGCTGAAGAACGCCGGGGGCGGATCGGCCACCTCCGGCGGTGGGATCGGCGACGTCCTCGGCAGCGTGCTCGGTGGCAACTCGGGTGGCGGACTCGGCGGGCTCCTCGGTGGACTTCTCGGTGGCGGCAAGCGCTGAGACCCGCTGGAACAGCACGTTCCGCTCGTGCCTGTGATATGTCACGAGCGGAACGGTGCTGTCGTCGGGCGGTCCGGACCTGTACCGTGATCCGGGCGAATATGGGGGCCACCGGTGCACCGCGTGCCGCGGCGACGAACGGCCGGGCCCTTTCCTCCGTAGGCCGGCGGAGTACACGGACACGATGTGAGGGGTAGAAGAGCATGACGCGAGTCCTGACTCAACTGGAGCTGCTGCGAGAGCTGGAGCCTGTGGCCGAAGCGAACCTCAACCGGCATCTCTCGATGGCGAAGGACTGGCATCCCCACGACTACGTGCCGTGGGACGAGGGCCGGAACTTCGCCGCGATGGGCGGTGTCGACTGGGAGCCGGAGCAGTCGAAGCTCGACGAGGTCGCCAAGGCGGCGATGATCACCAACCTGCTCACCGAGGACAATCTGCCCTCCTATCACCGGGAGATCGCCGAGAGCTTCTCGCGTGACGGCGCCTGGGGTACCTGGGTCGGCCGGTGGACGGCGGAGGAGAACCGCCACGGCATCGTCATGCGCGACTACCTGGTCGTCACGCGCGGTGTCGATCCCGTCGCACTCGAGAACGCCCGCATGGAGCACATGACGAACGGCTTCTCGTCCCCCAACTCGACGGGCATGCTCCACTCCGTCGCCTACGTGACCTTCCAAGAGCTCGCGACCCGCGTGTCGCACCGCAACACCGGCCGTGCCTGCGACGACTCGATCGCCGACAAGATGCTCCAGCGCATCGCCGCCGACGAGAACCTGCACATGATCTTCTACCGGAACATCTGCGATGCGGCGATCGACATCGCACCGGCTCAGACGCTCGCCGCGATCGTCGAGGTGCTCGAGAATTTCCAGATGCCCGGCGCCGGCATGCCGAACTTCCGTCGCAACGGTGTGCTGATGGCCAAGCACGGCATCTACGACCTGCGTCAGCACCTCGACGACGTCGTGATGCCGGTGCTGCGCAAGTGGAGGATCTTCGAGCGCGATCTCGGCAGCGAGGCGCAGCAGGATCTCGACAAGCTCGGCAACTTCCTCGACGAACTGGGACGTCAGGCGGGGCGGTTCGAGGAGATGCGCGATCGCTCCCTCGCCCGTGAGGCCGCCAAGCGCGAGAAGGTGGGCGCGGACGCCTGAGTCGGCGGAGGTTATCCTGTGCCCGGTGCCGTTTTCGGTGCCGGGCACAGTCGTTTCCGCGGCCTATCACTGACGGGCACGCTATTTCTTTGTCACACAACGTTTTCCAGAGGTACCCATGTCTTCCCTCCGTATCGGCCCGCTCGAACTGAACAGCCCGGTCGTGCTGGCGCCGATGGCGGGAGTGACGAACGTCGCATTCCGCACGCTGTGCCGCGAACTCGAACTCGAACGGGCCGGCAGCACGTCGGGCCTGTACGTCTGCGAGATGGTCACCGCCCGCGCCCTCGTCGAGCGACACCCGGTCACCATGCACATGACGACCTTCGGCCCCACCGAGACGCCGCGGTCGCTGCAGCTGTACACCGTCGATCCCGACACGACCTACGCGGCGGCGAAGATGATCGTCGACGAGAACCTCGCCGACCACATCGACATGAACTTCGGATGCCCGGTCCCGAAGGTGACCCGCAAGGGCGGAGGGTCCGCCCTCCCCTACAAGCGCCGTTTGTTCGGGCAGATCGTCGCGGCCGCCGTCCGCGCGACCGAGGGCACCGACATCCCGGTCACGGTCAAGTTCCGCATCGGGATCGACGACGAACACCACACACATCTCGACGCCGGTCGCATCGCGGCCGCCGAGGGTGCCGCGGCCGTTGCCCTCCACGCCCGGACCGCTGCGCAGCGGTACTCGGGAGCGGCCGACTGGGACGAGATCGCGCGGCTGAAGGAGCACGTCACCGACGTGCCCGTGCTCGGCAACGGCGACATCTTCGACGCCTCCGACGCCGAGAAGATGATGGCGCAGACCGGTTGCGACGGCGTCGTCGTCGGTCGCGGTTGCCTCGGACGTCCGTGGTTGTTCGCCGAACTGAGCGCCGCGCTCGGTGGTCGCCCGATCCCCACCCCGCCGAATCTCGGTGAGGTGACACAGATCATGCGGCGGCACGCCGAACTGCTCGCCGATCACCACGGCGAGGACCGCGGTCTGCGCGACATGCGCAAGCACATCGCCTGGTATCTGCGCGGCTTCCCTGCGGGTTCGGAGATCCGCAACGGCCTCGCCCGGGTGTCGACGCTCGCCGAACTCGACGACCTGCTGGGCAAACTCGACCACGACGTACCCTTCCCCGCCGATGCCGAAGGCCCGCGGGGACGTCAGGGCTCCCCGAGCAGCGTCGCTCTGCCCGACGGCTGGCTCGACGATCCCGAGGACACCTGCGTGCCCGAGGGCGCCGACATGATGCACTCGGGCGGGTAACCCGTCCCGGCACGTAGTCCCGGACGACAGACGGATCGACCGATGGATGTCGTGCGACACAGCCGCGTCACGATCACATGCAACAGACGATCAGTATCATTGCGGAGTCCTCGCGACGGTCGCCGGTGAGCGATCACGTGGACGACGACGGATGACGAGGCGGTGCGACCGCGGAAAGAGCAGGTAGCGGTGGACGAGGAGCACGAGACAGGATCCCCGGATCCTCGCGCTCCCTGGGAACGGCCGATAGCCGACAGCAGCTACCGCGAATCCCGCTCGTCCCGCCGAAGCCGCTCGGGTGGGGTGCACCGCTCCGACGACACCGATCCCGATTCGCGTCGCCACGAGAGTGCACGCAACCGCCGGGCCGCGGACTCGGACGATCCGGAGCAGCTGACGGTCGCCGAACTGCTCGACAAGATGGGACGACGATCCGATCCGTCCTCCCGGTCGGATCCGCCCACCGATCCGCCCCCTGCCGATCCGCCGCACACGTCCACCTCGTCGCTGCCCCCGGCCCGTCCCCGCGACCCGGAATCCGCCCGGCACGTCGCGGCCGAGGACGATGCCGGTCGAGCGGAGCTCCCGCGCAGGACGCCTCCTCCGGCTGCGCCGTCGACTCCTTCGGGACCTCCCAGCCCTCCGGTGCCGCCGGTTTCTTCGGGACCGCCGACCACGGTCGTCCCACCGGTGCAGCCCGGTGCTCCCCGGGTCCCCCCGGGACCGTCCCGGCCCCGGCCGCCGGAGAATCCCGTCCCGCCTCGCACCCAGGCGCCGGATCGGATGGCGGGCCCCCCGCCTGTTCCGCCCTCGGTACCGACTCCCCCGGCCTCGGCCCCGCCCCCGCGAGCAGTGCCTCCGGTGGACTCGCGCCCGGTGCCTCCGGTGGACTCGCGCCCGGTGCCTCCGGTGGACTCACGCCCGGCGCCTCCGGTGGACTCACGCCCGGTCCCGCCTGCAGAGCCACGTCCACCGGTCGAGCCCCGTCCGGCGCCCCCCGGCGGACCCCCGCAGACACCTCCCCCGCGAGAGCAACCCCCGATCGCGGACGAACAGCCGACCGTCAAGATCGATGCGGTGTCCCCCGAGGGCACTGCGTCGCCCGTCGAGGACGACAGCGACGACAAGGCGGCGGACGAGAAGGCGCACGGCTCCGCTCGGCCCCGCACGGTGGGCAACGCCGGTCTCGGCCGGCTCGCGCAGAGCAAGCAGCGCAAGCGGAAGCGTCTGAGGTTCGCGGCGAGAGCAGCGGTGGCGTTCGTCTCGGTCCTCGCGCTCCTCGGTAACGGTGCGGTGTGGGGATACGTCCGGTCCACGGAGGCCGGCTTCTCCCAGATCGCCGCGCTGGACACCGAATCGGAGGACATCGTCGACCCGGTCGGTCAGACCGGCGACGAGACCTACCTGATCATCGGCACCGACACCCGCGCCGGTGCGAGCGGTGAGATCGGCGCCGGGACCGTCGAGGACGCAGAGGGCGCTCGTGCCGACACCGTCATCCTCGTCAACATCCCCGCCGACCGCAGCCGCGTGGTCGCGGTCTCGTTCCCCCGCGACCTGGACGTCGAGCGACCGGTCTGCCGCGGATGGGACAGCGCGACCGGCGAATACGATTC
This sequence comes from Rhodococcus sp. 5G237, assembly GCF_053764735.1. Classification (NCBI taxonomy): domain Bacteria; kingdom Bacillati; phylum Actinomycetota; class Actinomycetes; order Mycobacteriales; family Nocardiaceae; genus Rhodococcus; species Rhodococcus sp. 5G237. The sequence goes on along the minus strand of NZ_JBSNCD010000002.1, from coordinate 345,368 downwards.
CGAGCTGTATCCGGCCGCCGAAGGCGACAAGCTCAACGCGACCTACGCCCTCGGCGGACCGAAGTGCCTGGTCAAGGTGATCCAGAAGATGTCCGGATTGAAGATCGGCCATTTCGTGGGCATCGACTTCGCCGGCTTCGAATCGATGGTCGACGAAATCGGCGGCGTCGAGGTGTGCACCTCCATACCGTTGTACGACAACGAACTCGGTCCCCTGATCGAAACTCCCGGCACCCACACGCTCGACGGCAAACGGGCACTCGACTACGTCCGCGCCCGCAAGATCGACCAGGAGGGCAACAGTGACTACGGCCGGATCAGCCGGCAGCAGAAGTTCCTGTCGTCGCTGCTGCGCTCGACGTTGTCGAACAAGGTGCTGTTCGATCCCGGGAAGCTCAACGGTTTCATCGGCGCCTTCACCCGCGCGACCTTCGTCGAGAACGTCAACGCCGAGTCGCTCGTCAAACTCGGGCGTTCGATGCAGAACGTCGAGGCGGGTGCGGTGTCCTTCCTGACCATCCCCACGGCCGGTACCAACGACTGGGGCAACGAGATCCCGCGCACGGACGACATCAAGGCGATCTTCACCGCGATCATCGACGATCTTCCGCTGCCGGGTGAGAAGCGGGAGGAGGACCCGACGGAGGTCGCGGCCGCTCCCCCGGCCGAACCGCTGCCGGCGCAGCTCGCTGTCGATCCGTCGACGGTGTCGGTGCAGGTCTCGAACGCGTCGGGTCTGTCCGGGCTGGCGGCCGGCACCGCCGAGGAGGTCGCCGCCTACGGCTTCCCGGTCTACTCGATCGGCAACTACGCCTCCGGGACGAGCAAGCAGACCGTGATCCGCTTCAGCGAAGGCCAGGAGACCGACGCCGCGACGGTGGCCTCGGCCTTCCCCGGTGCGGTGCTGCAGGAGGCTCCGCCATCGGCCCAGTTGGGCAGCATCGTGGAGATCGTCCTGGGTACCAGCTTCGACGGCACCGTCGTCGCTCCCACCCCCGCGGGCACGCCACTCGCCCCGATGCAGATCCAGACCCGGTCGGAGTCGTCGGTCGAGCTCCCCGCCGATCTCGCGATCACCAACGCCGCCGACGATCTGTGCACGTAGACACCACTCTTCGGCCGTCGACGTTCACCTGTGGTTCATCCGATGCTCGCCGTTCGGACCGCTCGAGGTCGTAGGCTGTGCCATTATGCGCGTCGTCTACAACGAACAGATGGGCGAACTCGGTGATCTCCTCGGGGAGATGGCCGGGCTCGCCGGGACCGCGATGGAGCGGTCCACCAGAGCTCTTCTCGAAGCCGATCTCGCTCTCGCCGAGCAGGTGATCGACGAGCACGAGAAGATCACCGAACTCGGCGCGATCTGCGAGGAGAAGGCGTTCCAGCTGCTCGCCCTGCAGGGTCCGGTCGCCGGCGACCTGCGTGCCGTCGTCAGCGGCATCCAGATCGTGGCCGACATCGACCGCATGGGTGCGCTCGCACTGCACATCGCGAAGGCGACCCGCCGACGCCATCCCAAGCACGTGCTCCCCGATGAGGTGAAGGGCTACTTCGCCGAGATGGGACGGATCGCGGTCGCCCTCGGTGCGGCCACACGGGAGATTCTCGAGACCCGTGATCCCGCCCGGGCCGCCCGCCTCCACCACGAGGACGAGGCGATGGACGATCTGCACCGCCACCTGTTCACCGTGCTCATGGACCGCGAATGGGAGCACGGCGTCGCAGCCGCCGTCGACGTCACGCTGCTCGGCCGCTTCTACGAGCGGTTCGCAGATCACGCCGTCGAGGTGGGCCGCCGCGTCATCTTCCTCGTGACCGGCAAGCTCCCCACCGAGGAGGAGATCCGTCAGCTCGTAGAGAAGGTGGACAGTCTGACCGTCTACCCGGAGAACCACCGAGCGCAGAACCACTGAGTCCAGGACTGTCGAGTGCAGGACTGTCGAGTGCAGTAAGCACACGAACGACGAGACCCCGACCGGACGGATCCGGTCGGGGTCTCGTGTAGGTGGTGGCGGCTCAGCCGAAGCGGCCGGAGATGTAGTCCTCGGTGGCCTTCTTGCTCGGGTTCGAGAAGATCTTCTCGGTGTCGTCGATCTCCACCAGACCACCCGGGCGGCCGGTCGCCTCGAGGTTGAAGAACGCCGTCTGGTCGCTCACGCGCGCGGCCTGCTGCATGTTGTGCGTGACGATGACGATGGTGAAGTCCTTCTTCAGCTCACCGATCAGGTCCTCGATGGCCAGCGTCGAGATGGGGTCGAGAGCCGAGCACGGCTCGTCCATGAGCAGCACGTCGGGCTGGACCGCGATGGCGCGGGCGATGCACAGACGCTGCTGCTGACCACCGGACAGGCCACCGCCCGGCTTGTCGAGACGGTCCTTGACCTCGTTCCACAGGTTGGCGCCGCGCAGCGACTTCTCGGCGATCTCGTCGAGCGTCTTCCGGTCGCGCACACCCTGCAACTTGAGGCCGGCAACGACGTTGTCGCGGATCGACATCGTGGGGAACGGGTTGGGACGCTGGAAGACCATGCCGATCGTCTTGCGCACACCGACCGGGTCGACGTTCGGATCGTAGATGTCCTCACCGTCGAGGAGGACGGATCCCTCGACACGGGCGCCGGGTGTCACCTCGTGCATGCGGTTGATCGACCGGAGCACGGTGGACTTGCCGCAACCGGACGGGCCGATGAAGGCGGTGACGTTCCGCGGCGGCACGGACAGCGTCACGTCGGCCACGGCGTGGAACTTGCCGTAGTAGATGTTGACGTCCTTGAGATCCAGACGCTTGGCCATTACCGGCTCCCTACTGGTGTATCGATGTGAGAAGAGGTCTGTGGGTTACTTCTTGCCGACCTGCGAGTACCGGCTGATCAACTTGGCCGCGATGTTGAGGACCGCGATGACCAGGATCAGGGTGAGCGCCGCGCCCCAGATGCGCTGCGAACCGGCGTCGGTCGGGTTGTTCATCTCGGCGACCATGACACCCGGGAGGGTGCCCTGCTCACCGCCGAACAGGTCGAAATTGATGAAGGGCGCGTAGCCGACGAGGATCAGCAGCGGCGCCGTCTCGCCCATGACGCGGGCCAGGGCGAGCATGATGCCGGTGATGATGCCGGCGAGCGAGGTGGGCAGCACGATGCGCGCGATGGTCTTCCACTTGGGGACACCGAGGGCGTAGGACGCTTCGCGCAGGTCCTGCGGGACGATGCGCAGCATCTCCTCGGTGCTGCGCACGACCACCGGCACCATGAGCAGCACGAGTGCGAGCGCCACCGCGAAGCCGGACTTGGGCATCCCGAAGGTCGACACCCACAGTGCGTAGATGAACAGTGCCGCGACGATCGACGGGACACCGCTGAGGATGTCGACCATGAACGTCGTGATCCGGCCGAGCCGCGACCGGCCGGCGTACTCGACGAGGTAGATCGCGACGAAGACGCCGAGCGGGATCGAGATGATCGCGCAGACGAGTCCCTGCAGGAGGGTGCCGACGAGGGCGTGGTAGATGCCGCCGCCCATCGACGAGGACGTCAGTCCGCTCAGCGAGTGCGTGAACCAGGTCGGCGAGATCAGGGCCGGCAGGCCCTTGGCGACGACGGTGAACAGCACCCAGGCCAGGGGGATCAGCGCGACGACGACCGACAGCGTGACGAGCACCGTGGCTGCGGTGTCCTTGACGCGGCGACGTCCGCTGACCCGCTGGAAGGCCGGGGGCTTGACCGGCGAGGAGAGCGCGGTGGTCGACGTGGTGGTGGTGGTCGACATGGATCAGTCCTTCTTTCCTGCGACGATCATGCGCGCGGCGGCGTTGACCACGAAGGTGAGCACGAAGAGCACGAGACCGGCGGCGATGTAGGCGCCCGCCTGGATGTCGTTGTTGAACTCGGCGTATCCGAGCGCGATCTTGGATGCGATCGTCGCGCCGCCGTCGAACAGCGACCAGGAGAACGCCTGCGAGGTGGTGCGCAGGATGAGGTACAGCGCCATCGTCTCGCCGAGCGCGCGGCCGAGACCGAGCATCGAACCGCTGATGTAGCCGGACTTGCCGAACGGGATGACGGTGGTCCGCACGACCTCCCAGCGGGTCGCGCCGAGTGCGAGCGCGCCCTCGATGTGGGCCGTCGGGGTCTGCACGAACACCTCGCGGCTCACCGCGGCGATGGTCGGCAGGATCATCACGGCGAGGACGATGCCGGCGGTGAAGATCGTTCCGCCGCCCACGATGGAGCCGCTGCCGGTGGCGAAGAGCGGGAACCAGGCGAGGGTGGTGTTGAGCCATTCCGCGACGGGGCGCAGGAACGGGGCGAGGACGAGCATGCCCCACAGGCCGTAGACGATCGACGGGACCGCGGCGAGCAGGTCGATGACGTACGCAAGCGGTTTCCGGAGCCGGTCGGGGCAGTACGAGGTGAGGAAGATCGCGATGCCCAGTGCCACGGGCATGGCGAGGAACAGCGCGAAGAAGGAGACGAGCACCGTCACCTGGAACAGGTCGAGGACACCGAACGCCATGTCGGTGATGTCCTGCGTGATCCAGTCACGGCTGGTGAGGAAGTTGACCTGGTTGCGCTGCAGAGCCGGGACGGCACGCCAGACGAGGAAGACTGCGATCGCGCCGATGATCACGGAGATCAGGACGGCGGAGCCGGAGGCGAGCGAGCCGAAGATTCTGTCTCCCGGCCGCACGACTGTCTTGCGTGCCCTGTCCGGGGATGAGGGTGGGGTGCTGATCGTGTCCTCCGTGATGCCGGTTGCACCGCCCGTTCCTGAGCGGGTCGGTTCGTCGGTCGCGATGGAGACCGACGTGTTGTGCGCGTCACTCATGTGCGCTCGCAATCCTTCTCAGCGTATTCGTCAGGAACGGGCGGGTCGATGATCCCTCGGTCACTCACCGGACCGAGGGATCGGCGGGTCATCCGGCGGCGATGGCGTCGATCGACTCGGTGAGGCGGGTCTTGAAGGCGTCGGGCAGCGGGACGTAGCCCTGCTCGGACAGGCCTTCCTGGCCCTCGTTGGCGGCGGAGATCAGGAACGACTTGACGGCCGCGGCGGTGTCGGCGTCGTAGCCGGCCGAGCACACGATCTCGTAGGTGGCCAGCACCAGCGGGTAGGCACCCTCTTCGGAGCTGCCGAAGATCGACGACAGGTCGAGCGTGAGGTCGCCCTCGGAGGCCGGGACGAACTCGGCGCCTTCGATGGCCTTGCCGGCGGTCTCCTCGGTCAGCTCGACGGGTCCGGAACCGTTGTCGATCTGCGCGATGCTCAGACCGTTCTGGTCGGCGAAGGACTTCTCGACGTAGGTGATGGAGTTCGGCGAGCCGGAGACGGCCTGCGCGACACCCGCAGAACCCTTCGCGCCCTCACCGACACCGCCGGTAAAGTCCGAACCGGCACCGGAGGTCCATGCGCCGTTCGACGCGGTCTCGAGGTACTGCTGGAAGTTGTCGGTGGTGCCCGACGAGTCCGAGCGCACGATCGGGGTGATGTTCGCGTCGGGCAGCTCGGCGCCCTCGTTGAGCGCGGCGATCGCCGGGTCGTTCCACTTCGTGATCGAGCCGTTGAAGATCTTCGCGGCCGTCTCGGCGTCCAGCACGAGCTCGTCGACACCCTCGACGTTGTAGGCCAGCGCGACCGGGCCGAAGACCAGCGGCAGGTTCCATGCGGGATTGCCGGCGCAGCGCTCGGCGGCCTGTGCCGCCTGCTCGTCCTTGATCGCCGAGTCGGAGCCGGCGAAGTCGATCTGGTTCGCGATGAACTGCGTGCGGCCGTCACCGGAGCCGGTGGGGTTGTACGCGACGTTGACGTTCGTGCCCTTCTCGGAGCACACCGCGATGTAGGTGGAGACGAACTGGTCCATCGCGTTCTTCTGTGCCGACGAGCCGGCACCCGAGAGGTTGGACTTGCCGTCGCAGGCTGCAGCGGACGCGGACGCATCGACGTCGACCGATCCGGCATTGTTGTCGGTACCGCACGCGGCGAGCGTGAGGGCTCCAGCGGCCACAACACCGAGCAGGGCGCCATTGCGCTTGAGGTTCACCTGTTCTCCTCCGGAAGTAACTTCACACGACCGCGGCGCCGAGCGGCGGCGGCATCGAGGCGCGGGCGATGCCGGCGCCGGGTCTGCGGCACTCGACCCGCTAGTGAAGTTAGGAGGAGACGGTGGACACTCGGACGACCGAAGGTTAACGCCGGATGAACACGCCGGATACACCTGGCGATGGTGTTGCGACCATCACTCGAATCCTGACCGCGATCGGCGTGTCGGGTGGCAGAGTCCACCCTTCACACCGTTCGTCCACCCGATCGGAGAGGGTCACGCCCGGGCGTAGGCGACGTCCACGTGGAACCGCTCGAAGCCGAGTTTGCCGTAGGTGTTCAGCGCCGCGGTGTTGTCGCCCTCGACGTAGAGCAGGACACCGGGCAGACCCCGATCGCGGAGATAGTGCAGGCCCGCAAGGGTGAGCAGGCGACCGAGCCCTCTGCCCTGCGCGGACGAGTCGATTCCCACGACGTAGACCTCGCCGAGCTGCGGGTCGGACGCCGTGGCCGGGTGCACCTTGGTCCAGTGGAAGCCGAGCAGCCTGTCGGGCTCGGCGGGATCGAACGCGAGGAACAGGCCTTCGGGATCGAACCAGGACTCGCGTCGGCGTTCCTCCACGTCGGCGGCCGTCCAACGCCCCTGCTCGGGATGCCACTCGAAGGCCGCCGCGTTGACGCGGAGCAGTTCGGCGTCGTCCTGCGGGCCGCCGTAGGTGCGCAGCAGCACCGAGTCGGGCACCTCGAGGGCGGGAAGATCGTCCTGCTCGAGGGAACGGCGCAACTGCAGGAGTTCGCGGACACCGGCCAGACCGAGACGGCGCGCCACCGCCTGCGCGGCGGGCAGGTCCCCGTGTGCCCACACGCGGGTGCCGTCGCCGCCCTCGGTGAGTGCACGCTCGACGAGTTCGCGGCCGAGTCCGTGCCCGCGCCGCGGCGGGTCGACGACGACTTCGGCCATGGCCGGATGACCGTCCTGAGCAGGCACGACGTTCGCGTAACCCGCGACCTCACCGTCGTCTCCGAGCGCGACGAGATGCCGGGCCGCACCGTCGCGGCCGAGGGAGTGCACCGCCTGTTCGGAGATCGGCGCGGTGCCGTCGGTCTGCGTCGCCCGCGACAACACGGCGCGTACGGCTTCGGCGTGGTCGGCGGACGGGTGGTCGACGAATTCCGTATCGGTGCTCACGGAACGAATTGTGCCCCGGACTCCCCTGCGCCCGAGTCACCCGCGCCGGATTCCTCCGCACGGGGGTCGTCGAGAAGCGTGTCGTCCACATCGTCGTCGTCGATATCGGGAGTGGCATTGCCACCCTTGCCGACGCGGTTGGACGGACGCACCGCCTTGTAGCCGACGTTGCGGACCGTTCCGATCAGTGCTTCGTGCTCGGGGCCGAGCTTCGCGCGCAGACGTCGGACGTGGACGTCGACGGTGCGGGTACCACCGAAGAAGTCGTAACCCCAGACCTCCTGCAGCAGCTGGGCGCGGGTGAACACCCGGCCGGCGTGCTGGGCGAGGTACTTGAGGAGTTCGAACTCCTTGTAGGTGAGGTCGAGGGGGCGTCCGCGCAGGCGGGCGGTGTAGGTGCCCTCGTCGATCGTCAGTTCACCGAGGGTGATCTTGCCGGTGTTCTCCGGCCCCACCGCAACACCCGAGCGACCTATGAGCAGTCGCAGGCGCGCGTCGAGCTCGGCCGGTCCGGTGGTGGACAGCAGGATGTCGTCGAGTCCCCATTCGGGGTTGACGGCCACGAGCCCGCCCTCGGTGAGCACGGCGACGACGGGCACTGCCGACCCGGTGCTGCCGAGCAGGCGACACAGTCCTCGCGCGGCCGCGAGATCGGAGCGGGCATCGACGATGGCGATATCCGCCGAACCGGCCTCGAGCAGCGACGACACTTCTGTAGGGGCCGGCCTGACCGAATGCGGGAGCAGCGCCAGGGACGGCAGGACCGCATCCGGATTCGGGTCGGAGGTCAGAAGGAGCAGCTCCACCGGGCCTCCAGTTCTTCGCGCGACCAGCGCGGATAGGGGTCGTAAACGTCGTGCAACAGAGTAACGCCCCGATTGTTACCGCTATGTAAGCACGAGAATTCCGTGGACGGTCTCGGAGCGGACGGGCGCGGTCCGGTACCCGGCGCGTCCGACACAATGGTGGGCGTGCGCAAACTGATCTTCGGTCTCGTAGTGCTGCTCGGACTCGCGGTCCTCGCCGACTTCGGCGCGGCGGCGTGGTCGGAATACCGCGTCTCGCGTGCGCTGCGGGAGGGTGGCGTTCTCGAGTCCGATCCGGCCGTGACCATCCACGGCTTCCCCTTCCTCCTCCAGGCCCGCGACGGTCACTACGAGAACGTCGAGATCGTGGCCGACAACGTCCACACCGATCTGCTCGGGGACATCACGGTCGAGGCCAATCTGATCGGTGCGCACGCCGAGGCCGGTGAGCTGCTCGACGGGTCGATCCGGTCGGTGCCCGTCGACCTGCTGTACGGCCGCGTCATGCTCGACGCCACCGAGCTCGGACAGCTCTACGGCATCCCCGACCTGCAGGTTTCTGCTCCCCCGGCGAGCAAGTCCGACGGCACGGGTGGGTCCGGTGGGTCCGGGCCCACGACTGCCGGCGGGGTCGTCCTCACCGGAACGGTGCCCGTCGGACCGGTGGAGGCGACGGTCAGCGTCCAGGCCGATCTGGTGCTCGACGGCGACCGCGTCCACGTCGTCGCGTCGGATCTCTACTTCGGTCCCGAGGGACGCGCCGACTTCTCGGTTCCCGACGTCCTGAAGCCGGCGGTGCTCGGACTGTTCACGACGACGATCGAGCCGCAGAATCTGCCTTTCGGCGTCCGGCCCACCTTCGTCGAGGCGCGTGGTTCCCGGATCGTCATCGAGGGCGAGGCCCGCGACGTCGTCATCGATCTGCAGGAAGTGCAGACGCCCGCATGATCGCAGTGATCGTCCTCATCGTCGTGATAGTCGCCACACTGGCGGTGGGCACAGTCCTGCGCACCCGTTCCGGCAAGTTCCGCACCACCGGCGCCGACGCCTCGGCAGGCACCCACGAACCCGATCCCGCACTGGCCGCGGCGGGCGTCGGGGACGGCGTACCGGTGGTCCTGCACTTCTCCGCACCCTGGTGCGGACCGTGCGCGGCCGTGCGACGCGTCGTCGTGCAGGTTCTCGACCGCGAGCCCGGTCGGGCACGCGAGGTCGAGCTGGATCTCGACGAAAATCCCGTGCTGGCACGGAAACTCGGAGTCCTGTCGCTGCCCACCACCTTCGTCTTCGACGGTGACGGACGCGAGCGGTTCCGCGCGTCCGGCGTTCCGTCCGCCGACGACCTGCGCACAGCCCTGTCGTCGTTGTGATCCCGGGGGTCCACCACCGAGGTGACGTGCGTTAAACTCCCTCGCGTGCAGAACCGCCACGAGCTGATGCTCACCCGACGCCGCGCAGTCGATCTGTGCCGCCTCGGTGGCTGTTGTTGTCCCTGCTGAACGTATCGGCGGGCTCGTCCCGACTCCTGCGGCAGATCGATGCCGCTCCACCGATACGTCGCCCCGCGGTCGTATGAACACCCTCCGCCCAGCGAATCAGAATCCAGCAGGAGATTCCCCATGTCCGTATCCACTCCCGGCACGCCCGGCCGGCAGGTCGACGTCCGTGGCCCGCGTTTCGCGGCGTGGATCACCACCGGCGTCCTCGTCCTCGCTCTGGTCGTCGCCACCTTCTCTCCCGTCGCAGCGGCCGTGATCCTGGCCCTGCAGACGATCGTGTTCGCTCTCGGAGCGGCACTCGGCCCGCGACGCAGCCCGTACGGTGCGCTGTTCGCGAGGTTCGTCGCTCCCCGTCTCGGTGCTCCGATCGAGACCGAGCCGGTGGAGCCGCTGCGGTTCGCGCAGCTCGTCGGATTCGTCTTCGCCCTCGTCGGAACGCTCGCGTTCTTCGCCGGCGCGATCGTCGTGGGCTCGGTGGCCGCAGGCTTCGCGTTGTTCGCGGCGCTGCTCAACGCCGCCTTCGGCGTGTGTCTCGGCTGCCGGATCCACCCGCTGGTCGCCCGAATGCGTCGCGTGCCCGCCTGACCGGCGGTCACCGAACTCGACATCCCACATCTCCACTGGCACGGACCCGCGCACGGGTTCCGGTCACGGAAACCTCCCGGATTCCCTCACCGAAAGGAACACCCATGGCTCGCTCCGACGTCCTGGTCTCCGCCGACTGGGCAGAGCAGAACCTCAATGCGCCGAAGACCGTCTTCGTCGAGGTCGACGAGGACACCTCCGCCTACGACGGCGGCCACATCGAAGGTGCCGTCAAGCTCGACTGGCGCAAGGACCTGCAGGACGCCGTGCGCCGCGACTTCCTGAACCGTGAGCAGTTCTCCGAGCTCCTCTCGCGCAAGGGCATCGCCAACGACGACACGGTCGTGCTCTACGGCGGCAACAACAACTGGTTCGCCGCCTACGCCTACTGGTACTTCAAGCTCTACGGCCACCAGGACGTCAAGCTCATCGACGGCGGCCGCAAGAAGTGGGAGCTCGACGGCCGTCCGCTGTCGAAGGACGAGGTCACCCGCCCGGCCACCGAGTACAAGGCCGCCGAGCCCGACTACTCCATCCGCGCCTTCCGCGACGAGGTCATCGACTCGATCGGCACCAAGAACATCGTCGACGTGCGTTCGCCCGACGAGTTCTCCGGCAAGATCCTCGCTCCGGCGCACCTGCCGCAGGAGCAGGCGCAGCAGCGCGGCCACGTCCCCGGCGCCATCAACATCCCGTGGAGCACCACCGCCAACGAGGACGGCACCTTCAAGTCGGACGAGGACCTCGAGAAGCTGTACGCCGAGAAGGGCTTCGACGACAGCAAGGAGACCATCGCCTACTGCCGTATCGGTGAGCGCTCGAGCCACACCTGGTTCGTGCTCCAGGAGATCCTCGGCAAGAAGAACGTCAAGAACTACGACGGCAGCTGGGTCGAGTACGGCTCGCTCGTCGGTGCACCCATCGAACTGGAGGTCAACTGATCATGTGCGGAGCCCCTGTCCAGACCCAGACCCTGCCCGCCGGCGTCGACACCGAGAAGGAGACGGTCATCACCGGCCGCGTCCTGAACGCCGACGGTGAGCCCGTGGGCGGCGCGTTCGTGCGCCTGCTCGACGGCACCGACGAGTTCACCGCCGAGGTCGTCGCCTCGGCGACCGGCGACTTCCGTTTCTTCGCCGCCCCCGGCGACTGGAAGATCCGCGCTCTGTCGAGCTCCGGCAACGGCACCTCCACCGTGAGCCCCACCGCTCCCGGTGTGCACAACGTGGACGTGACGGTCGCGAAGTAATCCGGCCGGAACACCTCGTCGAAGGGCTCTGCTCCATCAGGAGCGGAGCCCTTCGTCGTACCGGAAAAGGGGTTGTCTAGAATGACCGCGTGGTCATCTTCTTCGAAATCCTGCTGGTCGCCGCGGCGCTCCTCATCACCTGGTTCGCGCTGTACACCATCTACCGCGTGGTCTCCGACGGATCGTGACGAACGACGGATCGGACGCCCCGCGTCGTAGCGGCGACGAGGCGATCGCCCGGGCCGCCGAGCGCGCTCGCGTCACCGCCGAGCTGAACATCCCCGTCCTGGCCGGGCTGCCGGGCGCCGAGGACACCGCGAACCTGCGGCTCGGCCCCGACCTGAGTCCTGCCCTGCTCGCCGTCCTCCCTATGGTCGGCGTGTGGCGCGGCGAGGGCGAGGCCAACGATCCCGAGACCGGCGACTACCCGTTCGGTCAGCAGATCACCGTCGCGCACAACGGCAGCCCGTATCTGATGTGGGAGTCGCGCACGTGGCGTCTCGACGACGCGGGTGCCTACGTGGGTGAGGATCGGCGCGAGAGCGGCTTCTGGCGCGTGTCCGGAACGGGTGCGCCCGACAGCGACGATCCCGAGACGCTCGAACTACTGCTGACGCACAGCTCCGGCGTCGTCGAGCTGTACTACGGCACGGCGCTCACCCAGTCCTCCTGGGAGCTCGCGACCGACGTCGTGATCCGCACCAAGTCCGGTGAGGTCGTCGGCGGCGCCAAGCGGCTCTACGGCATCGTCGACGGAGGCGATCTCGCCTACGTCGAGGAGCGCGTCACCGCCGACGGCGAGCTGAAGCCCCGGATGTCCGCCCGCCTGTCGCGCCACATCGGCTGACCGCACCTCTTCCTACCGACCCGAACGGACCGGGCCTGTTCCTCATTCGAGGAACAGGCCCGGTCCGCTTGTCTCAGTCCTCCTCGACGACCGTCGTGCCGATGGAACTCTTCTTCTCGGCATGCGCGCCGTTGCCTCGTGCACCGAGCGCCTCGGGTTCGCCGGCATGGACCCGGTTCACTCCGGCGTCCTCGGCATCCTCGGCTGCGTTCTCGTCGTCGCCCTCGTCGGGGATGGCCCGCGTGTGGATGACGACCTCGGGTGCCGGTAGTTCCTGGGCAGCCTCGAGTTCCTCGGCCGATCGCACCTCGGGCCACTGCCGGGTGATCGGCTCCGGCCGCTCGCCCAGGTCCTCGCGGATACCGCGCACCAGGCTGTACATCATGATGAAGCCCATCACGAAGAACGGCAGACCCACCACGGTGATGACCTGCTGAAGGGCGTCGAGCCCGTCCTTACCGGTCGCGACGAGCATGGTCGCTGCGACCAGGCCCATGAGCACCGCCCAGAACAGGCGCTGGTGGATGGGCGCCTTCTCCTCGTGCCCGGAGGCCATCATGTCGAGCACCATCGACGTGGAGTCCACCGAGGTGACGAAGAAGATCACCACCAGGATGATCGCGATGCCGGACACCAGGCCGGTGAGCGGGAAGTTGCCGAGGAACTCGAACAGGGCACCCGGGATGTCGCCGGCGTCCACGACACGTTCGACGAGACCACCCTCGCCCTCGAGTTCGATGTGGAACGAGCCCATCCCGAAGATGCTGAACCAGATCACCGAGAACAGCACGGGCAGGCCGAGGACACCGCCGACGAACTCACGCACGGTCCGGCCTCGCGAGATGCGGGCGATGAAGATACCGACGAAGGGCGACCACGTGATGGTCCACGCCCAGTAGAAGACCGTCCAGGTGTTCTGCCAGCCGGAGTCGGCGAAGGTGTCGTTCCAGAACGCCAGACGCGGCAGCGCCTCGGCGTAGATGCCGGCGGACTCGATCATGCCCTTGAGCAGGAACAGGCTCGGTCCGGTGACGACGACGAAGATCAGCAACATCACGGCCATGCCGATGTTGAGGTTCGACAGGCGCTTGATGCCCTTGTCGAGACCGAGGGCCACCGAGATGCCGGCCATCACCGTCACGATCGCGATGAGCGCGATCTGAGTGAAACCCGATTCCTGGATGTCGAACAACTGCGCGAGGCCGGCGTTGATCTGCAGGGTGCCCAGGCCGACCGAGGTCGCGACACCGAAGACCGTTCCGAGGATTGCGACGACGTCGATGGTCCTGCCGATCGGGCCGTAGATGCGGCCTCCGAGCAGCGGCGCGAAGATCGAGCTGACGCGCGGCGGCAGGTGCCGCTTGTAGATGAAGTACCCGAAGCCCAGACCGGGAAGCGCGAAGATGGCCCAGGTGTGCAGTCCGAAGTGGTAGAGCGCGAAGCCCATGGCCTCTTCCGCGGCCTGCACGGACTGCGGTTCGACGTCCTGCTGGGGTGGGTTCGCGAAATGGGAGATCGGTTCGGCGACGCCCCAGAACATGAGGATCGAGCCGATGCCGGCCGCGAACAGCATGGAGAACCACGCCAGGGTCGAGTGCTCGGGCCGTTCGTCGTCGCCCCCGAGCCGGACCCGGCCGTAATGGGTGAAGGCGATTCCGACGAGGAAGAGCAGGAAGGTCGTGACACCGAGGATGTAGAACCATCCGAGGTTCGTCATGATCCAGTTCGATGCGGTGCTGAAGATCGAATCGACGCCGTCGGTGAACAGGATCGTCACGACGACGAAGAGCAGTGCGATGAACGCGGACGAGAAGAAAACCCCCGGTGACGTGCGCAATCTTAACGAATCGTGAGCTTTTTGGAGTATCGGCACCAAACCGGTGTACCCAAAACGGACGACCTTGCACACCCGAAATGTCGATCTCGCCCGAAACGCGAACAGCCCCCGAGCCGCACCGCCGCACGGATCGCTCCGTGGCTCGGCGGTCCCGATCGGACGGATCGGGAGCTCGGGGGCCGGGTGACTACCTGGGATTCGCCAGCCGCGCGCGGTCGGTGAATTCCGTCGTCGGCAAGCAGCTAGCGGGTAGCCACCTCACGCGTCCGAATATCAATCACTTCCAGACCACCTCCTTCCTCGTGTACCAGCGAAACTACGCTTCGTTCACGAGGCGGGCAACGCATTTTTCTCGACGCGAACGACCAGGTCGGCGGCGGTGTCCGCGGGCAGGCGGTGGGTGACCACCACGACGGTGCGCTCGGGGCCGACCAGGTGTGCGTCACGGTCCAGGAGGAGTCGCTGCAGCAGGTCGGCGCTCTCGTCGTCGAGATGCTCCGTGGGTTCGTCGAGCAGCAGGACCTGTGCGGGCGACAGCAGTGCCCGGGCCAGCAGGAGGCGCCGGCGCTGCCCACCGGAGACGGTGCGGGCCCCGGCTCCCAGGACGGTGTGGACGCCCTGCGACAGTCCGTCCACCCACTCCCCCAGCCCCACGGCCCGAAGGGCGGCCAGTGCCTCGTCCTCGTCCACGTCGCCCCGCGCGACACGCAGGTTCTCGAGGATCGACGTGTCGAACAGGTGGGCGTCCTCCGCGAAGAAACCGATCTTCCGGCGCAGGGCCGCGGGGTCGACGTCCGTGAGGTCGACCCCGTCGAGCGTCACCGTGCCCTCGCGTGGGGCGAGCAGACCCGCGAGCGTCATGAGCACGGTGGTCTTGCCGCTGCCGCTGCCGCCAACGATCGCGACGCGAGCGCCCGGCCGCAGGTCGAGGTCGACCGGTTCGGTGGACGGTCCGCCGGGCCATCCGCCCCGCAGGCCCACCGCACGGAGCCGGCCGGGTCCGTCGGCCGGCTCGGCGCCGTGCGGAACCGTCCTGTCGGCGCGGTCGAGCATCTCCGTGATGCGACCGGCCGCCAGGCGTGCGCGGTTGAGGGTCTGCGCGGCTGCCGGGAGGACGGCGGTGGCCTCGAACGCCGACAGCGGCAGCAGGACGAGGATGCCGAGTGTCGTCGGGCTCATGGCCGCCGGACCGGAGCCGAAGACGGCGATACCGACGAGGAGGGCACCGAGCACACTCACGCCGACCGCGAGGGGCGCGGCCGCGTCGGCGAACGCCGCGGGGACCGCCGAGCGGTCGGTGGCCCGGACGGAGGCGATGTTCGCGGCGCGGGCCCGTCGCGCGAGCGGGTCGAGCCGTCCCGCGACCCGCAGTTCCGCCGCGTGGTCCAGCACCGTGACCGCGTCCTCGGTGAAGCGGGTCCGCGTGGCGTTCGCATCCGCGTCCGCGCGGGCGGCGGCGCGAGCCGACAGCCACGGCGCGAGCACGCCGGCGACGAGCAGCGCCACTGCGAGCACCACGCCGGCGGCGGGAGCGATGACGGTGACGGTGACGACCGCCGCGAGGGAGAGCACCGCGGCGACCGCGATGGGCACGAGTGCGCGCACCACGACGTCACCGAGGGCGTCGATGTCGGCTCCGGTGCGGGCGAGCAGGTCGCCGCGACCGAGACCCAGGGCGGCGGCCGGATCGCCGTCCGCGAGTCGCCGGTAGAGATTCGCCCGCGCCGAGGTGGTGCCGCGCAGAGCGGTCTCGTGCGTCGCGAGACGTTCGAAGTAGCGGAACAATCCGCGGGAGATGCCCAGCGCCCGCACCGCGACGACCGCGACGGTCAGGTCCAGGACGGGCGGCATCTGCCACGCGCGCACGATCAGCCACGCCGAGAGACCGGCGAGCAGCAGCGCGCTGCCCAGGGTCGCGACACCGGCGAGGACGGCGAGCAGCACCCGGCGCGGTTCGAGTTCGAGCAGGGCCATCGCCCGGCGCAGGTCCTTCATCGGGATCCCTCCCCGTGGACGGTGACGACCTCGTCCGCGATGGCGAGCAGGGTGGGACGATGCGCGACGACCACCACCGTGCGGCCGGCCGCGGCGAGACCGCGCAGCGTGTCGAGCACGGTGGCCTCGGTGTCCTCGTCGAGGTGGGCGGTGGGTTCGTCGAGCAGCAGGACCGGGCGTGGGGAGGCGAGGGTGCGGGTGAGCGCCAGTCGCTGACGTTGACCGAGCGACAGGCCCGTGCCGCCCACCCCCACGACGGTCTCCCAGCCGTCCGGGAGTTCGGCGAGCACGCTGTCGAACCCGGTGGCCGCGCAGACGTCGTCGAGGTCGGTGGTCTCGGGGTCGACACCGGTGAGTCGCAGATTGTCGGCGAGGGTGCCGGGCAGCAGCACCGGCCGCTGCGGAAGCCACGCCACCTGCGACCACCAGTTCTCGTCGCCCGCGACGGGCCGGCCGTCGACGGTGACGGTCCCTTCGCTCGGCTCGGCGAGTCCGAGCAGCGCCAGCAGGGCGGTGGACTTACCGGCACCGTTGGCACCGGTGAACGCGGTGATCGTGCCGGGACGGCAGATCGCGTCGAGTCGATGCGGGGCGCAGCCGTCGCGGCCGGGCACGGAGACGCCGTCGAAGACGATCTCGCAGCTCGCGACCCGGTCGGTGCCGGTCGTCTCTGTGGAGGTGCGGCGAGAGGAGGCGGCGTCCGGCCGCGAGTCGAGCACGGCGAACGCCTTGTCGGCCGCCGCCATCCCGTCCTCCGCGGCGTGGAACTTGTTGCCGACGGTGCGTAGCGGGAGGTAGGCCTCGGGCGCGAGGATCAAGGCGATGATGCCGGCCTCGAGGGGCATGGATCCGTAGACGAGTCGCATGCCGATGCTCACAGCGACGAGGGCGACGGACAGCGTCGCGAGGAATTCGAGGACCGTGCCGGACAGGAACGCCACGCGCAGGGCCGACATCGTGGTCGCGCGGTGCTCGTCGCCGAGTTCGCGCACGCGATCGGCCGGCCCCTTCTCGCGACCGAGAGCGCGCAGCGTCGGAAGACCCGCGAGCAGATCGAGCAGTTGCGACGACAGTGTCGTCATCGCACGCAGGGTGCGGTCGGCCTTGCCCTTGGTGAGCAGGCCGATGAGGATCATGAAGATCGGAATCAACGGCAGGGTGATCACCACGATGATCGCCGAGGTGAGGTCGTGCAGGGCGATCACGACGATCGTCACCGGTGTGAGGATCACGGCCAGCAACAGCGCCGGGAGGTAGCCGGTGAGATATTCCTTCAGTCCGTCGAGTCCGCGGGTGAGGACCACCGCGATCTCGTCGCGCCGCGGGTCGAGTTCTCGCGGAGGCAGATTCGCCGCGGAATCGAGGACCTCGTGTTCGAGTTCGGCGACCACGCGGGTCGCTGACCGGTGCGCATACCGCGACTGCAGCAACGTCACCGCGACCCGCACGACGATCGCCGCCGCGAGGATCGTCAGTTCGGTCGTCCAGTCGCCGACGGACCGGGCGTCGGTGGTGATAACGCCCGCGAGGACCCGGCCGACCATGAGCGCGGTGACGACCACCATCACGACGTCGACCACCGAGGTGGCCACCGTCAGGACGAGATATCCGCGGGCCGCAGCCGAGTAGCGCCACAACCGCGGGTCCACCGGCCCCCGCCGGCGCGCGGGCGCGTCGGCGGGGGCGGCGGACTGCGTCATGCTCATTTCGAGCCGATCTTCAGACCGATCGAGTGCGGGATGTGGTCGGTCGACAGACGCTGACGGAACACCCAATACGTCCAGCCCTGGTAGGCCAGGACGACCGGGGTCACGAATACTGCGGCCCACGTCATGACTTTCAGTGTGTACGGGCTCGACGATGCGTTCTCGATCGTCAGCGACCAGGACGGGTCGAGCGTCGACGGCATGACGTTCGGGAACAGCGACGCGAACAGCAGCACGGAGGTCGCGGCGATCGCGACGGTGGTGAACACGAACGCCCAGCCCTCACGCGCGGCGGCGGTCAGTGCGACCACCGCGAGCAGGGAGACTCCCGCCACCGCGACGAGTGCGATCGTCCAGCCCTTGCCGTAGGCGAGCTGGGTCCACACCACGAACGCACCGGCAACGAAGACGGCGGGCACGGCCAGCTTCCGCGACATCGCCACGGCGTCGGTCCGGACCTGCCCCTCGGTCTTGAGCGCGATGAAGACCGCGCCGTGCAGCGCGAAGACCAGCGCGGTCGTCGCACCGCCGAGCAGGGCGTACGGGTTCAGCAGGTCGAAGAACCCGCCGACGTACTGCTTGTCGGCGTCGATCGCCACGCCGCGCACGATGTTCGCGAACGCCACACCCCACAGCACGGCGGGCACCCACGAGCCGAAGATGATCCCCCAGTCGCAGCGGCGACGCCAGGTCGGGTCGTCGACCTTGCCGCGCCATTCGATGGCGCACACCCGCACGATCAGGGCGAGCAGGATCAGCAGCAGCGGGAGGTAGAAGCCGGAGAAGAGGGTCGCGTACCACTCGGGGAACGCCGCGAACAGCGCACCGCCCGCGGTGATGAGCCAGACCTCGTTGCCGTCCCAGACCGGACCGATCGTGTTGAGCAGCACCCGGCGCCGGGTGTCGGCCTCGACGCTCCTACCGCGGCCGAGCACCGGGAAGTGCATGCCGACACCGAAGTCGAACCCCTCGAGGACGAAGTAGCCGGTGAACAGTACTGCGATGAGGATGAACCAGATTTCCTGAAGTCCCATGTCCGCCCACTCCTAGTACGCGAAGGACAGCTGTTTCGGCTGCGTGTCGTCGGTGTCGTCGTTCGAGCCCGGCGGCTGCGCGTCGTGCTCCTGCGGGCCTTCCATCGCGTACTTGCGGATGAGCCAGAACCACACCACACCGAGCGCCGCGTACACGAGGGTGAACGCGATGAGCGAGGTGAGCACCGTTCCGGCCGCGTGGTCGGAGACACCCTGGTCGACGGTGAGCCGGATCATGTCCACACCCGTGGGGTTCGGATGCACCACCCAGGGCTGCCGGCCCATCTCGGTGAAGATCCAGCCCGCACTGTTGGCGAGGAAGGGCGTGGGGATCGCGACGAGCGACAGCGTCGAGAACCACTTCTGGTCGGGCACCCGGCCGCCGCGGGTGACCCACAGCCCGGCCAGGGCCAGCGCCGCGGAACCGGCGGCGAGGCCGATCATCGCGCGGAACGACCAGTAGGTGACGAACAGGTTGGGCTTGTAGTTGCCGGGGCCGAATTCCTGTTCGTACTGCGCCTGCAGGTCCTCGACACCCTGCAGGGTCACGCCGCTGAACTCGCCCTCCGCGAGGAAGGGCAACACGAAGGGCACGTCGAGGACGTGGATGACGCCGTCGCAGTCGTTGTGCGTGCCGATCGTGAGGATCGAGAAGTTGGGGTCGGTCTCGGTGTGGCACAGCGATTCGGCCGAGGCCATCTTCATCGGCTGCTGCTCGAACATGAGCTTGGCCTGGACGTCGCCGGTGACGAACAACCCGATGCCCGAGATGATCATGACCATCAGGCCGAGGCGGGTCGCGGGGCGGAACAGGCCGCGCGCGTCGTCCTCGAGTCGCTGGGCCTCCTCGGGTTCGGAGGTGCGGATCTCGGCGGCGCGTCGCATGTTGCGGACCATCCACCAGCCACCGATGCCGGCGACGAAGGTTGCGGCGGTGAGGAACCCGCCGGCGACCGCGTGGGGGAAGGCCGCGAGCGCGGTGTTGTTGGTGAGCAGTGCCCAGATGCTCGTCAGCTCGGCGCGTCCGGTTTCGGGGTTGTAGGTGGCGCCGACGGGATGCTGCATGAACGAGTTCGCCGCGATGATGAAGAAGGCGGACGCGTTCACACCGATCGCGACGAGCCAGATGGTCGCGAGGTGAACGAGTTTCGGCAGGCGCGTCCAGCCGAAGATCCACAGGCCGAGGAAGGTCGACTCCATGAAGAAGGCGACGAGGCCTTCGAGGGCGAGGGGTGCGCCGAAGACGTCGCCGACGAATCGGGAGTACTCGCTCCAGTTCATGCCGAACTGGAATTCCTGCACGATGCCGGTCGCGACACCGAGCGCGAAGTTGATCAGGAACATCTTCCCGAAGAACTTCGTGAGGCGGTACCAGTGGTCCTTGCCGGTGACCACCCACATCGTCTGCATGATCGCGACGAGCGGTGCGAGGCCGATCGTCAACGGCACGAGGATGAAGTGATACACCGTCGTGATCCCGAACTGCCACCGGGACAGATCCAAGACATCCATTGCCACTCCGAGGTGAGGCCCGGGTCGATACGGAAATCCGAGCGGGGCCGACGCTGCGGTTCTCGTTCGCAAAGTCACGCCGGCAGCTCTGCTCCGGCCTTGCTACTACCGAATGTAGTAGCGATTGCGCGAAGTGGAACACGTTCGTGTCGCCCGACACATCGGACTCACGTCACATCGGATACGGATCACCCGCGGGGGCACACCCCGCCGCCGATCAGGAAGCGGTGTCGACCGCCTCGCTCACGAGCCCCTCGATCTCGCCCTCCTGGACCCGCGAGACCAGCGCGTGCCCGTTGAGCGTGTGCACCCGCACCGCGAGGGCCACGCTCGAGATCAGCCAGACACCGTCGGCGACGACGAGATCCGCCGGACGCAGCGGCTCGTACCGAACCGTGAAATCCCGCTCGCCCGCCAGGTCGAACAGCGCCTGCTGCGTGGTGCCGGGAAGGATCCCCTGCTCCGGCGGCGGCGTGAGCAGCGTCCGGCCGCGCGCGACGAGCACCGTCGACCGCGGCCCCTCGAGCACGTAGCCCTCGGCACTGACGAAGATCACGTCGTCGGCGCCGATCGACTCGGCGTGCCGCAGTGCCGCCATGTTCGTCGCGTACGACAGCGTCTTGGCGCCGAGGAGCTGCCACGGCGCCTTCTGCGCCAGATCGGTCGAGTAGCCCCGCTCGAGGGTCACCACGGACACGCCGTCGCGCCGTGCGATGCCGACGCGCTCGGCCACCGGCGTCACGAGCAGGAAGGCCGTCGGCGTGTCGGCGCCCTCACGACCCCGCGTGTAGACCAGGCGCAGGACGCCTTCCTGCTCGGCGCCCCACTGCTCGAGTGCCACGTCGACGGCGAGCCGCCAGTCGTCGCGGTCGGGTTCGGGCAACTGTGCGGCGGCCGCGGACGCCGCGAGCCGGGCGAGATGCAGTTCGAGCGCACGCGCCCGGCCGCCTCGCACGAGCAACGTCTCGAACACCCCGTCGCCACGAAGAACACCGAAATCGTCGGCGTGCAGAAGGGGTGCGTCCGCATCCCTCACCTCGCCGTCCAGCGTCACCAGCACCCGCTCAGCCATGGCGCTCAGCCTAGCCACTGGCAGACCCGGCGGCCGGTTCCCCATAGACTGGTGTCGTGACCGAGTCTCCGATCGTGTCCGAAAGCGCCCTTCTCGCACTTCCCGGCGCAGTCGCCTCGCCTTCCGGCGGGCCCGATGCCGGACTCCCCTGGCATTACGGCGACCCGCTCGGCGAGCAACGCGCCGCCGCCACTTCGGCCGCCGTGGTCGACCGTTCCACCCGTTTCGTCATCGCCATCCCGGGCGACGAACGCCTGAGCTGGTTGCACACCATCTCCAGCCAGCACATCGCGTCGCTCCCGAACGGCACCTCCGCCGAGAACCTGAGCCTCGACGCGAACGGCCGCGTCGAACACCACTTCGTGCAGACCGACCTCGACGGCGTGACCTGGATCGACACCGAGGCCGACCGCGGCCCCGACCTGCTCGCCTTCCTGAAGAAGATGGTGTTCTGGGCGAAGGCCGAACCCCGTGACGGCAACGAACTCGCGGTCCTGAGCCTCCTCGGGCCGGACGCCGGGAGCCCCGCCGTGCTCGCCGCGCTCGGGATCGACGCGCTGCCGGCCGAGTCCTATGCCGCCGTCGCCCTGCCCGCCGGTGGCTTCGTCCGCCGCATGCCGTGGCCCACCGAGCACTCCTTCGACCTCCTGGTGCCGCGCGAGTCGCTCACCGCGATCTTCACAGCCCTGCGGGACGCCGGCGCGCGTCCGGCCGGCAGCTGGGCGTTCGAGGCCCTGCGCGTCGAAGCGGTCCGCCCCCGGATCGGTGTCGACACCGACGAGCGCACCATCCCTCACGAGGCCCGCTGGATCGGCGGACCCGAGCAGCACGGCGCCGTCCACCTCGACAAGGGGTGCTATCGCGGGCAGGAGACGGTCGCGCGGGTCCACAACCTCGGCAAGCCCCCGCGACATCTCGTCCTGCTCCATCTCGACGGCTCGGCCGACGGACGACCCGAGACGGGCGACGACATCACCGCCGGAGGTCGCGCGGTCGGACGCATCGGCACGATCGTCGACCATCACGAACTCGGGCCGATCGCGCTCGCACTCGTCAAACGCACCATCACGCCCGACACGGCCCTCGTCGCAGGACCGTGCGCGGCGTCCATCGACCCCGACTCCATCCCTCCCGACGACGGCATCCAGGCAGGAAGGGCGGCGGTCGATCGATTGCGCGGCCGGTGACCGCCGAGACGGCCGGCACGCGGCCGGCGACCTCGGGGACCGTCGCAGCGGTCTGCGTCGTGCACACGCTGCACGAGACCGGACTGCGGCGTAATCCCGTCACCGCGATCGACAAGCGTCCCGTCGACGGGCCGGTGCACGTCGGCGAGCTCGGCCTGACCGGCGACCGTCAGTGCGACACCGCCAACCACGGCGGTGTCCACAAGGCCGTCTACGCCTTCTCGCAGGACGAGTCGCGCCGCTGGGGCGCCGAACTCGACCGGGAGTTGCCCATCGGCTGGTTCGGCGAGAATCTGCACGTCTCCGGGTTCTCCCCCACCGATGCCGTCATCGGCGAGCGGTGGCGCGTCGGCGACGGCGGTCTGCTCCTCGAGGTGACCGGCCCCCGCACCCCCTGCCGCACCTTCGCGATCCGTTCGGAGGAGGACGACTGGGCCACCCGGTTCGTCGCTCGCGGCGACTGCGGCGCGTACCTGAAGGTGATCTCCGAGGGACCGGTGGCCGCGGGCGACCGCATCGTCGTCGAGCACGTCCCCTCCCACGGGGCCACGGTGCGCGATCTGTTCACCGGGCAGGGCCACGAGCGGGTCGCCGCGATGCTCGAGCAGCAGGCCGACATCGCTCCCAGCGTCGCCGACAAGGCCCGCCGCCTCGTCGGGCGAACACAGGAGGGGCGCACACGGAAGGGAGAGAGCCGTTGAGCGTCGAACTGGTCGAGGTGGTGCGTTCGGGCTTCCGGGAGTGCGTCCACCGCGGCTCGCTGATCGTCCTGGACCCCGACGGTGAGGTCCTCGTCTCGCTGGGCGAGGTGCACACACCGATCTATCCGCGGTCGTCGAACAAGCCGATGCAGGCGGTCGCGCTGCTGCGCGCCGGCTTCGTCCCCCGCGACTCCGCCGAACTCGCGATCGCCACGGCCTCGCACGAAGGTGAGACCGACCACGTGGAGGCCGTCGAGCGGGTCCTCTCCGGTGCCGGTTTCACCGAGAAGGACCTGCGCTGCCCGACGGATCTGCCCGGCAACGAACTCGCCCGCGCCGAGGTGCTCGCCGCCGGGCGCACGCCGCGGTCGATCTACATGAACTGCTCGGGCAAGCACGCGGCGATGCTCGCGGCGTGTGCGGCGAACGGCTGGGACACCGACGGTTACACCGACGCGGGGCACCCCCTGCAGCAACTGGTGACCGAGACCATCCTCGAGCTGACCGGCGACATCGAGGACACCGATCTCGGCATCGACGGTTGCGGCCTGCCGATCGTGCCCGTCCCCCTGTTCAATCTCGCCCGCGCCTACTCGCGGCTCGCGACGGCGGAGACCGGCACGCCCGAGCGCGCCGTGGCCGACGCGGTGCGCGAGCATCCGTTTCTGATCTCCGGCACCGGCAAGGACGACCTGAAGCTCATGCGCGCGGTGGGCGGCCTGCTGTGCAAGGCGGGCGCCGACGGGATCCACGCCGGCGCGCTGCCGGACGGCACGTCCTTCGCCTTCAAGATCGACGACGGGCACGAGCGGGCACGCCTCCCGCTCACCGCGGCCCTGCTCCACCGCCTCGGAGCGGGTGCCGCCGCGAACGCCGCGACCTTCGATTCCGAACGGCTGGCGGTGCTCTCGTCGGCACCGGTCTTCGGTGGTGGCGTGCGAGTCGGCACCGTCCGGGCCGTCCCGGGGGTGTTCTGACAGGCATCTTTATCACATTTCAACAGCATTCATGCAGGTCGGGTCGTTATGAGGCGTAACGGACACCGGCCCACCCGGGTGTGTGGAGGCGCAACCGAAGTTTCCACGCTAAAGTGGGCGTCAGGAAAATACTCAACACACCGGGGCCGCCACTTTTCCCCAGGCCGCCCCGTCAAAGCGCGAGGGGGTTGGCCATGGGCCGCGGCCGGGCTAAGGCAAAGCAGACCAAGGTTGCACGGCAACTCAAGTACAGCTCGCCGTCCACCGACTTCGAGAGCCTCCAGCGAGAGCTGTCTGGCGGAGCAACCAACTCGCAGCGGGACGAAGTCTTCGCCGAGCAACGTTCCGGTTGGGACGACGACTACGACGACGACTGGCGTCGCTGACCTGAAATCACTCTCCGACGGAGGGGGAGGCCGATCGTTCGGCTCCCCCTCCGTCGGTGATGTGGTCGGCGTTCGACGCAAGGCCGGACGGCGCTCGTCACCGTCCGCAGCCTTCGAGTCTGTGACTTCCGAGTTCACAACACGGCAGTGAGCCGAAAGGCCGGTCCCCCAGTCATCCTGGGGGAACCGGCCTTTCGTCGTGTTCGCGTCGGGCGACGCGCGCCCGTCAGAAGCGCGGGTGGTCTCCGAGCAGCACCGCGCGCTCGTCGGCGCCGTCCTGTGCCTTGCGGACCGTGCCGAGCGTCCAGCAGTCGATGTGCCGGGCGGTGAGCACCGCCAGAGCGCGGTCGACGTCCTCGGGGGCCACGATGGCCACCATGCCGACGCCCATGTTGAAGGTCTTCTCCATCTCGACCCGCTCGACCCGTCCGCGCTGCGCGATGAGGCCGAAGACCGGAGCCGGGCTCCAGGTGGTGCGGTCGAGCTCGGCGACGAGCCCCTTGGGCATCACGCGCGCGAGGTTCGCGGCGAGGCCGCCACCGGTGACGTGGCAGAAGGTACGCACCTCGGTCTCGGCGGCGAGCGCGAGGCAGTCCTTGGCGTAGATGCGGGTGGGCTCGAGCAGCTCCTCGCCGAGGGTGCGACCGAACTCGTCGACGTGCGCCGTCAGGCTCATCTTGCCGATGTCGAGCAGCACCTTGCGGGCGAGCGAGTAGCCGTTCGAGTGCAGTCCCGAGGCGCCCATCGCGATGACGACGTCGCCGGGGCGCACGCGGTCGGGTCCGAGCAGCTTCTCGGCCTCGACGACACCCACGCCGGTCGCGGACAGGTCGTAGTCGTCGGCGGCCATGACGCCCGGGTGCTCGGCGGTCTCACCACCGAGCAGCGCGCAACCGGCCTGGACGCAGCCCTCGGCGATGCCGGCAACGATCTCCGCGACCCGCTCGGGCACGACGCGGCCGACGGCGATGTAGTCCTGCAGGAAGAGCGGCTCGGCGCCGCAGACCACGAGGTCGTCGACGACCATGGCGACGAGATCGAGACCGACCGTGTCGTGCTTGTCGAGCGCCTGTGCCACCGCGAGCTTGGTGCCGACACCGTCGGTGGACGCCGCCAGCAGCGGCTCCTTGTATCCGCCCTTGAGCGCGAACAGACCGGCGAACCCACCCAGGCCGCCCATGACCTCCGGGCGGGTGGCCCTCTTCGCGTGCGGGGCGAACAGTTCGACGGCTCGGTCACCGGCCTCGATGTCCACGCCCGCCGCGGCGTAGGAAGCTCCGGGGGTTGCGTCCTCGGTCATGAGTTGTCGGCTCCAGCCTCGAGTTGTGTCTTGTCGTGAAAAATCTGGCTACATGCGGGCAGGCACACCTGCGTCCGGACATGCGAAACGCACGCCGAACCGTGCCGACCGCGGCACTTACGGTACCCGACCAGCTTCTACGGCCGACTGAGAACGTCCGCGTTGTCGTTGTCCAACACGGTCGGGGTGGCCGAATCGGTGTCGACGACGCCGGCGAGGACGTCCTTGCCCGCCTGATGTTCGCTGGGGAGGGCGATCGGGTAGTGGCCGTCGAAACATGCAGCGCACAAACGGGATGCGGGCTGCTCGGTGGCGCCGATCATGCCGTCGATCGAGATGTAGCCGAGCGAGTCGGCACCGATCGACCGGCGCACCATCTCGACCATCTCGTCGTAGTCGTGCCCCTCGTCGACGGTGTCGCGGGTGCCCGCACCGTTGGCGATCAGCTCGGCCGGCGACGCGAAGTCGATGCCGTAGAAGCAGGGCCACTTGACCGGCGGCGAGGCGATGCGCACGTGGATCTCGAGGGCACCGGCCTCACGCAGCATGCGGATCAGGGCGCGCTGGGTGTTGCCGCGCACGATCGAGTCGTCGACGACGACGAGGCGCTTGCCGCGGATCACCTCGCGCAGCGGGTTGAGCTTGAGCCGGATACCGAGCTGACGGATCGTCTGGCTGGGCTGGATGAAGGTGCGGCCGACATAGGCGTTCTTCATCAGACCCTGCCCGTACGGGATTCCCGAGCCCTGCGCGTAGCCGACGGCGGCCGGGGTGCCCGACTCGGGCACCGGGATGACCAGATCGCCGTCGATCGGGTGTTCCTTCGCGAGCCGGCGTCCGATCTCCACGCGGGTCGCGTGGACGGAACGACCGGCGATGGTCGAGTCGGGGCGTGCGAGGTAGACGTACTCGAAGACGCAGCCCTTGGGTTCGGGGTTCGCGAAACGCGACGAGCGCACACCGTCCGCGTCGATCGCGAGCAGTTCGCCGGGCTCGATGTCGCGGACGAAGGAGGCACCGACGATGTCGAGGGCGGCGGTCTCGCTGGCGACGACCCAGCCGCGATCGAGGCGTCCGAGGCACAACGGGCGGATGCCCCACGGGTCGCGGGCCGCGTAGAGGGTGTGCTCGTCCATGAAGGTCAGGCAGAACGCGCCGCGCAGCTGCGGGAGCAGCTTCATCGCAGCCTCTTCGATCGTGCTGTCCTTCGCGCCGTGGGCGAGCAGCGCACCGACGGTGTCGGAGTCGGAGTTCGCCGCACCGGGCCGTGTGGGATCGAGCACGCCGAGACGGCGTCCGCGTTCGGCGAGTTCGGCGGTGTTGACGAGGTTGCCGTTGTGGCCGAGCGCGACGCCCGAGCCGGCGGCGGTGGTGCGGAAGATCGGCTGCGCGTTCTCCCAGGTCGTGGACCCGGTAGTGGAATAGCGGCAGTGGCCGATGGCGATGTGGCCGGTCATCGCGGCGAGCGTCTGCTCGTCGAAGACCTGGCTGACGAGACCGAGATCCTTGAATACGAGCACCTGTGAACCGTCGGCCACGGCGATGCCCGCAGCTTCCTGGCCGCGGTGCTGCAGCGCATAGAGACCGTAATAAGTGAGCTTCGACACGTCCTCGCCCGGAGCCCACACTCCGAACACTCCGCACTCTTCGCGGGGTTCGTTCTCGGGTTCGGTGGAGGCGAGAAGATTACGTGTGTGGACCGACAGATCGGCACTGGTCACGGACGTGCTCCCTGAGGCTGGACAAGCGGGGCTCCCCCCATTCTACGGGCAGCGCGGGGTGCTCCCTCCCGGACGCCGGGTGTGAACCCCGGCGAACGTCAGAGTCGGGCGATCGGGAGCAGCCGTCCGATCTCCGCTGCGCGCCCACCCGACGCCTCCACCGCACCCGAGTCCACGGCCCCGTGGAAATCGATGCTGCCGACCACCAGACGCAGCCAGGTCCGCGGATCGGTCTCGACGACGTTCGGCGGTGTCCCCCGTGTGTGACGTGGGCCTTCGATGCACTGGACGGCCACGAACGGCGGCACCCGCACCTCCACACTCGACCCCGGGGCGATCTGTTCGAGGGTGCGGGCACTGAGCCGCACAGCGGCGGCGAGATCGGGGCGCGGCGGCTTCTCGTCGCTCTCCCCCGTCACCCACGGACCCACCCGTTCGAGAGCTGCGCGCAGTTCGGCGGGGTCGACGGGTCTCCGAGGTGCCATGGCAGCACAGCCTAACGAGGTGAGCTCGTCGCGATGCCCACCGCGACGGCACCGCCGGCGTTGATCGCCAGGTGCAGGAGCATCGGCGCGACGACACTGCCGCTCCGTCGCCGCAATTCGTCGAACACCACCCCGCTCAGGGCGGTGAGCGCGACCGTTCCGGGCACCGAGTCCCCGGCGTGCCGGGCGGGGGCGATGTGCCAGAGCCCGAAGGCGACCGAGGTCAGCACCCGGTGCCACCTCCGCGAGGCGCGGCTCGGATGACACCACCGCGAAGCGCGGCGCGCCAGGGCGTACAGCACCGATCGGAACATCAGCTCCTCGGCCAGGACCGTCCCGAAGGGGATGTGCACGAAGACCCACTCGGTGTGGTCGGCGCGTCGCGCTCCGGCGGCCATCCGCCGCCGCACGGGCGGGACGGCGAGCATCACCGTGTAGGCCGCGACCGGCAGGACCGCCGAGGCGGTCCCCCACCGCAGGCCCTTCCCTGCCTCGCGCCAGCCGAGTTCGGCTGCGGAGACGCCGGCCGCGCGGGTCGCCGCGGCGAGCACGACACCGAATCCGGCGTTCGCGGCGGCCCTGCCGCGCGGACCGAGATCCATCACCGGGAGGACGACGTTGTTCCACGCGACCAGCGCGGCGGCGCATCCCGCAGCGGTACAGCTCACGGCGGTGCCACTCACAGCGGCAACTCGCGATGTCACTTCTCGGGCCCGTCGTCCTCGGCGAACGCCTCGAGGGCGATGCGCACCCGCTCGGTGTCGGTCTCGGTCCAATCCTCGGGCTGGGTGATCTCGATCCATCCCTCGAGCACCGCCGACCCGTAGTTGTGGCCGTGCCCGTCGGGCACGCCGGCCGCGTTGGTGAGGTCGGCGGAGACCTGCCAGAAGGTGACGAAGGGGAACCACCGCATCTGCGGCAACCGGTCGTGTCCGGGCGGCTCCGACAGCCAGTCGGGGCGGGAGAACAACAGATCCGGCGACCACCAGACGACGGGATCCGAGGCGTGCTGGATGTAGAGCACGCGCGGCGACAGCCACGGCGTGTCGGGCTCGTGGATCGCCTCCCGGCTGTCGGCGAAGCGTACGACGAGACCGTCCGCGTACACCGGCTGCACTTCGGTCGTGCCGGGATCGCGGCGCTCGACGAGCTGCCGCCACAGACGGTTGGAGTTGGGCGGGCCCACCCACAGCACCCCGTCCATCTGGGCGCGGATCTCGGCGAGACTGTCGAAGGCGCCCTCCCCCGACTGCGTGCCGAGGCTCTCGCCGTAGAGGAACAGATCGGGGCGGTCGTCCTCGGGCAGCTGCGACCAGCGTTCGTGCACCCGCTCGATCAGCATCTTGCCTGCGGCAGCGGCCTTCTCGCGGTCGGCGAGGAAGGAGATCCAGCTCGGGAGGTAGGAGTACTGCCAGGCCACCATCGCCAGGTCGCCGTTGTGGACGAGCTCCATCGCGCGGGCCGCGGTGGGATTGACCCAGCCGGTGCCGGTGGTGGGGATCAGGACGAGCGTCGAGCGGTCGAAGGCACCGGTCCGTTCGAGTTCTGCGAGGACGAGGTCGATGCGTTCTTCCGGGGTGGGTGCGGTGTCGAGACCGACGTACACCCGGATCGGTTCCGGTGCGGGACTGCCGTTGACGGCGGTCAGTTCCTCGGCGTCGAGTCCTCGCGAGACGAAGTTGCGACCCTCGAATCCGAGCGTCTCCCACGGCGCGAGGGATTCGGGGCTGCCGGACTTCGCGGGATCGACCGGTTGGATCGCCCCGGGACGGGTGGTGTCGTCCTGCAGGCCGAACGCCTGATTGACGATCGCGTAGGTGCCGCGGATGAGCACGCCGTCGATGAGCATGAAGGTCGCGAGGACCACGACGAGAACGCCCAGCGTGCGGGCGAGACCGAGCGGCATCCGGGTGCGGCGCATGAGCAGCATCGACACCCAGCGGACGATGTCGCGCAGCCCGCGCCACAGGGCGATGAGGGCGGCAGCGACCGCGACACTCAGCACGATGGTGCGCAGATATCCCGAGGTCGTGGTGCCCTCGACACCCATCAGGGCGGCGAGTTGGCGTTGCTCGCCGGCGGAGAGCACGAGCGCGACGAGCGACGCCAGAACGGCCGCGACCGGAACCGCGACCTTGATGGCACGCAGCACCGGCAGCGGCGGCGGCCACCATCGCCGCGCGGGGAGCACAAAGCGGGCCACGGCCCAGCCGACGACGCATCCGACGCCGTACCCGATCGCGGCGTTTATGCCGCCGATCAGGCCCTGGAAGAGCCAGTCGCGCGGGAGCAGCGACGGCGTCAGCGACCAGCAGAAGAACAGCGCGGCGAAGGCGACGCCCGTGAAGTCCAGGCCGAGCCACCCCCACACCCGTGCGGTGAGGGGGTGGCGCTCACCGAAGTCGGTGACCGCGGCGATGATCCGGCCCTGCCGGGCCTCGAACGCCGCCAGCCGATCGACCTGGGTGGCCGGCACGGTTACCCGAACAGGGCAGGCAGGGTCCCTTCCCACACCTCGCGCAGCTCGGTCATGGGGATCGAGAACAGGCCCTGGATCTCGACGGAGTCGGATCCCTCGTCGACGACGCCGATGCGCACCCACGGCATGTTGCGTGCGGTGCACATGCCCGTGAAGCGCGACTCCTCGGTGCGCGGCACGGCCACGAGCACGCGGCCGGCCGACTCGGAGAACAACGTCACGAACGGATCGGCGCCCTCGGGCAGCAGCACGCGGCAGCCGGTCTCGCCCGCGAGTGCGGCCTCGACGACGGCCTGCGCGAGACCACCCTCGGACAGGTCGTGTGCGGCCGAGATCAGGCCGTCGCGCGAACCGGCGGTGAGGATCTCCGACAGCAGCCGCTCACGGTCGAGATCGACCTTCGGCGGGACACCACCGAGGTGGTCGTGCTCGACCTGCGCCCAGATGGAGCCGTCGAACTCGTCGCGGGTCTCGCCGAGCAGGATCAGCGTCTCGCCCGGCTCGAGGCCGACGCCGGTGGGGATGCGGCGGTGCACATCGTCGATCACACCGAGCACCGCGACGACCGGGGTCGGCAGGATCGCGGTGGCGCCGGTCTGGTTGTAGAAGCTGACGTTGCCGCCGGTGACGGGGATGCCGAGCTTCGCGCAGCCGTCCGCGAGGCCGCGCACGGCCTGCTGGAACTGCCACATCACGCCGGGATCCTCGGGCGAACCGAAGTTCAGGCAGTTCGAGACGGCCTTCGGCGTCGAACCGGTGACGGCGACGTTGCGGTAGGCCTCGGCGAGGGCGAGCTGGGCGCCCGTGTACGGATCGAGCTGCGTGTAGCGGCCCGAGGCGTCGGTCGCGAGCGCGATGCCGCGGCCGGTCTCCTCGTCGATGCGGACTACACCGGCGTCGGCGTTCTCGGCGAGCACCGTGTTGCCGCGCACGTAGCGGTCGTACTGCTCGGTGATCCACTTGCGGCTGCACAGCGCCGGCGATGCGAGCATCTTCAGCAGCGTCTCGCGCAGCTCGTCGGCGGTCTCCGGACGCTTCAGGCCGGCGGTGGTGTTCGCGATCAGCGCGTCCTGCGAGGCCGGGCGCTCGACGGGGCGCTCGTAGACCGGGCCCTCGTGCGCGACCGTGCGCGGCGGCACGTCGACGACGGTCTCGCCGTGCCAGTCGATGACGAGACGGTCGCCGTCGGTGACCTCACCGATGACGGTGGCCAGGACGTCCCACTTCTTGCAGACGTCCATGAAGGCGTCGACGTTGTCGGGCGTGACGACCGCGCACATGCGTTCCTGCGACTCCGAGGACAGCACCTCGGCCGGGGTCATGCCCTTCGCGCGTGTCGGGACACGCTCGAGGTTGATGTGCATGCCGCCGTCGCCGGCGGCGGCGAGCTCGGAGGTCGCGCAGGACAGACCGGCACCGCCGAGGTCCTGGATGCCGACGACGAGCTTCTCGCGGTAGAGGTCGAGGCAGCACTCGATGAGCACCTTCTCGGTGAAGGGGTCGCCCACCTGCACGCTCGGGAGCTTCTTGGGGCGGCCACCGGCGCTGTCGTCGAAGGTCTCGGAGGCGAGGACGGACACGCCGCCGATGCCGTCGAGGCCGGTGCGGGCGCCGAACAGGATGACCTTGTTGCCCGTGCCGGAAGCGTGGGCGAGGTGCAGGTCCTCCACGCGCATCGCACCCGCGCACAGCGCGTTCACGAGCGGGTTGCCCTGGTAGGAGGCGTCGAAGACGGTCTCGCCACCGACGTTGGGCAGGCCGAGGGAGTTGCCGTAGCCGCCGACACCGCGCACGACACCGTCGACGACGCGACGGGTGTCGGGATGATCGGCGGCGCCGAAGCGGAGCTGGTCCATCACGGCGATCGGGCGGGCGCCCATGGCCATGATGTCGCGGACGATGCCGCCCACGCCGGTCGCGGCGCCCTGGTACGGCTCGATGTAGGACGGGTGGTTGTGCGACTCGACCTTGAAGGTGACGGCCCAGCCGTCGCCGATGTCGACGACACCGGCGTTCTCACCGATGCCCGCGAGCATCGACTCGCGCATCTCGTCGGTGGTGGTCTCGCCGAAGTAGCGCAGGTGCACCTTCGACGACTTGTACGAGCAGTGCTCGGACCACATCACCGAGTACATGGCGAGTTCGGCGTCGGTGGGGCGACGGCCCAGGATCTCCTTGATCCGGGTGTACTCGTCTTCCTTCAGACCCAGCTCCCGATAGGGCTGAGCGGCGTCGGGGGTTTCGGCGGCGTGGGAGACGGTATCCACGTGCGGTGACACTGGGCGTCGGGTCCCTTCACTCTGGGATCGAAAACGGCAGGCCGGGCGGGAACTGCCGCGGATCAGTCTATCGCTGCGCAGGCGCGACGGGGTTCACCGGTGCGGGCACGAGCTCCGACGGTGTGACGGCCACCTCGGTGCCCAGCGCATCGAGGGTGACGGTGCCCGAGTGCTCCCCGTCGAATCGGTACCACCCGTCGACGAGCGTGAAGGTCGCGATCACCGGCGGCCCGCCGAGATCGACGATCCAGTACTGCGGGACGCCGGCCTCCGCATATTCGGAGAACTTCGTGACCCGGTCGGTGCGGGCGGTGCCGTCGACGGTGACCTCCACGACCAGCTTCACCTCGGAGATCGGCGCCCGATCGGGGTCGGCGTCGACGAGGGAGCGTCCCACGACGATCACGTCGGGGCACCGCACCGTCAGCGGCTTCTCCGCGACCAGCACCTCGACGCCTCCGAGCGCGCACCATTCGTCGGGCAGCTTCTCGTCGAGGAGCAACGCCAAGGTCACCGCGGCGTGCTCGTGCGCCGCCCCCGGCGCGGGCGCGGCGACGAGCACGCCCTCGCACACCTCCACGTGGTGCCCGTCGGATTCGGGCAGGGCCGCCCACTCGGCGAGGGACAGCAGATGATCGGGGTAGGACGGGACGTCCACTGCATTCCCCCGTTCTCTCCGACCGGACACGACCGTCTTCAGTGTGTCACCGGCGAGTGCTTCGGGGCGGGCGAACGCGGTCACGATGCCGGGGTCAGGAAAGCGGTCAGGGCCTGCGCATAGCTCGTCACGTCCTCCGCGCCCATGAACTCGCGCGCCGAGTGCATGGCGAGCTGCGGGGCGCCGACGTCGACGGTCGTGATGCCGGTCCTCGACGCGGTGATCGGGCCGATGGTCGAGCCGCACGGCAGGTCGGCGCGGTGTACGTACCGCTGCAGCGGGACTCCCGCCTGCTCGCAGGCCAGTGCGAAGGCTCCGGCGCCGGTCGCGTCGCTCGCGTACCGCAGGTTCTGGTTCACCTTCAGGACCGGTCCGCCGTTCACCGCGATGCGGTGAGCGGGTTCGTGCCGCTCGGGATAGTTGGGGTGCGTGGCGTGTGCCATGTCGCCCGACGCGACGATCGAGCCGGCGCGGGCGCGGAGGAACTCCTCGCGTCCACCGCCCCGGAGCAGGACGATCCGTTCGAGGACGGTGTTGAGCAGTTCCGAGAAGGCGCCGCGGTCGGACATGCTGCCGACCTCCTCGTGATCGAACAGGGCGAGGAGCGGCATCGGGCCACCGTGCGCTGCGACGTGTTCCGCGGCGTCGAGCAGGGCGTGCAGTCCGGCGTAGCAGGTGCCCTGATTGTCGAGACGCGGTGCGCTGACCAGGTCGCGGCCCGGCCCGACGACTGCGCTCGGTGCGAGGTCGTGGGTCATCAGCTCCCAGCCGAGCACCGCGCCCGGGTCGATCCCGTGCTGCTCGGCGACCCACGCGATGAACGAGCGCGGTTCGGTGCCGACTCCCCAGACACCGTCGACGTGGCGCTGCGGGTCGAGCTGGACGCCCTTGCGGTCCTCGGACAGGTGGATGGCGAGCTGCGGGACGCGCAGGATCGGCGCGTCGACGCGGACGAGGACGTCCTCGGTCGTCTCCCCCGCACGCACGGTGAAGCGGCCCGAGATCCCGAGGTCGCGGTCGAGCCACGAGTTGAGCCACGCACCGCCGTACGGTTCGAGCCCCACCATCCGCCAGCCCGCCGACGTGAGATCGGGATGCTGCTTGACCCGCAGGTTGGGGCTGTCGGTGTGCCCGCCGACGATGCGGAAGGGCGCGGCCGGATCGTCGGCGACACCCTCGGTGCTCCACGCGAGCAGCGACCCGCCGCGCACCAGGAAGAAGCGTCCCGGCTCGGAGGGCCAGGCCTGCTGCTCGTGCAGTTCGACGAAGCCCGCCTCGGTCAGCGCCGCGGCGACGGTGGCGCAGACGTGGAACGGCGACGGCGACAGGTCGACGAAATTACAGAGACCCCGAGCATCGGCACGCGTGGAAGACATGACTGCATCTTCGCATCACGAACAGCGGGAGTGCCGACCGAAAGCGCCGCGCCGCTCTCCTCACGCCGAGTGTCAGTGGCCCTCGGCGACGCAGAACAGGTTGCCCTCGGGGTCGGCGAGCGTCACCCAGCGGAAGTCGTCGCCCATGTCCTCGCGGTGGACCTCCTTCGCACCGGCCTGCACGAAGCGCTCGACCTCGGCGTCGAGATCGGGGGCCGCGAGATCGAGGTGCACGCGGTTCTTCCCGGGCGTCGGATCCGGCACCTTCTGGAAGCCGAGCCTGATGCCCTGCGGCAGGGCGACGATGAAGAACCAGCCGTCGTTCTCCTGCTCGACTCGGCCGCCCGTACGCTCGGCCCACCAGCTCGCGATCGGAGCGGGATCGGTGGTGTCGAAGGTGATCATCGCGATGGTCGCTGTCATGGCGCGACAGTACTGCCGGGGACCGACACGCAACGCCCGTCGACGGACGTGCCCGATTTGGGTAGTCCTACTCAGGACAGGCCGGCTCGGCTCCGGCAGACTGATCCGCGATGTCGCGCATGGGGGATGACGACGACATCGCGCCCGGGACTTGATCGGGGGGTCGAGCTCCGGGTCGTAGGGACGAGGGATTCCGCAGCCGATCGGGACGGTGGCGGGGTCCCTCGTTCCGTCTCTCCTGTTCCGGGACTTCGGGTTCGGAGGATTCCTCGAGCCCGCCGGAACGAGCGAAGCCCCCACGACCCGGGAAGGTCGATGGGGGCTTCGCCGGAAGTTCCGGTCAGGCGGTCACGCGTTGACGACCGCGTCCAGCACGCTGTAGAACATGCCGAGTCCGTCGTCGCTGGGGCCGGTGAGCGCCTCGGTGGCATGCTCGGGATGCGGCATGAGACCGACGACCCGGCCGTTCGCCGACGAGATGCCGGCGATGCTGCGCTGCGAACCGTTCGGGTTGTCGCCCGCGAAACGGAACACCACGCGACCTTCACCCTCGAGCTCGTCGAGCACCTTCTCCGATGCCTGGTAACGGCCCTCACCCGACTTGAGCGGGATGAGGATCTCGGCGCCCGCCTCGTAGCGTGAGGTCCACGCGGTGATGTTCGACTCGACCTTCAGCCACTCGTCGCGGCAGACGAAGTGCAGACCGGCGTTGCGGGTGAGCGCGCCGGGCAGCAGACCCGCCTCGCACAGCACCTGGAAGCCGTTGCAGATGCCGAGGACGGGCATGCCCTTCTGCGCGGCCTCGACAACCTTGCCCATCACCGGCGCGAACCGGGCGATGGCACCGCAACGCAGGTAGTCGCCGTAGGAGAAGCCGCCGGGCACGATCACCGCGTCGACTCCCTTGAGATCGGCGTCCCCGTGCCACAGGCTCACGGCCTCACCACCGGCGAGCTTCACCGCGCGGGAGGCGTCGATGTCGTCGAGCGTGCCCGGGAAGGTGATGACTCCGATGCGTGCGCTCATGCGTCACCGTCGATCCGCCGGATGGCCCAGTCCTCGATCACCGTGTTGGCGAGCAACGACTCGGCGATCTTCTCGAGCTCTTCGTCGCCGACGCTGCCGTCGACCTCGAGTTCGAAACGCTTGCCCTGACGGACGTCGGTCACGCCCGCGAAGCCCAGCCGCGACAGCGCCCCGGTGATGGCCTGACCCTGGGGGTCGAGAATCTCGGCTTTGGGCATGACTTCGACGACGACACGCGCCACGTGCTGCTCCTCGGTAGTAGTGCTGGCGCCCGGGGACGGACACCGGACATCCAGCAGTTTACCGGCCGTGGCCACCGGGACGGGCATCGGCCGAGGTCCCGCTCGTGCGAGACCCGTCACCCCCGTTCAACGCCGCTCGGCAGCAACGAGTTCGCGCACGCGGGGCGCGACCTCACCGGCGAAACGTTCGAGGTCGGACCGCTCGTCGCTACCGAGGACGAAGGTGCTGGTCCCGTGCCGCAAGGTCAGCTCGGCGAGCTGTTCGGCCCACACCTCGGGCGGCCCGTGCAGGAACGACCCGTCCGCGGTGTCCGCGAAGGTGCCGGAGATGTTGTAGAGCCGACGGATCGCGGCGGGATCACGTCCGGCACGGTGCGCGCCCTCGTCGACGAGGGCGCTCATCTCCCCCAGCTTCTCGGGCCCGGCGGCGAACGAGCTCGGCAACCATCCGTCGGCGGATCGGCCGGTGACGTCGAGCATCCGCCTGCCGTAGGCGCCGAGCCAGATGCCGAGAGCGTGCGCGGGGAACGGGCCCCGCTTCGCGCCGGTCAACCGGTAGTACGTGCCGTCGACCCGGGCCGCGCCCTTCTCGTCCGACCACAGGGCGCGGATCACTTCGATCGCCTCGATCAGCGCATCGACCGCTTCGCCGGGGCTGCGGTGCGGTCCGCCGTTCGCGGCGACGGCGTCCCAGAAGGCCCCCGACCCGAGACCCAATTCGACGCGACCCCCACTGAGCCGGTCCAGCGAGGCCGCACTCCGCGCAAGGATCACCGGCCCGCGCAGGGGCAGGTTCGCGACATCGGGCGCGACCGTCACGGTCGTGGTGCGCGCAGCGATCCACCCGAGCAACGTCCAGGTGTCGAGGAATCGCGGCTGGTAGGGATGGTCCTGGATCGTCACCAGGTCGAGTCCGGCGCGCTCCGACACCACGGCGAGGTCGACGACGCCCGCCGGGTCGGCGGCGGAGGGTGTGAGGAAGCTGCCGAAGCAGAGTTCCTGTCCGTAGTCGGTCATCGGGCTCCTTCCGACGGCATACTCGACGGCATGCAACTGACCCATTTCGGCCATTCCTGCATCCTCGTCGAACACCTCGGCGCGAAGCTCCTTTTCGACCCCGGAAATTTCTCCCACGGGTTCGAGGGCATCACCGGACTCGACGCGATCCTCGTGACCCACCAGCATCCCGACCACGCCGACACCACCCGGCTGCCCTCGCTCCTCGAGGCCAATCCCGGAGCGCAGCTGTTCTCCGACCCGCAGTCGGCGAACCTGCTCGACGGTGACTGGACCGCGGTGCGTCCCGGCGACTCCTTCTCGGTGGGTTCGTTGACCGTGCGCGGCACCGGCGGACGGCACGCGGTGATCCACCCCGACATGCCCGTCATCGACAACACGGCCTTCCTCGTCGGCGACGACGAGAATCCGTCGCGGCTGCTGCACCCCGGCGACTCGCTGTACATCCCGCACGAGCGCGTCGACGTGCTGGCCCTGCCGTCGACCGCGCCGTGGCTCAAGATCTGGGAGGCGATCGACTACCTGCGCGCGGTGAATCCGCGGGTCGCCGTGCCGATCCACCAGGGCATCGTCAACGACAACGGTCGCGGCATCTTCTACGGCCGGTACAGCGAGATGGCGCCGGAGGGCACCGAGTTCCGCGTGCTTCCGCACGAGGACGGAGTCGAGGTCTGACGCTTCGGAGCGCGAAACGGTCGTCGGCGCGGGATGTTTCGCGCTCCTACGACCGTTTCGCGCTCTGCTGTCTCGGTCGACGCCGCCGGGAGGTTCAGCGGGCGGCGGCTCGACCTGCCGCCCGGCCCGAGAAGATGCACCCGCCGAGGAAGGTGCCCTCGAGCGACCGGTAGCCGTGGACACCGCCACCACCGAAGCCGGCGACCTCACCGGCCGCGAAGAGGCCGTCGAAGACCGACCCGTCCGACCGCAGGACGCGCGACGACAGGTCGGTCTCGAGCCCGCCGAGCGTCTTGCGGGTGAGCAGGTGCAGCTTGACCGCGATGAGCGGTCCGGCCTTCGGGTCGAGGATCCGGTGCGGCGCGGCGATGCGAACGACGCGGTCGGGTGCGTAGGCGCGCGCCGAGCGCACCGCCGCGACCTGCAGGTCCTTCGTGTACTTGTTGTCCATCTCGCGGTCGCGGGCCTCGACCACCGAACGCACCTGCTCGTAGTCGAGCGGCGCCTCGGGGGTGAGCTCGTTCATGCCCGCGACGAGATCGGCGAGCGTGTCGCGGACGACGAAGTCGACACCGCGCTCCTTGAAGGCCTCGACCGGTCCGGGTGCACCCGACCTGACCCGCTGCAGCAGCAGGCGAAGGCTGCGCCCGGTGAGGTCGGGATTCTGTTCGGAACCGGAGAGCCCGAACTCCTTCTCGATGATCTTCTGGTCGAGCACGAACCAGGTGTGGTCGTAGCCCGTGCTCACGATGTACTCGAGGGTGCCGAGCGTGTCGAATCCGGGGAACAACGGCACCGGCAACCGCTTGCCGGTGGCGTCGAGCCACAGCGACGACGGGCCGGGCAGGATGCGGATGCCGTGATCGGGCCACACCGGGTCGTAGTTGGTGATGCCCTCGGTGTAGTGCCACATACGGTCGCGGTTGACGATGTTCCCGCCGGCCTTCTCGGTGATCTCGAGCATCCGGCCGTCGACGTGCGCGGGCACACCGCTGAGCATGCGCTTCGGCGGCTCCCCCATCCGCTTCGGCCAGTTCTTCTTCACGAGGTCGTAGTTGCCGCCGATACCACCGGAGGTGACGATGACGGCTCCGGCGGAGAACTCGAAGTCCCCGACGACGGCGCGGGAGGACGCCACGCCACGCGGCGCGTCGGTGGGTTCGAGGATCGCCCCGCGCACACCGGTGGCGGCGCCGTCGGTGACGACGAGTTCGTCGACCCGGTGGCGGTGCTTCAGCGTGACGAGTCCGCGTTCGACGCCTTCGCGGAGCTTGCGCTCGAAGATCTCGACGAGGCCCGGACCGGTGCCCCAGGTGATGTGGAATCGCGGGACCGAGTTGCCGTGCCCTGCAGCGTCGTATCCGCCACGTTCGGCCCAGTTGACCATCGGGAAGATCTTCAGGCCGCGCTGCTTCAGCCAGGCGTGTTTCTCCCCCGCGGCGAACTCGACATAGGCCTGCGCCCATCGCCTCGGCCAGCGGTCCTCGATCTCGCGGTCGAAGCCGGCGGTGCCCATCCAGTCCTGCAGGGCGAGCTCGTAGGAGTCCTTGATACCGAGTCGCCTCTGTT
Organism: Rhodococcus sp. 5G237; assembly: GCF_053764735.1. NCBI lineage: Bacteria > Bacillati > Actinomycetota > Actinomycetes > Mycobacteriales > Nocardiaceae > Rhodococcus > Rhodococcus sp. 5G237. Next base: position 305,500 of record NZ_JBSNCD010000002.1, on the reverse strand, counting down.
CGGGGCTGTCGACGAAGAACAGCCCACCGAACGACCAGAAGGCCTGCCCACCAATGTTGTTCGAGTTCTCCTGATCGACCAGCAGAACCTTACGACCGGCGTCGATCAGTTCACCGACCGCCACGAGCCCCGCGAGTCCCGCCCCCACCACGATCACGTCAGCGTCCATGGCCGCCAACATTACCGAGCGGAAGCCGCGACCGGGAGCACCCGGGAGGCCGGCGGGATCATGCCGCGGTGGTACCTGCGGGGCGCCGGTGCCAGCTGTAGACGGCCGGCTCTGCACCGTGGTGCAGCGCGATGTCCACGGCGTCGAGGATCGCCTGCCGAGGTCCGGACTCGGCGAGCCGGGGAGCCGCGATCGCCAGCCGGAGTACTTCACCCCGCCGCGCGACCCGCGACGCTCCGATCACCATCGCCCGGCACCACCACGGCTCCGACTTCGCACCGTCACCGATGCCGTACACCCGCGTTCTCGTCACGGTGCCCGCCGCGAGATCGCGGATTCCGGCGACGTCCGCCATCATCCGGAAACCGACCTGCGGAAGTGCAGCCACAGCTCCGGGCGAGGCGACCCACCGCGGAGGCGCGAACAGTCGCGTGCGGAGTCCTGTCTCCTCGAGCACGCGGTCGGCCGCGAGCAGGCGCAGCCGAGCCTCGTGTTCGGGCAACGTGGCGAACTCGGCGCGACGACGCTTCGTCGCAGCCTGGTCGTAGCCGTGCAGCACGATCGCGTCGCCGCCCTCGCGTCGTTCGAGCAGCCATTCCTGCGTCGCCGGATCGCGCACGAGACGGTAGTGGTCCTTCAGGCGGGGAGCGACGAGCAGCGACAACGGCACACCACGCGCATCCATCTCGCGCGCGAAGTCGTTCACGACATCACGCGTGACGTCCCGGATCCCCGACACCGACACGATCATCCGTCCGCTCATGACCCCGAGCCTGCCCCGCGCGGGTTAACAGCACCCTGCCCACCAGAGGAAGTCTCGGTGAAACCCGGTCGGACCAGCTTGCATCCCGCTCATCGAGATTGTGTCGGCGACCACATCGAGGCGGGCATACCGTCCGGGCGTGACAGTCCCGAACCAGACCTATACGCGCCTTCTCTCCCCCGGCACCATCGGGCCGATCACCCTGGACAACCGCGTAGTGATGCCCGCCATGGACATGAACCTCTGCGAGGACGGGGAGATCGAGCAGGGCGACATCGATCATTTCGTCGCCCGCGCGGCCGGAGGCACCGGGCTGATCATCACCGGATGCTGCGCGGTCGCCTATCCGGCGGGATGCGCCAGCACGAAGGAACCCGGCCTGTCCGAGGACCGGTTCATCCCCGGTCTCCGTGCGCTGGCCGACGCCGTCCACGAGGCCGGCAGCAAGCTGTGCGTGCAGATGGTGCATCACGGCAAGGTCGCTCGTATCGACACTCTGCAGGGCCGTCCGCAACTGGTACCGAGCATCCCGAAGCCGCCGAGCGACATGAGCGCCATGGCGGACTGCACCCCCGAGGAGCTGCAGCGCATGGCTGCGATCCAGGGGGGCAAGCAGGCCACCTACAACGAAGCCACCGAAACCGATATCCAGTGGCTGATCCGCATGTTCGCCGAGGCAGCGGGCCGGGTCGCTGCCGCCGGAGCGGACGCCGTCGAGATCCACGCCGCCCACAACTACGTGCTCGGCGCCTTCCTCAGCCGCTACACGAACCGGCGCACCGACGAGTACGGCGGGTCGCTGGAGAACCGGGCGCGTCTGACCTGTGAGGTGATCCGCGCGGTCAAGGACCGGGTCGGCGACCGCCTCGCCGTCATCGTGCGCCTGGCAGGGCAGGAATACGGTGAAACGGACGGCCTGACCGTCGAGGAATCCGCCGCTGCCGCAGTGCTGTTCGAGCAGGCCGGCGCCGACGCCCTCCACGTCACGGGCACCGCGCTCAACGCGTTCGCGAACTTCACCGACGGCCCGTTGCCGGACAAGGTCGGCTTCTACACCTCCGACGCCGCGGTCATCAAGCGCGCGGTGTCCATCCCCGTCATCACCGTCGGCCGCATGCTGCCGGAAGTCGGCGAGCGGATGATCGCCGAGGGCGTCACGGACTTCGTCGCGATGGGCCGTCAGTTGCTGGCCGATCCCGCGCTCGTCGCCAAGCTGAAACAGGGGCGCAGCGAACAGATCCGCCCGTGCATCAACTGCTACGTATGCGTGCAGGAGAACTTCTGGGACGCCACGCCCATCTGCGCGGTCAATCCGGCGCTGGGCAACGAAACGCTCGTGCCGTTCGTCCGCACTGCGGCGCCGAAGCACGTCGTCGTGGTCGGTGCCGGTCCGGGCGGGCTCGAGACTGCACGGGTCGCCACCGAGCGCGGGCACCGCGTCACCGTCCTGGACAAAACCGACCGGCTGGGCGGGACCCTGTGGTTCTCGACCCTCACCACCCCCGACAACGAACGGTTGCTGAAGTGGCTTACAACCGAGGTCACCCGCCTCGGCATCGATGTGCGACTCGGCACCGAGGCCACCGCCGCATCGATCCGTGCCCTGAATCCGGACGTCGTGGTCGTCGCGACGGGCGCGGTGCGGGAGCGTCCCACCGTGCCGGGCGGGGACCTGCCGCACGTGCACACCGGCGACAGTATGCGTGCGCTCATGACGGGCGCGGGCGACGTCTCCGGCCAGTCGCCTGTGCTGCGGGTGATGGGCCGGTTGGGCAAGCTCGCGGGTATCACCACGAGCCCTCGGAGGATCCGCGATCTGAGCCGACGGTTCCTGCGTTTCCTGCCGATGGCGAAGGACGTCGTCGTGATCGGCGGGTCGCTCGTCGGCCTCGAACTGGCCGAGTTCATGGCCGAGCGCGGCAGCCGGGTGACCCTGCTCGCCGAGGGGCAACAGCTCGGGGTGCCGATGGCGATGCCGCGCCGGTGGACTGCCGTCAAGCACGCGCGCGAGGTGGGTCTCGAGGTCCATCGCAACACGACCGTTCGGCGCATCACGCGGAAGACGGTGGAGTTCACGGTCGGTGGGGAGACGAAGTCGGTGCGCGCCCGGATGGTCGTCGTCGCGTCCGGGGTGTCGGCGGCGGCACCGCTCGCCGACGAGCTGGCCGGCTCGGGCATCGACGTCCGCGTCGTCGGGGACGCGGGTCGGGTCGACTACATCGAGGGCGCCGTCCACAGTGCCTGGAAGGTGGCAACCGACCTGTGAAGCGGAAGGTGGCAACCGAGCTGTGAAGCGGCAGGTTGCGACCGAGCTGTGAAAGCAGTGGGTGGCGGCCGGCGCGTGCACTCACGAACCGGCCGCCACCCCGTCGGATCAGGCCTCCCGGTCGCCCGGCGCCACGAACCTGTCGCGGTGCACGGCCTCCTCGAGCGGGCGACCCTTGCGCCAGCCGAACCGTTCGAGGTCTGGGATTTCCTGGAGCCGCGTGACCGGGCCGACGCACAGCCACGCGATGGGACGCACAGGTGCGCTCACTCCGACGAAGTCGGCGAGGAAGTCCTCCTCGTAGAACGACACCCATCCCACGCCGAGCCCCTCGGCGGTCGCGCCGAGCCACAGGTTCTGGATCGCCAGCACGGCCGAGAACAGGCCGGATTCGTCGATGGTGTGGCGGCCGAGGATGTGCTTGCCGCCGCGTTCGGGGTCGTAGGTGACGACGACGCCGGTCCCCGATTCGACGATGCCTTCGATCTTGATGGGGTCGAAGGTGCTCTTCCGGTCCTCGGGGAGCGAGTCGGCGAACGCCTGTCGGCAACCGGCGACGTGCTCGGCGAACTCCTTCAGCCGCTGTTCGTCCTGCACGACGACGAAGTCCCAGGGCTGGGTGTTGCCGACACTGGGTGCGTGGTGGGCGGCCCGCAGGATGCGCATCAGCGTCTCCTCGTCGAGCCGTTCCCCGCTGAATTCTGCACGGACGTCGCGACGCATGCGGATGATGTCGTACAGCGCGTCCCGCGCTTCTGTGCCGAACATGTCAGGCCGGCAGGATCTCTTCGAGGGCGTCGAGGATCTCGGGCGCATCCGGTTCCGTGTGGGGACGGAAGCGCGCGGCGACCGTGCCGTCGGGAGCGATGAGGAACTTCTCGAAGTTCCACTGGATGTCGCCGGCCTCGCCCGAGGCGTCCGGGTGCTTGGTGAGCTCGGCGTAGAGCGGATGCCGGTTCTCGCCGTTGACCTCGATCTTCTCGAGCAGCGGGAAGGTCACGCCGTAGGTGGCGGAGCAGAACTCCTGGATCTCCTCCGGCGTTCCCGGCTCCTGACCCATGAACTGATTGCACGGCACGCCCACGACGAACAGTCCGCGGTCGCGGTATTCCTGCGCGAGCTTCTCGAGCGCCGTGTACTGCGGGGTCAGGCCGCACTTGGACGCGACGTTCACGACGAGAACCGCGTGGCCCTCGTACGCGCCGAGATTCGTGGGTTCACCCGAGAGGGTGTTGATCGGGATGTCCTGGAGAGGCGTGGTCATGCTTCCAAACTATCGTGTGCCCGATCACTCCCCCGAACATCGGCGTGCTACATCTTCTCGCCCGGCAGCTCGGCGGCCTGCCTCACCCACTTCCGGACCTTGTCCTCGTCGAGGTCCTCGAGCCGGCGGATGTCGTGATAGCGCATCTCGGGATGCTTGGACCCCTTCTCGGGCAGCGGGTCGAGCGAACTCCCCCTGAAGAAACTCAGCTGCACGTAGTTGGTGAAGCAGCGGAACGTGAGGAACCAGCTGTCGTCGGCGGTGCCGTAGAGCGGCTGGTTCCACTTCACGGCGTTGTGGACGTCGGGAACTTCCTCGCGGATCAGCTCGTCGAGGCGCCGACCGATGTCGTGCTTCCATTCGGGCATCGCCGCGATGTAGGCCTCGACCGGTTCCCTGCCCATCCCCTTCGGTATCTGCGGGTTGCCACCCGACAACAGCTTGGGTCCGGTGCCCTTCTCGGACTCGCTCATGAGGTCTCCCCTCCTTGTCCCGGCACGGGAGCACCCGCCGGGAATCCTTCTGCGATGTAGGAGCTCGTAGACCGGCCGCCAGGCCTCCGAGTCGGTCTCCTGCGACGGCGGTTCGCCTGCCGGCAGGGCGTCGAACTCGTCGAGGCAGACCGTCCAGCCCGCGGCGACCATCGCGGCGGTCTCCCGGTCGCCGCGCTCCACAGGCGTTCCTGCGGATACGGGTACTCCCGCTCGAAGCGGATCGCGGGACGGCCTTCGACATCGACGAATCGAGCCCGGTTCTTCACAGCGACTCCCGAAGTTGTGCGGTTGGAGAGCGTTGCGTGGCTTCTTCCCCGAACTATGCCGCATCCCTCCGACAGCAGGGTGCGATCAGGAGACCCGGTCGAACTCGTCCTCGATGTCCCACTGCAGCTCCGAGGTGCTGTAGTCCTGTGCGAGCTCGCGCGCCCGGATGAACTGCGTGGCGATCAGTCGGGAGGTGCGCAGGACCGCCGCGGCAGCCTTCACCCTGTCGAGCCGGCCCGTCGCCGCCGAGACGCTCACCGCGGCGATCGGCCGGCCGTTGACGAGCACCGGTGAGGCGACCGCGCTCATCCCCATGCTGAATTCGTCGCACGCCCACGAATGACCGTTCTCGCGCACCTCGGCGAGCTGCGAACGCAACCGGCCCGCGTGCCGGACGGTACGGCTCGAGCACGGCTCCTGCCGGACGTGGTGGGCGACCGCCCTCTCACGGTTCTCGGTGTCGAGGAAGGCGACGAGGGCCTTGCCCGACGCGGTGCTCAGGGCCGGGGCCCGGCCTCCGACGACGGGCGTGACGATCCGGCTGCGTGAACTCGTGATCTGGTCGATGAGGATGACGTCCCACGATTCGAGGACGGACAGTCCCACCGTGGCACCGACGTGCAGGAACAGGTCACCGAGCAGGGGTGCGGCGACCTCCTTGAGCCCGGTCGGACGGCTGTGGACGAAGTGGTTGCCCAGCTCGAACATCTTGATGCCGAGACGGTACTGGTTGCCGTTGCGGATGACGTGGCCACTGGCGGTCAGCTGCCCGAGGATCCGGAAGGCCGTCGATTTCGGCAGCGAGGTGAGCTGGGCCAGTTCGGTCAGGCTCATGGTGTGCCCGGCGTCGAGGAAGGCGTCGAGCAGCGAGAGCGCACGGCCGACGGCGATGCTCGGCTTGACGTTGACGGCCGATTCCTGAGGGTTTCCGGAACTCACGGTTCACTGCCTTTCACCTATGACGACGGTCACCCCCAGGTGTCGAAGTCAACCACACCCACCGGCACGGTAGGGAAGTCCCTATCGACCGTACGCGTGGGTCAGGGGTTCGAAGCCGTCCTCGTACTCCCCCTTCGCCCGCTCGACCGTCACCGTCCCGAACACCTGCGAACGAAGCACCGCAGTCGCTCCCGGACCGAGTTCGAGTGCCGGACCGGCCGACGGGAGGACGAGCACCTCCCCGACGGACACCGAGCCGAACAGCGCGATCGCTCGGCGCAGCGCCGAGACCAGGTGCAGCGAGGCGGACGGGTGCGGCCGGTGCAGAGCCGTGGCACCGCCCACCTCGATGTCGAGGAGGGTTCCGGCCGGGTCGGCACCGGACGGCACGATCCAGGTGTCGGAGACGACGACGTGCCCGGCGTGAGCGTTGTCCGCGATGCACTCGAGGACCGTCGAACCTGCGGGCTCACCGACCCGTGGGCAGGCGACGACCAGCGCTGCGTGCACGCCGTCCACTGCACCGAGGATCTCTGCGACCGTCGCGTCCGGCCGGTCGATGCGTCGTCCGACGCGCAGCGCGAGCGTCGCGGAGACCCGCGGACGAACCAGGAGCGTGTCGGGGATCCCGGTGCCGGTGGCATGCACCGCACCGCCGAAGTAGTAGCCGCCGACCGCCACCTCACCGGCCGGGGTGTCGACCACGGTCACCGCGCGGCCCGCGACCCGGCACCCTTCGTCGGTTCCGCGCCGGAAATTGGTGACGGCCACGTCCTCGGCGCCCTGCTCGGCGTAGGGGGCAAGCAGTTCGTCGGCGGCTCGGGCCGGGCGCCCGGTCAGTCCGGCATTGAACAGCATGTTCGCGACCGTGCGCAGTGCCGCCTGCTTGGGCGCTTCGTCCCACGGTGCCGCCTGCTTGGGCGCTTCGTCCCACGGTGCCGGGGCCGGCGAGAGTGCGGTCATGGCGACCATGGTGCAGACCACACGGGCCGCTGAGGCAATCCGGCCGTGCCACCTGACGGAACCCCGTGGCGGTTTCACGCCGTGGCACGCGATACGTGCCAGCGGGGCGTGACCGGGGCCACTCTGTCATTCATCGCCGGACACGACCCCGCCCGAGCGGCAGGTGGTCGGTCCACAGGACGCAGGCAATCAGGAGGAAAGATGGGACGGGTCCGCGCATTCGGTTACCTGGTCGCGACCGTGAGGGACATCGAAGCCTGGAAGGTCTTCGCTGCGGACGTCCACGGAATGCAGATCGTGGAGCACACCGAGGACAGGCTCAAGCTCCGCCTCGACGAGCGGTCCTGGCGCATCGACCTGCACCGCGGCGAGGTCGAGCACATCGACGCCGTCGGCTGGGAGGTCCGCGGACCCGAGGACATCGAAGCCCTCGAGAAGGCGCTGATCGACCACGGCTACTCCACCCACCGCGCGAGCGCCGAGGAGGCCGCCTACCGCCAGGTGACCGACTACCTGGCCTTCACAGACCCGGACGGCCACGGCATCGAGGTCTACTACGGCCAGCACCGCGAGTCGACGCCGTTCGTCTCCCCGACCGGCGCGCGCTTCGTCACCGAGGGCATGGGCATCGGCCACGTGATGTTCGCGGTCAGCGAGTCGGCTCCGTTCCGCGAGCTCTACATGGACATCCTCGGCCTCGGCCTGAGCGACTACATCGACATCGGCCCGGACCCGGGTACCTTCCTGCACTGCAATCCCCGCCATCACTCGGTGGCCTTCGCCCACCGTCCCGGCTTCGGCCCGCGCCTCGGCCACCTCATGGTGCAGGTCGACAACCTCGATACGGTCGGACGCGCCTACGACCGGATCCTCGAGGGAGCCGCGCCGCTGGGCGCCACGCTCGGCAAGCACACCAACGACGAGATGATCTCGTACTACGTCAAGACGCCGTCCGGCTGGGAGATGGAGTACGGCTACGGCGGACTCGAGATCGACGAGGACACCTGGGTTCCCGGCCGGTGGAACGCCGCCCACTTCTGGGGACATCAGCGCGTCGGCTGACGGACCCCGTCGAGCCCGTCCGGCGAGGACCGGACGCCGGTGCCGAACAGTGGCACCTCGCGATGACCCCTATCCGAGAACCCGTCACACACTGCTGCTCACGACGTGATGCACGCAACATCGAGGAGGACACCGTGTCGTTGACCGACGACCAGGAGATTCACGTTCCGGGACTGCTCAGCCGCTACGTCCGGCTGCAGACGGGCGTCAAGGCCCACTACTCGACCTCGGGCGAGAGCGGTCCCGCCGTCGTCCTGCTGCACGGTGGTATCCCCGGTAGCTCCGGTTCGGCCGGATTCCGTTACATGGCACCCTTTCTCGGCGCCCACGGCTTCCGTGTCTACTGCCCCGACTTCCCCGGCTTCGGCCTGACGGAGGATCCCGGACGCTTCTACGCGTACGGGCAGGGCGGCCAGGTCGACTTCCTGCAGGACTTCGTCAACGCCGTCGCCCTCGACACCTTCTGCCTCGGCGGCAACTCGATGGGTTGCCAGAACACCGTCAATTACGTTGTCGCACACCCGGAACGGGTCGAGCGCTTCGCGGTGATCGCCGGCATGATCGGCGACCTGGTCACCCGTGACGAGATGCGCGCGGTGGACAACCGGGCCAAGAACGGACCGCTGCCCGGCAGCGGCGGCACCTACGACGGTTCCGAGACGATGATGCGCGCGATGATCGAGTCGATGGTCGTCGACCCGTCCGGCGTCACCGACGAACTGGTCACCATGCGCACCGCCGCCGCGAACCGCAACCAGGAGTACTACGACGCCAACATGGGCCGGGTCCTGCGCCCGACCGACCCCGACGAGCTGCTCCGCCTCACCACCACGGGCCGGCTCGACCGGATCTCCATCCCGGGCATCGCGATGTTCGGCGACAAGGACGTGCTCTACGCCGTGGAGGCCGCCCACCTGCAGGAGGACGCACTGCCGAAGGTGCAGTTCTTCTACCCGGAGAACACCGGCCACCAGGGCCAGACCGACCGTCCCGAGCTGCACAACCAGGTCTTCCTCGAGTTCTTCCGCGACGGCAAGGTCTCCTGGGAGACCGCGCAGGCCGCCGGCATCTCGACCCGCCGCGCCCCCCGTCCCGATCTGGTCGACGTGCCCGCTGACGCCCTGTCCGCACGCTGACCCCGATACCTCTTCGCCCACTCTCGTACCAAGGAGCATCCCGATGACCACCTACGCCGAACCCCCCGTCACCACCACCGGTCTCTCCCTCGTCGAGCGCGCCCGGCAGATCGCCCCGATCGTCGCCGAGTACGCCGTCCAGAACGATCAGCAGCGCACGGTGGCTCCCGAGGCCGTGCAGGCGATGATCGACTGCGGCCTGACCCGGGCACTGCAGCCCGCGCGGTACGGCGGCGAGGAGGCCCACCCGGCCGACTTCGTCGAGGCGGTCATCGAGGTGTCGAAGTCCTGCACCTCGACCGGCTGGGTCCTCATGCTGCTCGGTGTCCACAGCTGGGAGGTCTCTCACATGACCGAACAGCTCCAGGACGAGCTGTTCCTCGACGATCCGACCACGCTGCTCTCCTCGTCCTACGCGCCGCACGGCAAGGCGACGCCGGTCGAGGGCGGCTACATCCTCGACGGTTCGTGGAAGTCCTCCTCGGGCATCACGCACGCCCAGTGGGTGATCCTCGGCGCATCGGTCGAGGTCGACGGCAAGCCGATCATGCACAACTTCGTCGTGCCGCTGTCCGAGGCCGAGATCATCGACGACTGGTTCGTGCTCGGCATGCGCGGCACCGGTTCGCGCTCGGTCGCGCTGAAGAACGTCTTCGTGCCGGCGCATCGCGTGCTCGACCGCCAGATCCTGCTCGCTCAGGCAGGTCCCGGCCTGAAGCAGAACGTCAACCCGCTCTACCGGATCCCGCAGGGCTACCTCTACAACCTCGTCGCCGGTGCGCCCGCCCTCGGTGCCGCCTGGGCCTTCTACGACGAGTACGTCGCCCAGCTGAAGAAGTTCACCCGCCGCTTCGACAACCAGAAGCTCAGCGAGGACCGCGTGGAGCTGCTGCGCATGAACGACGTGCGTGTGCGCCTGTCCGATCAGCAGGAGACCGCTCTGCGGTGGCTGCGCAAGGGCTTCGAGCAGGCCGAGAACTTCGAGATCCCCGGCGATCTCGAGGCCGCCCGCGGCATCTACGACATGGCGCGCACCGCCGAGGCCGCACTGAACGTCCCGCAGCAGCTCATGCCGTCGATGTCGGCCAGTGTCGTGCACGAGGCCAACCCGCTCTCGCGCATCTACCGCGACCTGATCGTGGCCCGCCAGCACTTCACCCAGAACACCGACTTCGCCGCCGCGACCGCGGCGAACCTCGAGATGGGCAATCCGGCGGCCGCAGCCTTCCTGCTCAGCGACGAGGACCGCGCCGGCGCCCGCGAGCGCTCCGCCCGCCTCTACAGCTGATCAACGGTCGGGAGGCGCGGCCGGAACCCGGTCGCGCCTCCTCGTCATTCCGGTCCCGTACCGGAGGAAAGGACGCGCACACCATGTTCGAAGCGCTGCGGCACCGCGGCTTCGTGGTCTTCCTGACCGGCGCCTTCCTCACCAACACCGGTGGGTGGTTCCAATCGCTGGCCGTTCCGTTCGTGCTCTTCCAGATCACGGGTTCGGCCGCGTGGGTCGGTCTCGCCACCGCGGCGCAGTTCGTTCCGATCATGGTGCTCGGCCCCTACGCGGGTGCGCTCGCCGACCGGGTCGACCGGCGGTTGCTCGTGTTGTGGATGCAGCTGATGCGTTCCCTGGTGGCCCTGGCCATCTGCGTGTGCTGGCTCGCCGAATGGCACTCGCCGTGGCTGCTGCTCGGCCTCGCTGCGCTCACCGGCATCGGGCAGGGCGTGTCGATGCCGAGCTGGCAGGCACTGACCAACGACTACGCGCCGCGCGCTTCGCTCGCCTCCGCCGCGTCACTGAACACGATCCAGTTCAACCTCGCGCGATCGTTCGGACCCGCAGTGGCCGGTGTCGTCCTGTACTGGTGGGGACCGGCGGTCGCATTCGCGGTCACCTTCGTCATGGTGCTCTCCGTCGTCGTGGCGCTGATCGTCGCGAAACCCGTCAACGCCCCCGCCCCCGCCGCTCGGGGCAGCAGGAAGAGCGGGCGCTTCGTCGAAGGACTGCGCTACACCCGATCCACCCCGGGGGTGCTCACCGCGGTGACCGTCGTCCTCGTAACGGGCACTCTGGGGATGCCGATCTTCCAGCACGTGATCACGTTCTCCGAGGATGTCTTCGACAGCGGTGAGCTGGGTCTGGCCGCCCTCAACCTGGGACTCGGCATCGGCACCATGGCCGGCATCCCGCTGCTGGGAGGCGCCCTGCGCCGCGTCGGCCGGTCGACCGTCGCCCTCGTCGCCTTCATCGGCTTCGGAATCACGCTGGCACTATTCGCCATCGCCCCGACGACGGTCACGGCCACCGCCGCCACCGTCGGCGTGGGCGTCTTCTTCCTCCTCTCCCTCACCATCGGGCAGAGCACCGTGCAGGTGCTCGTCACCGACCACATCCGGGGACGGGTGCTGTCGGTCAGCGTGATGGTCTACACCGGTTCGGTGGCCCTCGGCGCTGCTCTGCAGGGCGCGGCCGCCGACCTGATCGGCCTGCGGTCCACCGTCGGGCTCGCCGCGCTGCTGCTGGTCGTCGCGGCGGTGGTCCTGCGTTTCGGACCGCGCGGCCTGCGACTGTCCCGTCTCGACGATCCCGCCGAGATCGTCCCCGTTCCGTCCACGCCGGTCCCCGAAAGGACGCCGGTCGCCGAAAGGACTACGTCAGATGTCTGAAGCAACCACGCTCGCCGACCTTCCGGTCGCCGCGCCGATCGACCCCCAGCACATGCGGCACGTCCTGGGCAGCTACCCCACCGGCGTCGCCATCGTCACCGGACGCGCAGCCGACGGCACGCCGCTCGGCATGGTGGTCGGGACGTTCAACTCGGTGTCGATGGACCCACCGTTGGTGTCGTTCATGCCGATGAAGTCGTCGTACACCTTCGCCGCACTGCGCGAGTCGCGTACCTTCTGCGTCAACATCATGGCCGCCGACCAGGAACACGTGTGTGGGGCGTTCATGCGGCGGGAGAACAAGTTCGAGGGCGTCGACTGGCACGAGTCCCCCACCGGTGCACCGATTCTCGAGGGAACGACGGCGTGGATCGAATGCGAGTGGTCGGACGTGCTCGACGCCGGTGACCACTACTTCGTCCTCGGCGCGGTGCGGGAACTAGCGACCGAGCGGAACTGCCTGCCGCTGTTGTTCTTCCAGCGGGGCTACGGCCGGTTCACGCCGGGATCGTTGATGGCCTCGGACTACCGCTCCCTCGCCGCCGCCATCCGCACGGCGGAGTGCGGACGTCAGGAAATGGAGCTCCTCGCCACCGAACTCGGCGTGGAGGTCAGCCTACTCGCCCCGCTCGGTGACGAATTCGCTTTCGTGGCAACGGCGAGCGCCGACGGTGCAAGTCACTCGACGATGCCCGGCACCCGTCTGCCGTTCGTCCCGCCGCTCGGTTCCCTCATGGTCGGCCACCGCGGCGCCCCGTCGAGCGAGGACTGGCTCGACCGCGTGCCGCGCCGGTCGCCGGAGATCCGAGAGGCGGCGGAGCTCCAGCTGCAACGCGTCCAGGAACGCGGATGGTCGGTGACCCTCTCGGGCGAGGTCGACACCCACACGCTCGACGAACTCGTCGATGCCTTCAGCACGCCGGACCGTACGCCGGAGCACGAACAGAGACTCATCGACGCCCTGCAGCGGATGTCCGCGCACCACGAACCGGCGGAGATCGATCCCGTGGCGACGTACACGCCGCTCCAGCTCTCCGTGCCCGTCCACGACCCGGAGGGTAATGTCGTCATGGTCCTGCGCTTGTCGAGGCTTCCCGAGAGCACTTCGGGCGCAGACATACTCGATTACATCCATCGAATCGAGCAGTCGGCGGCGGTCGTCGAGATCGCCCTGCGGCAGCCGACGGGATCCCGTTGCGGCACACCGGCCGACGATGCCACCCAGTGGCACCGGTGACTGTGATCACAACGGACCCCCACTGCACTATGTGACTGCCGCCACCTGGCGTGGTGTCGTCTCAGCTCGGAGCTTCGCTCCTCGAGCGCGACCAAAGTGAAGGAACCTAACGATGGATGTGTTGGCTGACATCAGGGCGTCGAAGATGACTCCCCTGCAGATCCGTGCGATCGCCATAGCACTCGCATTGATCATTCTCGACGGATTCGAGATCGCGGTGATGTCGTTCGCCGCGAAGCCGATGTCGGACGAATGGGGCGTCAGCTCCGGCACCCTCGGAATCGTTCTCAGCGGCAGCCTCTTCGGCATGGCCGCCGGCGCGATCCTGTTCAGCCCGTTCGGTGACCGCTACGGGCGTCGCACGCTGACCATCGTGTCGATGAGCATGGTCGTGGTGGGCATGGTGCTCGCGGTGATCAGCCCCAACGTCGCCACGATGATCGTCGCCCGTGTGATCACCGGGCTCGGTATCGGTGCCATGTCGCAGCTCAACGCGTACGTCTCCGAGTTCGCCTCGGAGAAGCGCCGCGGCACCGTCGTCGGCATCTATGCCACCGGCTTCCCCATCGGTGCCGCTCTCGCCGGTGTCGTGGCCGGCCTGTTCGATCCCGCCGACTGGAAGAACCTGTTCGTCGTCGGCACCGTGCTGAGCGTGGTGTTGCTCGTCCTCGCGTGGGCCGCACTGCCCGAGTCGATCGACTTCCTCGTCGCACGCCGTCCGAAGAACGCCCTCGAACGCATCAACTCGATGCTCGGCAAGATGGGGCATCCGGCGCTGAAGGAACTGCCCGAGCAGACCCCCGCAGACCGTCACAACGCCCGGCTCGGCGCCATCTTCACCGGCACCACCGGCATCAAGACGCTCGCCCTGTGGCTCGCCTACGCCTGCCTGATGGCCGCCTACTACTTCGCGAACTCGTGGATCCCCAAGCTGGTCGCCGAATCCACCGGCGACGTGCAGAGCGGCACCACGGTCGGCACCGTCCTCAACCTCGGCGGCATCATCGGCAGCCTCCTGTTCGCGGCCGCCGCGTTCCGGTGGATCCCCCGCAACATCCTCATGACCACCCTCGGTCTCGGCGCCATCGGTTACGCCGTCTACGGCGCGGCCTTCGGAGTCGGATGGCTCGCGATCACCCTCGGCATCTTCCTCGGCATCGTCGCGGTCGGCTCGGTCGCCGGCTTCTACGCCGTGGGCCCGACGGTCTACCCCGCCTCGCTGCGCGGCACCGGTGTCGGCTGGATGGTCGGCGTCGGCCGCCTGGTCTCGATCGTCTCCCCGATCGGCACCGGTTTCCTGCTCGAGAGCGGCTGGACCGCGGGCAACCTCTTCTACCTGATGGCGGTCCCGCTGGCGGTCGGCACGATCTGCATCGTCACTCTGGGCCGGATCCAGCAACGTGAGGAGTCCGCGAGCGACGGGCCCGTCGCTGCGCCGAACGATCTGGTCTCCAAGTAGGGATCCCCCACGAGTGAGCGGGGCCGTCGGCATGCGCCGCGGCACCGCTCGCTCGCAGAGACATCAGGAGATCCTCCACCATGAATCTCGCACGCACCCTGGCGTCCCATGCCATCGAAGCGACCCCGGATGCCGCCTTCGAGTCTCCGCACGATCGGTACCTTCTCGATCGGGTCGTGGACACGCTGGGCTGCATGATCGCCGGCACACGAGTCGATTCGACCCGCCGGGCCGCAGCACTCGTCACCCGGAACTCCGCACCCGGCCGGTCCTCCGTCGCGCTCGAGGAAGGAAAGGTCGGGCCTGCCTCGGCGGCCTACGCCAATGCACTTCTTGCCCGGGCCTACGACTTCGGCCCCCTGACCCCCTTCGACGGGGCGTCACCGATCTGGTCCCATATCTCGGAGACGACCGTACCCGTGGCCGTCGCCCTGGCCGAGGACTGCGGCGCTTCGGCACGGACGATGCTCGAAGCCCTCATCGTGGCCGACGACGTGGCAGCACGGATCAGCAGAGCACTCGAATTCGTCCCCGGGACCGGATGGGACAACCCCGGGCTCATCAACCGGTTCGCCTCGGCCGTCGTCGCCGCGCGGCTGTGGAACCTGAGTGCGGACGAACTGGTGCGAGCATGGGGACTGGTGCTCCAGCAGGTGTCGGGAACCTTCCAGGCCATCGACGAGCACAGTGATGCGTTCACCTTCGTGCAAGGACTCGCCGCTCGCGACGGTATCGAGGCCGCCGATCTGGTCCGGCACGGTTATGCAGGTGGCGACGGTGCGCTGGACGGCCGCTTCGGCCTGTTCCGCACATACGGCACAGGATTCCCCGACGAGTCCTCGGTGACGGCCGGTCTCGGTGAGGTGTACTTCGGGGACCGGATCGTCAAGCCTTATCCGGGTTGTCGATTCACACACGGTCCGATCGACGTCGCCAGGAATCTCCGCGAGGTCGCCGATCCGGGCACCGTACGGGAGATCACCCTCACCGTCCATCCGCACCACATCGGCTCGCCCCTGGACCTCCCGGTGGAGGACGCGGAGGTGTCCCGGCCGGCGGCCCTGTTCGGCTTCCAGTTCCAGACTGCGAACGCGTTGGTGCGAGGACGGCCGGTGCCCGCCCACTTCGACGACCCGTTCCGCAACGACCCGGAGGTTCTCCGGCTCGCGCACCTCGTCCGTCTCCGACCGGCAGCCGAGTCATCGTTCCCCTTGACCGCGGCGCATCTCGAGATACGGGCGGACGACGGACGGACCCACGCGGACCGTATCGACCATCCGTGGGGTGACCCTCGTGGCGTGCCCGCCGGGCGCGCCGACGTCGACGCCAAGTTCGTGGCGAACTTGCGACATGCAGGTCTCGGGGAATCCGCCGACGCCTCGCTGTCCCGAGTGCGCGCGATCCTGGCCTCGAATGATCGAATCGACCTGTCCGCACTGTTCGGGCCCGGCGCCCCGTAACGCCCTCCAGTCCCTCGAGGAGAAATCCATGCGCATCGCCAACCTCGACAACCGTGCCGTCCTCGTCGTCGGTGACTCCGGCAACGAGCAGGCCGTCGACATCGCTACCGCGTCCGCCGGCCGGTTCGGACCCGAGCTCGCCTCGATCTACGAGTCGTGGGACGAGGTGCGGGCGTGGGCGGCGGACGCAGACGTCACCGACAACGCTTCGATCGACCGTGCCCGGCTCGGTGCCCCCTCCCCTGCGCCCCGCCAGGTCTTCGCGGTCGGGTTGAACTACGACGACCACGCCGCCGAATCGGGCTTCGAGGCCCCCACACATCTGCCCCCGGTGTTCACCAAGTACGTCTCGGCGTTCACCGGCCCCGACTCCGAGGTCACGATTCCGGACGGCGGCAACGTCGACTGGGAGATCGAACTCGTCGCCGTCATCGGTCGGGAGGCACGCAACGTCGACGCAGCAGACGCCTGGTCGTACGTCGCGGGCCTGACGGCGGGGCAGGACATCTCCGAACGCGTCGCCCAGATGCGCGGACCGGCGCCCCAGTTCGGTCTCGCCAAGTCGTATCCCGGCTTCGCTCCGCAGGGTCCGTGGCTCGTCACCCCCGACGAGTTCGCCGACCCGGACGATCTCGAACTCGGGTGCGCGATCGACGGCGAGGAGGTCCAGAAGGGCCGCACGCGGGAGATGATCTTCTCCGTGCCCGCGCTGGTCGCCGAGCTGTCGCGCAACGTCACCCTGTACCCGGGCGACGTGATCTTCACCGGCACACCCGCCGGTGTGGGCATGGGCCGCGACCCGCAGCGCTACCTGCGCGCCGGTGAGCGACTCGACAGCTGGATCGAAGGCATCGGCGAACTGCACCAGCGTTTCGTCGCCGCCGGCGCGTAGATCTGCTGTCGCCGCCGGCTCCTGGTTGCTACAGAAATGGCTGTCCGCTACGGAAATTTTCCGTAGCGGACAGCCATTGTCGTAGCGGATGCCGGATCAGACGGAGACCTTCTCCAGCGTCGCCGGTTCGCGCTCGGGAGCGGGCTCGTGATCGTCGATCATCATGCTCTCGTCGAACGGCAACCGTCCGCTGAGCACCTCGTCGACGCGTTCACGGTCCACCGACCGGGTCCAGGTGCCGATGAGCAGGGTCGCGATGGCATTGCCGGAGAAGTTGGTGACGGCTCGCGCCTCGGACATGAACCGGTCGACACCGACGATCAGGCCGACGCCGTCGAGCAGGTCGGGACGGTGGCTCTGCAGACCACCGGCCAGCGTCGCCAGACCTGCACCGGTGACGCCGGCCGCACCCTTCGAGGCAACGATCATGAACAGCAGGAGCGAGAGCTGCTCGCCCATGTTCAGCGGGCTGCCCATCGCGTCGGAGACGAACAGAGCGGCCATCGTCAGGTAGATCGCGGTGCCGTCCAGGTTGAACGAGTAGCCGGTGGGCACGACCACGCCGACGGTGGTGCGCTGGACACCGAGGTGCTCCATCTTGGCGATCAGGCGCGGCAGCGCGGACTCCGACGACGACGTCGCGAAGATGAGCAGATACTCGCGGGCGAGGTACTTCACGAGCTTGAACACCGAGACACCGGCGACGGCCCGCAGCAGCGATCCGAGGACGCCGAAGACGAACACGGCGCACGTGAGGTAGAAGGCGATCATCAGCACACCGAGCTGCAGGACCGCGCTCAGTCCGGTCTGACCGACGACGTTGGCGATGGCGCCGAACGCACCGATCGGGGCGAGCCACAGGATCATCGTCAGGATGCGGAAGACGAGCTTCTGCAGATGGGCGATACCGCGGAGGATCGGTTCACCCGACTTGCCGATGCCCTGGATCGCGAAGCCGACGAGCAGCGCCACGAACAGGGTCTGCAGGACACTGCCTGCGGTCAGCGCGGAGAGCAGGGAGGTCGGGATGATCGACGCGATGAAGTCGACGGTGCCGCCGGCCGCGTGCGCCTTCTCGGCGAGTTCGGCACCCGAACCGGCGTTGGCCGGGTCGAGGGTCAGGCCCGAGCCCGGGTCGAGCAGGTTGCCCACACCGAGGCCGATCGCGAGTGCCACGGTCGACATGCCCACGAAGTAGATCAGCGCGAGTCCGCCGATCCGGCCGACACTCGCCGCGGCCCGGACCGACCCGATGCCGAGCACGATGGTGCAGAAGATCACCGGGCTGATCATCATCTTGATCAGGTCGACGAACATGGTGCCGAGGACACCGAGCGACTTGCCCGTCTCCGGGGCCAGCCATCCGACGGCGATACCGGCGACGACAGCGATGATGACGCCGATGTACAGCCAGTGGGTACGGTCGCGGCGTTTCTCGCCACGCACTGTTGTGGTGCTCATGGAGTGCCCTTCGATCATGCGCGGGCTCGTCGCGCGATGTTCACGGATAACGGGATGCGGTGACGCACCGGCGAGGACTCGGGAATCGACCGTGGTTCGGTCGGGTACTACGGGACCCTGGTAGGGCCTTTCCGCGCCCGGGCGGTGACCGGCATCACGTCCACACAGGGAAATGGTGGTGGTCCGCTCACTGCGGGAGAAGTTTGTGTACATAGTGTTCACGGGAGGTGACCGGTGAACCGTCGCGAGGCGAGACCGCCGATGAGCGTGGCGGGCCAGCTGCTCATCCTCCAACTGGTGGTGTTCACGGTGGTAGCGATCGTGGCGGGCGCGCTCATCGTCGTCGACGAACGCCGCGACGCCGACGAGGCCACGCGCCGCACCGTGACGGATATCGCAGTGACCGCCGCGCTCTTCCCGGAGGTCTCGGACGGATTGGTCTCTCCTGATCCGACGGCAGCGCTCCAACCCCGCGCCGAACAGATCCGTGAGGCGACCGGGGTGGACTTCGTCGTCGTCGTGGACCCCGAGGGTATCCGTGTGACACACCCGGTCCCGGAGCAGATCGGACTCCCCTACACGGGTCACACCGACGAGGCCCGCTCGGGCACGCCGTTCACCGAGACGTACACCGGCAGCCTGGGCCCGTCGATACGCACCATCGCCCCCGTCTACGACGACGGCACGCTCGTCGGGTTCGTGTCGGTCGGGGTGACGCGGGAAAGGATCGCCGAGAACTTCGTGCGGAGCCTGCCGGGCATCCTCGGCCTGGTGGCGGCCGGGCTCGTGGTCACCGCGGCGGGTGGCTACCTCATCTCCCGGCGGCTCCGCCGGCAGACCCTCGGCCTCAATCCCGACCAGCTGCGGCGCATGTACGAACACCACGACGCCGTCCTGCACTCGATCGGTGAGGGACTACTGGTGTTCGGCACCGCAGACGGTTCCCCCCGCGTCGACATCGTCAACGACGAGGCCCGCCGGCTGCTCGGGCTGGAGCCCGTCGGCGCGGTGGAGTTCGACGGTCTGCCCGCGACGGTGCGCGAACTCGCCGTCGCCGACGAGGCACGCGACGAGGTGCATCTGACCCGGGACCGGGTCCTGGTGGTGAACAGCGATGCGGTGCTGTGGAAGCGGCGACGCATCGGCACGGTCGTCACTCTTCGCGACCACACCGAACTACGCGGTGTCCTGGGTGAACTCGACTCGGTCCGCGGGTTCGCCGAGTCACTGCGTGCGCAGGCACACGAGTCGGCGAACCGCCTGCACACCATCATCACGATGGTCGAACTCGGCCGGCCGGAGGAGGCGGTCGCCTTCGCGACGCAGGAACTGGCGGTGTCCCAGCACCTGATCGACAGGTTGACCGGCGCCGTCCACGAACCGGCGCTGTCGGCCCTGCTGCTCGGCAAGATCGACGAGGCCGCCGAACGCGGTGTGGAACTGACCGTCACCGACGACACGGAACTCGGTCCGGTTCCGATCCCGGCGCGCGATATCGTCACTCTCGTCGGGAATCTCATCGACAACGCCATCGACGCCTCCCATGCGTCGGACGATCCATGGGTGGAGGTTACTGTGCGCCAGGAGGATTCGTCGATGATCGTCGAGGTCGCCGACAGCGGACCGGGGATGTCGCCGGAAGTGCTGGCCCGGGCCATGCAGCGCGGGTACTCCACCAAGTCCGAGCAGCGCGGTCTCGGACTCGCGCTCGTCGCCCAGGTCGTCGCGCGCCACGGTGGCACCCTGCGCACCGAACCATCGCTGGGATCGATGATCGTCGCCGAGATCCCCGTCGGGGGCACATCGTGATCCGGGTGCTCATCGTCGAGGACGAGCCGCTCATCGCCGAAGCCCACCGCGAATACGTCGGCAGGGTGGACGGATTCGAGGTGGTGGGCGTCGCGCACACGGGCAGCGACGCCGTGCGGGCGGTCGCGTCGGCGGCGCGGGCAGGAACGCCGGTGGATCTGGTGCTGCTCGACATCGGGCTCCCCGACACGAACGGCCTCGAGGTCGCCGCGCGCCTGAGCGCCGGTCGCCCGAGCCCCGACATCATCGCCGTCACGTCGAACCGCGATCTGGAGGTCGTGCGGACGGCGGTCGCGCGGGGCGTCGTGTTGTACCTGCTCAAGCCGTTCACCTTCGCGGCGCTGCAGGACAAGCTCGAACAGTACGTGGCCTACCGCTCGGCGTTGCGCGACGCCGAGACTGCGGCAGGTCAGCACGACATCGACCGCGCCATGGCGGCGCTGCGCACGAGCAGTTCCCGTCCGTCGACCCCCAAGGGCATCTCCCCCGACACGCTGTCGAAGATCACCGATTTCCTCCACGACGCCGACGGCCCCCGCACCGCCGCGGAAGTCGGCTCGGCCGTGGGGGTCTCACGCGTCACCGCGTGGCGTTATCTCGAACGACTCGCCGACGACGGAGCCGCGACCCGCCTCACCGAGTACGGCCGCGCCGGCCGGCCGCAGGTCCGGTACGAACTGCGCAGGTGAGCGGTCGTGCATCCGCTACGAGTTCGACCATCCGCTACGGCAATTGCTGCGGTGAACAGCGAAAACGCGAGCGGATACGAGTAGCTCACGGCAGGTAGTGCTTGCGGACCGTGTTCACGGGTGCGGACGGTGCGGGTCGCCGGATCGACCGCACCGGTCACCTCCCCTGTTCCACCGACGTGGCCTCGAGGTGCAGGCTACTGCGCGGAAGCCTCCGCGCGGTAGGCGCCGGACGTTTCGAGCACCCACGCGAACTCGAACGCGACCTCGCGCCACTTCTCGTAGCGACCCGACACACCGCCGTGCCCCGCGCTCATCTCCGTCTTGAGCAGCAGGGGGGCATCGCCGGTCTTCGTCGCGCGCAGCTCGGCGACCCATTTGGCGGGTTCGACGTACAGCACGCGGGTGTCGTTGATGCTGGTGATCGCGAGGATCGCCGGGTAGTCCTTGGCCTCGACGTTCTCGTAGGGGCTGTACGAGCGCATGTACTCGTACACCTCGGGGTTCTCGAGCGGGTTGCCCCACTCGTCCCATTCGATCACCGTGAGCGGCAGGGACGGATCGAGGATCGAGGTGAGCGGGTCGACGAACGGGACGTTCGCGAGGATGCCCGCGAACAGCTCGGGTGCGATGTTCGCGACCGCACCCATGAGCAGACCACCGGCACTGCCTCCGTCGGCGACCAGCTTCTCCGGACTCGTGACGCCGGTGTCGATCAGGTGCCGCGCGCACGCCACGAAGTCGGTGAAGGTGTTCTTCTTCGTCAGCGACTTGCCGTTCTCGTACCAGTGCCGGCCCATCTCGCCACCACCGCGCACGTGAGCGACCGCGAAGACCATGCCCCGGTCGAGCAGCGACAGGCGTGCGACGGAGAAGGCCGGGTCGATGCTGGCCTCGTACGAGCCGTAGCCGTACAGCAGCGTGGGGGCGTTGTCGGGGGTGCCCTTGCGCGCGACGATCGACAGCGGGATCTTCGTGCCGTCCTCGGCGGTCGCCCACTCGCGGCGCTGCTCGTAGAGCGTCGGGTCGAAGTCGCCGAGCACCGGCTGCGACTTGAGCAGCTTCAGCTCGCCGGTGCTCACGGTGTAGTCGTATACCCGGCTCGGCGTGATGAACGACGTGTAGCCCAGACGCAGTGTGGGCTGGGTCCATTCGGGGTTCGCGCCCGGTCCGACGGCGAAGAGTTCCTCGTCGAACTCGAGTTCGGTGAGCGTGCCGTAGCCCTCGTCGGTCAACGGCCACACCGCGAGTCGGGTGAGGGCCTCGCGGCGGTAGCCGAGCACGAGGTGTCCCTCGAACGCGTCGACGTCCTCGAGGCGCACGTCGTGGCGGTGCTCGATCAGGGTGCGCAGCGCGGACGGGTCGTCGACGGGAGCCTCGGCGAGAACGAAGTTCTCGGCCTTCTCCCCCGTCTCGGGGTCGACGTCGTTGTGCAGGATCAGGAAGCGGTCCTCACCGGCGATCACGGCGTGCTCGGCACCGTACTCGACACCTTCGCGGCGCGGCAGGATCACGCGGAATTCGCCTGTAGGGTTCTCGGATTCGAGCACCCACCCCTCGGTGGTGATCTTCGAGCCGACCCAGATCATGAGGTACTTCTCGCTGCGGGTCGAACCGATCGACACCCAGTACCGCTCGTCGGGTTCGTGGAAGACCTTCACGTCCTCGTCGACGGAGGTGCCGAGCTTGTGCCGCCAGACGGTGTCGGGCCGCCACGACTCGTCGACCGTCTGGTAGAAGACATGGCTGTGGTCGAGCGCCCACGTCGCTCCCGGTGCGGTGCCGGGGATCTCGTCCGCCCGCATCTCACCGGTGGTGAGGTCCTTGATGCGCAGGGTGTAGCGCTCGTCGCCCACGACGTCGGTCGAGTACGCGAGCAGCGTGCCGTCGTGGCTGATCGAGAACGCCCCGAGCGAGAAGAACTCGTGCCCTTCGGCCTCGACGTTGCCGTCGAGGAGCACCTGTTCGCCGGGGAGTTCGACGCCCGGCGTGACGTTGGGCGGTGTCCAGTCGTCGGCGTCGGCGATCGGGCACCGGCACTGGATCGCGTACTGCTTGCCCTCGACGGTGCGGGCGTAGTACCACCAGTCGCCCATCCGGGTGGGGACCGACATGTCGGTCTCCTGGGTGCGCGACCTGATCTCCTCGAAGATCGCCTCACGCAGCGGAGCGAGATGCTCCGTCTGCGCCTCGGTGTACGAGTTCTCCGCTTCCAGGTACGCGACGACCTCGGGGTCGTTCTTGTCGCGCAGCCATTCGTAGTCGTCGACGAAGGTGTGCCCGTGGTGGGTGCGCTCGAACGGCACCTTCTTCGCGACCGGCGGAGTGATCTTCGAGGAGGTCATATGCGGTCAGCCGATCCAATCGTCGAAGGACATTCCCGAAATACGTTCGTACGCCTCGATGTAGCGGGCACGCGTCTTGTCGACGACGTGCTGCGGCAGCGGCGGTGGCGGGGTGTCGGAGGCGCGGTCCCAGCCCGATTCGGGTCCGGTGAGCCAGTTCCGGACGATCTGCTTGTCGAAGCTGGGCTGCACCTTGCCCTCCTCGTACTCGTTCGCGTCCCAGTAGCGGGACGAATCCGGAGTGAGGACCTCGTCGGCGAGCACCAGATTGCCGGCCTTGTCGAGACCGAACTCGAACTTGGTGTCGGCGAGCAGGATGCCGCGTTCGGAGGCGTACATCGCGGCGCGGTCGTAGATGTCGAGCGTGTCCTGGCGCAGTTTCATCGCCAGGTTGAGCCCGACCTTCTCGACGACGTCGTCGAACGAGATGTTCTCGTCGTGGTCGCCGAGCGCGGCCTTGCTGGCCGGGGTGAAGATCGGCTCGGGCAGCCTGCTGGCCTCGACGAGGCCCTCGGGCAGGGCGACACCGCAGACGGATCCCGTGGCCTGGTAGTCGAGCAGGCCGGAGCCGGTGAGGAAACCGCGGGCGACGCACTCGACGGGCACCATCTCGAGGCGCTTGACCACGAGTGCGCGGCCGAGGACCTCCTCGGGGATACGCTCGTCGTCGGGTTCTCCCGCGAGATGGTTGTTGGTGGCGTCGAGCAGCTTGAAGAAGAACACGCTCATCGCAGTGAGGACCCGTCCCTTGTCGGGGATCGGGGTCTCGAGCACGTGATCGTAGGCCGAGATCCGGTCACTGGCGACGAGGAGCAGGTGCTCGTCGTCGATCACGTACAGATCACGCACCTTGCCGCCGGCGAGGTGTTGGTAGGACTCGAGTGAAGGACGCACGCTGACACCCTAGTGCTCATCGAGTGGGCGTACCGCAACCCGTGGCGGATATCCCACTCGGTCACAGCACGACGGAGCAGCGACGCGAGCGAGAACAGGAGTGGCATGGCCGCATCGTCGCGGGTGGACGTCGGGTTCAGTTCCGAGCGGGGCCCGATCCTCATCGCTCTGATGCTCGCCACCGCCCTCGTGGCGCTCGAGAGCACGATCCTGGCCACCGCGGTCCCGACGATCGTCGCCGACCTGGGTGGCTTCACGCAGTTCCCGTGGTTGTTCTCCGCCTACCTGCTCACGCAGGCGGTGCTCGTCCCGGTCTACGGCAAGCTCTCCGACGTCTTCGGCCGCACTCCGCTGCTGTTGTTCGGGATCGGGGTGTTCGCGGCGGGCTCGGTGCTGTGCGCGCTGGCGTGGAGCATGCCGGCGCTGATCGCGTTCCGCGCAGTGCAGGGACTCGGCGCCGGTGCGGTGCTGCCGATGGCGCAGACGATCGCCGGGGACATCTACACGGTCGCCGAGCGAGCCAAGGCGCAGGGTTATCTGGCCAGCGTGTGGGGCATGTCGGCGGTGGTCGGCCCGGCCGTGGGAGGCATCTTCGCCGACTTCCTGTCGTGGCGGTGGATCTTCTGGGTCAACCTGCCGTTGTGCGCCCTCGCGGCGTGGGTGCTCGTCCGAAACTTCCGCGAGGAGAAACCGGCCGGACCACGACCGCGGGTGGACTGGGCCGGCGCGGCGACCCTCGCGGCGGGCGCCGCCTTGTTGATCCTCGGCCTGCTCGAGGGCGGCCAGTCGTGGACGTGGACGTCGGCGGCGAGCATCGGCATCTTCGGCGCGGGCGCGACGCTGATCGCGGTGTTCGTGTGGATCGAGTCCCGCGCGGCCGAGCCGATCCTGCCCATCCGCCTGTTCACCCGGCGGGTGCTCGTCACCACCAGCGCGGTGTCGTGCCTGGTGGGTGCGGTCGTGCTGGGGCTGACCTCGTATGTTCCGTCGTTCGTGCAGGGCGCGCTGGGGACCTCGGCGCTCGTCGCGGGTTTCACGCTGGCGACGATGACGATCGGCTGGCCGATCGCCGCGGCGCAGTCGGGCCGGTTCTACCTGCGGATCGGTTTCCGCAACACCGGCCTGGTGGGTGCGGTGCCGCTGCTCTGCGGCGCGGCACTGCTGACGCAGGTCGGGAAGGATTCGGCTCCCTGGCAGGTCGCGGTCTGCTGCGTGCTCGTCGGTCTCGGGATGGGGTTGATCGCCAGCCCGTCGCTGATCGCTGCGCAGTCGAGCGTCGAGTGGTCCGAGCGGGGTGTCGTCACGGGGGCGAACGCCTTCGCCCGCGCGATCGGCAGCGCGGTCGGAGTGGCGGTGTTCGGTGCGCTCGCCAACGCGGCCCTCGGTGGTGCAGTGGCGGACGAGACCACCACGGGGGCTCCCGACGCGGCGCAGTTGGCCGCGTCCGTGGCGCCGGTGTTCGTCGCCGTTCTGGTCTGTGCCGTCCTGCTGGTGTCGTGCGTGTGCCTGATCCCGAACCGTCCGGTGGCGACCGGGTAGGCGACACGCCGCGTGCCTATACCGTTACCTACGCGCTGTTTCGTATTCGCGCGAGATCGGGCACCATCTCTGCGGTGAGAACGACAAGCGGCGGCAAGGACACCATCGACGACGTGACGTACTTCCCCGTCGGGGCTGCGGAGCATGCTCTGCAGCGACTGGCACACGCCACGGCGATGCAGGACACGACGGATTACGAGTCGCTGCGCTCTGCCATGGATGCGGAGTACTTCTGGCGCGGTGTCGCCGAGACCTTCCGGATCGCCGACGAGGCGTTCCGGATCGTGTCGTCCGCGACCCGCGACCGGCAGGACATCTCCGCGCACGTCATGGCACGCGCTGCCGACTGGGTGGGCACCATCGAGCTCGCCACCGAGGGATCCCGGTTGTACGGCGCGCTCGTCGCCTACACCCAGGGCGTCAGCGAAGGGTATTCGGCCGTGGAGGCGTGGGCGCGCGACGGACGGGCATGACACGAAGGTGGGGCCGGGTTCACCCGGCCCCACCTCGTCGACCCGCAGGTCAGCCCACAGCTTCGAGGTCGCCCGCGTCCTCGAACCGCCGCAGCGTCGGGGTCGCGACGAACATGATCGCAATGATCGCCACACCGGCCACGCCGTAGACGGTCAGGGCCATCGAGATCGGCACCAGCGAGGCCACGACGCCCGCCGCAACCGCACCGACGGAGGCACCGGCCGTCACCTGCGCACCCCACACGGCCGCGATCCGTCCGCGGTACTCGTCGGAGGTGTTGCGCTGGACGGTCGCGTACCGCACGACGTCCGCGAGCGAGTCGCCGAAACCGTGCGCGGCGAGGCCGAGCAGCACGACAGCGAGGACACCGGTCGCGCCGGCGCCCACCAGACCCGCGGCGGAGACCGCCATGAGCAGGTAGACCACCAGCCCGTAGCGTCGGATCGAGCCGGTCCAGCCGCTGGTCAGCGAGCCGACCACCGCACCGACGGCGGGCGCGGTGTAGAGCAGGCCCACCACCGACGGTCCGACGCCGAGCACCTCGTCGGCGAACTCGGGGATGAGCACGGCCCAGCCGGACAGCAGCATCGCCAGGAATCCGACGATCAGCACCTGCCCCACCACGCGGTTGTGCGCTGCGTACCGGAAGCCCGACACCACCGATGTCAACGGTGATTCCTCCGCGACGTGTGTCGGAGGCAGCGACGGCAGGCGAGTGATGCAGAAGGTGGTGATCGCCGTGGTGAACGCCGCGAGCGCGTAGGCCACGCCCACACCACCGCCGGCGATGACGACACCACCGAGCGCCGGGCCGATCATGGAGCCCAGATCGGCGGTCAGCGCCATCAGTGCACCGGCCGCGGCGAGTTTGTCGCGCGGGATCAAGCTCGGGGTGACGGCCATCAGTGCGGTCGACGAGATCCCGCCCGCAATGCCGTCGACGACGGCGAGCACGTAGATCGCCCACATCTGCGGTTCGGGCAGGAACGCGTTGATCGCCAGCAGCGCGAAGGCGACGCCCGCGGTGCCGCGCGCGAGGGCGATGACGTTCCGCCGGTCGTACCGGTCGGCGAGCACCCCACCCGCGAAGGTGGCCCCGAAGGTGGTCACACCGATCACCGCGGAGACCGCGGCGACCTGCGCCGTCGAGCCGGTGAGCTGGTACACCTGCACGGGCACGGCCACGATGAGGAAACCGAGACCGAACAGCGACACGACGCGTGCGGTGAACAGGTACCGGAACTCGCGGCTGGTCCGCAGCGGGTCGAGGTCGATGAAGAGCTTCTCGAAGACGGCCACGATCACCCGCTCATCCGCGGGTGAGCAGCGCGATCCACTGCTCGAGGTCGGGGGCCGAGGCGAGGTCCACGAAGTCGACCTCGATGCCGGCGCTGCGCCACTGTTCCACGAGGGCCATCAGCCGGACGGAGTCGAGTCCCTGGTCGACGAGGCTCGCCGAGGGGTCGAGTTCGTCGACGTCGATGTCCAGGATCCGGGCGGTGTCGGCAAGGACGGTAGTGCGATCGAGCATGGTGTTCTCCTTCTTTCGATGTGTGCAGGCGCGCTGTGCGCTAGTAAGCGGTGCCGGTGAGTTCTCTCGCGACGACGACCTGCACCGTGTCCTGCCAGATCCGCGCGATCTCGGCGAGCGTGTCCGCGTCGACCACGTCCGCTGCGGCGGCGAACTCGCATTCCAGAACCGCGCCGTCCGGGGTGTCCTCGGTGATCGCGTCCACCTGCAGGACGTGGTCGAGCGGCATGTCCGGATCCACCGAACCGCCGATCGCAGCCGCACCCGGTGCACCCGACCACGGGCTGCCGGACGCCTCGCCGAGCGTGAGCCGGCCGAGGTAGTTGAAGACGACGGCCGGCGGCACGTACCGGGCGAAGCGGTCGCAGAAGTCCGGGTTCAGTCGACGCAGCAGGCCGAAACCGATGCCGTTGTCGGGCCGTTCCCGCGACGCGCGGGCCACCGCGCGCAGCGCCGCGCCCGCGGCATCGGTGTCCCGGGACGCGGACGCCACGTCGACCTCCGACAGGTCCACCGTCACCGGGTACATCGACGTGAACCAGCCGACCGTGCGCGAGAGGTCGGCACCGGGGACCACCTGCTCCTCCCGACCGTGTCCCTCGAGGTCGATGCGGACCTGGTCGCCGCCCCGGACCGACGCCACCGCGACGGCGAGGGCCGAGAGCAGGATGTCGTCGACGACGTCCGCGGCCAGGACCCGCTCGGTGACGTCGACGGGCAGGTGCACGCGGGTCGACCGGGTCGAGAGGACGGTGTCGCGTGCCGGATCGAGCGGGCGCGAACCGAGCATCGGTTCGTCGGCCTCGACGGCGCGCTGCCAGGTCGACCACGACGCGGTGATCCGCTCCGAGCGTGCGGCCTTCGCGAGTTCGTCCGCCCACACCCGGAAGGGTGTTCCGCTCGACGCCAGGGTCACTGTCTCCCCACGCTCGGCCTGTTCGACGGCGTCGGCGAGGTCGGGGACGAGGATCCGCCACGACACGCCGTCCACCACGAGGTGGTTCACGACGATCAGGACGCGTCCGGCCTGCTGCGACCCGAAGTCGAACCACACGACCTGCACCATGACACCGTTCCCGGGATCGAGTGCGGCGTACGCGTTCTCACGTTCCTCGTCGAACAGCTCGCCCCACTCCCGGCCGGTCGCGGCGACGCGCCGCACGGAGCCGGTGAGGTCGGGGACGGTCTCGGGGACCATCCACGACGGCCGGCCTTCGTCGTCGACACGGAAGGTCGAGCGCAGCATCGGGTGGGCGGCCACGAGTGCCTCGACCGCGGTCCGCAGGGTGTCGAGCGTGAGCCCGACCGGCGCGACGAGCAGTCTCGCCTGCGAGAACCGGGACAGGCCGGTCCACTGTTCGAGGGTGTCCCACACGATCGGCGTGACGGTCACCTCGCCGGTCGCGTCGCCGACGGCTGCCGGACGGGTCTGTCCGCCGCCACTGTCGATCGCGGCCGCGAGTGCCTCGACGGTGCGCAGTTCGATCACCTGACGGGTGGTGATCCACAGTCCTGCCGCCCGGACCTTCGACACGAGCTGGATCGAGACGATCGAGTCGCCACCGAGGGAGAAGAAGTCGTCGTCGATCCCCACCCGTTCGAGTCCGAGCACGTCCGCGACGAGTCCCGCCAGGACCCGCTCGGTGTCGGTGCGCGGTGCACGCGCGCCGACCAGCGACGAGAAGTCCGGCTCGGGCAACGCCTTCCGGTCGACCTTGCCGTTGGCGGTGACGGGGAAGGTGTCGAGCACGAGCACCACGGCGGGCACCATGTAGTCGGGCAGGCGCTCGGCGACGGCGGCACGGACGACCGCCGGATCGACGTCACCGTCCGGGGTCACGTAGCCGACCAGACGCGTCACTCCCCGACTGTCGGTGTGCGCGTTCACGACCGCGTCCCGCACCCCGCGCACCGCGGTCAGCGCGGCCTCCACCTCGCCGAGTTCGACCCGGAAGCCGCGGATCTTGACCTGGTCGTCGCCGCGGCCGAGGAATTCGAGCACGGGTCGGCCGTCGGCACCGCGCACCCTCCGGACGAGGTCGCCGGTGCGGTACATGCGGGTGCCGTCGTCGGCGAAGGGATTCGGCAGGAACCGGACCGTCGTGAGGTCGGGCCGTCCGAGATATCCGCGGGCGACGCCGGCACCGGAGACGTACAGTTCGCCGACCACACCCATCGGCACGGGCCGGAGCATCGCGTCGAGGATGTAGGCACCGGCGCCGTGCACGGCTCGGCCGAGGCAGGGTGTATCGGCGTCGATGACCGACCCGATGAGCGAGTCCACGGTGCATTCGGTGGGTCCGTAGAGGTTGAAGGCACGCCCGTCCGTCAACTCCCGCAGTCGTTGCCACGACGCCGGATTGACGGCCTCGCCGCCGAATCCGACGGAGGCGGGGCGGTGTCCGCTCTCGTACAGTCCCGCCGCGAGCATGCGGTCGAGGAAGGACGGGGTGACCTCGAGGAAGTCGAGTTCGTGCTCGAGCGTGTACGCGACCATCCGTTCGGGATCACGCATGGTGTCCTCGTCGAAGACGTGCACGGTGTGCCCGTCGAGCAGCCACAGGGTGGGCTGCCACGACGCGTCGAAGCCGAACGACCATGCGTGCCCGACGCCGACGGAGTCGCGTCCGGTCGCCGTGACGGTCGGGACGTAGAGATCGGCGCGGTGACTCTCGAACAGGTTGAGCAGGTTCGCGTGCGTGACCGCAACCCCCTTCGGCAGTCCCGTCGAACCGGAGGTGTAGATGACGTACACACCGTTGTGGGGGTGCAGCGCAGCGCGCCGGTCGGCGTCCGTCATCGGGGCGCAGGAGAATCCGTCGAGTTGCCGTTGCAGGTCGGGGTCGTCGAGCACCACGATCCTCGTGTCACCCGCGGCGGGTGCGATGCCGTCGAGAACCGCGGCGACCGTGACGATCACCTGCGGACGCGAATCGGACACGATGTGCGCCAGTCGATCCTGCGGATAGGACGGATCCATCGGCACATAGACGCCCCCTGCCGAGATCGCCGCTGCGATCGCGACGACCATGTGCTCGGACCGCGGCAGCGCGAGTCCCACGACCGTCTCCGGTCCGATCCCGGCGTCGACGAGGAGCCGGGCGAGTCGCGCGGATCGGCGTCCCAGTTCCGCGAACGACAGCGTCGTGCCGCCGGCGACCACCGCCGGTGCCTCCGGGGTGCGCGCGATCTGCTGTGCGAGGAGGTCGGCGACGGTCGCCGCTCCGCTCGACGGGGCCGCGGGGGTCGTCGACCACTCGCTACGCAGACCGGCCCGCTCGTCGGCCGTGAGCACGTCGAGTTGCGCCACGGTCCCGGGGTTCTCGGCGACGAGCTGGTCGAGGATGCGCACGAGCCGCTCCCCCAGCGCGGTGGCGTCGGCGTCGGTGAAGAGATCGGTCCGGTACTCGAGGCCGAGGTGCAGTTCGTCCTCCAGCCCGGCGACCAGCACCAGCGGGAAGTTCGTGGCGTCCGAGCCCCCGACCGAGCCGACCCGCACGCCGCCGTCCCGCTGTGCCGCGTCGAGGGCGTCGCGGTCGACGGGATAGTTCTCGAAGACGAGGAGGGTGTCGAACAGTTCGCCGATGCCGACGGCACGCTGGATGTCGGCGAGACCCACGTACTGGTGGTCCATCACGCGGTTCTGGGCGCCGTGCGTGCGCGCGACGAGATCGGTGATCGACTCCCCTGCCTGCGCGCGGACGCGCACCGGGACGGTGTTGATGAACAGGCCTATCATCGATTCCACGCCCGGCACGTCGGGGACGCGCCCGGAGACGATCGCGCCGAAGACGACGTCGCTTCTGCCGGTGAGCGATCCGACGAGAAACCCCCAGGCGGTCTGGACGAGTCCGTTGACCGTGACGCCCTGTGCGCGGCTCGCCTCGACGAGTCGCCGCGACAACCCCTCGGGCACGGCGACCGTCAGTTCGGCGGGGAACTCCGGGCGCAGCGCCGTACCGGACGGTGCGACGAGGGTGGGTTCGTCCACGCCGTCGAGGAGTTCACGCCACACTTCGACACCGGCCGCGACGTCCTGTTCGCCGAGCCAGTCGAGGTAGTCGGAGAACGGCGCAACCGGCGCGAGTCCGGCGGCGGAACCCCCGGCGGCGTAGATCTGCAGGAGTTCCTGCACGAGCAACGGCGTGGACCAGCCGTCGGAGACGAGGTGGTGCATCGTGAACAGCAGTCGCGCCCGAGACGGCCCCGCGACCACCAGCGTGAAGCGCACCAGGGGTGCGGCCGCGAGATCGAATCTGCGGGTGCGGTCGGCGGCGAGCAGTTCCGCGACCCGTGCGTCGAGCACGTCCGGCTCGACGGTCCCGAGATCGACGACCTCCCAGTGCGGTTCGGCGGTGCGACGAACGACACCGATCGGTTCTCCGGACGCACCGAGTCGATATCCGGTGCGGAGCACGGCGTGCCGGCCGACGAGTGCACGCACCGAGCGCTGCATCGTATCGGCGTCGACGCGGCCGTCGAGGGCGAGCTCGGTCTGCATCGTGTAGACGTCGACACCTTCGGCGACACTGCCCGATCCGGACGGCTCGTCCAGTCCGGCCAGGAAGTACATGCCGCGCTGCAGGGGTGTCAGCGGCACGACGTCCTCGATGCCGTCCAGGTTCTCAGCGTGTAGGGCGAGCACCTCGTCGACGGACAATCCGGACGCCGTGAGCACCGACGGCACGGGAGCTCCCACGACGCCGCCGGTGACCGTGTCGGCGAGAAGGTGCAGCGCCGCGAGCCAGCGCTGTCCGATCCGACGGGCGCGGTCGGTGTCGAGCGCACCGGTGGCGTAGGTGAACACCGCCGACAGCGCGGGCCCGTCCGGGCCGTCCTCCGTGATCGCATTGACGTCGAGGACGTGGTCGAGGGGCAGGGCCGGATCGACGGAACCGCCGAGCGCGGCAACCTCGGGTGCGGCCGACCATGCAGAGTCGGCGGTGTCGCCGAGGGTCATCCGGCCGAGGTAGTTGAACATCACCTCCGGAGCGCGGTAGCCGGCGAAGCGGTCGCGGTCGTCGCCGAGGAAACGCAGGATACCGAAGGCGATTCCGTTGTCGGGAATGCGCTTCAGCGATTCGGACGCGTGGGCGACGGCCCGGAGCGGATCACCGCCGTCGAGCGCGCGGCCTCCGCCGAGTTCGACGGTCACGGGGTACAGGGAGGTGAACCATCCGACGGTGCGCGACAGGTCGGCGCCGGGCACGATCTGTTCCTCGCGGCCATGACCCTCGAGATGCACTCGCAGGGCGGATCCGCCACAGACGTCGGTGACGGCGAGGGCGAGGGCCGCGAGCAGCACATCGCCGGTGCCGATACCGAGGGCGGACGGCACGGTGGTGAGGATGCGTTCGGTGAGGTCGACCGGCACGTCGATCTCGACGGACGCCGAGGTCGACACGATGTCGCGCTGCGGGTCCAGGGCGCGGCTTCCCACCGCGGGCGCACCCTCGGCAGCGAGGGCGGATTCCCAGATCGGCCACGATCCGGTGATCCGCTCGGACGAAGCCACTTCGACGAGCGATTCCGCCCACTCCCGGAAGGACGTCCCCGTGTCCTCCGGCGCGGGCGTCTCCCCGCGGGTGGCCGCGGAGACGGCACCGGCGAGGTCGGGCACCAGGATCCGCCACGACACGCCGTCGACGACGAGGTGGTGCGCGACGACGACGATCCGCCCGGCCCGCTGCGGTCCCGGGTCGAGGAAGACCACGCGGAGCATGACCCCGGCCTCGGGGTCGAGTGCGTCGACGGCCTCCGACGACGCTTCGGCGATGAGGTCGTTCCACGAGACCTGTTCCGTCGTCGAGAGGTCGACTCGCCGGACGAGCGTCGCGACCTCCGGGATGTCGTCGGGCACGATCCACGACGGTCCGGAGTCGCCGACGGTGAACCGCGAGCGCAGCATGGGGTGGGCCGCGAGCAGCGCCCGCACGCCCGTGACGAGATCCGCCTCCCGCAGACCGACGGGGGCGACGAGCGTCCGGGACTGGGTGAATCGGCGCAGCGAGTCGAACGATCCGGACGCCAGGGATTCGTGCACGATCGGCGTGACGGGCACCGGGCCGGTCGCCGCCGTCCGGGCTCGCCGGGGTTCCTCGGCGGGTGCCTCGCACGCTGCGGCGAGTGCGGCTGCGGTACGCAGTTCGAAGACCTGACGGGCCGTCACGCGCAGCCCGGCCGAGCGCAGACGCGACACCAGCTGGATGGAGACGATCGAATCGCCGCCGAGGGTGAAGAAATCGTCGTGGACCCCGACACGGTCGAGGCCGAGGACGTCGGCGATGGTGGCGCACAACGTCCGCTCGGTCTCCGTGCGCGGCTCGCCCGCACCCGCCAGGGACGAGAAGTCGGGCTCGGGCAACGCCTTCCGGTCGACCTTGCCGTTGGCCGTGAGCGGAAGGCCGGGAAGAGCGATGAGCACGGCGGGCACCATGTAGTCCGGCAGCCGGTCGGCGAGCGCGGTCCGCACCGCGGCGGTGTCGGGTCCGTCACCGACGATGTACCCGACGAGCCGCGTGGTCCCCCGGTCGTCGGTGTGCGCGACCACCACGGCGTTCCGCACGGCCGGATGCGCGGTGAGCGCGGTCTCGATCTCGCCGGGTTCCACTCGGAATCCTCGGATCTTGACCTGGTCGTCGTCGCGCCCGACGTATTCGAGTGTGCCGTCGTGCGTCCAGCGCACGACGTCGCCGGTGCGGTACATGCGGGTACCCGCCGGCCCGTGGGGGTCGGCGACGAACCGCGCCGCGGTCAGGTCGTGACGGCCGAGATAGCCACGGGTGACACCGTTTCCGGAGACATACAGTTCACCGGCCACTCCGATGGGTACGGGACGCAGCCAGTGATCCAGGACCCGCACGCTCGTCCCGGGGGTGGGACCACCGATCGTCACGGTGTCCCCGGTGATGCGCGCGGAGGTCGCGTCGACGGTGCATTCGGTGGGTCCGTAGCAGTTCGTCGCCACCACGTCGCTCGCGGCGAGTCGCTGCCACAGTGCGGTGCTCACTGCTTCGCCGCCCACGGTGACGGTCGCGGGAACGTGCCCGCCCGGTTCGAGGAGTCCGGCGTCGAGGAGGCGGTTCATGAGCACGGGCACGGTGTCGACGTAGTCGATGCCGTGGGTACGCACGTAGTCGACGATGTGGTCGACGTCGGCGCGGTACTCGTCGGGAAGGACGTGCAGCACATGGCCTTCGAAGAGCCAGGTGAGCGCGGCGACGGCCGAGTCGAAGGCGAACGGGTAGGTCAGCAGGACGTGCCATTGCCCGTCGCGCGGCGCACGATCGGCGGCCTGCATGGGCCCGGCGGCCTGTGCGGCGTGCAGGTCGGCGAGGTTGGCGTGCGTGACGGCCACGCCCTTCGGCAGCCCCGTGGAACCGGAGGTGTAGACGACGTAGGCCAGATGGCCGGGACGGAGCGGAGCGCGCCGGTCCGCATCCGTGAGCGGAGCGGACGACAGCGCCGACAGTGCGGACTCGACGTCCGGGTCGTCGAGGACCAGCACGTCGGCCCCGTCGAGCACGTCGCCGAGACCCGCGCGCACGGTCTCGGTGGTGATCACCAGACGCGGTACCGCGTCGGTGATCATGTGCTTCAACCGGTCGGCGGGATAGGACGGGTCGAGCGGCAGGTAGGCGCCTCCGGCGGTGAGGACGGCGATGATCGCGTCGACCATGGCGCCGGTCCGGGGAAGCGCGAGACCGACCCGGTCGTCGGGTCGCACCCCGCGGTCGACGAGCAGCCTTGCGAGTCGCGCCGAGGCCGCTCCGAGCTCACCGAACGACGATTCCTGCTCACCGCACACTACTGCGGGGCGGTCGGCGCCGGTGGTGAACCGGCGCGCGAGAAGGTCGGCGACGGTGCCACTCGACGGTGCCGCGGGTGCGGTGGACCAGGTTCCGAGTACACGTTCCCGTTCCGAGGACGGCAGGACGTCGAGGTCGGCGACAGGCGCGTCGGGCCGGGCACACAGGGTCCCGAGGATCGCGACGAGGCGGGCGCCCAGAGCGGCGGCCTCGTCCGAGTCGATCAGAGACGGGCGGTGGTCGAGCTTGACGACGAGCCGGTCGGACATGCCGGCCGTGAGGACCAGCGGATAGTTGGTGGCGTCGCGTCCGTCGACACCGGTGATCGTCACTCCCCCGGCGCGCTGCGCTCGCTCGAGGGCGTCGCGGTCGACGGGATAGCTCTCGAATACGGTGAGGGTGTCGAACAGTTCGCCGATCCCGACGGCGCGCTGCACCTCGGACAGACCCAGATACTGGTGGTCGACGGTGCGCGACTGTTCGAGCTGCACGAGTCGCAGCAGCTCGGCGACGGTCGCGGCGGGATCGAGCCGCACCCGCACCGGGACGGTGTTGATGAACAGGCCGACCATCGATTCCACGCCGACGAGTTCCGGCGGGCGACCGGAGACCGTCGCGCCGAAGACGATGTCGTCGCGGCCGAGCAGACCGGACAGGAGCATCGCCCACGCGGTCTGCAACACCGTGTTGAGGGTGACCCCGCTCGCGCGGGTGAGCTCCGCGAGCTGTGCTCCGAGTCCATCGGGAACCGGTACCTCGAGTTCGGCGCAGCGTTCCGACGAACGGGTCGCACCCGGCGGCGCCACGAGCGACGGCTCGGTCATACCGTCGAGCGCCTCGCGCCACAGCGACCGGGCGGCCTCGTGGTCCTGGCGCCCGAGCCACGCGAGGTAGTCACGGTAGGGGCGCACGGACGGCAGACCCGACGCCGATCCGCCGGCGGCGTAGATCTCGAGCAGCTCGCGCACCAGGATCGGGGACGACCAGCCGTCGACGACGATGTGGTGGGCGGTGAGCAGCAGGCGCACCTCGTCGGCGCCGAACCGCACGAAGGTCCAGCGCACGAGAGGCGGCTGCGTGAGGTCGAACCATCGGTGCAGGTCGTCCTCGACGATCCTCGCGAGCCGCTGTCCCGCCTCGCCGCGCTCGAGATCGGACAGATCCTCGCTGCGCCAGAGATTCTCCACTCCCGACACGACGAGACCCGCCGTACGGCCGTCCTTACGAGGACGGAAGCACGTGCGCAGCGCCGGATGACGGTCGAGCAGCGCCTGGGCGGAGGCCGCCATCCGGTCCTCGTCGACCGCGCCCGAGAGCCGCACCACCGATTGCACCGTGTAGGCGTCGGGGTCGGTCGCACCCGTGTCGTCGGATGTCGAGCCGGTCGGCGCCGCAACGGTGCTCAGGTAGAGCAGGCCCTGCTGCAGCGGCGAGAGCGGGACGATGTCTTCGAGCGCAGTGGAACGGGTCATCTGTCGCTTTCGGTATAGACGGTCATTTCGGGCACGGACGCCGAACGGCCCCCGCGTCGGGGACGTCGGGGGCCGTTCGGTCGGTGGTGCGGGGCGGGCCCGCAGCAGCGACTACTCCTGGCTCTGGTTGGCCGGAAGCTTCTCCAGCTCGGCATCGATGGAATCGAGTGCCAGCAGTGCAGTTTCGTAGGTCGCCGCACTGGAGTGCTTGACGGCGACGAGGTTGCCGGCCTTCACGGCGGGCAGATCCTGCCACAGCGGGGAGGCGAACAGTTCCTCCAGCTCGGGCGGCAGCGAACCGTCGGCCTCGACACCGTAGACGATCACCTCGGCCTCGCCGAGGTTCTCGGGCAACTGCTCGACCGACAGGTACTCGGCGTGGACGTCCGCAGGATCGGTCGGCTCCCCGTAGAAGTCGAAGCCGAGATCGTCGAACAGGTTGGTGGTGTACGACGAGGCGTACTCGCGGGAGAACTCACCGGGCTCGGTGCCACAGACACCGCAGACGCCCGCGAACTTCAGGCCCCCGAGCGAGTCGGCGTACTTGTCGGCGATCTCGGCGGCGCGAGCCTCGTACTCGTCCTTGAATTCCCCGTAGGAGTCGCTGACGTTCGCGGCGTCGGCGTACTGTTCGCCGAGTTCGCGCCACTCACCCGGAACCGTGAGGCCGACGAAGACCACCGGGGCGAGCGACTCGAGCTTGGCCACGTCGACCTGCTCCTGCACGCGGGCCGGGACGCCCATGATGATGAGATCGGGATCGGCGGCGGTGACGGCCTCGTAGTTGAGTTCCGAGACGGCCCCGTCGGGAGCGACCTTCGGCAGCGCCTCGTAGGCGGCCAGGGTCTCCTCGTCCATGTTGTCGAGCTCGCGGCTCCACTCGCACACGGCGGCGAGGTTCGCGCCGGCCTGGATGAGGGGGAGGGTCGCGTACCCGCAGGACACGATCCGCTGCGGGTCGGTCGGGATCTCGATGCTGCCGTTCTGGGCTTCGAAGGTGCGCGTCGCGGAGGCGTTGCCGCTCTCCGCGCTACTGCCACTGTCGCCGTCGCTCGAACATCCCACAAGTCCGACGGCCAGCAGAGCTGCCGCGCCGAGCGCCGCGGCGCCCCGCGCGCGCTTGCGTTCCAGAACGCGCATCGTTGTTCTCCCAGATTCTCCCGCCGGGGCGCGTTGCCCCGGTCACGATTGGTTAGGCTAACCGAAAGAGACCGCCCCGCCAAGCGCTCCGCCCTCAGCCGAATTCGAGCGCGAAATCGTCGATCTCCGACTGGTCGAGGTCGTCGAGCGTGAGGTCGGACGGTGTGAACCCGCCCGCATCCTCGTCCGACGCGTGCCCGGCGAGCGCACGCAGCGCCGCGATCCACTCGTCGGCCAACGCCGACACCGTCTCCGCAGGAACGAGATCGGGGCTGTACCCGAACATTCCGCGCAGCACCGGATCGGCTCCGGAATCGTCGGTGAGCACACCGATCTCGACGGCGTGTGCCACGGGCATGTCGGCTTCGGTGGCACCGCCGAGCGCCGAACTCTCCGGGGCACCGGCCCATGCCTGCCCCTCGGTCTCACCCAGCGTGAACCGGCCGAGGTAGTTGAATCCGATGTCCACGGCACCGACGCTCGCGAGTTCCGGGGCACCCACCGGGTCGAGATGTCGCAACATCCCGAATCCGATTCCGCTGTCCGGGATCTCCCGCAATTGCTCCTTCACGCGTTTCAGCGCGTCGCCCGCGCTCGCGCCCCCGGCGTACGCGTCGGTGACGTCGAGTCCTCCGACGTCGAGGCGCACCGGATAGAGCGTGGTGAACCATCCCACCGTGCGCGAGAGATCCGCCCCCGGAACGGCCTGTTCCTCACGGCCGTGTCCTTCGAGGTCGACCGCGACGGCCCCGGCGCCGCAGACCCGCGCGGACGCCAACGCCAATGCCGTGAGCAGCACGTCCTCGACGCCGGCGTGGAACCTCTCCGGAACGGTGGTGAGCAGCGCGTCGGTGAGATCGGACGGAACCTCGACCTGCACCTTCGCGGTTTCTGCCATGGTGTGTCGCACGGGATCCGGATCACCGGACGCCAGACGCACGCGTCCCGCCGGGGCGAGGATCCGCCGCCACAACGACAGTTCGGATCTGCGCGCCGGCACCCCGTCGAGCAGTCCCCGCGCCCAGCGGCGCAGCGACGTACCCGCGCGCACCGGAGCGACACCGTCGACCGCACCGGCGAGATCGGGCACCAGGATGCGCCACGACACACCGTCGACGACGAGGTGGTGCACCGCGACGAACACCCGCCCCGGTGCGTCGGGACCGGCGTCGAAGAAGATCACGCGCACGAGCGCGCCGGCGGCGGGATCGAGTTCGGCGTAGGCGGTCCCGGTCGCGGCGACGATCATCTCCTGCAGGTCGGTCGAATTCGAGATATCCACGCGGGTCACGACATCCCCGGCATCGACGGAACCGACCGGGCGGACGTCGAACGTGCGTGCCTGCGGATCGAAGACGGCCCGCAGGGCGTCGTGCGTGTCGAGCAGGGCCTGGACGCCGTCGGTCAGCCGCTCGAGCGTCAGTCCTGCGGGCGCGAGGAGCAGCCGCGACTGCGCGTAGCGGGCGTACGGTCCACCGCGGTCGAGCATGTCGTGGACGATCGGGGTTGCCGGGACCTCCCCGAGTGCCGCCTCCACGTCGACCGTCCCGGGTCCGTCCTCGATCTCTGCGACGCGGGCGAGTCCCGCCGGACTGCGGTGTTCGAAGACGTGTCGTGCAGTGAACCGGATCCCGGTGGCGCGCGCCGCGGACACCAACTGGATGGAGACGATCGAATCGCCACCGAGAGCGAAGAAGTCGTCGTCGGGGCCCACGGCGTCGAGTCCGAGCACACCCGCCGTCAGCTCGCACAGGCGCTGTTCGAGTTCATCCGCCGGCAGGCGACTCTCGGTGACCGGGGTGAAGACCGGCTCGGGAAGTGCTCTGCGGTCGATCTTTCCGTTGCGGGTGACCGGCAGTTCGTCGAGCACGACCGTGACGGCGGGAACCATGTGGTCGGGCAGCCGGTCGGCGACGTACATCCGGAGGTTGTCGGGGTCCGCCGTTCCGGCCGCATAGGCGACGAGCCGTTTGCGGCCCGGTTCGTCCTCGCGGACCACGACCGCCACGGCACTCACCGCGGGATGGCCGCCGAGCACGGTCTCGATCTCGCCGAGTTCGATGCGGAAGCCGCGGATCTTCACCTGGTCGTCGGTCCGGCCGAGGTAGTCGAGCACCGGGCCGTCGGTCCGGGAGACCCTCCAGCGCACCAGATCGCCGGTGCGGTACAGACGCTCGCCGTCGGCGCCGAAAGGGTCGGCCACGAACCGTCCCGCGGTCTGCGCGCTCCGGCCGAGATAACCGCGAGTGACGTGCGGACCACCGACATACAGTTCGCCGGGCACGCCCGGGGGCACCTGCCGCAGGTACGCGTCGAGGACGTACACCCGGCCGCCGTGGATCGGGGTTCCGATGTTCGGGATGCTTCCCGGGGTGAGTACGACGCCGGTCGCGTCGACGGTGCATTCCGTCGGACCGTACATGTTGCTCACACGCACATCGGTTTCCGCGGCGAACTGCGTCCACAGGTCACCGGGTACCGCTTCGCCGCCGAGCACCATCGACTCGGGACGATGCGGTGCGGCGGGGTCGAGGAGTCCCTCGGCGAGCAGTCGACCGGCGAGCACCGGACCGCAGTCGAGCGCGTCGATGCGGTGTTCCCGGACGTACCGGACGATGCCCTCGGCATCGGCCATGAGGTCCTCGGCGAGCACGTGCACGGTGTGGCCGCCCAGCATCGCGAGGAGAGGCTCGACGGACGAGTCGAACGCGAAGGTGTAGCTCAGCAGCACGGTGCGGCGGCGCGTCGCGGGATCGCCGACGGTACGGGTGCGCACCGTCTCCCACAGGTTCACGACACCGCGGTGCGGCACCACCACGCCCTTCGGGGTGCCGGTGGATCCGGAGGTGTAGACGAGATAGGCGGTGGTGTCCGGATGCACGACCGGCAGGTGCACGTCCGGGCGGTGATCGGTGATCGATCCGACCGCGTCGGCATCGAGTACGACACCCACACCGGCGTCGCGGAGCATGTACTCGTTCCGCTCCACCGGCTGTTCCTGGTCGAGCACCAGATACGCCGCTCCCGACTTCCACACGCCGAGGATCGCCGCGACCAGCACGGATTCCCGCGGAAGACTCAGTCCCACGATGTCTTCGGGACCGATCCCGTCGGCTACGAGGTGACGGGCGATCCGGTCGGACCAGGCGTCGAGGTCGCGGAAGGTCAGGCGGCTCGACGGCGTGACCAGCGCGGTCTCGTCGCCGTAGCGCTCCACGGTGCGGGCGAACAGCTCGGGCAGGCTGCGGGTCGCCGAGCAGTCGGCGCTGCCACGGTGCGGGCCGGACGGATCCGGCAGCGGGGTGGCATCGCCGGCACGCAGCACCTCACGCTCGGAGCCGGTGAGCAGATCGAGCTGCGAGAGCCTCGCGTCCGGATCGGCGCACACCGCGGCGAACGCCCGCTCGACCCGGGCGGCGAAGGCCTCGGCGGACGACTCGTCGAACAGGTCGCGGGCGTACTCGACGCGCACGCACAGACCGCCGTCGGATTCCTCGATGACGTCGAAGGTGAGGTCGAACATCGCGGTGTCGTTCGCGACGAACGAGGGTGTGGGCTTCAGGTCGTCGAATCCCGTGATGGCGGGCGGGCTCTGATACTGCACCATCACCTGGAACAGGGGGTGCCGGGCCGCGCTGCGCTCGGGGTTGAGGGTCTCCACGACGCGGTCGAACGGGACGTCCTGGTGCGAGTACGCCGCGACGTCGGCGTCCTTGATCCGGGCGAGCAGCTCCCGCACGGTGGGGTCGCCCGAGAGGTCGGTGCGCAGCACCACCATGTTCACGAAGAAGCCGACGAGGTCGTCGAGTTCGGGAGCGGGCCGTCCCGCGGTGGGTGATCCGAGCGGGATGTCCTCGCCCGCGCCGCTGTGCGACAGTGCGACCGCAACCGCCGCGTGCACCATCATGAACATCGTGGTGCCGGTCGTGCGCGCAGCCTCCCGGATCGTCGCCGCACGGTCGGCGGGAATCCGGTGCTCGACACCGCCACCTGAATAGGAGGCCGCGGCCGGGCGTGGACGGTCGACGGGGAGATCGAGTTCGGCCGGAAGACCGTCGAGCTCCTCACGCCAGAATGCGAGTTGCCGTGCAGCGAGCGAGTTCTCCTCGTCCTGGTCGCCGAGGAGGGCGCGTTGCCAGATCGCGTAGTCGGCGTACTGCACGGGTAGCGGTGCCGGCTCGTGGAAGTCGCCGCGCACGTGCGCGGAGTAGAAGTTGCCGAGATCGCGCAGCAGCAGCGGCGTGGAGAGTTCGTCGCTCGCGATGTGGTGGGCGAGCACGAGCATCACGTGCTCGTCGGGCGCGATCGTGAACAACCGGATCCGCAGCGGGATCTCGCGTTCGAGATCGAACGCGTGCCGGGCCTCGGAATGCAGGCGGCCGGTGAGCGCGTCGCGGTCGACGGACTCGACCGCGAAGGGAACTCCGATCTCGGCAACCTCTTCTGCTCCGCGCACGTGCTGCATCCCCACGCCGTCGCGTTCGACGAGGACGGTGCGCAGGCTCTCGTGGCGAGCGAGTACGTCGGAGACCGCGTGCCGCAGGGCATCCGGGTCGACGGGTCCGTGCAGGTCCACCGTGATGGGGACGTTGTAGGTCGGGCTGGGTCCTTCCAAGCGGTACATGAACCACAAGCGCTGCTGCGCATAGGACAGTGGTGCGAGGGACGGGTTCGCTGGATCGATCGCACCGCGGGGAGCGAGCGCCGGCCGGGCAGGAGCGGTGGTCGCTCGATCTCCGCAGTGCGCGGCGAGCGCGACGACCTGCGGATGGTCGAAGACCGTCCGGATCGGCAGCTCCACACCGAGCTCGTCACGGATGCGGGCGAGCAGCTTCGCGGCGCTGAGCGAGTGCCCGCCGAGGGCGAAGAAGTCGTCGTCGGCGCCCACCGTGTCGAGGCCCAGGATGTCGGCGTAGATGCGGCACAGCGCCCGTTCGGTCTCGGTCTCCGCGACGCGGGACGAGACCATCGACGAGAAGTCCGGTTCGGGCAGCGCCTTGCGGTCGAGCTTGCCGTTGGAGGTCAACGGCATCTCGTCGAGGACGACGAGCGCCGCGGGAACCATGTACCCGGGCAGGAACTCGGCGACGAGACGGCGGGCCTCGACCGGTTCGGGCACGTCCTGTCCGACGAGATAACCGACGAGCTGCGCGGCGCCGGAGGGATCGGTGCGCACCACGGTTGCGGCGCGGGAGACACCGGGGATGCGCAGCAGAGCGGTGTCGAC
Organism: Rhodococcus sp. 5G237; assembly: GCF_053764735.1. Classification (NCBI taxonomy): domain Bacteria; kingdom Bacillati; phylum Actinomycetota; class Actinomycetes; order Mycobacteriales; family Nocardiaceae; genus Rhodococcus; species Rhodococcus sp. 5G237. Next base: position 262,079 of record NZ_JBSNCD010000002.1, on the reverse strand, counting down.
CTCACCGAGCTCGATGCGGAATCCTCGGACCTTGACCTGGTTGTCGACCCGGCCGCGGTAGACGAGGCGGCCGTCCTCGGTCCACTGCACGAGATCGCCGGTGCGGTACAGGCGGGCGTACGGACCGGAGGCGTCCGCCGAGTACGGATTCGCGACGAACCTCGTGGCGGTGAGGGCGGGTGCGTCGAGATATCCCCGGACCACGCCCGGTCCGGCTACGTACAGCTCGCCCTCGGTTCCGGCCGGCACGGGGGCGAGTCCCGCGTCGAGGACGTGGACGCGCAGGTTCGCGACGGGGCGGCCGACGACCGGTGTCTCGGCGTCGGCGACCTCCGCGACGAGGACGTCGACGCTGCACTCGGTGGGGCCGTAGAAGTTGAAGGCCGCACCCCGGCGTTCGCGCAGGCGGCTCCACAACCGCTCGGAGACGGCGTCGCCGCCGAAACCGAGGGTGGGCACGGTGCCGTCGGGGAACAGGCCGTCGTCGACGAACTGCTCGAGCTGGCTCGGTGAGAACTCGACGAAATCCCATCCCTCGTCGAGGGCGCGGCGTGCGAGTGCCGCCGGGTCGCGCTGGGTCGCCTCGTCGACGATGTCGACGGTGTGCCCGGCGAGCATCCACAGCAGCGGCTGCCACGACGCGTCGAACGCGAGCGACCAGGCCAGTCCGAGGCGGACGGATTCGCGGCCGGCCTCTCGGGCGGCGCGGGTGAACACCTGGGCGCGGTGGCTGTGGAACAGGTTGACCAGCCCGCGGTGGGGTACGACGACGCCCTTCGGTCTGCCGGTGGAGCCGGACGTGTGGATCACGTAGGCGATCGAGTCGGGTGTCAGCGGACCGCGTTCCGCGTCGTCGAGCGGAGCATCGGACACGGCGTCGAGGTCGAGATCCTCGAGCACGACACGCTGCGGCGCCCCCGTCACCTCGGCGACCCGGTCGTCGGTCGTGCGGGTGGTGAGGACGCAGACGGGGTCGGTGGAGCCGAGGATGTGGGCGAGGCGTTCGAGGGGCTGGTCGACGTCGAGCGGGACGTAGGCGGCGCCGGTCTCGAGGACGGCGTGGATGGCGATCAGCGCGTCGACGGTGCGGGGCAGCGCGAGCGCGACCCGCGCGTGCGGCCGGTCGAGATCGAAGCTCGAGGCGAGGTGGCGGGCCAGGCGGTGCACCCGGGCGCCGAACTGTGCGTAGGTGAGCGTCACATGGGTGTCCGCCGCGGCCGGTGCGTCGGGGGCCGCCTCGATCCTCTCTCGCAGCAGGTCGACGAGGGTCAGGTCGGGGTCGAACGGGATGTCCGGGCTGTGGCTCCAGTCGTCGAGGATCGTCCGTCGCTCGTCGGCGGTCAGGACGGACACCTGCGCGAGCGGGGTGTGCAGACCCCGCTCTGCCACCGAGCCGAACAGCATCTCCAGTCGCTCGGTGTGGATCGTCAGATCCGCCTCGCTGTAGACGTCGGCGTCGACGTCGACGAACACCTCGAGTCCGGCACTGCCGTCGAGCGGCCGCACGGTGACCATGAAGTCCTGCAGGGGTCCTCGGGCCACCGAGTGCACGGCCGCACGCATGTCGCCGAACCGGAGCGAGTCGCCGAACGGCTTGACGTTGACCGACGGGCCGATGACGCCGCGGGATCCGGTGGGTAGTCGCAGGTCGCGCTGGATGTCCTCGGTGCGGTAACGATAGTGGCTGCGGCACAGCGCCACTCCGTCGCGAACCTGAGCTACGAGATCGACGAGCGTGGCCGAGGCGGTCGGATTCAGGCGCAGCGGAACGACATTGACCGCGGTGATCGGCACCCGCAGTGCGGCGCTGCCGAGCCGGTTCATGACGGGGAAACCGAGTGTGAGGTCCTCGCGGCCGGTCGCTCCGCGCAGGTAGGCGGCGACGAGCGCGGTGACCGCGTCGCCCCAGCTCGCGCCGACCTCCTTGCCGAGGGCCACCAGCCCGCGTTGCCGGTCGGCGTCGAGGGTGAAGCGTGCACCACGGGAGCGTCGTGCGATGCCACCCGGTCCGGGCCGGAGAGCGACCGCTTCGTCCACGCCGTCGAGGTACGCGCTCCAGAAGTCACGGTCGGCGTCGAAGTCGGCCGAGTCGCGATAGTCCGATTCCTCCCGTATCACCGATTCGACCGGATCGAACCGTGCGGCAGCAACTTCCGCACCGGCGACCGCGGCGGTGTAACGCTCGGCTATGCGCCGGTTGAACAGCGAGAACCCGAAGGCGTCGAGGACGATGTGGTGAGCACGCAAGTAGAGCAGGACGTGATCGTCGGCGAGTCGCAGGACCGCGGCCCGGACGCACGGATCCACCGACAGGTCGACGGGCCGTTCGAGGTCGCGCACCATCCACTCGTGGGCCGCCTGCCAGGGGTCCGACGCGAGAGTGAGGTCGACGGTGGGGGCGAGATCGAGCGTGCGCGCACCGGGAATCTGAACGACCGTACCGTCGGCGAGAGTCTCGAATCCCGCGACCAGCACCTCTGCCTCGGATGCCGCTGCGGAAACCGCAGTGACCAGCGCTTCCTCGTCGACCGCGCCTCGCAGTTCGATACATTCCGAGGTGTTGAACAGCGGGTTGTCGGGGTTCAGTTGCTGGGCGAACCATACGCCCGACTGTGCGCGCGACAGAGCGAGCCGTGAGGCGTCCGGGCCGGCAAGGGGCACTGGAGATCCTCTTTCCTTCGATCGAAACGATTGGCTGGGAACGGAATCCGCTGATGTGCGCGCTGCGGCGCCGGAGGGCACAGTACCAAAGGTTAGGCTTACCGTATATCTTGCTCAGTGATCGTGTGTCCTGTGGCGCGGTCCTGCCAGCAGACCTCCTCAACCGGAAGGTACGAGAATGCAAGTGCCGGTCCTCGGCGCAACCGCTACCGACCGGGCCGAGCGGCCCGTCGCGCACCCGTTCGTCCTGTCCCGACCGCACGGCACGGTGGTCGCCGAAGGTGTGAACGAACACTTCGACCGCGCGTCCGCCGCCGCCGACGCCCTGCGCACCGGACAGGTCGCCGCACTCGTCGGAGCACTGCCCTTCGCACCCGACGGACCGGCCGCACTGACCGCTCCGAACACACTCCACCACTCCCCCGCGCACTACGACGCACCGGCCGTCGACCTGCCCCCGATCACGATCACGGGCGCACTGCCGTCGGAAGGCGAACACATCGATCGGGTCGAGACCGTACTGCGCCTGCTCCGCTCGGACGACAGCGACCTGCTCAAGGTGGTCCTGGCCCGGGCGCTCGCCCTGCGCGCCGACCGGCCCGTCACCCCGCACGACCTCCTCGTCGCCCTCACGCGAAACGATCCGCTGCACAACGGCTTCCTCGTCGACCTCACGGCCGCCGGTGGCGCGTGGACGGGACGTCACCTGGTGGGGTCGAGCCCGGAGGTGCTCGTGCGCCGTCGTGGTGATCGGGTCACCGCCCACCCCCTCGCCGGATCCGCACCGCGTCACCGCGATCCCGAGATCGATCGGGCGACGGCCGACAGGCTCGCCGGCTCCGCGAAGAATCTCGCCGAGCACGCGCACGTGATCGATGCGATCCGCACCGCGCTCGAACCGTTGTGCGTCGACCTCGACATCCCCGAGCAGCCGACCGTGACGAGCACGCGCCAGCTGTGGCATCTCGGCACTCCCATCGAGGGCCGCCTGCGCGATCCGGGTGTCACGGCCCTCGATCTCGCACTCGCAGTGCACCCCACTCCCGCGATCTGCGGCACGCCGACCGCCGCCGCCCGCGATCTGATCCTCGCCACCGAGGGTGACCGGGGCTTCTACGCCGGTGCCCTCGGATGGTGCGACGCCGCGGGTGACGGCGAATGGATGGTCACCATCCGCTGTGCCGTCCTCGACGCCGACGGTGTCGGGCTCACGGCCTACGCCGGGGGCGGTATCGTCGCCGACTCCGACCCCGCCGACGAACTGGCCGAGACCACCGTCAAGTTCGGCACCGTCCTCGATGCACTGGGAGTACTCCGATGACCGAGACCGCACCATCCCCCGTCACGCTCGTCGTCGGGGCGGCGCAGGGTATCGGCCGCGCGACCGCCGAGGTCCTGGCGCGTGCCGGTCACCGTCTCGTGCTCGCCGACCGCAACGCCGAAGGACTGCGCAAGACCGCGGCGCTGCTCGGCGGTTCCGTCCCCACCTACCCCGTCGACATCCGCGACCACGACGCCGTCGCCTACATCGTCGGGAGCATCGAATCCGAGCACGGACCGGTCGAGCATCTCGCGCACGTCGCCGGTGTCTTCACCACGGGCTCGGTGCTCGACTCCGATCCCGAGGACTGGCAGCACATGTACGACGTCAACGTCACCGGCCTGCTGTCGGTCCTGCGGTCGGTCGGACGGGCCATGCGGGAGCGGCGGTCGGGTTCGATCGTCGTCGTCGGATCGAACTCCGCGGGCGTGCCGCGCATGGGCATGGGCGCCTACGGATCGTCCAAGGCCGCGTCCACGATGATCGTGCGGATCCTCGGACTCGAACTGGCGCAGTACGGGATCCGCGCCAACATCGTCGCGCCGGGCTCCACCGACACCGCCATGCAGCGCTCGCTGTGGGAGGACCCGAACGACGACGCCGGCTCCCGCAGCGCCATCGAGGGTGATCTCTCGCAGTTCAAGGTCGGCATCCCCCTCGGCCGCATCGCCGAGCCCGCCGACATCGCCGAGGCCATCGAGTTCCTGCTGTCCGACCGTGCTCGTCACATCACCATGCAGGCGCTCTACATCGACGGCGGCGCCACCCTCCGCGCCTGACCGACCCGACATCGATCCGCATCCCGAAAGGAACCGCTCCGTGACAACCGGTTTCGAGCGCACGCCGCTCGCCGACACCGCCCGCTACCCCGAGGAGTTCGCCGAGCGGTATCGCGCAGCCGGTTACTGGACGAACGAGACCTTCGGCGAGTTCCTCCCGGCCCGCGCTGCCCGGTTCGCCGATCGCACCGCCGTCGTCGGACACGACGCGACGGGCACCTGGCGGCGCATCACCTACCGCGAACTCGACGATGCCTCGGCCCGCATCGCCGCCGGTCTCGCCGACCTCGGGGTCCGGAAGGGCGACCGTGTCGTCCTGCAGTTGCCGAACATCGTCGAGTACACCGAAGTGCTCTTCGCGGTCTTCCGCCTCGGCGCGCTCCCCGTCTTCTCCCTCCCCGCGCACCGCGCGTCGGAGATCGGCTACTTCTGCCGGTTCAGCGACGCCGCAGCGTACGTGATCGCCGACGAACACGGCGGGTTCGACTACCGCGCGCTCGCCCGGCAGGTCACCTCGGAGATGGAGAATCCTCCGACGGTCGTGGTCGCCGGTGAGGCCGAGGAATTCACTGCGCTCGGCTCGTTGCGCGACCGCGAACCCGCGCCGATCACGGAGAACGACGCCGAAAGCGTTGCCTTCCTGCAGCTGTCGGGCGGCACGACCGGAACGTCGAAGCTCATCCCCCGCACCCACGCCGACTACCTGTACTCCGTGCGCGAGTCCGCGGTGATCTGCGGGGTGGACGAGAACACCCGCATGCTGGTCGCGCTGCCGGCGGCGCACAACTTCCCGATGAGCTCGCCGGGCATCCTCGGTGTGCTGCACGCCGGCGGCACCGTCGTCCTCGCTCCGGATCCGAGCCCCGACACCGCGTTCGCCCTCATCGAGAGCGAGGGCGTGACGATGGCGTCGCTCGTCCCGCCCCTCGCGCAGGCGTGGCTGTCGGCGCGGGCCCGCACCGAACGCGACCTGTCGTCGCTCGAAGTACTGCAGGTCGGCGGTGCGAAGTTCCCGGCCGAGGCCGCCAAACGCGTTCGCCCCGAACTCGGCTGCACGCTGCAGCAGGTCTTCGGTATGGCGGAGGGTCTCGTCAACTACACCCGGCTCGACGACGACGAGGACACCATCGTCACCACCCAGGGCCGACCGATCAGTCCCGACGACGAGATCCGTGTCGTCGACGACGCGGGCGAGCCCGTCGCCGTGGGCACCACCGGTCACCTGCTCACCCGCGGCCCGTACACCATCCGGGGCTACTACAACGCGCCGGAACACAATTCGACGGCGTTCACGCCGGACGGCTTCTACCGCACCGGCGACATCGTCCGGCTCACCGAGCACGGCTACATCGTCGTCGAGGGACGTACGAAGGACCAGATCAACCGCGGTGGCGAGAAGATCGCGGCCGAGGAGGTCGAGAACCATCTGATCGCGCACCCGGCCGTGCTCGACGCGGCGGTGGTGTCGATGCCCGACAAGTATCTCGGCGAACGCACCTGCGCCTTCGTCGTCACCGAGGGTGAAGCGCCGAAAACCCTCGCGCTCAAGAAGTTCCTGAGGGAGCGAGGGCTGGCCGAGTACAAGATCCCCGACAAGGTGCGGTTCGTCGACGCCTTCCCGGTCACGGGAGTGGGCAAGATCAGCCGGAACGAACTGCGGCGCGCTCTCGCGGCCACTCTGAAGGACTGATCTCGCTCCGCGACGACGGGATGGCCTCGCCTCGCTCGGCACGAGCGGCGAGGGTTGCGTAGCGGCCACCGCGGGCGACGAGGTCGTCGTGCGTTCCGCGTTCGACGATACGGCCCCGATCGAGGACCACGATCTCGTCGGCGTTCCGCACGGTCGAGAGCCGGTGCGCGATGGTGATGGTCGTGCGTCCGCTGCGCGCGGCGTCGAGGGCCTGCTGCACGGCGTGCTCGGTGTCGTTGTCGAGGGCGCTGGTCGCCTCGTCGAGCACGAGGACACGCGGGTCGCGCAGGAGCGTGCGTGCGATCGCCAGTCGCTGTTTCTCGCCACCCGAGAAGCGGTGTCCGCGGGCGCCGACGACGGTGTCGTAGCCGTCCGGCAGCGAAACGATCAGGTCGTGGATGTGCGCGGCGCGGGCCGCGGCCTCGATCTCGTCGTCGGCCGCGTCCGGCTTCGCGTAGCGCAGGTTCTCCCGGACGGTCGCGTGGAGGAGGTAGGTCTCCTGCGAGACCACGCCGACCAGTCCGGCGAGATCGGCGAGCCGCATGTCGCGCAGGTCGACGCCGTCGATGCTCACGCGTCCCTCGACCGGGTCGTACAGTCGTGCGACGAGCGAGCCGAGCGTGGTCTTGCCCGAGCCGGTCTCGCCGACGAGCGCGACCTGCGCTCCTGCCGGGACGTCGAGGTCGATCCCGTCGAGCGCGTTGCGGTGCGCTCCTTCGTAGCGGAAGCTCACGTTCTCGAACCGCACCCGGCCGGCGACGGTCGCCGGGTCGACGGGCACCGGATCGCGCGGGTCGTCGATGTCGACGGGAAGGTCGAGGTATTCGAAGATGCGGCTGAACAGGGCCAGCGAACTGGTGACGGAGACACCGACGTCGAGCAGGCTCATCAGCGGCCGGAACAGCGCGCCCTGCAGGCCCGTGAAGGCCACCAGGGTGCCGATCGTCATGCCGTCCGAGGTGGCCGGCAGACCGGCGACGAGATAGAGGACCGCGGGGATCGCCGCGAAGACGATGTTCATCGTGGCCATGCGCCAGCGGCCGGACAACTGCGCGTGCACCTCGAGATCGGCGAGTTCCTCCGACGTGCGGGCGAACTTGTCGGACAGTGCCGGGCCGGTTCCGAGCGTCTTGACGAGCAGCACGCCGCTGACCGACAGTCCTTCGTCGATCTGCGACTGCATGTCGGCGAGGCGGCGCTGCTGACGGGCGGTGACGGCGCGGCGCATGAGCGCGACCCGGCGCGTGAGCCAGATGGCCGGCGGGAGCACGATCAGGGAGAGCAGGGCCAGTCGCCAGCTGAGGACCGCCATGGCGATCGCCGTGCCGACGACGGTGGTGACGTTGGACGCCAGCGAGGTCGCGGTGTTGGTGACCACGGACTGCATGCCGCCGATGTCGTTGGTCAGCCGCGACTGGATCTCACCGCCACGGGTGCGGGTGAAGAAGTTCAGCGACTGTCGCTGCAGGTGGGAGAAGACCCGGGTGCGCAGACCGTGCATGACGTTCTGGCCGACGGTCGTGGAGATCCAGGTCTGGACGACGGACAGGAGCGAGCTCGCGACGGTGACGGCCAGCATCCCGCCGACCGCCCACAGCAGCAGGCTCACGTTCTGGTGCGGGATGGCGTCGTCGATGACGGCGCGGACGAGGAAGGGCGTCGCGAGGGAGATCACCGACGAGGCGATGATGAGCGCGACGACGAGGGTGATCTTCCACCGGTGGGGCGCGAAGAGGGCGCCGATACGGCGCAGGCTCACCGGGGCTTCGCGGAGCTGTTCGAGATCCTTCTTGTCGATCCTGCCGCGGCTGCCCGGCTTGCCGCCGAGTGTGGGTGGGGGCTGCATCATGTGCGCCACCTCGATTCGTGGTTCGTGTTCCGTAATTATTGAGGTTGCCTCATTGAGTGGCAACCGTCAAGTGAGGTAGTGTGACCACTATGTCGGATTCACCCGTCGCACTGCGCGATCTGCTCCTCACCACCACGCGTACGCTGCGCCGACGCTGGCACGACCTCCTCCAGCCGTGGGGATTGTCACCCCACGAGTACCGGGCGCTCGACGTCATCGGACGCGCCGACGACCCGATCCGCCTCGGCATCGTGGCCAAGGAACTGCGCATCGTCCCCCGCTCGGCCACCGAGGTCGTCGATCGCCTCGAGACGCGGGGCCTGACCGAGCGACTCCCCGATCCCGCCGACCGGCGCGCGGTCTGCGTACGGCTGACCGACGAGGGCCGCAGGATCCGGGCCGAGCTGGCCTCGGCCCGCGATGCCGACGCCGTCGAGATGTTCGACCGGCTCGACACCGACGAACGCGCACGACTGTCCGATCTGCTGCACAAACTCGTCGACGACCGGCCGCGCTGATCCTTTCCGGTTCCGGGTACTCACATTCCCGACGGCGGCGACGTCTTCCCTACGAGGGCCTGTGCCCATGTTGCCCGCCCGATCGAGGAGAGCCCTGTGAAGACCATCGACAGCCTGCAGTCACGCGTCGACGCACTGAACCTGCCCGAGTCGACGAGCGAGCTCGACGAGAACGGCTGTGTCCTCACCGGGCCGCTGCTGAGCGACGACGAATGCGCCGAGCTCGCGGCCCTGTGGAACGACGCCCGCTTTCGCACCACGGTCGACATGAGCCGCTACCGGTACGGACACGGCACCTACAAGTACTTCGGCTCACCCGTCCCCGACGCCGTCGCACACCTGCGCTCGGCGTTCTACCGGCAGCTGCTCGCCGTCGCGCGCTCGTGGGCCGAACGCCTCGGCGATCCGGCACCCTGGCCCGACGACTTCGACGACTGGCTCGACATGTGCCACGCGGCCGGCCAGACCGACCCCACCCCGCTGATGCTGCGCTACACCACCGGCGACTGGAACGCCCTGCACCGCGACCTCTACGGCGACCTCGTGTTCCCACTGCAGGTCGTGATCGGGCTCGACCGGGTGGGCATCGACTACACCGGCGGCGAGTTCCTGCTGGTCGAACAACGACCCCGCGCGCAGTCGCGAGGCACCGTCACCGTGCTCGAGCAAGGCCACGCCCTGATCTTCACCACCCGCGACCGACCGATCCGCTCGGCGCGTGGATGGTCACGGGCGCCGGTCCGGCACGGCGTGAGCACCGTCCGTTCGGGCCTGCGTCGCACCCTCGGCCTGGTGCTGCACGATGCCGCCTGAGTGTCCCGGGCGCTGCCCGAGGCGGCCTGCGTCGTTTCAGCGTTCGAAGATCCGCCGCGGATTGTCCACGAGCATCGTGGTGATCTGCTCGTCGGTCACGCCCCGTTCGCGCAGGGCCGGCAGTACCTCGTCGCTGATGTGGTTGTAGTTCCAGTTGGGCACGGCGGCCTGCTTCACGTCGTGCGGGAACCAGTCGATGAAGCACGACGCATCGTGCGAGAGCACCATGCGCTCGGTGTAACCGGCCTCCACGAGCGCGACCACCGTGTCGACGCGCTGCTCGAACGGCAACAGCAGGTCGAGGCCGAAGCGGTCCATCCCGAGAATCGAACCGGCGTCCGCGATGCGACGCAGGTAGTCCAGATCGGTCGAATCACCGCTGTGCCCGATCACCACCTTGGTGAGGTCGGCACCTTCCTCCGCGAGCACGCGTTGCGCCACCTCCCCCGACCCGGTGTGCGGGTTGGTGTGCACCGTGATCGGCACGCCGGTCTCGACGTGCGCCTGCCCTACCGCTCGCATCACGCGCTCGACCCCCGGCGTGAGTCCCGGAAGCTCGATGGCGCACTTGAGCATTCCGGCACGCACCCCCGTGCCGGCGATGCCCTCGCGGATGTCCTTCACGAACAGTTCGGTGAGCGGCTCCGGTCCGTCCACCAGAAGCCCCGGTCCGACGTTGTGGAACTGGAACGGCAGGTCGTTGTAGGTGTACAGACCGGTCGCGACGACGATGGAGATGTCCACCCGTTCGGCGACGCGCTGGATGCGCGGGATGTACCGGCCGAGACCGACCACCGTGGGATCGACGATCGTGTCGATGCCGCGCTCCGACAACGCGCTCAACTTCGCGACCGCGTCGTCGACGCGTTCGTCCTCGTCCCATGGGCTCGGGTAGTCGGGAAAGTTGATGCGGATCTCCTCGCCGAGTACGAAGACGTGCTCGTGCATGAGGACTCTGCCCAGACGACCCGTGTCGAGAGGGCCGCGAACGGTGTCGACGGATGTCATGACCGGTGACGTTAGGACACCACCGGCGGCAGGGGCACCGATTTCACGAATCGGTGGGAGTCGACTCCTCGAGGGCCTGACGATAGCGACGCATGCCGCGCAACCACCGGTCGTAGTCGGCGCCCTTGTTCCGGTACATCTCGAGGACCTCCGGGTGCGGAAGGATCAGGAAATGCTCCTCCTCCATCGCGGCGAACACCGTCTCCGCGACGTCCGCGGGTTCGAGCACCGCACCGGCGGTCGTGACGGCCCGGGTGGCGAGTTCACCGAGCGCGTGCCCGGATGCGTCCCCCGAGTACAGCAGAGGTGTGTTGACGCCCATCGGGCACAGACAGCTCACCCTCACACCTTTGTCGCCGTAGGTCACCGACAGCCACTCGGCGAAACCGACGGCCGCGTGCTTGGTGACCGAGTAGGTGGCCGAGCCGATCTGTGTGAGCAGGCCGGCCGCCGATGCCGTGCTGACGAAATAGCCCTCGCCGCGTTCGACCCATCGGGGTACCAGCAGTCGCGCCGCACGGATGTGTGCGCGCAGGTTGACGTCGAAGGACTGCTCCCAGACCGAGTCCTCGATCTCCAGTCCGGGCACACCGGTGACACCCGCATTGGCGAAGTACAGGTCCACGGGACCGAACTCCGCTTCGGCGCGCTCGACGAGCCCGCGGATGTGTTCGTCGTCGGAGACGTCCGCCGCCACCGCGACGGCGCTGCCCGGGGTCTTCTCCCGGAGCGCCGTGACGACGCGCTGCGCCGCGTGTTCGTCGAGGTCGGCGACCACCACTCGTGCACCTCGCTCGACGAGGCCGGCAGCGATGGCGCCGCCGATTCCGCCGCCCCCGCCGGTCACGACGGCCACTCTGCCTTCGACCTTCATCGCTGATACCTCCCCGTCGAATCGCAGTGCCGTCCCGTGCGGCACAGTTGGTACGGAACCTGTCTACACGTATCACCGGCTGTAGGTACCGCCCACACGCACGGAGGTCGAGCACCCGGATGGACGAATTGTTCTCCGTCTCCCGTCCGCGACGCGAGATCGCGCCGGGCGCCGTGCACGTGCCCGACTGGCTCGGCCCGGACGAACAGCGCGAGCTCGTCGAGCTGTGTCGTGAATGGGCGCGCCCACCGGCGCCGATGCGGCACACCCTGCTGCCGGGTGGCGGACGGATGTCGGTGAGCACGGTGTGCCTCGGATGGCACTGGTCGCCGTACCGCTACACCCGCACCGCGATCGACGTCGACGACGCTCCCGTTCCACCGCTACCCGACCGGCTCGTCGAACTCGGGCGACGTGCCGTCGCCGATGCCTACGACGATCCGGGGGTCGGGAACGAGTACGAGCCCGACACCGCCCTGATCAACTTCTACGACCGCGACGCGCGGATGGGCATGCACCAGGACAAGGACGAGCGGGTGAGCGCGCCGATCGTGTCGCTCAGCCTCGGGGATGCCTGCCTGTTCCGGTTCGGCAACACCGAGTCGCGCGGCCGGCCCTACACCGACGTGCGTCTCGAATCCGGCGACCTGTTCGTCTTCGGTGGGCCGTCGCGATTCGCGTATCACGGGGTGCCGGTCGTGTATCCGGACACCGGCAGCGCCCGCTGCGGACTCACCGCGGGGCGCCTCAACATCACCCTGCGGAGCACCGGACTCTCCTGACCGATCGCCCTCGAAATTCCGAACGTTCGGTCTGTGACTTTGTAACCAACTACACTCGAAGTAGCGGTTCTCCGACGAGAAATACGTCAAATCGGACGATATTCTCGTGCGGTAGTCATCGGTGTCGGGATCGATCACAGGAGACTGCCATGTCCTTCGCTTGCCGTCGTGCCCTGGCGATCATCGCAGGCCTCGCCCTCGGCCTGACCGGACCTGTCGCCGCCGCTGCCACTACCGGCACCGCGTCCACCGCCGGCGCGGAGACCTTCCGCCCGTGCCCGGAGCGGTTCGTCATCGCGGTCGACGGAACCCGCAACCTCGACACCCCGGATTCGATCGATCCCGACTCGCCCCTCGCGAAGATCTCGGCGCGATACGCGGCGCCCGGCACGGTGGTCGAGCACATCCGCTATCCCGCCGTCGTGGTTCCGGTGCCCGAGTCCGGGTCGAGCGAGGGGTCGGGGCGTCTCGCCTACGACGAGTCCAAGAGGATCGGGCATCAGCGCCTGCGCGAGACGGTCACCGTCCGGCACGGCTCGTGCCCCGACAGCGAGCTCGTCGTCCTCGGTTACTCACAGGGCGCGTCGATCGCCGGCGACGTCCTCGCCGAGATCGCGGCCGACGGTTCGGTGCCGCCGGAGCGGATCAGCGGTGTGCTGTACTCCGACCCGCGCGACACCCGGGGAGTCGAAGCGCTCTTCCCGGGCGAGGTCGTACCGGGCATCACGCTCGGCGGTGGTCGCGACGATTTCGGCACGATCGCCGTCGAACGGATCTGCATCGAGGGCGACGCGGTCTGCGACGGCGTGACGCCGGAGGAGAGCGAAGGGTGGTTGGGCGAGAACGTCACCGGCTATCTGAGGTTGCATACGACCTATCCCGATTACGACCCGTGAGGGTCGTCGCACCAGGGAGAATCCGGGCCGGGGCATGCCGGTTCGGTATCGTCGGTTCATGAGCGTCGAGTCCCCGGCCACCCACCTCCCCACGTCCGGCGATGATCCTCTCGCGCTGGAGCGGCAGGTGTGTTTCGCGCTCGCCGTGGCGAACCGCGCTGTGCTCGCGGTCTATCGGCCGATCCTCGACAGGCTGGGTCTGACCCACCCGCAGTACCTGGTGATGCTCGCCCTGTGGGAACGCTCGCCGCTGACGAGCAAGGAGGTGGGGCAGTTGCTCCAGCTCGACTCCCCCACCCTGTCTCCGCTGCTCAAGCGACTCGAAGCGCTGGGCCTGATCACCCGAGCACGCAGCGCGGCCGACGAACGGCAACTCGTCCTCGAACTCACCGACGCCGGACGGGCGCTGCGTGCCGAGGCCGAGTCGGTGCCGGGACAGGTCGTCGATGCCCTCGATGTCGGGCTCGACGAACTCCAGGACCTACACGCCGCGCTCGTCCGCGTCAACGCGGCGGCGTTGAAGGCCGGAGCACTCTGACAGATCGGTAGCTGCCGCAACCCCGACGGCGGCGGAAGGCCACCCAGCACAGCAGGACGATCGTGGGGAAACCCGCGCCGGCGCCGTCGTGATCCGGCCGGACGGTGATCCGGGGCGCCGCACACGCGGACGCCCCGGGACCGGCTCAGCGCGGGAGTTCGAGCGTCGTCGGCACCAGCGGAACCGAGGCCTCGCCGGTGTAGACGAGGAAGGTGAACGACTCCTGGAAGTACAGGTTCACCGTCTCGGCGTCGTGCGAGAGGTAGCCGATCGACAGATCCTGACCGACCTGCAGGTCGTAGTCGCCACCGCGCGTGGTCAGCACGAACGCGCCGTCGATCGCCGGGGCCCAGATGAGATCGCCGTCGATGAGGCGGCGCAGCTGTTCGCGGATCGGATAGCCGTGGTCGGACGTCTCGCTGACCTTGGTGTACTCGTCGGCGCCGAGCAGGATCGAGTACGGGCCACCCACACCCGCCAGTCGCAGCTGCGACAACGCCTGGCTGATGATCTCCGGGAAGTCGCGGGGATCCTCGGGTAGCTGCAGGGACGGGTTCGACGACGACGCCCGGATGCCCTCGATACCCGCGGCCGCGTAGCCCTCGAAGATCGCGCGGTCCTCGGCGAAGGCGATCTGGCGGGCCGCTTCCTTGACGGGGTCGAGGTCGATGTCGCGGGAACCGCGCTCGACGCTGTCGATCTCCTCGCGCGACAGGGTGAACGGCACCCGCAGTTCGACGACCGGCGCGACGCGATGCTGGCGTGCCCGCACCCCGGCGGCCGGGGGCTCGATCTCACGGGTGCGGCCGAGACCCACCGCCGCGAAGTCGGTGCCGTGCGGTCCGGAGAAGTCGACCACGGTGCGCCCCGCGACGTGTCGCTTGAAGGTGCGCGCGGCCTCCTCCTCGATCTCGGTCCATGCTGCCTCGGAAATCGGGGCGAGGTCGCGATACAGATTGTTCACAGGGTCGAACTCCTTCGCAGAGCGCCAATTCCGAGTGATCCGTCGGCCGGCCGGCCGGCGGTCGAGGCACTCGAATCTTCATGTGAGGGAATTTCCGCCGGTGACGGCGGAAGATCTTCGAGGAACTCCAGCGAGGGGCAGAAGAACAGCGAGCCCGTCACCGCGGTGGAGAAGTCCAGGATGCGGTCGGTGTTGCCGGGCGGGCTGCCCAGGAACATGTTGCGCAGCATCTGCTCGGTCACCTCCGGAGTGGCCGAGTAACCGATGAAGTAGGTGCCGAACTCGTCGGCGCCGAAGCTGCCGAACGGCATGTTCGCGCGCACGATCTGCTGCTCGACCCCGTTCTCGTCGACGATCACGTTCAGCGCGACGTGCGAATTCGCGGGTTTGGTCTCGTCGTCGAGCTCGATGTCGTCGAGCTTGGTCCGGCCGATCGCCCGCTCCTGCTCCTCGACGGTCAACGAGTTCCACGACGCGAGGTCGTGCAGGTACTTCTGGACGACGACGTAGCTACCGCCGGCGAAGTCCGGATCCTCGTCGGAGACCAGGGCCGCCTCGACGGCCTCGTCGTCCTCGGGGTTCTCCGTGCCGTCGACGAAGCCGAGTAGGTCGCGGCGTTCGAAATAACGGAAGCCGTGGGTCTCGTCGACGACCCGCGCCGCTCCGCGCAGCCGATCGTTGATCTTCGCGGCGAGTTCGAAGCACAGGTCCATCGTCGACGCGCGGAGGTGGAACAGCAGGTCGCCGGGGGTCGAGGGTGCCTGGTGCCGACCGCCGTCGAGCGGGACGAACGGATGCAGTCCGGCGGGCCGGGGGCCGTCGAACAGCCGGTCCCACATGTCCGAGCCGATGCCGGTGACGACCGACAAGCCGCCCTCCGGGATGCGGAAACCGACCGAGCGGCGCAGGCCCGAGAGATCCTCGAGCAGATCTCGCACGGTGTCCTCTGCGCCCTCGTCGACGGTGACGACGAGGAAGATCGCCGCTTCGGTGAGCGGGGTCAGTATCGGTTGTGCACGAACCACTCGGACAACGCTAGTGCACCCCGGCGAAACAGGCATTCGCGGCACGCCGACGTTCGTCACTGCACAACTGCAGCGTCAAGGCACCATCCAGCCCAGTACGGAGGTGGACTGCAGCCACACGAGGACGGCGAGCACCGCGAGTCCGGCGATGCTCAGCGGCCAGATCCGGCGCATGAGCAGTCCGTCCTTGCCGGACAGTCCCTTCACCGACGACACCAGCGCCAGGTTCTGCAGTGCGATCGGGGTGCCGGTGGTGCCGCCGGCCATGTTCCCGGCGACCAGCACGGTCGGGTCGAGTCCCGACTGCTGGGCCGCAGCGACCTGCAGGCTGCCGAACATCGCGTTGGAGGCGGTGTTCGAACCGGTGACCACGACGCCGAGCCAGCCGAGCACCGGCGACAACAGCGCGAACGCCACGCCCGCACCGGCGAGGAAGCCGCCGATCGTGGCGGTCTGCCCGGACAGGTTCATCACGTACGCGAGCGCGAGGACCGCCGTCACCGTCGCGAACGACCATCGCAACTGCACGACCGCCGCGACGAAGCACCGCACCGCGTCGGCCACCGCGACCTTCAGCACCGGTATCGACAGCAGCGCGGCGACGAAGACGAGGCTGCCCGGGGCGGTGAGCAGATCGATGGTGAAGGTCTCCGCGGTGGGAACGTCCCCGTCGGCCGTGGTCACGTCCACACCCGGCCAGGGGAACGACAGGCTCGCGTTCGACAGCAGCGACGCCACCGGACCGAACCGGCTGACGAGGAAGACGACGACGATCAGCGCGTAGGGGGCGAACGCCTCGACGACGCGTCGACGCGAGTCGTGGATCCGGTCGGCCGCGGCCCGGCGAGCCTCCCGATGCGTGGGGTGCACCTTCACCGCGACCAGCAGCACGAGCAGACCGGCCACGGCGCCGGCGATGTTGCTCAGCCCCACGGTGAGGTAGCTCGCGCACACGAACTGGGCGGCGCCGAAGGCGAGTCCGACGATGAGCGCGACCGGCCACGTCTCGCGGACACCGCGCCACCCGCCGACCACCGCGACCAGCACGAGCGGGACGAACACCGCGAGCAGGCAGACCTGACGCGCGACGACCGGTCCGATCTCGTCGATCGGGATCTCCGACACGCGCGACATCGTCAGGATCGGTGTGCCCATGACGCCGAGCGGGGTGACGACCGAGTTGGCGAGCAGCGACGCCGCAGCAGCACGCACCGGCGGCAGACCGGCACCGATGAGCACGACGGTCGCGACGACGATGGGGGTGCCGAAACCGGCGACCGCCTCGAGCAGCGCGCCGAACAGGAAGGCGATGACGATGGTCAGGATCCGCGGATCCGGGGATATTCGACCGAAGGCGCGGGTGAGGACGTCGAAGTGCCCGGATTCGACGGTGAGCCGGTACACCCAGACGGCGTTGACCACCGTCCACATGATCGGGAAGAGACCGAAGACCGCACCTTCGACACCGGCGCTGAGCGCAGAGCCGACCGGCATGCCGTAGACGGCGGTGCCCACGATCAGGGCCACGACCACCGCGATTCCCGCGGCCGAATGCGACCGCAGCCGGAAGACGGCGAGCAGGACGAGCATGGTCAGCAGCGGGAGTACCGCCACCAGTGCGGACCACGCGAGCGACCCGCCGACCGGCGCGATCGGCTGAACGTATGCACCTGTCACTGCATCACGACCGGTGTGTCTCCACGGCGGTGCGGATGGTGGCGGCCGTGCCGTCGAGCACGGTCCGGTTCGGTGTCCGCCAGTCGGCGCGGATCCCGAAGCCGTCCCCGGCCCTGCGCGGAACGAGGTGCAGGTGTACGTGGAAGACCTCCTGGCCGGCGGCCACGCCGTCGGCGAGGAACAAGTTCACGCCTTCGATCGGGAGGTCGGACGCGCGCATCGCCGTGGCGATCCGTTGCCCGGCGGCGAACACCTTCGCTCCGTCGTCGGGATCGAGCTGTGCCAGTCCGGAGGCGTGCCGCTTCGGGATCACGAGCAGGTGACCCGGGGTGAACGGGCGGATGTCCATGAACGCGAGCACGTCGGGTTCGTCGAGTACGACGCTGGCCGGCGACTGCCCGGCCACGATGGCACAGAAGATGCAGTCCGTCACCGTGGCGTGGACTCCTCCGCACGTGCCGGTCCGCGCGCGGTTTCGAGCAGGCGCAGCAGTTCGCCCTGCACCGCAGGACGGTCGCGCACCGGATCGTCGCTGTGCGCGAGGCACAGCATCGCTTCCTCGACGGCCGCGACGAGCAGATGCGCGAGCACCGACGTCCGCGTGCGCGACGCCTCGTAGGTGTCGGGATCGAGGGTGACGAGCATGCGCTCGATGGCCTTCAGCGAGGAGTGCCGGTGGGTCTCGCGGACCTCGGCCCAACCGAGGACCGCGGGGGCTTCGATGAGCAGCAGCCGGCGGGTCGCGGGGTCGTAGACGGCGTCGAGCGAGGCGAGCACGGCCTGGGTGAAGCCCTCCCAGGGGTCCTCGACCGGTTCGGCCGGGACCAGGGAGCTCTCCGCTTCCTTCTGGATGCGTTCGATGACGCCGCGGAACAGATCCCGCTTGTCGGCGAAGTGGTGGTAGAGCGCACCGCGCGTCACCCCCGCGACCGAGACGATCTCCTCCGTGGCCGCCGCCGCGTATCCGTCGCGCAGGAACACCTCGCGCGCCGCATCGAGCAGCGCGGTGCGTGTTCGCGCTGCGTCACGCACCCGACCCGTATTTCCCGGTTTCACCGACACTTCGTTCTCCCCTGCTGATACCGCCACCCCCATCGGACACTCCCCCCGGCAGTCGGTTCCCGTGATTCCTGTCGAATCGGCTTCCTACAGAATCGGCGCCGGCGTGTACTTCGCTGCTTCCGGATACTGCGTTACGAGGTCCTGCACCGCCGCGACGACCGCTTCGACCTGCGCGACCGCTGCTCCGGCGAAGACCTCCCGGTCGGCCAGTGCCGCGTCGAGCGCGGCGCGGTCGAGCGGGAGTCGGTCGTCGGCGGCGAGACGGTCGAGCAGATCGGGTTCGCGACCCTCCTCGCGCATCGCGAGTGCGACGGAGACCGCGTGTTCCTTGATGACCTCGTGTGCGGTCTCGCGACCCACCCCGGCCCGGACCGCGGCCATGAGGACCTTGGTCGTCGCGAGGAACGGCAGGTACCGCACGAGTTCCTTCTCGATCACCGCCGGGTAGGCACCGAACTCCGCGAGGACCGTCAGGAAGGTCTCCATCTGGCCGTCGATCGCGAAGAAGGCGTCGGGCAGGGCCACACGCCGGACGACCGAGCAGAAGACGTCGCCCTCGTTCCACTGCGCGCCGGCGAGTTCGGCGGCCATCGACGCGTACCCGCGCAGGACGACCTGCAGGCCGTCGACGCGCTCGCACGAGCGGGTGTTCATCTTGTGCGGCATGGCGGACGACCCCACCTGGCCGGGCTGGAAGCCCTCGGTGACGAGTTCGTGGCCGGCCATGAGCCGGATGGTGTGGGCGAACGACGCGGGGCCGGCGCCGACCTGCACGAGCGCAGAGAGCACGTCGTGGTCGAGCGAACGCGGGTAGACCTGGCCGACGCTGGTGAAGACGTTCGCGAAGCCGAGATGCTGCGCGACCCTCTGCTCGAGCTGCGCGAGCTTGGCGGAATCACCGCCGAGCAGGTCGAGCATGTCCTGTGCGGTGCCCATGGGGCCCTTGATCCCGCGCAGGGGGTAGCGGGCGATCAGTTCCCGGACGCGCTGCAGCGCGATGAGCAGTTCGTCGGCGGCCGACGCGAAACGCTTGCCGAGGGTGGTGGCCTGCGCCGCGACGTTGTGCGAGCGACCGGCCATGACGAGCGAGGCGTACTCGGTGGCCCGCTCGGCGAGGCGCGCGGCCACGGCGACACCGTGGGAGTGGACGTGCTCGAGCGACCGCAGGATCTGCAGCTGCTCGACGTTCTCGGTGAGGTCGCGGCTGGTCATGCCCTTGTGGACGTGCTCGTGACCGGCGAGGGCGTTGAACTCCTCGATGCGAGCCTTGACGTCGTGACGGGTGACGCGTTCGCGCTGCGCGATGGACTCGAGGTCGACCTGCTCGACCACGCGTTCGTAGTCGGCGACCGCCTCGGCGGGAACGTCGATCCCGAGTTCGGCCTGCGCCCGCAGCACCGCGAGCCACAGCTGCCGCTCGAGCACGATCTTGTACTCGGGCGACCACAGGTCCCGGAGTTCGGGGCTGGCGTAGCGGGTGGCGAGGACGTTGGGGATGTGGCTCACACAAGTGAGTTTACGGTCCGGGTCTGCTCCCACATTCCCCGACCTCAATCCTCGATTGGGGGCGCGACGGTCTCGACGACGTCGAGCAGGATGCCGCGCGCGAGCGAGCGCGGGTCGGGATCGAGCTCGCCCAGTCCGCCGAGGACCGCGCCGTCCACGACCGCCACGAGCCGGCGCACCTCGCGGGGTCGCACCGATCGGCAGCAGCGTTCGAGCAGGTCGGTGAGCAGATGGTCGATCTGTTCGCGCATGCGGACCTGCACGTCGCGCAGTTCCGGATAGCGGGCCGTGGCGACGCACCGTTCGTACCGGGAGATCAGGCGTTCGCGGTCGATGCCGCCGTCGCAGTCCCGCGGTCCGATGAGCAGTTCGACGATGAGATCGGCCGTGCCCTCGAGGCTGCGCGGGAGCGGCTCGATGTCGCGGACGCGCTCGCGCATCGCGTCGAGTTCCCGCTCGCTGTTGTAGTCGACCGCGCATGCGACGAGGTCGTCGAGCGATTCGAAGTAGTAGGTGGTCGACGCGAGCGGCAGGCCCGCGCGGGTGGCGACGGCCCGGTGCCGGACGGCGTCGATCCCCCCTTCGAGGATGAGGTCGGCCGCTGCCTCGACCAGCGCCTGACGGCGCCGTTCGCCCTTCGGGGTCGCAGCAATCGACACCTTCTCATGGTGACAGTCCCGAGCGTCTCACCAGGGGAAAACGGGATTGGAGACCAACCGGTACCATTGCGCCCGCCCGCGCGTGTCGAGTCCTCGGCGGGCGCCGCCCCGCGAGTAGGTCATCGAACGATCGGAGCCGTACCGGATGAGACGTCGACGCTTTCTGCAGGCATCGCTTCTCGGGGCCGCCCTGGCGGGTGCCGGCGCCGCGGCCCCGGGCCTGTCCGGTCTCGGCCTCCCGCGTGCGGATGCGCTGCCCGTCGGGGTCGACGAGTACCGCCGTCTCGTGCCCGAACTGTTCGTTCCGCCGCCCGCCCCGCCGGCGCATTCCGAGGTCGTCGTGGTGGGCTCCGGTTTCGGTGCGAGCGTCGCCGCGCTGCGCCTGGCCGAGGCCGGCAACCGCGTCACGATGCTCGAGCGCGGCATGCGCTGGCCCCACGACCCGCACCGCGAGATCTTCACGACCGACCTGCTCGCCGATGGTCGCGGCTACCACCACCGCACCCATTTCACCGGGCCGACGGGCATTCCGGTGGTGTGCGACGACTTCGCCGGCGTCCTCGACGTGGTCGACTACCCGAACATGTCGGTGTGGCGCGGCGCCGCGGTGGGCGGCGGATCGATCGTGTTCACCGGGGTGATGATCGCTCCCGAACGGCACTTCTTCGAGCACGTCTTCGGCGGTCGTCTGTCCTACGACGAGATGACGTCCACCTGGTACCCGAAGGTGCGCTCGATGCTGCGCCTCGACCCGATGCCCGACGACATCTACAACGCCGCCGAGTTCACGCATTCGCGGCGGTGGGACGACGACGCGCGCGCCGCCGGTTACAGCCCGCACCGCATCGACGGCATCTGGGACTGGGACGTCGTGCGCGCCGAACTCGCCGGCTCGGTCCGCCGGTCGGCCGTCGCGGGCGAGAGCAATCTCGGCAATTCGAACGGCGCGAAGTTCGATCTCACGCAGAACTACATCCCGGCGGCAGAGGCCACCGGGCGCACCCTGGTGTGCCACGGTCACCGGGTGCTTGCGATCGGTCAGGACGGCGACGGCCGCTACCGGCTCGACGTGCAGGCCGTCGACCCGACGGGGGCGGTGCTGCGCACCACCACGATCACGTGCGACCGCCTCGTCCTCGGCGCCGGATCGATCGGCACCACCGAACTGCTCGTCAAGGCCCGGCACACCGGTTCGCTGCCGAACCTCGACGAGCGTGTCGGCCGGGGATGGGGCACCAACGGCGACGCGGTGCTCGTCCGCTCGTTCGCGCTCACCGAAGGTTTCGGCGGCGACCAGGGCGCGCCGTCGGCGTCGCGGATCGTCGACGAGTCCGGTCTGCCGCTGAGCCTCGAGAACTGGTTCGTCGCGGGCACCGCGAAGGACGTCGGGATGCTCGCCTCCCTCGGCATGACCCTCGACCCCACCCGCGCCGACTTCGCGTACGACCCGGGTGCCGATCGAGCGGTTGTGAACTGGCCGGCCGGTGGCGAACGCGAGAGCGTCGACGCCCTGCGGGCCGTGCACAACGCGATGGCACAGGCCGGTGGCACGATCCCGGGCGCATCGCCGATGGCCGAGGACGTCAACGCGACCTTCACTGCGCATCCGCTCGGCGGTGCGGTGCTCGGCGAGGCGACCGACGATTACGGCCGCGTGCACGGCCATCCCGGTCTCTACGTCGTCGACGGTGCGCTGATCCCGGGCAGCACCGGCACCGCGAACCCGTCGCTGACCATCGCGGCGCTGGCCGAACGGAACATCGCGCGGATCATCGCCGACGGGCGGTGATCACGAGACGGGCAGCCATCCCGCCAGCCGGTCGAGCGCCGCGGTGACGTCGGCGGTCGATCCCGCGAACGACAGTCGCACGGTGCCGTCGCCGCGCACGGTGTCGAAGTCGACGCCCGGTGCGAGCGCGAGACCGGTGTCGTGCAGCAGCCGGGCGCACCACGCGGTCGAGTTCTCCCCGTCGAGCAGATGCCCGATATCGGCGTACACGTAGAACGCGCCGTCGGCCGGTGCGAGTTTCGTGATGCCGAGGTCCGGTAGCCCTTCGAGCAGCAGTTCCCGGTTCACGGCGTAGCGGGAGACGTGCCCGTCGAGTTCGGTGCGGGCCTCGGTCCCGAACGCCTCGATCGCCGCGAACTGGGAGATCGACGGCGGGCACACCGTCATGTTCGACGCGAGTCGCTGCAGGGCCGGCCGCATCCTCTCGGGGGCGAGCATCCAGCCGAGCCGCCAGCCGGTCATCGAGAAGTACTTCGACACCGAGCCGATCACTACGGATTCGCGGGAGGTCGCCCAGGCCGTGGAGGTCGCGGGTGAGCCGGGCGTATCGAATTCGATGCCGTGATAGATCTCGTCGGAGACGAGCAGGCTGCCGTGCTCGTCGCACCAGCGTGCGAGCGCCGCGAGTTCGGACGGTTCGATCATCGTGCCGGTCGGGTTGGCGGGGCTGGCGACGACGATTCCCGCGGGCGGAGCGTCGAGTTCCTCGAGCATCGCGACGGTGGGCTGGTAGCGGGTCTGTGGGCCGCAGTCGAGTTCGACGACGCGACAGCCGAGCGCGGCGAGGGTGTTGCGGTAGGCCGGGTAGCCCGGGCGGGCGACGACCACGGTGTCGCCGACGTCGAAGGCCGCGAGGAACACCAGGGTGAAGGCGCCGGACGAGCCGGTGGTGACGACGACGTCGTCCGCGTCGACGTCGATGCCGTACTTGTGGCGGTGGTACGCCGCGATCTCCTCGCGTAGCGGCAGGATGCCGAAGGTCTCCGTGTAACCCAGCAGTTCGGCGTCGATCGCGAGGTTGGCGGCGCGGAGCACGGGAGCGGGTGCGGGGGTCGACGGTTGTCCGGCGGCGAGACTCAGGACGTCGCCGTGGGAGCGCTGCCGCTCGGCGGCCGCCTTCCACACATCCATGACATGGAACGTCTCGATACCGGAGCGTTGGGATTCGGGGCGCACGTCGACGACGGTAGTACGCCCGCGTCGTTCGTCAGAGCCGGACGCGCTGAAGTCGGGTGAGGGCGCCCCACGCGATCGGATAGTCCTGACGATCGACGACCTTCACGGGCGCGACCTCCGCGTCGGTGGCCGCCTCGTCGGCTTCCGGCTCCGGCTGCGGCACGATGGGCAACAGCAGATGGGAGTCGAACTGTCCGCCGGCGTGCACGATGTGGAAGCCCTTGTTGATGGTGCGGTCGTGCCCGACGCGCGGGTTCTCGTCGAGGTCGTGGCCGGCGATGACGAGCACGAGGCTCGATCCGGCCTCGAAGAAGGTGCTGTGCGGCATGATCTCGATGTCGACCGGCACGATCTGCTCGGGCAGCAACGGCCAGTACTTCGTCCGGTCGTGGACGGGCCGGTAGGCGGTGGAGGCCTCCGGGTCCAGCGCCCGCCGCGAGACCCGCATCCATCCGTGGGCGACGAATCCCTTCTCGTAGCCGCCGTGGCCTTCGAACCACACGTCGCGGCCGTGCTCGTCGCGCTTGGCCAGCCCGACGAACAGGTCCATGTCGTTGGCGTCCTTCGCCTGCACCCACAGACGTAGCGCCGCGTGGCCGGTGATCTCGGTGTCCTCGTCGAAGGTGTGGGTGAAGACGAGTTCGTCGCCCGCGACGGGGAAGGTGCGGCGGAACTGGCGGCTCTCGCACGGGGTGGTGCTCAGGTCGGCGTTCGCGTGGTCGAGGTGGAGTGCGACGTAACGGGTGTCGGGGACCGGCCACTCGGACTCGAGGCGTTCGGAATAGGTCCGCAGGTCGTGGCGGGTCTCGAGGCGGATGCGCGGGGTGTCCTCGAAGCCGTTGTCCTCCTCCTTGAGGAAGCGGTCGAAGAATCGTCGCTGGTAGTCGAGGGCCTCGTTGCCGTAGAAGGTCTGCCACATCTTCCGGCCGTGGGTGTAGAGCCACTTGTGCTCCGACCCGATGCGGCGGTAGCCCTCGACCGAACCGCGGGCCCGCGGGCCCTGATCGGACCACGAGACCCCGACCAGGGCGGGCACGGTGATGTCCTCGAGCCGGGGCGGCGGAGCGACGTGGCGGAAGAAGTCGGGGAACCGGCGCAGCAGCCACGGGGTGAACCGCCGGAGAGAGGCGGCACCGCAGCGGGCCCCCGTGTTCATCGCGCTGTACCAGAACGCGCTGTAACGGGTCTCGGGGATGCCGCCCTGGGTAAGGATGTCGCGGCAGGGATCGCTCACCCCCTCCCAGGGCGCGATGGCCGCGAGACCGGGCGGATCGAGCGCGGCGGTGTACCACTGCAGCGTGGCGAGATAGTCGGCACCGGCGAGGCCGACCCGGCCGTTGCTCCACTCCTGATCGCCGGCCCATTCCACGACGGAGGCGCAGTCGAGCGCGGCCCGGCCGAGCAGCAGTCGGGGACGTCCGCCGCTGGCGTGGTAACCGCGCATGTCCGCGACGACGAGGACGTAACCGCGAGGAACCCAGTAGGCGGGGTCGGGCGCTTCGAAGGAGGTGCAGTCGCTGATCTCGAGATCGCCGACGTGGTTGCCGGATTCGGCGAGTTCGTCGAAGTCGACGGGATAACGGTCGACACCGGCGTCCTTGCCGTAGGGGGTGACGGTGACCAGCACGGGGCAGCGCTCCTGCGCACCGGAGCCGGCAGGGCGGTAGACGTCCGCTCTCAGTACGGTGCCGTCGCCCGTCCGGATGGGCACGTCGCGCTCGACGAGGACGTCGTCCGGCAACCCGTGGACGACGACGTGGTGGTGCCGTAGCGGTGTCGGGTCCAGCGTCGGCGTTCGTCTTCGAGAAACCATGCAGTCACCCCTGGCGGCATCAAAGATGCACCGAGTGTGCAACATACACCCGGTAGGTGCAAGGTGAAGGACGAGGGTGAGACGCTAGACCGAGATCCGGCCCTCGACGGCCGCCAGACCGATGTCGCGGCGGAAGTGACCGCCCGGCAGCTTCACGTCGGCGAGCCGATCATAGGCAGCCTCGCGCGCGGATGCGAGATCGGCACCCACACCGATCACGTTGAGCACGCGTCCGCCTGCGGAGACCAGCGCGCCGTCCTCGCGGCGCCTGGTGCCGGCGTGCAGCACCGTGTCGCCCTCGGCGCCGGTGATCACGTCGCCGGTGCGCGGAGTGGACGGGTAGTACTCGGCGGCGAGCACCACTGTCACCGCGGCGCCGTCCTTCCAGCGCAGCGGCGGGAGCTCGGCGAGCGTACCGGTGGCGACCGCGTTCAGGGCCTCGCCCAGCGGGGACTCGAGCAGGGCGAGCACGGCCTGGGTCTCCGGGTCGCCGAAACGGCAGTTGAACTCGACCACGGCCGGGCCCCCGGCACCCATCGCCAGACCCGCGTAGAGCAGTCCGGAGAAACCGCATCCGCGGCGCACCATCTCGGCCGCGACGGGCTCGACGACCTCGGAGACGATCCGCTCGACGCTGCCCTCGGGCAGCCACGGCAGCGGAGTGTAGGCGCCCATGCCGCCGGTGTTGGGGCCGGTGTCGCCCTCGCCGACGCGCTTGTGGTCCTGCGCCGGGAGCAGCGGCACGACGGTCTCGCCGTCGACGAGGCAGAACAGCGAGACCTCGGGGCCGTCGAGGAAGGACTCCAGCAGGACGGGGTGCCCGTTCTCGAGGATCTCGGCGGCGTGGTCGCGGGCGGCGGCGCGCTCGGTGGTGACGACGACGCCCTTACCGGCAGCGAGACCGTCGTCCTTGACCACCCAGGTCGGTCCGAACCGGTCGAGCGCTTCGTCGAGGGTCGCGGGAGTGTCGACGACCTCGCTGTGGGCGGTGCGCACACCGGCGGCGGCCATGACGTCCTTCGCGAATGCCTTCGATCCCTCGATGCGTGCGGCAGCGGCCGACGGCCCGAAGCAGGGGATACCCGCGGCGCGGACGGCGTCGGCGACACCGAGGACGAGCGGAACCTCGGGTCCGATGACGACGAGGTCGGCCTTCTGCTCGGTGGCGAGGGCGACGACGCTGTCGGCGGAAGCCGCGTCGACGGGGAACAGCTCGGCGACGTTCGCGATACCGGGGTTGCCCGGCGCGGCCAGCACGGCGGTCACGCCGGGGTCGCGGGACAGGGCGAGAGCAAGAGCATGTTCACGGGCACCGGAGCCGATAACGAGTACGCGCACGCAGGACAGACTACGGGACCGGTCTCCACACGAGATCGGCGCGGGAGCGCGTGCGCTGGACGGCTTCCGCATTGGGCAGATCGACGGTCCGCACCCATTCGCGTGCTCCGTCGTCGTCCCGTCCGTGGTGGCGGTGCCGGCGCACGAGACGTCGGGTGAGCGTGCGGCGGGGTGCGTCGATGTAGATGACGAGGTCGAGCAGTGGGCGGATGTGTTCCCATCCTCCGGTCTCGAACATCAGGTAGTTGCCCTCGGTGACGATCACCCGCGCGTCGGCCGGCACGGCGTGCACCGCCGCGATCGGTTCGTCGAGCGGCCGGGAGAAATCCGGGGCGTAGATCGTTTCGCCGCGGCACTGCCGCACCCGGCTCAGCATGTCGCGGAAGCCGGCGACGTCGAAGGTGTCGGGCGCTCCCTTCCGGTCCCGCGCGCCGAAGGTGTCGAGTTGCCGGTTGGACAGGTGGTAGCCGTCCATCGGCACCTGCCCGGTGGAGACCCCCGCGCACCGGAGGGCGTAGACGAGCAGCGCCGCGGCGCGACTCTTCCCGGCGCCCGGCGGCCCGCACAGACCGACCACCGTGCGCCGATCCGCAGGGAGTCCCACAAGGACGTGTGTGACGAGTTCGTCCACGAGCACGCGCAGCGGCGCTTCCCGCGCACTCCCGTCACCTCCCATGAGCCCGACGATACGACCGCCCGCGACCGTCGGAGTCGCGGTGAGCTCTCGACACGCCCACCCGACCGGTCTATCGTTATTTCGTAAGTTCGAAATTACGAACTAACAACCTCGACACGGACGGATATCGCCATGCCGAACAGGATCGGAACCACCCTCGCCGCGACGAGCGTCGTGATCGCGCTCGCCGGATGCGGACAGACCGGACCGTCGGAACCCGACGTCGCCGCACCTTCCGGCGCCGGGACCTCCGCACCGACCGGTGAATGCGCGCCCACCCCCGCCGCCGACGTGACCACCGCCGAAGGCTGGATCGGCTACCTCGCCGAGAACTTCGACACGGTCGCCATCGCGGTCGACGACGGCAACGGCGGGACCTTCGAACAACGACCCGACGAACGGCAACCGCTCGCGTCGGCCGTGAAGGTCGTGCATCTCGCCGCCTATGCCCGCGCCGTCGCAGCCGGTGAACTCTCCCCCGACGAGCGCGTACCGCTCGCCGACTGGGAACGCTGGCATCTCCCCGACACCGACGGCGGCGCACACCCCCGGGCTCTCGAACGGCTCGGTGTGAACGACCCGGAGGACACCGTCACCCTCGACGAGATGGTGTCGGCGATGATCCAGGAGAGCGACAACGCGGTCCCCGACTACCTGCGCGACCGGCTCGGCGACGACGCCTTGCGCGAGGCCGCCGCCCAGGGCGGCTGGGACGACTTCACACCGCCGACGATGCTCGGCAACACGCTCGCGCTGCTCGACCCGACGCTCGACGACTCGTCGGCGGTCTGGGACGCCGCGCGCCGCTACGCCTCCGACCCCGCCTACCGCGTCGAAGCGGTGCAGCGCCCCTTGCCGGAGGATCTGTTCGCCCGGGTCGACCGCGTCCAGCGCTTCGACAACACCGGCTCGGCCGCCGAACTCAGCGCCCTGCATCGCGCGATCGCCGACGGTTCGTTCGGTGCCGGCAGCGACCTCGCGCGCACCCACCTCGAATGGCAACCGTCCACGGTTCCGGGATTCGAGGGAGTCGGATTCAAGGGCGGCAGCCTGCCCGGCATCCTCACCGACGCGGTCACCTTCCGCCGCGACGACGGCACGATCGCGACCACGGTGATGCTCGCGTCCGGCATGTCGGACAGTGACTATGCGGGAGCCCTCGAATCGTTCGCCCATCAGGAGATGCTCGCCGCGGCAGCGAACGATCCCGATTTTCTCGAGCGGATACGCTGCGCGATGTGAGCGACGGCGACGTGAACGACGAGTACGAGGCCCGTCTCGCGGATCTCGAACGCCGTGTGCGGATCCTCGAGGGCGACGCGACCCGCCCGGGCACCGGGGACGGTCCCGCGGCGGACGTGGCGGCGGGCACCGGGTCCGTGACCTACGGGGGCGCGGTCTCCCTGCACGGGAACGTCCGCTGGAACATCGAGTACGACGCGGGCGCATCCCTCGCACTCGATCCCGTTCCCGTCGCCGCCGTCCTCGACGCCCTGGGCAACCCGGCGCGACTGGCGATCGTGCGGACCCTGCTGCGCGGTCCCGCCACCGCCACCGAACTGCAGGAGGCCACCGACCTCACGTCGACCGGCCGGCTCTACCACCATCTCCGTGCCCTGTCGGCTGCGCGCGTGGTCGAACAGGAGAGCCGCAACCGCTACCGGATCGCGCCGGAGAAGGTCGTGCCGCTGTTGGTCCTCACCGTCGCGGCGGCCGATGTCGGGGAACAGCTCCGGTGAACACGGTGTCCCTTATCCTCCCGGTATGACTTCCGTGTTCAGCAAGATCATCGCCGGTGAACTGCCGGGCCGTTTCGTCTGGCAGGACGACGACGTCGTCTCGTTCCTGACCATCAACCCCTTCACCGAGGGGCACGTGCTGGTCGTGCCGCGGCAGGAGGTCGACCACTGGCAGAGCGTGGACGACGACCTGTGGGCGAAGGTGAACGACGTCGCCCGCATCCTCGGCCGCGCCGTCACTGCCGCCTTCGACGCCCCGCGCGCCGGCCTGATGATCGCCGGCCTGGAGGTCCCCCACCTGCACCTGCACGTCTTCCCGGCCTACTCCCTCGGCGACTTCGATTTCGCGACGGCCGAGAAGGATCCCTCCCCCGAATCGCTCGACCGCGCGCAGCAGAAGATCAAGGACGCGCTGCGCGAGCAGGGTCACGGCGAGCACGTCCCGGACTGATCTCCGGCGGGCGGGATATCGGCGGAACAATTCCGACCGGTATCCCGTTGAGTTCCTCGTGTCTTCTACTCCACCGAGTTCCCCAGCTACTCCACCGAGTTCCCCAGCCCCGGCGGGTACGACCGAGCCGCAGGCCGCTGCCGCACCGCGCGCCGGTCTGCTGATCGCCGTTCTCGTCGGGGCCGCATTCGTCGTCATCCTCAACGAGACGATCATGAGCGTCGCGCTGCCGAAGCTGATGGTCGAGTTCGACGTCGGCGCAGCCACCGCCCAATGGCTCACCACGGCGTTCATGCTGACCATGGCCGTCGTCATCCCGATCACGGGTTACCTGCTCACCCGGCTGTCGCTGCGCACGGTCTTCGCGATCGCGATGGGCAGCTTCCTGCTCGGCACCCTGATCGCCGCGAGCGCACCGATCTTCTCGGTCCTCGTGCTGGGTCGTGTCGTCCAGGCCGTGGGCACCGCGGTGATGTTGCCGTTGCTGTTCACGACGGTGCTCAACCTGGTTCCCGCCGATCGTCGCGGACGCACGATGGGCGTGATCTCGATCGTCATCGCGGTCGCGCCTGCAGTCGGCCCGACCATCGGTGGCGTCGTGCTCGACCAGCTGAGCTGGCGGTGGATGTTCTGGCTGGTGCTGCCGATCGCGGTCGTCGCGACGGCACTCGGCCTGAGCTGGATCCGCAACGTCACCGAACCGGTCGCGGTTCCGCTCGACGCCCCGTCGGTGGTGTTGTCGGCCCTCGGGTTCAGCGGTCTCGTCTTCGGCCTGAGCAGTCTCGGTGAGGCCGCCGAGGGCGATCCGCTCATGCCGCCGTGGCTGCCGCTGGTCGTCGGCATCGCGTCGCTGACGATCTTCGTCCTGCGTCAGATCCGCCTCGGCGACGGCGCCCTGCTGGACATGCACGCGTTCCGCACCCCGGCGTTCTCGCTCGCGGTCGCACTCGTGTCCGTGAGCATGATGTCGCTGTTCGGCACCCTCATCCTGCTGCCGATCTACCTGCAGAACGTGCTGGGTCAGTCGACGCTGACCACCGGCCTGATGCTGCTGCCCGGCGGTCTGGTCATGGGTCTGCTCGGCTACATCGTCGGACGTCTGTTCGACCGGTTCGGTCCGCGGCCACTCGTCGCGCCGGGTGCGATCATCGCCTGCGTCGCGATGTGGGGCATGACGACCTTCGACGCGACCACCACGATCGGCACGGTCATCGCGTGGCACGTGCTGCTCAACATCGGCCTCGCGTTGATGTTCTCGCCGCTGCTGACCTCGGCGCTCGGAGCCCTGCCGCGACGGCTGTACTCCCACGGCAGCGCCATCGTCAGCACGATGCAGCAGGTCGCCGGCGCTGCCGGTACGGCGTTGTTCATCACGGTGCTGACCCGCACGAGCGTCGCGGGCGCCGAGAGCGCGGGCGATCCCGCCGGTGCGCTCGCGGACGGTGTCCACGGCGCTTTCACGTGGGGCGCGGTGATCGCGGTGATCGCGGTCGTCGGCTCGCTGTTCGTCCGACGGGCCCCGGAGCCCGAGGCGGATGCGGTGAAGGTGTCGGTCCCCGAGACCGCCGGAACGCACTAGCCGGCAGTACGCACCGGCCCGGCACTCACGCGCCGGTCGTCACGACTTCCTGTTCGACGGGAAGCGTGGCGGCCGGCGCGTTGCCGTTCGTGGGTTCGCGGAGGAAGGCGTCCAGTTCGACCCACGAGGTGTCGCGCGCGGCGCTGCCGGTGAGCATGCCGAGGTGCGTTCCCGGGACGCGGACGAAGCGCACCTGCGTGCCGACGAGCAGCCTCGTGACGGGCTCGACCGCCGGGATCGGGGCGAGCACGTCGTCCTCGCCGCCGAACGCGAGCACCGGCACCGTGACGTCGGCGAGGTCGACGACCCGGTCGCCGAGGTGCAGACGTCCGGTGGCGAGTTCGTTGTCGATGGTCACGCTCGTCGCGAGCTGGTGGAACACGCGTCCGGCGTAGCCGTGGATCTCGTCCTGGAACCGGTCGACGCGTTCCATCCGCGCGAGCGTCTCCGCGTCGGCGAGGTGCGTCGCAACGAACCACGGACGCTGGATCTCGCGTTCGATCGCGGTGAGACGGTAGGCCGTGCGGACGATGGGTGCGGGTACCCCGCCGAAGACGGCGTCGAGCAGACCGAGTGCGGGCTCGGCGACGAACCGGCCGACGAGTCGGGGCAGCGCCATCAGCGGGATCGCGGAGTAGTCGAGCGGACTGCCGAAGGCCGTCAGCGACCGCATCGGCAGGTCGGGATGCGCCGCGGCGGTGAGCATCGCCAGCGTGCCGCCGATGCTCCACGCCACGACGTCCACCTCGCGGTTCCCGCACAGTTCGGACGTGCGGGCGATCGCTTCGGGGATGACGTCGTCGATCCAGAACTCGAGGCCGAGGTCGCGGTCGTCGGAGGTCATCTCGCCGTACTCGACGAGGAAGACGCTGCGGCCGAGCTCGAGCAGGTGCTCGACGAGACTCTGGCCGGGCATCAGGTCGAAGCAGGTGGGCGACGCGGCGAGCGGGGTCACGAGCAGCACCGGCGGACCGGCGTTCTCCGGGCCGAAGCGACGCAGCGTCCGGTGGCGACCGTCCCCGACGACCACCGAGGGAGTGCGATGGGGCGGCGCGATTCCGTCGGCGACGAACAACGACCACGCGTTCCGCGCGGCCTTCCCGACCACGTCCGTGATCCCCATGTGTGACTCCTCCCCGAGTCGGCAATACCTGCTTGTTGCGCGTGCTCACGATAGTCGTGGGACGTCGGGGCCCGCGCACCGGACGAACCGGACGGCACACGACCCGCCTCTGAGAACCTGTCCGACGGTAGTGCTATCAAGTGGTGCATGACGTGCTCACAGTGCAACCACGATCTCGACCACTGCCACGGCACCCTCGTGATCCACGCCGATACTCGGGTCGACTGCACAGAACCCGACTGCGTCGACTTCGAGATCGTGCGGCACACCCTCGTTCTCGACTGCACCGAACTGGACGGCGGATGCTCGTGCACGGTGATTGCGCAGGAATCACAGCTGCTGCGCGTGTCCTGAGCAATTTGCCAATACTCGCCCGGGATTCCTAACCTCGACGGAGGTGGCCGCCGGTCGGCCTCCCGGACGAGCGCACCGTACCCGGCCAGCGACAAGACGGTGCAGGAGCGTTGTACGTCATGGCCTGGATCGTTCTCGTCCTCTCCGGTGTGCTCGAAGCCGTGTGGGCCACGGCCCTCGGCAGATCCGCCGGTTTCAGCCGGCTCACCCCCACCGTGGTGTTCGTCGTCGCCCTCGTCCTGAGCATGGCCGGACTCGCGTATGCCCTGCGCACCCTGCCGGTCGGGACGTCCTACGCGATCTGGGTGGGTATCGGCGCCGCTCTCACGGTCGGATACGCGATGGTCACCGGCACCGAGGCGGCCTCACTGCTGAAGATCGCACTGATCGCGGGCATCGTGCTGTGCGTCGTCGGTCTCAAACTCGTGCACTGACCTTTTCGGACACCGACGTTCTCGGACACCGACGTTCTCGAGCACTGACCGTTACAGTCGGTTCCATGAACCTCGGGTCCGTACTCGTGATGCCGGTGCGTGTGGGTCTGACCGCCGCAGAGGCCGCCCTGAGCGTTGCCGAGACGGTCGTCGGCACCGTGCGGGTCGCGGTGTCGCCCACCACCTACTCCGCGCTCGGCGCGGTCGGCCTGCCCGACACCCGCAGTTCGGTGGGTCTGCTGCAGCAGATCTCGAAGCTCACGTCGGAGGACCGCGGACTCGGTCACGCGCTGCGTCCCGGTGGTCCCCTCGACCGGCTGCTCGCGCCGGGTGGTCCCGTGGATCGGCTCACCGAGCCGGGTGGCCTGCTCGATCGGTTGCTCGAACCGGGCGGACCCGTCGACCGGCTCACCGCGCCGGGCGGTCCCCTCGACCGGATCCTCGCCGACGACGGTGCCCTCGACCGCCTCGTGTCGGAAGGTGGTCTGCTCGATCGCCTCACCGCGCACGACGGCCCGCTCGAGCGGCTGCTCGCCCAGGACGGGGCGGTGGAGCGGCTCACCGCACCGGGCGGCATCGTCGACGTGGCGATCCGGCCCGGCGGGGTCGTCGAGCGGGCTCTCGCCCAGGGCGGCGTCCTCGACGTCCTGCTCTCCGAACGGGGCGCCCTGGAACGACTGCTCGCCGAGGGCGGTCCGCTCGATCAGATCGTCTCGCTCTCGGAGACACTCGCGCATCTCACGCCCGGCATCTCGCAGATGAACGCGAGTATCGACATGCTGCAGGAAACGGTCGAGCTGCTGCGCGGGGCCGTCGGTCCGCTCGGCGACCTCGCCGGCCGCCTTCCCGGGCGCTGGCTGCGCAGCGGCAAGGGCGAACTGCTTCCGCCGCCCTGACGCGGTTCCCGCGGATCAGCGATCGGAGCGACGGGATGCGACCAGCCGGGCAGCGTCGGCCGATGCCCGGCGCGCTGCCGCGAACAGGTCCTCCCCCGTGCCGAGCAGTGCGGCGAGCGTGCCGGCGAAGTGGTCGCCCGCACCCGTCGTGTCGACGACGTCGACCTGCGGGACCCGCAGATGTTCGATCGCGTCCTCGGTTCCGACCACGACGTCCTCCCCGCCCCGGGTGATCACCACGGTGCGTACCTGTTCGAGCAGGCGGGTCACGATCTCGTCGAAGGGGGCCCCGGCGGGAAGACCCGCGTAGTGCAGGGCTTCCTGCTCGTTGAGTACGAGCGGATCGGCGCCGGCGAGGACGTATTCGTCCAGGTCGATCACCGGGCTCGGATTGAGCACGAACCGGCGGTCGTGACCGCGCGCCCACTGGGCGGCGGCCCAGGTCACCGCGGGGAGCAGCTCGAGTTGGGTGAGCACCACCGCGGGATCGAGGGCATCGAGTGCGGTGGTCACGTCCTCGGCTTTCAGCAGCGAATTGGCCTCGGGTACGACGACGATCCGGTTCTGCCCGTCGTCGGAGACGATGATGACGGCCCGGCCGGTCGGGCCCGGTGTGGTGCGCAGATGGGAGGTGTCGACCCCGGCCCTCTGTTGCACGCCGCGCAGCACGTCGGCGGCATGATCGCTGCCCACCGCGCCGACGATGGCGGTGGGAGCCAGGCGGGCAGCACCGATGGCCTGGTTCGCGCCCTTGCCTCCCGGATAGGTGCGCAGATGCCGGCCGAGTACCGTCTCACCCTCTTCGGGAGCACGTGCCACGACGACCGTCAGGTCGAGGTTCAGCGATCCCACGACCGCCACCACGCATCGACTCGACTCGGTCACGGGTCGAGCCTACGGCCGATCGACCCGCGGGGGCGGGCCTACGATCACTGCCCCTTCGTGTCCGGTTCCAGTTCGGGGCAGACGATGTGGACGACCTCGTCCGCCCAGGACTCCCCCACCTCGCCGTGACGCAGGTAGGCGCCGAGATACGCGCCGACGAGCATCGAGACGGCGGTGTCGACGTCGATGTCCTTGCGGATCGCGCCCGACTCGATCGCGGTGCGGAGCACGTCGGCGACGACCTCGCTCCGGGCATTGATGATCTCGCGGATCGACTCGGTGAACTCGGGTTCCTGGTCGGTGAGCAGTGCGCCGACACTGCCCATGCCCACCTCGTTCGACAGTCCGCGACGGATCAGTTCGAGGGTCCATTTGACGCGGTCGTAGACGCACAACCCGTCGGGAACGCACGGCGAGGCGACCTGCGAGTGCAGTGCCGCGTCGAGGATCTCCTCGCGGTTCGCGTAGCGCCGGTAGATCGTCGTCTTCGCAACGCCCGACAGCGCCGCGACCGCCTCGACGGTGACGCGGTTGGGCCCGTGAAGGCGCAGGATCTCGAGCGCGGCCTTCACGATGCGTGCGTCGGTCCCGGCACGCTCCTTGACGGGACGCCGCGACGTCAGGGCCACGGACTCCGTCTCGACCTCGCCCACCATGTCTACATCCTCCTCGCGCGGGCATACACCCGCAGGATTCCCGAGTCTCCCCGAAAAGGCGACCCCGAATCAAACACTACGAAACGATACGCTACGATGAGCGTATCGTTCCAATCGTCGACGAAGGGGAACGCATGACAGATATCTACGCACCGACACCCGGGCACCACACCGAATCCGAAACCGTCCTCGAGAGCTACCGCACCTACGACGCCGTCGAGAGGGCCATCGACCACCTGTCCGACGAAGGCTTTCCCGTGGAGTACCTGCGGGTCGTGGGCCAGGGAGTCACCACCGTCGAACACATCGAAGGCCGCATGACCAACGGCAAGGCCGCCCTTCGCGGCGCCGCCGCGGGCGTCTGGACGGGCTTGCTCTTCGGGCTGCTCCTGGCACTGCTCCTGCCTGCTACCGGCATGGCCACCGTGATCCTCGCCGCTGTCGTCTTCGGCGCGGTATGGGGCGGATCACTCGGCTTCTTCACTCACTGGAGCACCGGGGGACGCCGCGACTTCGTCTCGAGAAAGAGCATCGAGGCCTCGCGCTACGACCTCATGGTCGATTCCGAGTTCGTCGATCAGGCGCGCGAGAAGCTCGCACTGCGCTGACCGACCATTGTTTCTCCGATTCGAGAACCTCTTCGCCCACGCCGACCGGCGTGGGCGAAGTCGTTTCCGGAGGAAAGAACAACGCAAAAGGGATATTCCACCCGAATCGCCACATTCGTCCGATGCGGATAATCCGTGTTTGCCCGGTCTTTTCTTTCCACTGATGGCATGATTCGAGTTATGGCCGGATCGTCGAATACTCCCCCGAAGCCTGCTGTGGGCTCGAAGGTCGTCGTACGCGCGGGTGTCGCGGGCGACAAGGCCTGTCCCGGCACGATCGTCGAAGACTTCGGTCCTGCACAGGAAGCCGTGGGCGACAAACTGGGTCGCGACTGGGCGCCCGTGCGCCGCTGGGCCGTGGCACTCGACGACGGACGACTGATATTCGTCGATATGGACGCATTCGAATCCTCGAAGTCCTGATATCCGATCCATTTCGTCACTTCCGTATTCACACGCCCCTGCAGTGACATGTGAGGGGTGAACTGCCGGGTGAACTGCACCGGATCCGTTAACGCTCCGTGCGCCCGAACCGTTCTCCGGGTATGACATGGATCGGTTGGCCGCTGCTCGGATGGTTCACGGCATCCCCGGTGGTCGCCCTCGTATTCGGCCGCGTCGCCGCGGCCCGCGACCTCCACGAGGCGCCGCGCACGATCGCACCGGTGATCGACCTGTCCGAGCGCCGAGCACTCCGCCTCGGTGAACGCCACCAGCCTGAGCAGGACGGCACCGGTCCGGCAACTCTCCCGGAGCCCCGTCTTCCGATGTAGGTTGTCCTTCTCGCCTTCGACGGGACATCGGGATCCGGTCCGGGCGAACACCCGCCCGTGCATGTGTGCCTCCCGGATCGAGGGACGATGACCGCAGACCGCTTCACCCCGGTCCCGCCCCGCAACGGCGCCGGGAACACGGCACTGATCTCGGGAATCGTCGCGCTCGTCTTCGCCTTCGTACCCGTCATCGGCGACTTCGTCGCGATCCCCGCAGGTCTGGTCGCGGTGGTGTGCGGATGGATCGGTCTCGAACGGGTCGACAGGGGCACGGCGACGCATCGTCGCGAAGCTCTGATCGGTGCCTGCCTGGGCGCTGCGGCGCTGTTCGCCGTATTCGTGGTCTTCGCAGCGGTTCACAGCAGCACCGGATGAAACAGGCCCGCGCGGTACGCGACGGGCCCTACTGGAGCCCCCTGTCAGGATTGAACTGACGACCGCTCGCTTACAAGGCGAGTGCTCTACCACTGAGCTAAGGAGGCACAGAACTCGACGGTCGCGGACGACGCGTGAGCGACGCCATCATATAGCGCGTCACACTCCCGGCGCGCACCCACCCGCCTTCGTTACGGTGGATTGCATGCCCACCCTCCCCGTTTCCCCCAGCCGTACCGGAGGCCGCGGACGGTGAGCCGCTTCGACGACTTCCTCGATCGGGTTCTCGGTACCCGCCGCGCGACCATCGACGCGGTCACCGAGGCGCCCGCGCCACTGCAGCCGATCGATCTGACCGACGATGCAGTGGTCGCCGAGGCGCTCGACGTCGCCGTGCGTGTCGGCGAGGTTCTGCTCGCCTCGGGCACCGGCGCGATCGACACCGCCGAACAGGTGCGGTTCGTCGCCGCCACCTACGGTCTGGCGCAGTGCGACGTCGACGTCACCTACAACTCGATCGTGCTGTCCGCCTATCGCGGACCGACCATGCCGCCGTCGAGCACGATGCGGGTGGTGCACTACCGCTCGATGGACTTCACGCGACTCGCGGCCGTCGACCGTCTGACCCGCCGTATCCGCCGCGACGCGATCTCCCCGGCGCAGGCGCACGAAGAACTGCTCGCCATCACCACCAAGGCGCATCCGTACAACCGCTGGGTGGCGACGATCGCGTGGTCGGCGATGGCGGCCTCGATCTCCGTGCTCCTCGGCGGCGACGCGCTGGTCGCGCTCGTCGCCTTCGGTTCGACGTTCGTGATCGACCGCGTCAACCGCAAACTGAACGCGGCCGGGTTGCCGTTCTTCTTCCAGCATCTGGTGGGCGGCATCGTCGCGACGGCCCCGGCGATCACGCTGTACGGGATACGGGAGACGATCGGGATCGAAGTGTCACCGGGACTGATCATCGCGGCCGGCGTGACGGTGCTGCTGTCCGGTCTGTCGCTCGTGGGTTCGGTGCAGGACGCCATCACCGGTGCCCCCATCACGGCGTCGGCGCGTTTCTTCGAAGTGCTGATGATGACGGGCGGCATCATCGCGGGCGTCGCCACGACCCTGCGGGTCGCGTCGGTGTTCGGCGCCGAACTCCCTCTCATCAGTTACGAGGCACTCCCCGACCTCACACAGCTGCCGACGAAGATCCTCGCCGGTGCCGCGGCGGCGTTGTTCTACGCCCTCGCCTGCTACGCCGAACGTCGCGCTCTCACGGTCGCCGCGCTCGCCGGCGCCACCGGCAGCCTCGGCTACCAGCTCGCGCTCGGGCTGTCGCTCGGCCCGATCATCTCGTCGGCGCTGGCCGCGACCGTCATCGGTTTCGCCGGTGGTCTGATGGCCCGCCGCGCGCTCACACCACCGCTGGTCGTCGCGGTCGCCGGCATCACGCCGCTGCTACCCGGTCTCGCCCTCTATCGCGGTCTGTACGCGATGCTCCGCAATCAGATGGCCACCGGCATGACGGCGCTGTTCTCGGCGTTCGGTATCGGGTGCGCGCTCGCCGCGGGTGTCACGCTCGGTGAATGGCTCGCCCGCCGCACCCGCAACCCGCGCGGTGTCCTCCGCGTCGGTGCGCTGCGTCGCCCGCAGCTGCGGCGTATCCCCCGGATCCGGCTCGACAAGAACCGCCCGGTGTGGCGTCCGGCGCCCGGCCCCGCCACGGGTCCCATCCCGGTGGGATCGCTGCACACCGGCCCGATACCCACAGCTCCCGGGACGGGCCCCCTCGCGACGGGACCGATCGCGACCGGCCCGATACCCACGGGCCCGATCGCGTCGGGTCCGCTGGCCACGGGCCCGATCCCCGTCGCTTCGCAGGGGTCGTCGTCGGGCCGGGAGGCAGGATCGTCCGTACAGACGACGAGAGCCACGCTGCGCTTTCGGCGCGGGCGTGACTCTCGGCGGATCTGACGGAAGCGTTCAGCTGCCCTGGCGGGCCTTCTCGTCGGCTTCCATTGCGTCGCGAAGGCTCTTCGGACGCATATCGGTCCAATTCTGCTCGACGTACTCGACGCAAGCGGCGCGCGACTCTTCGCCGAATACCACCCGCCACCCCTGCGGAACCTCGGCGAAGGTCGGCCACAGCGAGTACTGCTCCTCATCATTGATGAGGACGTAGAAGCGGCCGTCTTCGTCGTCAAATGGATTCGTGCTCATCTCGCCTCACTTGTTGCGTAGGTGTGATGGTCCGATATCCTACCAAGCTCGTCGATTCCTCCCCCGGCTCCGGGCAGACGGAGCTCGCGGCGTTCGACGATCGAGGTCAGGATCTCACCCGCGCGGATCGCTGCGTTGGACAGCAACGACGCGGTCAGACCGTGTGTCTTCTCGGTTCCGCCCTGCAGGTAGACGTCGGCCGTGACGTTCTCGGGCAGCGGCAGACGGTAGTCGCGGGCGACGGACAGAACGGGTGTCTCGGGCGCGAGATCACCCAGCAGCGGCGTGAGAGGCGTGGGCTCGAAGCCGGTCGCGAGGACCACGGCATCGCACTCGAAGGTCTCGGTGTCGCCTTCGAGATTGTCGCGGATCTCGACGGTGACTCCCGCGTCGCTCTCGATCGCCGACACGACCTCCGAGGCACGACGCATGAACAGGCGGCGACGACCGCTCACCCGTTCGCGGTATTCGGTCGCGTAGAGCGCCTCGATGAGTTCGGGCGAGACGACCGAGTAGTTGGTGCTGCGGTGCAGGGCGAGCAGACGCTCACGCTCGGACAGCGGGGCCGCGTGCAGCTCGTCGACGACCTGCGGGTCGAAGATGCGGTTCGCGTACGGGCTGTCGTCGGCGGGGCTGTACCCGAAGCGGTTGAAGACGTTGTGGACCTCGGCCTGCGGGTAGTGCGTGTGCAGGTACTGCACGACCTCGGCAGCGCTCTGCCCCGCACCGACCACCACGAAGCGCTGGTGCTGCGGCTCCGGCATGTCCTCGATGTGGAAGAGGAAGTGGTGGTTGTGGAAGCAGCGGGCGGACTCGGTCGCCCACTTCGGGAGCCGGGCACGCAGTCCGACTCCGACCACGACGCTGTGCGCGTACACGACGGCGCCGTCGGCGGTCCGCACGGCGAACAGGTCGGCAACCCCGTTGTGGTTGCGGACGGTCTCGACCGAGACGACCTCGGTTCCGTAGCGGACGTCGGCATCGACGCGCGCGGCCGCCCACTGCAGGTAGTCCTGGAACTCGTGACGTGTGGGGAAGAACGTCTGGTGGTTGACGAAGTCCACGAGACGGCCACGGTCGTGCAGGTAGGAGAAGAAGCTGTACGAGCTCGTGGGGTTACGGAAGGTGACCAGATCCTTGGGGAACGCGATCTGCATCGTGGCGCCCTCGAGCAGCATGCCCGGGTGCCAGGCGAAGGCCGACTGGCGTTCGAAGAAACGTGCCCGGATCGCCGAGGAGGGATTGTCGGTGTTGTGCTCCTCGACGGCGATCGCGAGCGCCAGGTTCGAGGGGCCGAAACCGATACCGACGAGGTCGAAGACGTCTCCTTGCGAGTTGCCCTCCGACCTCCCCGCGTCATCGGCGACAAGGCTGGAACGGTCGGTCATCACTCAACTTCCGTACTAGGGGGGCCGGAGGGGCCCATGATCGGTTCGTACGAGACTCGAAGGTAGCTCAGGCTAACCTTTGTTCGGTGAGCGTACCAGTGCCCGACGGTCCGCGGGACGTCCCGATCTCCCGGATCACAGGGGACCTTCGTCGCATGTCGACGACGACGGGCGCGGTGGTTCGTCGCCGATCCCACCGCGCCCGCCTGCCGATTTCCCTTGTGAAGGGATTCCTCTAAGAAGCCAGGAAGTCCACCAGGATCTTGTTGACCGCCTCGGGCCGCTCGAGGTAGCCGTAGTGCCCGGCGTCCGGGATCTCCTCGTAGCGCGCACCCGGAATGGCGTCCGCCACCTCGCGCGACAGATAGGCCGGGATCATCCGGTCGTCGGCGAATCCGACGGCCAGGCACGGCACGGTGATGCCGCGGTAGGCCGCGCGCCGATCGAACTCCCGGTCCATGCCGAGCTGCGCGCGCACCCCTGCCGACACCTTTCCTCCGCTGAACTCGAAGACATCCAGCCAGTCGCGGGCGGTGTGCTCGTCGGCCAGCGAGGCCGGCGACAGATTCATCACGGCCGTGACGGCGGCCTGGTACTTCGGCGGCAGTTCGACGCCGCTGTCGTAGAGCTGCCGCTCGCCCTCGGTGAGCGTCAGCTGGAACTGGTCCATGCGGGCGTGGCCGGCCAGGAAGACGGCCTTGCGGACGAGTTCGGGACGGGCGAGCGCCAGCTCCTGCGCGACACGCGCACCCATCGACGT
Source organism: Rhodococcus sp. 5G237 (assembly GCF_053764735.1). Taxonomy (NCBI): domain Bacteria; kingdom Bacillati; phylum Actinomycetota; class Actinomycetes; order Mycobacteriales; family Nocardiaceae; genus Rhodococcus; species Rhodococcus sp. 5G237. The sequence continues at coordinate 220,436 of NZ_JBSNCD010000002.1, read as the reverse complement.
ACCGATCACGTAGGCGGGGCCGCCGAGCAGTTCGATCAGACCGGCGGTGTCCTTCACCAGGTCGTCGATGGTCATGCCGCCGAGGCTCTCGCCCGACGGTGCGATGCCGCGGTTGTCGAAGGTGGCGACCCGGTAGCCGGCCTTGACGAGCGCGGGCACCTGGTGCAGATCCCACACGCGCCCCGGACTACCCGTTCCCATGATGAGGACGACGAGATCGCCCGTTCCCTTGACCTGATAGTTCAGCGGGATGCCGTTCACGGTGGCAATGGGCATGAATACCTTCCTCGACGAGAGCGCGGTTGTGCGCCGCGGGTCGGCGCCGTGACGTCGTGCGCCGGAAACACACACCGTGTACCTACAGCACGACCGTCCTACGGTACCGCGACGTAGACGTGCAGGACCGTGCCAGGACCGCCCTCGGAAGGCGGGTGGCGGTGAGCTGTCCGATTCTCCTAGAGTCGAAGGACGATGCGTGCTCGCACAGAGCAGCGACCCCGGGAGGACATCATGGCCGCGGATCCGACCACCGCGAACGACATCGCCGACGAGGATCTCGAACCCGTCGCCGACGAAACCGCACGGCAGGCGCAGCGAGTCGTCGCCGCCTACGCAGAGAATGCGGACGAGTGCCGCATGCTGCTGTCGATGCTCGGCATCGGTCCCAGCGACAAGCACTGACGAGCACGACACCCACCCCGGTGCCGGTGGCGGCACCCACCCCTGCCGGGCCGGCGACGGCACCGGCCCCGAAAGAGGACCACAACGTGACAGCAGGCGAAGCGAACGCAGCGGGGAACCACGACTCGCACGCCGGGTCGGACTTCGTGGTCGTCGCCAATCGCCTGCCGGTCGACCTCGAACGGCTTCCCGACGGCACCACCCGCTGGAAGCGCAGTCCGGGCGGACTCGTCACCGCGCTCGAGCCGATCCTGCGTTCGAACAACGGCGCGTGGGTCGGCTGGGCCGGCGTGGCCGACGCCGAGTCCGGTGTCATCGTCGAGGACGGGCTGACCCTGCACTCGGTGCGGTTGAGCACCGAGGACGTCGCCGAATACTACGAGGGGTTCTCCAACGCCACGCTGTGGCCGCTCTACCACGACGTGATCGTGCGCCCGGAGTACCGGCGCGAATGGTGGAACTCCTACGTCGAGATCAACCGCCGCTTCGCCGAGGAGACCGCGAAGGCCGCCGCGGAGGGCGCGACCGTCTGGATCCAGGACTACCAGCTGCAGCTGGTGCCGAAGATGCTGCGGATGCTCCGTCCCGATCTGACGATCGGCTTCTTCCTGCACATCCCGTTCCCGCCCATCGAGCTGTTCATGCAACTGCCGTGGCGCACCGAGATCGTCGAGGGTCTGCTCGGCGCCGATCTCATCGGTTTCCACCTTCCCGGTGGTGCCCAGAACTTCCTGTATCTCGCCCGACGTCTGGCAGGTGCCCAGACCTCACGCGGCAACATCGGGATCCGGTCGAAGCTCGGCGTGGTCCAGGTCGGCTTCCGCTCGGTGCGCGTCGGCGCTTTCCCCATCTCCATCGAATCGGGCCGGCTCGACCAGCAGTCGCGGAGCAAGGCCATCCGCGATCGCGCCAAGGCGTTGCGCAAGGAACTCGGCAACCCGAAGAAGATCCTGCTCGGCGTCGACCGCCTCGACTACACCAAGGGCATCGACGTGCGGCTCGAGGCGGTGCACGAACTTCTCGCCGAGGGTCGCATGGACCCGAAGGACACCGTGATGGTGCAGCTCGCGACCCCGAGCCGGGAGCGCGTCGATTCCTACGTCCACATGCGCGGCGAGATCGAGCGGACGGTCAGCCGCATCAACGGCGAGTACGCCGAGGTGGGGCGTCCGGTGGTGCACTACATCCACCGCCCGGTCCCCCGCGACGAGCTCATCGCGTTCTTCGTCGCGGCCGACGTCATGCTGGTGACCCCCTTGCGCGACGGCATGAACCTCGTCGCCAAGGAGTACATCGCGTGCCGCAGCGATCTCGGCGGCGCGTTGGTGCTCAGCGAGTTCACCGGTGCCGCAGCCGAACTGCGGCAGTCGTTCCAGTGCAACCCGCACGACCTCGAGGACGTCAAGGACAAGATCCAGGCCGCGATCGAGGTGCCGCGCGAGGACGGCCGCAAGAGGATGCGTGCGCTGCGCCGTCAGGTGCTCACGCACGACGTGGATCGCTGGGCCCGTTCGTTCCTCGACACCCTCGCCAACACCGGCGCCGCCGGGCGCGCGCTGATCGCGCCGGGTGAGGACGGCGAACCCGACCCCACCTGACGGCTCTCTCCTAGATCGGGGTCAACCGGCCGACGAGCCAACGCCCGTCCTGCTTTTCGAGTTCGACACGCACCCGGCTGCCGCTGCTCACCGCTTCGGGGTTCTCCGAACTCGTCGTGATCTGGTTGAGGAACAGCAGGGTCACGGCGCTGTCGGCGTCGGCGGAGACCACCGACGACGCCTGCACGCTCACCTGCACGCTGATCGCCTTCTCCTTGGCGCCCGGCGCGATGATGTTCTTCATCAGATTCGTGTACTCGTCGCGGAAGTCGCCGGTGAGACCCTCTGCGGCGGCGTCGGTCTGCGCGTCCACCTGATCGTGGGTGTAGGCGAGCATCGCGACCGCCTGTTCCTCCGCAGCGACCCGCGCCTCCGTCCGTGCCGTCTCGGCGGCGGACTGCTGGGCGGTGCCGTAGGCGAGCCATCCCACCAGGACCGCGAAAACCAGTGCCACGACCGACAATCCGATCGCGATGTGCGGCAGGTACGATGCCTTTGTCGCCTCCGCGTCGGAGGGGTCCGCTGGTGAAGCCTCGACGGCGGTGGATCCGCCCGTCTCCTCGGTCTCGCCGGACACGGCGTCGTCGGACACCTTGCCGGACACGGCGTCGTCGGACACCTTGCCCGACACGGCTTCGTCGGACACAGTGTCATCGGTCGTCTTGTCGAGCGTCACGCGATCGTCCTTCTCGTCGGTCACGGCACGAACTCCACCTTCGACGCCAACAATCTGCCGTTCTCGTCGCAGATCGTCACCCGCAGTCGGAAGTCGCGTGCTTCGGGTTCGGTCTGGTCGGCGTTGCTCACCATCGCGCGGGAGGCAACGAGCGACGACGCGCACGTGCCGTCCTCGTTCTGGATCCCCGCTTCGAGGACCTCACCGGTGGTGTCGACACCGGCCTGTTGCACGACCTCCACGAAAGGTCCTTCGCGGCCCTCGAACTCGGCCTTGAAATCACCCGTCGCGCCGTCGAGCAGACGGGCGACGTCGGCGTCGGCGGTGTCGGCGTTGATGGTGGTCAGGTTGAGCACCGTCTGCCGTGCGGCCTGCAGGTACGCCTCCCGCCGCTCGTCGCGTTCGTTCGCGGACTGCCGGTCGACGATGAGCCAGGCCCCGACCGCCACGAGCGCGATCACCAGCACGGACGCGATGATCGCGACCGGCTTGGCCCATCTCGGCGTCGTCTTCTTGTCGATCTCGTCTGCCATCAGCCCTGCTGCGCCTTCATGTAACTCTCCAAGCTCCGATCTCCACCGAGATCGGCGTGCGTGTACACGGTGCCGTCGGGACCAATGTACGTCCCGGTCTGCGGATCGATCCGTCGCGCCGCGACCCCCGCGGGAGCCGTGTCGTCTCCCCCGCCGTAGGAGGCGGGCGTGGGTGCGACGTTCTCCGAGGCCACCGGCGTGGGCGGCCCGGTCCACGGATTGTCCGAGTAGGTGGGGCTGTACCCGGTGCGGCACGTGTCGGGCGTCGGTGCGCGACGGCCCGGGTACTCCATGCACGGCAGGTTCCGGGCACCGCGGATCGCGTTCGGATAGTCCTGCGGCAGTTGGCAGAAGACGTCGCCCGGGGTGTCGACCATGGACGTGTCGGCCGGGCTGCGCCACTGTTCCGGCGGCACGAAACCGGCCAGACACGGCGGCGGATCGTGCAACTGCAGGTGGAAGTCCACCACGGCACCGTCCTCGGGCGGGCCGTCGCCGGCCGCGGTGATCAGGGCCGTCGTCATCGGCGGGTACAGCACCAGGATCTGCTCGATGCCGGCGTTGTAGATGACGCCCACCTCGCCGACGCTCACCAGATTCGCGAGCAGCAGCGGCAGCGTCGGTTTCAGGTCCTGCAGTAGCGATTCGGCTTCGGCGGCAGCGCCCGGTCCGATGTCGAGCAGGGCCCGCAGGTCGGGGTCGCTCTCGCGCAGACGATCGGTGAACGTCACCATGTCGCGTGTCCACGACCGGATGGCGTCGCTCGTGACCACCTGCGTGTCGAGCAGCGGACCGATCTGGTCGATCAACTGCCGTGTCTCGGCACTGTTCGCCGAGGCCTCCTGCACGAACAGGCGCGTCGAGTCGATCAGTTCCTGCAGTTCGGGTCCGGAACCGTTGAACGCGTCGAACGCCTCGTCGACCACGGTCTGCAGTCGCGTGTCGCCGATCGAGGCGAGCAGCACGTCGGCCTGGTCGAGCAGGGCACCGACCTCCTGCGGCACCGTCGTGCGGTCGATCGGGATCACGTCGCCGTCGGCCAGGCGTTCGCCGCCCGAACCGTCGGCGCGGGGCACGAGATCGACGTACTGCTCACCGACCGCCGAGACGCTGCGCACGGCCGCGTCGACGTCGGCGGGGATCTTCGCGTCGCTGTCGATGGACAACGTCGCCTCGACGCCCGTCGGCGACAACGAGACGCTCCGGACGGTGCCGACGGTGTTGCCGCGGTAGGTGACGTTCGAATGCGGGTACAGGCCACCGGTCGACTGGAGTTCGACGACCACCTCGTACCGCCCGACCCCGAACAGAGCGGGCAGCCGCACGTACATCAGCGACATCACGACGAGTCCGACGACCGTGAGGATCGCGAAGATCGTGAGCTGGATGCGGACGAACCGCGTGAGCATCATGGCGCGGGCACCCCCAGGGGCAGGCCGGGAATGGTGATCTCACCGATGCCGGGGATCGTCAGTTTTCCTTCGGGACCGGGCGGTGGCGGCGGTGGCGGCTCGAGCGGCGCACGGAACGGATCGGTCGCCTGCGCAGCGAGTCCCGCGTCGCGGCCGAGGATCCCTTCCGGACCCGCGAGGCGTCCCGCGAGTGGCGTCCCGGACAGGAAGTTCAGGTCGAGGCGTTCGAGACTGAGGTCGATCGTCATCGCGAGGTTCGCGTAGTCGCCGCGGATGATGTTGTTGATGCCCGCCTGCGGGAAGGGATAGGTGAGCAGCACACCGAGCACCTCGGTGAGGGCACTGCCCGAATCGGCCAGGGCCTTCAATGTCGGCGCGAGCCCTTCGAGATTCGCCTTCAGGTCGTCGTTCGAGGTCTCCACGACCCGGCTCGCCACGGTGCTCATCTCGCCGAGCGAACTCATCGCGGCCGTGAGGTTCGAGCGCTGATCGGCCAGCACCTCGAGCGCGGGCGGCAGTTCCTCGAGAGCCCGGACGAGGGTCGCGTTCTGGTCGTCGACGGTCGCGGCCAGGCGGTCCATGCCCTCCAGCGCGGCGATGATGTCGCCGCGCTGCGTGTCGAGGGTCGACACCAGTTCGTCCAGGCGCGGGAGCAGGTTCCGGATCGAGTCCTCCCGGCCGACGAGTGCCGCGTTCAGCTCGGTGGTGATGTCGTTGATCTGCGCGAGCCCACCACCGTTGAGCACCACCGAGAGCGACGAGAGCGTCTGTTCGGTGGTCGGATACGCACCGGCGCGTTCGAGCGGGATGACGTCGCCGTCCTCGAGCCGGCCCTGCGGGGGTTCGCCGACGGGTGGGATCAGTTCGAGGTGCTGCGATCCGAGCAGACTCGTCTGCCCGATCCGGGCGAGCGAGTTGGCCGGAACGATCACGCCTTCGTCGAGCGAGACCGTCACGAGCGCGTGCCAGCCGTCGAGTTCGATCCCCGAGATCGACCCCACGGTGACGTCGTCGACCCGCACGGGCGAGTTCTGGGTCAGGGTCGTCACGTTGGGCATCTCGATCTGCACCCGGTAGGCGCCCTCCCCGCGGCCGGCGGTGCCGGGCATGGGAATCGAGTTGAGCCCGCCCCACTCGCACGCGGTGAGCGTCGTGCCCACCGCGACGGCAGTGACCGCGACGCCCAGGCGGCGGAACATCGATCGGCCGGTCATCGTCCTCCTCCCGGCTGCAGCAGGGAACCGAGATCCTGCGGGACCTGCAGCGACGGCAGGCCGCCGAGGATCCCGTCGAGCGGCGACGCCGCTTCCGACAGCGACGGTCCGGGTGCGGTGCCGCGTCCTTCCGACGCCCCTTCGAGCCAGGGTTCGGTGTAGACGATGTCGCCGTCGAAGGCCTGCACACCGGCGAGCGGATTGACCAGCAGCGGAAGGTAGTTGGCGTTGATGGACGACAGCACCGGTCCGAGCTGCTGGCGGCACAGTTCCTCGCTGCGTTCGGAGGTCGCGTTGGCGGCGGCCGCGACCGACCCGCACATCCACTCGACGGGGTTGGCGAGGTTGTTGATCGCGAGTGCGCCCGTGAGCGAACCCTGCGCCGGTTTGTAGATGTTGTAGAAGTTCGCGAGGGAGGTCGGGCCCGAGTGCAGCACCCGCTCGATCTCGGGTCGCTTGCGAGCGAGCACCTCGGTCGCGTCGGCGAGTCGCTGCACCGATTCGGTGAGACCGGCCCGGTTGTCCTGCACGAACCGCTGCACGTCGCCGACGGCGATGTTCAACTCGGACAACGAGACCCCGAGCTGGTCGGAGCTCTGCGCGAGCACGTCGGAGACCGACGCGAGACGACCGCCGAACTGGACGATCTGCTCGTTGCTCGACGAGAGGACCGACACGAAGGTCTGCAGGTTGCGGATCGTCGAGAACAGGTCGGTGCGTCCCTCGGAGAGCGTGCGCATCGTGTCCGACAACTCGCGCAGGGCCCCACGCACGGTCTGCCCGTTGCCCTCGAGATTCTCGGCTGCGGTGTCGATGAACCGGCCGAGGGATCCTTGCGGGTCGAGTTCCTCGGGGCCGAGCGCTTCGGACAGCCGCATCAGTTCGGTCTTGATCTGGTCCCATTCGACCGGAGAGGCCGTGCGCTGCATCGGGATCGTCGCGCCGTCCTCGATCGTCGGACCACCCGAGTAGACCGGGGTGAGCTGGACGAAGCGTGCCGAGACGAGGCTCTGTGCGATGACGACGGCGTTCGCCTCGGACGGGATCTCGACGCCGCTGTCGACCTGCATCGTCACCCGCACGAGGTCGTCGCGGGGTTCGATGTCGCTGATGCGTCCCACCGACACCCCGAGCACCCGCACGTCGTCGCCCTCGTACAGGCCGCTGGTGGAAGCGAATTCGGCGTGGATGGTGCGCTTGCCGAGGTCCGGGAGGACGAACACGGCGAGGGCGCCGAGCACGAGCACGACGACGGCACCGATGATCGCCGCCATCAGCCAAGCCGGGCGCCGCCGGGTCGTTGCGACGGTATCGGTACTCATTCGCCGTCCCTCTTGATCGTCGGGGGTTCGTCCGGGATCACGTCCTGCAGATCCTCGGGGAGGAGATCGGGCGCGACCTGGCTGTCCACCACGGCCTTCCACCACGGTGCCGGCAGGATGTTGGACACGTAGGCGTTGAAGAACGGTCCGCTGGCGACGGATTCGCCGAGCGCGCCGATGTACGGGCCCAGACCGTCGAGTGCGCCGGCGATGTTCTCCTTGTTCGCCTGCAGGTTGGCCGTCACGAGGTTGAGCTTCTCGAGCGTCGGCGCCATCTGCGCCTGGTTGTCCTGCACGAGGCCGGTGAGCTGACGTGAGACGGACGAGATGTTCGCGATCAGTTCGGTGATGGCGTCGCGGCGCAGACTCAGTTCGCCGAACAGTGCATTCGCGTCGACGATGAGCGCGTTGACCTGGTCGCTGCGCTCGGCGAGGATGCTCGTCACCCCCTCGGCGCGTTCGAGCAGCTGGTCGAGCGATTCGTCGCGGGCGTTGATCGACTGCGACAGGCGGGTCATGCCCTCCAGGGCGCCCTGGATCTCGGGCGGGGTGTTCTCGAGCGACTGCGACAACGCGTCGAGCGACTCGTTGATCCGGTCGGTGTCGAGTTCGGAGACCGACGTCGTGAGGTCGCCGAGAGCGTCGGTCAACGAGTACGGCGAGTTGGTGCGTTCGAGCGCGATCACCGAACCCGGGCGCATCACGCCCTCGCCACCGGGGCGCAACGCCAAGGACTTCCGGCCGAGGACGGTGTTGGTCTTGATGTCGGCACCGGTGGTGTCGCCGAGCCCGATGCCGTCGCGGATGCGGAAGGTGACCAGCACGGCCTGATCGTCGAGCCGCACGTCGGTGACGTCGCCGACGTTCACGCCCGCGAGCATGACGTCGTCGCCGGGGACGAGGCCACCGGCGTCCTGGAAACGGGCGGAGTAGCTCAGGCCACCGGAGAGGAAGTGCAGCTGGTCGTACTGCAGACCGGCGAGCACGATCGCGGCGGACACGGCCAGGCCGATGATGCCCGTCCGGATGTAGTTGGGGTCACGAGGTGCACTCATTCGACCTTCGCACACCTTCCCGTGTCGTGGTTCGCCGTGGTGTACCGGATGGTGGTGCCGTCCGGTCCGGAGAACTTGAAAGTGTTGGCACAGAGGAAGAATTGGAAGAAGTTTCCGTATGCACCCACGCGGATGAGTTTCTTGTAATCGGAGGGCAGACGTTCGAGCGTGCGGTTGATGTCGTCCTTGCCGAGATCGAGCTGGGTCATGGTGCGGTTCGTCTCGGCGATGACCGTCTGCAGGTCGGGCCGGTTGTTCTGCAACAGTGCGGCGAGATCCGCGGTGCCGGAGGCCATCTGCGGGATCGACGCGCCGATGGGATCACGATCCGCGGACAGCCCGCCCACCAGGGTGTGCAGCTGTTCGATCGTGTTCTCGAACTCGCGGTCGTGATCGTCGATCGTGCCGAGGACGGCGTTGAGGTTGTCGATGACGTCGCCGATCAGCTGGTCGCGGTCGGCGAGGGAGTTGGTGAACGAGTTGGTGTTCCCCAGCAGCGACACGAGCGTGTCGCCCTGCCCCTGGAAGACCTGCAACAGCGCTCCGGAGAGGTCGTTGACCTGCTGCGCGTCGAGGCCCTGCAGCAGCGGCTTGAATCCGCCGAGGAGCAGGTCGAGGTCGAGGGCCGGTTCGGTCTGTTCGATCGGGATGCTGCCACCGGCGGGCAGGACGTCGACGCTGCCGGCACCTTCGAGCAGTTCGAGATACCGGTCGCCGACGAGGTTCTCGTACCGCACGGTGGCGCGGGTGCCGGTGAACAGCGTGTGTTTCGCGTCCACATCGAACTCGATCTCGGCGGTGTTGTCGCGGCCGATGTCGACCTTCTTCACCGAGCCGACCTGCACCCCCGCGATGCGGACCTTGTCGCCGGCACCGAGACCGGAGACATCGGTGAAGGTGGCCCGGTAGTTCTCGGTGCCGGTGAACCGCGCTTGACTGAACACGACGGCCAGCCCGGCGAAGATCAACGCCATCGTGACGGCGAAGATCAGGAACTTGACGGTGGTCGCTCTCATGGTCACCGCCCGCCCGCGAGATGGTCGCCGAACAGGTACTGGAAGATCGTCGGGTAGCGGATCCAGGCCTCCGTTGCGGGCTTGTACGGTGTTTCGCCGGTGTTCGACACGACGAACGGCGCGTGACCGTCGCGGCGCGGGTCGAAGTTCGGCAGGCCCCAGCAGTTCGGTCCGCCGGTCGCGCCGACCACGGGCAGATCCTGGGCGTCGTTGTACGGCGTGGCACCGCCCATGAAGCTCGTGCTCAGGGTCAGGGCCGCGTACTCGCCGGTGCCGGCCATCGGTTCGAACGCCACCCGGGCGTCGTTGAGACCGACGATGAAGCAGGTCAGTTCGGGCGAGTACTCACCGAGCAGGCCGGTGGTGTGGCTCAGGCTGTCGAGTGCGGTGGTCAACTGTGCTTCGTTCTCCCCCAGGACGTCCCGTCCGGTGTTCGCGAGACCGGTGAGGTTCATCAGCAGCAGGTCGAGTTGCTGTTGTTCGTCGACGACGGTGTTGCCGACGTCGGTGGCGTTGCCGATCGTGGTCATGAGGTCGGGGGCCGTGTCGGCGTAGACGTCGGTGACCTGCGCGGCCGAGACGAGGTCGGCCTGCAGTTGCGGCAGCGACGGATTCATCTCGGCGAGATACGCATCGGCCTCGGCCAGGGCGGCACCGAGAGCGTTGCCGCGTCCGTTGAGCGCTTCCGACAGCGCGCCGAGGGTGGCGTTGAGCTTCTCGGGCTGGATCTGCGCGAGCACGTCGGACAGGTGCTCGAAGACCGTGTTGAACTCGACGGTGACGTTGTCGGCCGCGATCACGGCGCCTTCCTGCATCGGCACCGAGGACGGATCGTCGGGGACGACGATGTCGACGAACTTGGCACCGAAGACGGTGGTGGATTCGATCGCCACCCGCGCGTTCGAGGGGATGAGCTGCATCTGCCCGGGCTGCATGTCCAGATGCAGGACCGCACCGGCCGGTGTGTGCTCGATCGACGCCACGCGCCCCACCTCGACGCCGCGCATCTTCACCTTGGCGTCGGGCTCCATCACCAGACCCGACCGGGGTGAGGTGACGGTGAGCGGGACCGTCGAGGTGAACCCACCGGCGAACATCGTCAATGCCACCGCGACGATCGCGGCGAGGCCGCCCACGAGACCGAAGGCGGCGAGCTTCTTCTTCCACGAAGGAGTGTCCATGTCGCGCGCCCTATCCCGACAGGTTGAAGTTGCCGGTCGCGCCGTAGACGGCGAGCGAGATGAGCAGGGTGACGGTGACGACCGCGACGAGCGAGGCCCGCACCGCGTTGCCGACCGCGACACCCACACCGACGGGGCCGCCACCTGCGTTGAAGCCGTAGTAGGTGTGGATGAGCATCACGGCGATCGCCATCACGATGGCCTGGACGAACGACCACAGGATGTCGGTGGGTATCAGGAAGGTCGTGAAGTAGTGGTCGTACACGCCGGCCGACTGACCGTAGAGCACCACCGTCGCGAAACGGCTCGCGACGAACGAGGCGATCACGGCGAGCGAGTACAGCGGGACGATCGCGATCATCCCTGCGAGCACGCGCGTGGACACCAGATACGGGATGGACGGGATCGCCATGGTCTCGAGCGCGTCGATCTCCTCGGAGACACGCATGGCTCCGAGCTGGGCGGTGGAGCCGGCGCCGATGGTGGCCGCCAGCCCGATACCGGCGATCGTCGGGGCCGCGATACGCACATTGATGAAGGCCGCGAAGAACCCGGTGAGCGCTTCGACGCCGATGTTGCCGAGGGAGCTGAAGCCCTGCACGGCGATGATGCCGCCGGTGAAGAGCGTCAGGAAGCCGACGATCACGACGGTGCCGCCGATGACGGCGAGTGCACCGGTGCCCATGCTGATCTCGGCGACCAGACGCACCGTCTCCTTGGGATAGTGCATCAGCGCCCGGGGGACCGTCGCGAGGGCGCGCCCGAAGAACAGCGCCTGCTCCCCCACCCGGTCCACCGTGGACGACGCACGTGTCACGCGCCGAACCGCACGGGGGAAGCGCCAGGACATCACTGCCATGTAATCTCCGCTCCCCTCATCCCGCGGTCAGCTTGATGCCGACGGCCGTGACGAGGAGGTTGACCACGAACAGCGCCATGAACGCGAACACGACCGTCTGGTTGACGGCGTCGCCGACACTCTTCGCTCCACCTTTGACATTGAGACCGAGATAGGACGCGACCAGTCCCGCGATCATGCCGAACAGCCCCGCCTTGACCTGGGAGATCATCAGTTCTCCGAAGCCGGTGAGCAGGGTGATGCCGTTGATGAACGCGCCGGGGTTGACGTCCTGGAGGAAGACCGAGAAGGCGAACCCGCCGAGGATGCCGATCGTGCACACGAGACCGTTGAGCAGCAGCGCGACGACGGTGGACGCGAGCACCCGGGGCACGACGAGACGCTGGATCGGATCGATGCCGAGCACACGCATCGCGTCGATCTCCTCGCGGATGGTGCGCGCCGCGAGATCGGCGCAGATCGCGGTGGCGCCGGCACCGGCGACGATGAGCACCGTGACCATGGGACCCACCTGCGTCACCGCGCCGAGGGCCGCGCCCGCTCCGCTGAGGTCGGCGGCGCCGATCTCCCGGAGCAGGATGTTGAGGGTGAAGCTCACCAGAACCGTGAACGGCACCGCGACGAGCACGGTGGGCACGAGCGAAACGCGTGCGACGAACCAGGCCTGGTCGATGAACTCGCGCCGTTGGAAGGGGCGACGGAAGGCCGCCCGGGCGGTCTCGCCGGTCATGGCGAACAGTCCGCCGACGGCCCGTAAGGGAACCTCGAGGAGGTCTACCATCGTGTGCCCCCTTCGATCCTCACGTCGTCGGCGCGCGGCCGATCGATGGCGTGTGCTGTGACCCGGGTCATAGTAACTAGAACGTGTTCACCTGTCAAAGATCCGTCGAGGGGCATCTCGATCCATTTCCGTCCGAACGGACACACGGGCGTCGACCGACGCGCATCGACACGCTCATAAGTGGTTTTACGCTGGGGTTTCGGTGAGATTTTCGACGCCGGGCCCGAGCTCGATCGCCTCGGCGCGAGAGGCCGTCACGGCCGATCGGGTCGTCGCAGCTGAAGAAAAAACTAGAACACGTACCAGGCGAAAATACGGGACCCGGCGAGAGCCGGAGGAACAGCCCGAGTGGGCGTGACGCTACCGGAATCCCCGGTGTCCGTCACCCGTAGTTGCAGGATCCCGGCCCGGGGACGAAGACACGGCATCCCCTGCTGACCCCGAACGGGAACAGCAGGGGTGGCCGGAACTACAGATCGAGAGCCGTCGAGGCCGAGAACGTCCGGCCCGGATCACGATCGGCGAAGTAACCGCCGAGCTCGTCGGCGAGCGCTGCGGGGGTCCACTGCCCGTCGGCGTCGAAACGCTGCTCGACGACCGGCGCGGCCATCAGGGCCACCATGGGTCCGTAGACGATGAAGACCTGCCCGTTGACGCGATCGGCGGCCGGGGAGGCGAGATAGGCGACCAGATTCGCCACATGGTCGGGCGAGAGCGGATCGATACCGTCGTCCGGTGCGTCGCCGAAGACCGCCTCGGTCATCGACGTGCGCGCGCGGGGGCAGATCACGTTCGCCCGGACCCCGTACCGCTCGAGACCTCGGGCGGCCGAAAGGGTGAGTGCGGTGATGCCGGCCTTGGCGGCGCCGTAGTTGGGCTGCCCGGGCGGCCCGAGCAGACCGGCCTCCGAGGACGTGTTGACCAGCCGCCCGTAGACCGGGCCACCCTCCTGCTTCGACCTGTCGCGCCAGTAGGCCGCCGCATTGCGGGAGAGCAGGAAGTGACCGCGCAGGTGCACGGCGACCACCGAATCCCATTCGTCGTCGGACATGTTGGGCAGCATCCGATCCCGCGTGATGCCCGCATTGTTGACGACGATGTCGAGACCACCGAACTTGCCCTGCGCCGCGGCGAGCATCGCATCGGCCGTCTCACGCTCGGCGACGCTGCCGGGCACGAACTCCGCTGCGGCACCGAGATCGCGGATCCGCGCGAGAGTGTCCTCCACCGCGTCGTTCTCCACGAGATCGTTGACCACCACCGATGCTCCGGCCCGCGCGAGCGCGAGCGCCTCGGCACGTCCGAGACCCGCTCCGGCTCCCGTGACGACGGCGACCCGCCCTTCGAGAGACACCCGATCGTCGTTCCCCACGCCACCGTTGGCGTCCGCACTCATCCACGTACTCCTCGAGATTCGGGCCGATTGCCGGCCGCACGCCGGTACTCTCCCCACCAGGACCCGGGGGCACCGAAAATGTAGAACTTGTTATTTTTCCTGGCAAGGGTCGGTGCCGGTCACCGTCCGACGCTCACGCCTCGGCGAGGGCCGCACGCGGGCACTGGGCGACGGCCTCGCGGACGGCGTCCTCACTACCCTCGGGTACGGGATGCGTGACGATCAGCTCGTCGTCGTCGTTGAGATCGAAGACGTCGGGCGCCAGCCCGACACACACGCCGTTCGCTTCACAGCGGTCGAAGTCGACCTTGACATCCATTCCGGGACCTCGCTTCACATTCGCGCCGACCGATCGGGTCCAGACTAGAACGCGTTCCAATTCTGTGCAATGATTCGCGATGATCCCACAGAGACGATTCGCGGGGACACGCAGCGACGAAACGGAGCGTTCGTGGACATCTCCTACACCCCCGGGCAACAAGCCCTCCGCGAGGAATTGCGGGCCTATTTCGCACAGATCATGACACCCGAGCGCCGCGAGGCGCTCGCGGCCACGACCGGGGAGTACGGCTCCGGCAACGTGTACCGCGAGGTCGTGCAGCAGATGGGCAAGGACGGTTGGCTCACGCTCGGGTGGCCCGAGGAGTACGGCGGTCAGAACCGTTCCGCGATGGACCAATTGATCTTCACCGACGAGGCGGCCATCGCCGGCGCGCCCGTCCCGTTCCTCACCATCGATTCGGTCGCGCCGACGATCATGCACTACGGCACGGACGAGCAGAAGGAGTTCTTCCTCCCCCGCATCTCCGCGGGAGAACTGCACTTCTCGATCGGCTATTCCGAACCCGGCGCCGGCACCGACCTCGCCTCCCTGCGCACCACCGCGGTGCGCGACGGCGACGAGTGGGTCATCAACGGGCAGAAGATGTGGACGAGCCTGATCGCCTACGCCGACTACGTCTGGCTCGCCGCGCGCACCAACCCGGATGTCAAGAAGCACAAGGGGATCAGCGTCTTCATCGTGCCGACCGACACTCCCGGCTTCTCGTACACCCCTGTGCACACCATGGCCGGCCCCGACACGAGCGCCACCTATTACCAGGACGTGCGCGTCCCGGCGTCCGCGCTCGTCGGCGAGGTCGACGGCGGCTGGGCGCTCATCACCAACCAGCTCAACCACGAGCGGGTCGCGCTCACCTCCGCCGGCCCCGTGCGCACCGCGCTGACCGAGGTCCGGCGCTGGGCGCAGGAGACGCATCTGCCCGACGGGCAGCGGGTGATCGACCAGGAATGGGTGCAGATCAACCTGGCACGCGTCCATGCCAAGGCCGAATACCTGCAGCTGATGAACTGGGACATCGCCTCGAGCGCCGGCACGACCCCGCTCGGCCCGGAGGCCGCCTCGGCCAACAAGGTGTTCGGAACCGAATTCGCGACCGAGGCCTACCGGTTGCTCATGGAGGTCCTCGGCCCCGCTGCGACGGTACGGCAGAGCTCGGCCGGCGCGTTGCTCCGCGGCCGGATCGAACGCATGCACCGCAGCTCCCTCATCCTCACCTTCGGGGGCGGCACCAACGAGGTACAGCGCGACATCATCGCGATGACCGCTCTCGGCCAGCCGCCCGCCAAGCGTTAGAAAAGGACGCGCACCGTGGACTTCACCCTTACCGAGGCCCAGCAGGATCTCGCAGAACTGACCCGCAGCATCGTCGCGGACATCGTCACCAACGAACACCTGCGCACACTCGACGCCTCCGAGGACCGCATCGACCGCACCCTGTGGGACACGCTCGCATCGTCGGGCGTGCTCGGCGCCGCTCTTCCCGAGTCGCTGGGCGGAGACGGGTACGGCCCACTCGAGCAGGCGAGCATCCTGCGCGAACTCGGCCGCGGCGTCGCCGCCGTCCCCTACATCGGCTCGATCGCCGCGTGCGCGTCGGCGATCGCGGAGTTCGGCACCGCCGAGCAGCAGGCCGAGTGGGGGCGTCCCGCGGCGACCGGTGAGCAGATCCTCTCCGCAGCCCTTGCCGAGGAACTGAATCCCGATCCCACGACCCCGGCGACCCGGGCGCAGGCCACGGGCGACGGGCACGTGCTCGACGGCGTGAAGATCGTCGTCGACGCGGCGCCGGTCGCCGACGGTTTCCTCGTCCCGGCCACCGTAAGCGACTCGGTGGCGGTCTTCCTCGTGCGACCCGACGATCCGGGTGTCTCGATCACCCGGCAGCAGACCACCGACTTCGACAGTCGCGGCATCGTCACCCTCGAGCAGGTCCCGCTCCCGGCCGACCGTGTTCTCGGCACCGACGGCGTCGCCGTGGCGACGTGGTTGCGCGACCGCAGCCTGCTCGGCTCCGCCGCCTACCAGTGCGGCGTCCTCGAACAGGCCCTCGAGCTCACCGCGCAGTACGCGCGCGAACGCGTCCAGTTCGATCGCCCGATCGGTAGTTTCCAGGCCGTCTCCCAGCGACTCGCCGACGCCTACATCGACGTCAAGGCGGTGCGACTGACGTTGTGGCAGGCCGCCTTCCGGATGGCCTCGGGTGAGCGTCACGACGACGCCCTGCGCACCGCGGCCTTCTGGGCGGCCGATGCGGGACACCGTGTCGCGCACACGACCGTGCACGTGCACGGCGGTGTCGGGCTCGACGAGGACCATCCGGTGCACCGCTACTTCCTCGCGGCCAAGCACCACGAGTTCCTGCTCGGCTCCGCCACCGACCAGTTGCGCGCGCTCGGACACGAACTCGCCGACGTCCCGGCCTGATCGCATGACCGCTCTCACCGTCACCGAACTGCTCGAACGACTCGCCGACGTCGACGATCGAGGCCTGCGTTTCGAGGAGACCGAACTGTCGTGGCGCGAACACGTCGCGCAGTCCCGGCGACGCGCCGCACTGTTACGCGACCTGCTCGACGGCCCGGCGCCGAAGCACATCGGGATCCTCATGGACAACGTCCCGGAGTTCTCGTTGCTGCTGGGCGCCGCGGCCTTCTCCGGTTCGGTGGTGGTGGGCCTGAACACGACCCGGCGCGGTGCGGCGCTCGCCCGCGACATCGCGCTCGCCGATTGCCGGGTCGTGTTCACCGAAGCCGCACATGCGTCCCTGCTCGACGGTGTGGATCTCGGCGACGTGCGGGTGATCGACGTCGACTCGTCCGAGTGGACGGCGATGCTCGCCCCGTTCGCCGACACGGTCGGGGAGACTGCCTCGCCCTCCCCCGACGACCTGTTCATGCTGATCTTCACGTCGGGCACGAGCGGCGACCCGAAGGCCGTACGGTGCACGCACCGCAAGTTCACCGATCCCGCGACGATGCTCGCCACGCGGTTCGGTCTCGGCCCCGACGACACCGTGTACGTGTCGATGCCCCTGTTCCATTCCAACGCGATGATCGCCGGCTGGTCGATCGGGCTCGCGGCGCGCGGCAGCATCGCTCTGCGCCGACGGTTCTCGGCGTCGGGTTTCCTTCCCGACGTCCGCCGCTACGGCGTGACCTTCGCGAACTACGTCGGCAAGCCGCTGTCGTATGTCGTGGCGACTCCCGAGCAGCCCGACGACCACGACAACCCGCTGCGCATCGTGTACGGCAACGAGGCGTCGGCCGCCGACGTCGCCGAGTTCACGCGGCGCTTCGGCGCACGGGTGGTCGACGGATTCGGCTCGACCGAGGGCGGCATCGCGATCGCGTCGGCACCCGACGCCCCGGCCGGCGCCCTCGGCCGGCTTCCCGAGGGCATCGAGATCCTCGATCCCGAGACGGGGCGACGCTGCCCTCCGGCGGTGTTCGACGCGAACGGCAGGATCACCAACGCCGACGCCGCGACGGGCGAGCTCGTCAACGTGCGCGGTGCCGGTCTGTTCGACGGCTACTACAACAACCCCGAGGCCGACGCCGAACGCCTCCGCGACGGGCGCTATCACAGCGGCGACCTCGCCTACCGGGACGAGAACGGCTTCGTCTACTTCGCCGGACGCAGCTCGGGTTGGCTCCGGGTGGACGGGGAGAATCTCGGTGCGGCACCCATCGAGCGCATCCTGATGCGGTACGAGGGTTTCGCTCAGGTTGCGGTGTACGGGGTGCCCGACCGCAACGTCGGCGACCGGGTGATGGCCGCGGTGATCCCTGCGGCGGGCTCCGACTTCGATCCGGTCGCGTTCGCGCGTTTCCTCGATGCGCAGACCGATCTCGGCCCCAAGCAGATGCCCGGTCTGATCCGTGTCTGCAGCGAGTTCCCCCGTACCGCGACCTTCAAGGTCCTGACCCGTTCCCTGGCCGCCGAACGCTGGTCCTGTAGCGATCCGGTGTGGCTTCGGGAACGTGGCGATTCCGAATTCCGGCTGTTGTCAGACGAACTGGTGCACCTTCTCGAACCCGCCTCCGTCGGCACTTCTGCGCGATAGCGTCGTCCCGAGACCCGGGATCGCTCCCTTGCCGCTCTACATACCCTGGGGTATGTTCGGCGCACCCGAGAGGTCGGGACGCGGTTTCGTCGATGCGACCGTGGAAGAAGCGAGGATTCATGGGATCGGTGCCACGCGCGACCGCACACGCACTCGGCGGTTTCTATGCGCTGTCCCTCGACGCGTTCACCGCCCTGTTCCGCTCCCGCTTCCAATGGCGCGAATTCCTCACCCAGTTCTGGTTCATCGCCCGGGTGTCGCTCGTGCCCACGATCCTGATGTCCGTCCCGTTCACCGTCCTCGTCGTGTTCACGCTCAATTCGCTGCTGCTCGAGATCGGTGCCGGCGACCTGAGCGGAGCGGGTGCCGGGCTCGGCGCCATCACGCAGATCGGCCCGCTCGTGACGGTGCTGGTGGTCGCCGGGGCCGGCGCCACCGCGATCGCCGCCGACCTCGGCTCCCGCACCATCCGCGACGAGATCGCCGCGCTCGAGGTGCTCGGCATCGACCCCGCCGCCCGGCTCGTGTTGCCGCGCGCACTGGCGTCGACCGCCGTCGCGGTCACGCTCAACGGGGCGGTGTGCGCGATCGGTCTGATCGGCGGGTTCTTCTTCTCGGTGACACTCCAGAACGTCGATCCCGGCGCCTACGCCGCGGGGGTCACACTGCTCGTCGGTCCCGGTGAGCTGCTGCTCTCGGAGATCAAGGCGGCGGTCTTCGGTCTGCTCGCCGGTCTGATCGCGTGCCATCGCGGGCTCTCGGTCAGCGGCGGCCCGAAGAGCGTCGGCGAGGCCGTCAACGAGACGGTGGTCTTCGCGTTCGTCGCGTTGTTCCTTGCCAACATGCTGCTCACCTCGATCGGTATCGCGGTGATGGGGCGATGAGTATCGCGGGGGCGGCCACCGGTCGGACTGCGCAGGTGGTGCGCCGCCTCGGCCACGGGATCTCACGCAGCATCGACACCCTGGGACGCCAGGTCGTCTTCCTCGTCGGCGCGTTGTTCTCGACGGTGCGGGCGGCCCGGCACTATCCGCGCGAGACCCTGCGTGTGGTCTCGGAGATCGGCCTCGGCACCGGCGTGCTCGCGATGGTGGGCGGCAGCGTCGCCATCATGGGTTTCCTCACCCTGTTCGCCGGCGCGACCGTCGCCGTGCAGGGTTTCACCTCACTCGGCAACATCGGTGTCGAAGCGCTCACCGGCTTCCTGTCCGCCTACGTCAACGTCCGGGTCGTCGCACCTGTGACGGCCGGTGTCGGTCTCGCCGCGACCATCGGTGCCGGGACCACCGCTCAACTCGGCGCGATGCGGATCAGCGAGGAGATCGACGCGCTCGAGGTCATGGCCATCAAGTCGGTGCCGTATCTCGTCGGCACACGCATCCTGGCGGGCTTGATCGCCGTCGTGCCCCTGTACTCGCTGTCGGTGCTGGCGTCGTTCCTGTCGAGCCGCATCGCGACCGTCGTGGTGCTCGGCCAGTCGCCCGGCGTCTACGACCACTATTTCGCGACCTTCCTGCGCCCGACCGACGTGCTGTGGTCGTTCGGGCAGGCGATCACCATGGCCGTGGTCGTCATGACCGTGCACAGCTACTACGGCTACACCGCCACGGGCGGACCATCCGGCGTCGGTGTCGCGACGGGTCGCGCGGTGCGGATGTCGCTCATCGCGGTGGTGACGGTGACCCTGCTGATCTCCCTGGTCCTCTACGGCAGCAGCCGCCAGCTGCATCTGGCGGGGTGAGGAGCGTGCCCGCCTGGTTGCCGAAGGTCGCTGCGACGTGCTTCGTCGTCGTCTCCGCGCTCGTTCTCGTGTTCGTCTACCACGGCTTCCGCGGCTCGTTCACGCCCGGCGTGAAGGTGACCGTCGAGAGCGGCCGCTCCGGTCTGATGCTCGAGGACGGCGCCATGGTCAAGGCGCACGGGGTGCACGTCGGCAGCGTCACGGCGGTGCAGCAGACGCCGTCCGGCGCGGTGATCGAACTGCGCCTGGATCCGGACGCCGCCGCCCGGCTGCCCGCCGACCCCGGCGCCGACATCCGCGCGACGACGGTCTTCGGCGCCAAGTACGTCACCCTCACCGACCCACCGTCGCCCGGCCCGATCGGACTGGCCGAGGGCACGGTGCTGCGCGCATCGAGCGTGACCGTGGAGACGAACACCGTCTTCGAATCGTTGTCCGACGTCCTGCACGCGGTCGATCCGGCGAAGCTGAACCGCACGCTCGGTGCGCTGTCGTCGGCGTTGCGCGGACAGGGCGAGTCGCTCGGCCGCGCGCTCGTCGACACCGACGCCGTCCTCACCCGGATCGAACCGCGCACCGAGACACTGCGACGCGATCTCGCCGCCGCCGAGGCGACCGCCGACATCTACGCCGGAGCCACCGACGGGATCGTGGCGTCGTTCGACAATCTCGCCGTCACCGGCACGACCCTCGTCGACCGCGCCGACGACCTCGACCGCGTCCTGCTCGCCGCGATCGGCATGGGTGACGCCGGTCGCCGTGTGGTCGAGCCGAACAGCGAGCAGATCGTCGACGTGCTCGATCTCCTGCGCCCCACGGCTTCTCTCCTCGAGGAGTACTCGCCGGTCCTCCCCTGCTTCCTGCAGGGCGCCGACCGTGCCCGGCAGCTCGCCGAACCGGCCTCGGGTGGCAACGGCTCGTCGATGATGCTGAAGTCGACCTTCCTGCTCGGCACCGACCCGTACGAATATCCGCGCAATCTTCCGGTCGTCGAGGCCACCGGCGGGCCACGCTGCGGTCCCCTGCCCATCGTGACGGTCGACGAGACCCCCGCCCCGTACGTCGTAGCGAACACCGGCGCCAATCCGTTCGAGGCCGGCAACACCTCACCGGTCTTCGTCCCCGACTCGCTGTTCGAACTGCTCACCGGAGGCGCCGGATGACACGCACCGCGATCGCCGCGGGCATCTACGCCCTCGTCATGGTTCTGATCCTGGCCGGACTGTTCGTCGTCTTCGGCCAGGTCCGGTTCGGTGAACACACGCGCTACCACGCGCTCTTCGACGACGTCTCCGGTCTCGAGGAGGGCCAGTTCGTCCGCGTCTCCGGGGTCGAGGTCGGCAGGGTCACCGCCGTGGAGTTCGCCGAGAACAACCGCATCGACGTGGCCTTCGAGGTCGACTCGTCGTACACCCCGACCCGCGCGAGCATCGCCACCGTGCGTTATCTCAACCTCGTCGGCGACCGGTACCTCGAATTGTCCGACGGCGCCGGCGATCCCACACCCATGGCAGCCGGCGAGACGATCGGCACCGACCGGACCCGGCCGGCGCTCGATCTGGACGTGCTCATCGGCAGCTTCACACCGTTGTTCCGCGCGCTCGAACCCGAACAGGTCAACCGGTTGTCGGCCGATCTCATCACCGTGCTGCAGGGCCAGGGCGGCACCGTCGAATCCGTCCTCGCCCAGGCGGCTTCGCTCACCTCGCACATCGCCGACCGCGACGTCCTCGTCGGGCAGGTGATCACGAACCTCGACTCGGTCCTCGCGAATCTCGCCGCGCACCGCGACACCTTCGACACCGCACTGGTGCGCGCCCACGAGGTGGCCGCGCGACTCGCACAGGACGCCACGCTGGTCGGCGACGCTGTGACCCACATCGACGCGATCGGCGGGTCGCTCACCGGTCTGCTCGCGCAGTCCCGCATCTCACTCGCCGGCACGATCCGCGAAACCGGGAGCCTTGCAGTGCAGGTCGACTCGCGCAGCGACACCGTCGAACAACTGACGACCGAACTCCCTGACGCCTACAAGGCCCTCACGCGCCTCGGCGCCTACGGCGGATTCTTCAACTACTACCTGTGCGGCATGCTCATCGAGATCAACGACCTGTCCGGCAACAAGGTCACCTCACCGCTGTTCGGCCAGACGACGGGCAGGTGCGCGCCGGCATGACCCAGTTCCGCGAGATGAACCCCGTGCGTGTCGGTGTCGTCGGCACGATCGTGCTCGTCGTGCTCGTACTCGGCGCCCTGAATATCCGCTCCCTGCCGTTCCTCGACGGCGGCACGACCTACCGGGCGAGATTCGTCGACGCCGGTGGCCTGAACACCGGCGACACCGTGCAGGTCGCGGGCAAGGATGCCGGCCAGGTGACCGACATCGACATCGACCACGACGCCGTGGCCGTCACGTTCACGGTCGACGGGGCGGTGATCCTCGGAACCGACACCACCGTCGAGATCGCCACCGCCACCGCGCTCGGGGCACGGAACCTGCGCGTGCGCCCCGCCGGTCCGGGACGACTCGAGGACGGCGCCACCATCGACCTCGACCGCACCGTCGCGCCCTACCAGTTGACCGACGCCCTCGGCGATCTCACCGACACCGCCGCAGCGATCGACACCGAGCAACTGCGCGAATCGATGGAAGTACTGTCCGACACCCTGCGCGAGACCCCCGACGACGTCGGTGCGGCGCTCGACGGTGTGCGGCGACTGTCCGAGACCGTCGCGTCGCGGGACGAATCCCTGCGGGCGCTGCTCGCGCACGCCGAACAGGTCACCACCGTCCTCGCCGAGCGCAGCGACGCGATCGACGCGTTGATCGTCGACGCCGACCGCATCCTCGGCGAACTGCACCGTCGCCGAGCCGCTCTCGACACCCTGTTCGCGAACGTCGATGCGCTGTCGATCCAGATCTCGAATCTCGTCGCCGACAACGAGGCCCAGCTCGAACCCACCCTGGGCAAGCTGAACGCCGTCCTCGGGATCCTCGAACGCAACCGCGACAACATCGCCCTGGCCATCGAGCGGCTGGGCCCGTACGCGACCGAACTCGGCGAGGCCGTCGCGTCCGGCCCGTTCTTCAACTCGTACATCCAGAACCTGTTGCCCATGCAGATCATCGAGCCGGCCCTGACCGCCGCGCTCGAGAACGCCGGTATCACCCCGACGGGAGGTACACCGTGACGCGACTGCGTCCCCTGATCTCGTGGGGTCTCCCGATCCTGCTTCTCGCCGTCGTCGCGGTGGTGTCGTTCACCGTCGCGCCGTGGCGGTCGGCCGACGAGTACGCGGCCGAATTCACCTCGAGCCGTGGCCTGTACGTCGGCGACGACGTGCGCATCATGGGTGTCGAGGTCGGACGCGTGACGAAGATCGAGCCGCGCGGCGATCGCGTGCTCGTCCGCTTCGACGTCGACTCCGAGCGCCGCATCCCCGTCGACGCGCAGGCCGCGATCGTCGCTCCCACCCTGGTCTCCGCCCGCTTCGTCCAGCTCACCCCACCGCACACGGGAGGACCCGAACTGCCGGTGGGAGCAACGATTCCCGTCGAACGCACCGCGGTGCCGGTCGAATGGGACGAGATCACCGAACAACTGACGCGGCTGACGACCGAACTCGGGCCCGACGACACCGACCCGCAGGGGGCGCTCGGCGAGGTCCTCGACGTCGCGGCCGCCAACGCCGAGGGGCACGGCCCCGCCCTGCGCGACAGCCTGCAGCAACTCGCGACGGCGATGCGCACGATCTCCGACGGCCGGCACGACCTGTTCGGCACCCTCGGCAACCTGCAGGTCTTCGTCGAGGCGCTGTCGATGAGCGGCGACCAGATCGTCTCCTTCCACGACCGACTCGCGTCCGTCACCGAGATCCTCGACGCGAACCGCGACGACATGGGTGCCGCGCTGGCGGGACTCGACGCCGTCCTCGTCGACGTCGAACGGTTCGTCCGCGACAACCGCGAGCGCGTCGACACGACCGTCGATCGCACTGCCGCACTGACCGAGACCCTGGCGGCGCAGCGCGACGGCATCGCGCAGGTACTGCACGTCGCGCCGACGGCGTTGTCGAACCTGCAGGGCATCTACCAGCCCGCGCACAACACGGTGGTCTCGGCGTTGTCGCTGACCAATTTCGCGAATCCCGCCCAGTTCGTGTGCTCGGCGCTCGCCGCGGCCGAGCAGGTCGACGCGCACACCGCGTCGGAGTTGTGCGTGCAGTATCTCGGCCCGATCCTGCCGCTGCTCGCGATGGACTACCCGCCCGTGCGTATCAACCCGACGCGCGGCGTGGGCGCGTTGCCCGACCAACTCGTCTACACCGAGCCCGAGTTGATGCCGGCACCCGGTGCGCCGTCGCCCACCTCGTTGGCCGACCTGCTCTCCCCGGGGGCGCCGTGAGAACACGAGTCCTGCGCACGATCGGTGTCCTGGCCTGCCTGGCGCTGACCACCGGGTGCGAGTGGCGCGGCCTGAACAGCCTGCCCCTTCCCGGCACGCACGGTCGTGGCGACGACGCGTTCGCCGTGACCATCGAGATGCCCGACGTCACGACCCTCGAACGCAATTCGCGGGTCCGCGTCGGCGACGTCACCGTCGGGCGGGTCGCCGACCTGCGGCTCGGCGACGGACATGCGCTCGTGACGGTGATGGTCGACGGCGGCACGGTGCTCCCCGGGAACACGGTCGCGAAGATCGGCCAGACGAGCCTGCTCGGGTCCGCCCACGTCGAACTCTCTCCCCCGTTCGCCGAACCAGCCCGTGGCCGGCTCGCGGACGGCGACGTCATCCCCCCCGAGCGGGCTGGTGCGTTCCCCACCACCGAGCAGACCCTGTCGTCGCTGTCGCTGGTGCTCAGCGGCGGCGGTCTCGCCCATGCCCAGGAGATCACCCGCGAACTCAACCGGGCGATGGACGGGCGGCAGGAGTCGGTGCGGGCCCTGCTCACCCGTCTCGACGCGGTGCTCGCCGGACTGGACGGTCAGAAGGAGCAGATCGTGAGCGCGATGGAATCGCTCGACGCACTCGCCGTCGAGGTCGCCGAACACAACGCCGAGATCGCCGCGGCGACGGACGATCTCGCACCCGCCATGGAGGTGCTGTCCACCCAGCGCGACGATCTGACCCGCGCCGCCGATGCGCTCGGGCAGTTCGGGCGCGTCGCGAACGAGGTCGTCGAGGCGAGCGGTGACGACGTCGTCGCGAACCTGCGTGATCTCGAACCGGTGCTGGCGTCGCTCGCGTCGGCGGGCGACTCGCTCACCGAGTCGCTGCGCTACCTGCTGACCTTCCCGTTCCCCATCGACACCTACCGCAACGCGGTACGCGGCGACTACGCGAACGGCACGGTCATCCTCGACCTCACCCTGCCGACCCTCGAGAACGCACTGCTGCTCGGCACGCCCTTCGAGAACGCACTCACCGGTGGCGGGCGACCCGTGCCGGATCTGGTGTCGCTGCTCGTCCCGCCCGTGTCGGAGCCGACCCGATGAGCCCTGCCGCGGTGCTGCGCCGCAAACTGGCGGTGTTCTTCTCGGTCGGGATCGCGGCGGTGCTGATCGTCGCTCTGTTCATCGTCGAGGTGCCCGCCCTGCTCGGGGTGGGGCGCTACGAGGTGCGTCTCGACCTCGCCGACGCCGGTGGTCTGTATCCCTCGGCGAACGTCACCTACCGCGGCATCGAGATCGGCCGGGTGACGTCGCTGACCATGACCACGAGCGGCGCCGAGGCGGTCCTGTCGCTCGACTCGGACGTCCCGGTGCCGGCCGAGTCGGCGGCGCAGATCCGCAGCATGTCGGCGATCGGCGAGCAGTACGTCGAGTTCCTGCCCGACGACGAGGACGGCCCGTACCTGACCGCGGGTTCGATCGTTCCGCGCGACCGCATCTCCGTGCCCGAACCGATCGGCAGTGCGCTCGATCAGCTCGACGCCACGCTGCAGTCCGTGGGTCCCGACCGCCTCGCCCTGCTGCTCGACGAGACCCACACGGCGGTGGCCGATTCCGGCGACGCGCTGCGGATCCTCGTCGAGGCCGGCGCGGCGGTGAGCGCCGAGGCCGCCGCGAGCGCGGACAGCACCGCGGCGCTGATCGATCAGGCCGGTCCGTTGCTCGACACGCAGGTCGCGTCGTCGGATGCGATCGCCCGATGGGCGTCCTCCCTGGCGGGCACCACCGCACAGCTGCGCGACTCCGACAGCGACGTGCGCACACTCCTCGGTGTGGCGGCCCCCGCGGCCGCGCAGGTGCAGGCGCTGTTCGAGGATGCCGAACCGACCCTGCCCCTGCTGCTCGCCAATCTCGTCACCGTCGAGCAGGTCGTCGCGGTGTACCGGCCGTCGCTCGAACAGATGCTGGTGTTGTTCCCGTCGATCATGGCGTCGACCCAGTCGGCAGGTCTGCCCAATGTCGACAACCCGTCCCAGAACACCTACTTCACCGCGACCTTCAACGACCCGCCGCCGTGCATCACCGGCTTCCTGCCGCCGGAACAGCGGCGCTCGCCCACCGAGTTCGACGTGCCCGACACCCCGCCCGATCTGTACTGCAAGCTGCCGGCGGACTCCCCCATCGCGGTGCGCGGGGCGCGGAACATGCCGTGCATCGAGTACCCGGGGCGCCGCGCCCCCACGGTACAGTTGTGCCGCGACGGTGGTTATTCGGCGACGAGTCTGGAAGGGCTTCTGTCGCCGCCGAACTGAGCGACGGGCGGGGCCGATGGACACCGACGGGTCATCCGGCGAGGCGGAACGCACGCCCGACGGCAGATACGTGGTGGTGAAGGGGCGGCGTTGGCGTGCCACCGATCCCGCGATTCCCGAACCTCTGCGGAAGCAGCTGGTGGCGGAGCTGATGCGGGCCCGTCGTCTCGTGAAGAGCAAGGGCGACGCCGCGCGGCATCGTGTCCAGGACGCCAAGGTCGCGCTCGGTGAACGCGGGCATCCGTGGTGGGAACCGCTCGACGACGACGCGGCCCGCGAACGGCTCGCGGCCACGATCTGTGCGCTGCTCCGCGAGCGGGATCCGTCGACCATCTGCCCGAGCGACGCCGCGCGGGTCGCGGGCGGTGAGGCGTGGCGCGACCTGATGGACACCGCCCGCTCGGTGGCCGCCGAACTCGAACACAGCGAACACGTCGTGATCACGCAGAAGGGTGAACCGGTGGACGTGGAGACGGCTCGAGGTCCGATCCGGATCGCACCCGGACCGAACCTCGAGCACCCTCGTCCCTCCCCGTGAGACGAATCCGAGCGGATCAGACGCTCGCGGCCTCGTTCAGCTTCTCCAGTGTGCCGGTCGCCTCGAGGTACTCCTGCACCCACCGTTCGATGACCGCGGAGGTCTTGTCGACCTTCGTGAACTGCCCGACGACCTGACCGACGGGATTGAACGCGACGTCGACCGACTCGTCGGGGTACTTGTGGGTGGCGGCGACGGCCATACCGGAGACCATGTACTGCAACGGCATTCCGAGGGGCTTCGGGTTGCCCTCCTGCTCCCACGCCTCGGTCCAGTCGTTACGGAGCATGCGGCAGGGCTTGCCGGTGAACGACCGGCTGCGGACGGTGTCGCGGCTGCTCGCCTTGATGTAGGCCTCCTGCTGCACCGGAGTGTTCTCGGCTTCCTCGACCATGAGCCACTGCGAACCCGTCCACGCCCCCTGGGCGCCGAGCGCAAGCGCGGCGGCGATCTGCTGGCCGCTGCCGATACCGCCGGCGGCCAGCACCGGGACCGGTGCGACCTCCTTGACGACCTGCGGCCACAGCACGATCGAGCCGACCTCACCGCAGTGCCCACCACCTTCGCCGCCCTGGGCGATGATGATGTCGACACCGGCGTCGGCGTGCTTGCGGGCCTGTTTCGGCGAACCGCACAGCGCCGCGACCTTGCGACCGGCCTTGTGGATGTGCTCGATCATGTCGGCCGGCGGGGTGCCGAGCGCGTTGGCGATGAGCGTGACCTTCGGATGCTGCAGTGCCACCTCCACCTGCGGGGTCGCGGTGGCCTCGGTCCAACCGAGAAGCTGCAACGCGTTATCGTCGCCTTCGGGCAGCGGGACGCCGTGGTCGGTGAGGATCTTACGGCCGAATTCGAGGGTCTCCTGCGGCACCATCGACTGCAGCATCTTCGTGAGTTCCTCGGCGGAGAGGTTCGCGTCCATACCTTCGTACTTGTTGGGGATGACGATGTCGACACCGTACGGGCGGTCGCCGATGTGCTCGTCGATCCAGTTCAGCTCGATTTCGAGCTCTTCCGGCGTGAACCCGACGGCGCCGAGGACGCCGAAGCCGCCGGCCTTGGCGACGGCGACGACAACGTCGCGGCAGTGGGTGAATGCGAAGATCGGGAACTCGATGCCGAGTTCGTCGCAGATGGGCGTGTGCATTCGGCACTCCTCGAGAGAAACGTAGAAGACTGTAACGTGTTCTACCTTAGTGCGAGATGGCCCTGTGCGGAAGGCACGCAACAACGGATGAAGGCTCGCAACATCGGCAGTGACTGCCGATGTTGCGAGCCTTCACCTCGCGTTGCGTACCTCGGATGATGCCGTGCTAGATGATTCCCCGCTCGCGGAGTTCCTTCTGCTCGATGTCGCTCAGTCCGAGGATCTCGCCGTAGACCGCCGCGTTGTCGTATCCCGCGACGGGCGGACCGGCACGACGTACCGAACCCGGCGTCCCGGTGAGCGTCGGCACCACACCCGGGCCGAGTACGTCTGCGCCGGTGCGCTCGTCGTGATGCGGGACGATCATCTCGCGTGCCCGGAACTGCGGATCGGCGACGACCTCCGCGACCGTGTTCACCGGCCCGGACACCACACCCGACGACGACAGATGCGCCAGCAGGTCGTCGAGCGTCCACGTCGCCGCCCACTCACCGATGAGGGCGTCGAGCTCGTCCTGGTTCACGCCGCGCGCGAGATGGTCGGCGAAGCGCGGGTCGTCGGCGAGCTCGAGGCGCTCCATCGCCGCGCACAGGCGACGGAAGACCGTGTCCTGGTTGGCGGCGATGACGATCCACATGTCGTCGGACGTCCGGTACAGGTTCGACGGGGCGATGCCCTCGAGCCGTGTGCCGGAGGGGCCGCGGACGACGCCCGCGACGTCGTAGTCGGGGATCACCGATTCCTGGATGGCCAGGCACGCCTCGGTGAGCGCCACGTCGACGACCTGCCCGCGTCCGGTCCGTTCGCGGCCGAGCAGCGCGGCGAGGATGCCCTGCACGGCGAACATCCCGGCGAGGGAGTCGCCGAGGGACAGCGCGAGTCGCGGGGGCGCCTGGCCGGGATATCCGTTCAGGTGCCGCAGTCCGCTCTCCGCCTCGGCCACCGACGCGTAACCGGCCTGCCCGGCCTTGGGACCGGTCTGCCCATAGCCGGAGACGCGAGCCAGCACGATGCCCGGATTGATCTCGGAGAGCACGTCGTAGCCGAGCCCCCACTTCTCGAGCGTGCCGGGACGGAAGTTCTCGACCACCACGTCGGACTCGGCGACGAGACGCCGGAACAGTTCCTGCCCGTCGGGTGCCCGCAGATCGAGGGTGACGCAGCGCTTGTTGCGCGCGTGCACCGTCCAGAAGTAGCGATGCCCGTCCCGCTCGCCCTGTCCCCAGGTGCGGAGCGGGTCGGGACGCTTCGGATCCTCGATCTTGATGACGTCGGCACCCATGTCGCCGAGCAGACGTCCTGCATACGGACCGGCGATCAAGGTTCCCAGTTCGAGCACCCTGATGTCCGCGAGCGCTCCCGCTGCCTGCGACTCGCCTTGTGTCGACTCGGCTTGTGTCACTGCCTCTTCCGTCCTCTGGTCAGTAACCGAGGTGAACCGTCTTCTCCTCGGTGAACGCTTCGAGCCCGCTGCGGCCCAGTTCACGCCCGATGCCGCTCGCGTCACGTCCACCCCAGGGTAGTGCCGGATCGGGGACACCCCAGCCGTTGACCCACACCGTGCCCACACGCAACTGCGGGATCACGCTGTGCACGGTCGACAGGTTCTGGCTGAAGACGAACGCGTTGAGACCGTACTTCGTGGCGTTCGCCAGCTGCACGGCCTCCTCGGTGGTTTTGAAGGTGATGACCGTGGCGACGGGGCCGAAGATCTCCTCGCGGGCGATGGTGAGGTCGTTGGTGCCGCGGAAGACGGTCGGCTCCACGAAGAAACCGCGCTCCCCCACCCGCGACCCGCCGGTCAGCAGCTGAGCACCTTCGTTCTTGCCCTTCTCGATGTAGCCGAGGATGCGGTCGAGCTGCTTGCGGTTGACGATGGTGCCCTGCGTCGTCGACGCGTCGAAGGGATCACCGATCACCGCTCCGCGGGCGAACTCGACGAGTCCCTCGACGACCTGATCGGCTATCGACTCGTGCACGATCACGCGCGTGCCGGCCGCACACACCTGGCCCTGGTGGTAGAAGTTGCCCATCGCGATCCACGGCAGCGACGCCTCGAGGTCGGCGTCGGGGAAGATCAGCTGCGGGGCCTTGCCGCCGAGTTCGAGGGTCACCTTCCGGAACTTCTCGCCGGCGAGCGAGGTGATGGTCTTCCCGACGGCCGGGCTGCCGGTGAAGGTGATCTTGTCGATGCCCTCGTGGGCGGCCAGCGCAGCACCGGCTTCGGGACCGAGACCGGGCACGACGTTGAACGCGCCGTCCGGTACTCCGGCCTCGGCGAGCAGGTCGGCGAGCTTCAGGGTCGACAGCGAGGCGTCCTCGGCGGGCTTGACGACCACCGAGCATCCGGCGGCCAGGGCCGGGGCGATCTTCCAGGCCGCGACGACCGTCGGGTTGTTCCACGGGGTGATCGCACCGACCACACCGAGGGGCTGGCGCAGGGTGAATCCGAAGCGGTGCTGCGGACCCACATCGGGCAGGATCATCGCCTCACCGGCGATCTTGTCGGCCCAGCCGGCGTAGTGCCGGAACGACGCCGCGGCGGCGGGGATGTCCCCGGCGACGGTGTCGGCGTAGAGCTTGCCCATCTCCGCGGTCTCGAGCGCCGACAGTTCGGGGGCGTGCTGCTCGATGAGGTCGGCGGCACGGGAGAGGATCCGGCCGCGTTCGGCACCGGCCATCCGCGACCAGGCACCGGATTCGAAGGTGTCGCGCGCGGCGAGGACGGCCGCGTCGATGTCGGCGGCCCCACCCGCCGCGACCTCGGCGACGACCTCTTCCGTCGCCGGGTTGATCGACGAGAAGTGGGCACCCGAACGGGCGGGCACGGCCCGGCCGCCGATCCGCAGCTGCGGGTCGGGTACGACGACGGGTGCGGGGGTGGACAGTTCGGTCATCACGACTCCTGGGGAGAAGGTGGGGTGAAGCGTCGGGTGAGGCCGGACCACGAGGAGTCGTAGTTCGGCTGGCGATGCGCTGCGCGGTGGGCCGCGTCGGTGACGGAGAGGGCGAGTCTCGTCTCGAACATGAACGACAGGGTGTTCACGAGCTTGACCGGCTTCAGTTCGGCCGACGTCGCGAGATCGAAGGTCTCGACGTCGGGTCCGTGGGCGCCCCACTGGTTGTGGAGCGAGGCGCCGCCGGGGACGAATCCTTCCGCCTTCGAGTCGTGCTGTCCACGAACGAGTCCCATGAACTCGGTCATGACGTTGCGGTGGAAGTGCGGCGGCCGGAAGGTGTGCTCCCCCACCACCCAGCGGTCAGGGAACACACAGAAGTCGACGTTGGCCTGCCCCGGAATCGGGGTGGGCGAGGTGAGCACGGTGAAGATCGACGGATCGGGATGGTCCCAGCCGGCCGTGGTCATCGCGTTGAAGCGGCCCAGATCGTACTTGTAGGCACCGTGCGTGCCGTGCCAGGCGACGACGTCGAGGGGCGAGTGGTCGAGTTCGGTGGCCCACAGGTGCCCACCGAACTTCTGCACGAGTTGCACCGTGTCCGAACGGTCCTCGTACCAGGCCGTCGGGTACAGGAAGTCGCGGGCGTGGGCGAGACCGTTCGCGCCGATGGGGCCGAGTTCCGGCAGGGTCAGGGCGGCCCCGTAGTTCTCGAGCAGGTAACCGGTCGCCTTCTCCCCCAGCAGGTCCACGCGGAACCGCAGACCTCGTCCGATCACCGCGATCTCACCGGGTTCGACGAGCAGCCGTCCCAGCTCGGTGCACAGCAGCAGCGCGCCGTCCTGCGGGACGAACAGCAGTTCTCCGTCGGCGTCGACGAAGTAACGGTCGGTCATCGACTGCGACGCCGCGTACAGATGGACGGCGATGCCCGTGCGGGCGCGGACGTCCCCGTTGACTGCGTAGGTCGTCACGCCGTCGAGGACGTCCGTGCCCGGTGCCGGTTCCGGCTGCGGATCCCAACGCAACCGGTTCGGGGTGAGCACTCCCCCGGCGTCGGGTGCCGACACCCAGCCGGCGTCGTCGATCCGCTCGAAGGGGCCGTGCGCGGCGGACGGCATGATCCGGTATGTCCATGTGCGGCGATTGATCTCGCGGGGCTCGGTGAACGCGGTGGCCGAGTGCTGTTCGGCGTAGAGCCCGTACGCGACCCGCTGGGGCGAATTCTGTCCCCACGGAAGCACACCCGGAACGGCCTCGCTGTGGTGCTCGTTGCCAAAGCCGTGCAGATACTCGATGCCCGCGAAGCCGGGCTCCACACCGATGCCCGCGCAGCCGGGCTCCACACCGACGTCCGCGCGCTCGCTCATGTCAACGCGACC
Organism: Rhodococcus sp. 5G237; assembly: GCF_053764735.1. NCBI lineage: Bacteria > Bacillati > Actinomycetota > Actinomycetes > Mycobacteriales > Nocardiaceae > Rhodococcus > Rhodococcus sp. 5G237. The sequence goes on along the minus strand of NZ_JBSNCD010000002.1, from coordinate 187,896 downwards.
ATCTCGTGCAGCGTCGAACCCGAACGCTCGTGATCGGTTCCGTCGACGGTCACCGTCATCGTGAAATCCGACCGGAAGCGGAAGTAACCGGGATGACCGACGAGCCGGTTGACGAGAGGCTTGAGCAACCTGCTCGACGCGAGCGGAACGTCCTCGAGCAGGTTGTGGGCGTGCACGATCTCGCGGACGGTGAGCTTGACGTCGAGCGAGCCCGGGATGCGGAGACGGATCCACGCCGGGTAGGTGCGGTCGGCGACCGCGTTGTGCACGATCGGCCCCTCCGTCAGTTCCACCTCGCCGTTGCTGAGGATCACCTCGCGCCCCTGCGCGACCATCACCGGCTGCGACCAGTGCGATCCGTACTTCTTCTGGGTGTGCACCATCGCGTAGACGAGGGTGAAGTCCTCGGTGTACAGCCGGCCCCAGTACCACTTGTCGATGAGGCGCTTCATGTCGCCGACGCCCCAGTTGTGGTCGTGGTAGCCGCGACCGGTGACCTCGGTGGTCTGCCCGTCCACCGTGACCGTCCCCGCGACTCGCGCTCGCGGCGCGCCGACGACCCACGCAAAGAATTCGCGTTCGTTGTAGCTGGTCCGGCCGCCACCGGGCATCCACGGCGGGACCTCGGCGGTGAAGGTCAGGTCGAAGGCGAGGTCGCCTTCGGACACCGACACGTGGTAGACGGGCAACCCGTCCTCCTCGCCGGTCAGCTTCGCGAAGCTCTCGCCGACGCGCACGTCGCACCGTTCGGTGGACACCGAGAGGTCGGCGTCGGTGTACGACCGGCTCGCCTCGCGTCGCTTGCCGTCCGCGCTGTAGACGTGGATCTCCACACCGGGCTTGCGGTGCACCAGTTCCCGGGTCTGGATCATCGCCACGACGATCCGTCCGTCGTCGAGATGGGCGTCGAAGTACCAGTGTTCGAAGGCGTGCTTGTCGGTGGACGGGTGGGCGCCGTTGTCGGCGGCCTCCACGGCGGTGATCTCACCGTCGCGGCGTCCGGGGCCGTTCCATGCTTCGACGATGTGCAGGGTCATCGAGTTCTCTCCGTACGAGGTCTAGTGGGGCGGGACTGTCCGGGCCGATCAGCGACGGAGTGCTCCGCTGGCGTCGAATTGCGCTTCGCGCCCCTCCATCTGGGCGCGGTACCAGTTCTCGCGATGAGCGCACATGATCTTCTCGTGCACGCCGGCCGCGCCGGGGACGAACCGCCGGGTGAGTTCCATCGCGGTGATGAGCGGGAAGCGGACGATCGGGATGATCATCCAGGGAAGCACTTTCGGCATCGAGTACTTGCGTCGGGTGCCCGGCCCCATGAACATCGCCGAGTACACCGAGTTGATGCGGAAGTTGTAGTGCTCCCGCAGTCTCTTCAGGCCGCGGTGCCCGTCGCGCGGGGCGAACGCCTGCGGGTAGGACTCGATGAGTTCCTTGCCGTGCTCACCCGAGTCGTACGAGCGGGAGATCACGGTGCTCATGAGCGCGCGGATGCTGTCGGCGATGGTCTCGGGGTACCACTGCATACGCACCCCGAGCAGGTAGCCCATGTACTTCTGGAAGTGGATGAGCGCGCGGATCTCTCGCGGGGTGGTGTGGTAGCCGAGGGTCCACAGGGCCAGACCCGGGGTGAGGCTGCCGGCGATGAGGGTGAGCAGCATGTAGGTCTGGCTGATCGGCAGTCCCCACTTGGCGATGTCCCATTCGGGGTGCTTCGCGACGCGTGAGCGCACGGACACGTGCATCACGCGGACCTTCAGCGCGGTGGCCCGCCCTTTCGAACCCGGGGCGAGCAGCGCGCCGGGTTCGGATACGTCGATCCAGAACCGGCAGGTCTCGAGGAAGCGGCGCAGGGCGTTGTCGCCGGCATAACCTCCGGCGAGCGACAGCGGTGTCGCGACGGCTGCCTCGGTGTAGATCTCGAGGGTCTCGGCGCCCGCGAAGCTGAACAGCATCGTGCCCCAGCGACGCCAGATCGCGGCACCCTGCTCGACGAGTTCGGGCTGCACCCAGTCGGGCACGGTCTCGAACTCCTCGAACAGGGCCTTCATCGCGTCGGGCACGTCGTCGAGCGAGTCGATGCCGTCGACGAGGGCCTTGTCGAGCATCTCGCGGGTCTTCTTCGGCCCGAGTTCACCGTGGTAGACCTCGTCGACGAAGCGCTCCGCCGTGGGGTCGCCGCTGAACAGGTCGTTGCACAGGGCCCGGGCCTGTTCGTCGGTGGGCAGGAAGTCGAAGCCGGTGAGCCATCGGACGAGGTTGCGGGTGCGCTTCACCCCGGGCTTCTCCAGCGCCTGCCAGTAGGGGAAGGCGCTCGGGCATCGGTCCTGTGCGGTGCGTCCGGGACCGGCGAGTATTCGGGTCATGCCGATACCTCCTCGAGTACCGTTCGGCGGATCCACTCGACCAGTCGTCCGACGACGTCGGAGAGACCGTCCGGTTGATCCACGAGATAGTGGTTGAGGTTCCGCATCTCGATCAGTTCGTTGTTGCTGCCCGCGAGCGCGCCGTACATCAGCCGGGAATCCTCGGCGAAGGCCGCCTGGTCGCCGAGCAGGCTCATCACCATCGTCGGGCTGGTGACGTTGCGGAGGTCGGTGAGTGCGTCGGCGTGGGTGTGGTCGACGCTCCACGTGCTGAGCCAGCTGCGCACCGTGACGAAGCGGGCCAGTCCACCGGCGGCGGTGTTGGCCGCCTTCGGATCTCCGTACATGGAGCCGAGTGCGCGGTCGCTCGGGTCGAGGCTCAGGTCGACGAAGCGCGGATCCGCGACGGTGCGGTGTACGACGAAGCCGCGATCGGAGGCGCCGGTGCGTTCGAGGTCGGCGAGTTGCTCGAGCGCCCACGCGTCGATGCGGCGCATGCGGGCGAGCTGCGCGTCGCGGTACCTCTGCACCCATTCGGAATCGAGTGGCGCTGTGCGCCCGGGGGCGTAGAGGTCGAGATCGGGATCGGTGGCGTAGGGGTCGGATTCGTCGGTGACCGCGCCGTCGATCCAGTGCCGGAGAACGCGTGCCCGGCCGGGGTGCGCGCCGACGAGCATCAGGGCGTCGGCCGGTCGCAGGTTCGCCTCGGCGAACGGTGCCGGGTCGCCCGCGGGTGTGGTCGTCACGGTCGGGTTCTGCGCCTGCGACTGGTAGAACGACGCGAGCGACCCGCCGCCGCTGAACCCGAGGAGTACGACCTTCTCGAAGCCGAGTTCGTCGGTCATCCACCGCACCCCGGTGCCGAGGTCGAAGGCGGCCCGCTCCATGATGAGTGCCGGTTCGTTGGACGAGTAGCGGGTGTTGAGTCCCATTGCGGGGACGCCTGCTTCGGCGAAGGCGCGGAGCAGGAAGTGGCTCAGGAAGTTCGAGGCCGGGTGGCACATGACCACACCGACGTCCTTCGAGTACCCGGGTTGCGCGACGAGGTTGCCGTGCAGCGTCGGGTAGTGGCGGCTGAGCCCGGAGTGCATCTCGACGCGACCGTCGTTCGCCGGTTCGTACGGGATGCGCTGGAAGTGGTCTCGGGTCGTGGTGGAACTGGTGGAAGTCATGTCACCGTCCGGTATTTGAGCATCATGTCGTGGTCTTCGTGGTCGAGGATGTGGCAGTGCCACACATATCCCTGCAGGTCGCCGCCGGCAGTGTCGCCGTGGTCGGCGTGGTCACCGTGTTTGCCGTGGCCGGCGCGGTGCGGATCGAAGGTGTGCACCGCGCGCGAGAACGTCGCGTCGGGGTCGAAGCCGAGTTCGTCGGCGGTCGGGAAGTACGCGATGATGCGGGTCACCGAGTTCGGATCGCAGATGACCGTGTCCTTGTAGCCGGTCTCCCACGGCTCCGGTCCCCGCATCGGTTCGACGACGTACGGGTCGGGATCGGGCGTCCACTTGAGCCCGATGGGCGGTTGCGGCTGCCGCGCACACATCGCGAGGGTGTTGATCGCCTGCCGTCCCAGAACGCGGAAGTGCACCAGATGCAGGTGGATCGGGTGCGGGTCGGGCGTCGCGTTGACGATGTTCCACTGCTCGACGGTGCCCTGACGCGGCATCTCGATGTCGGTGCTGTGGTACATCAGGTTGTTCAGCGACATGATCGACGGCGGGATCCGCACCTCCGAGGGCTGGCTCAGCGATACGTTCCGTACGTTCTGCGGCACCGGGATCGGCCCGACCGCGGGCGGTAGTCCGGGGCCGCCGCGCAGGCGGTCCGGGACCGGACCGGTGAACCCGCGGCCGGATTCGGCTCGGAAGCGCATGAACAGCGGCATGAGCACGGCACCGATCTGCGCGGCCTGCGGTGCGGCGGGTTCGGAGTTGCGCAATTCGACAGTGGCGTCCACGTCGAGCTGCGCGAAGTCGACGAGCAGGTCCACGCGTTCGCCGGGCGACAGTCGCACGCGGGTCGTGGGAACCGGCGCATCGAGCAGGCCACCTTCCATGCCGATCACCCAGAACGGCATGCCGTTGGAGAAGTGCAGGTCCCAGATGCTGAACGACGCCGCGTTGAGCAGCCGGACCCGGTAGAGCCCGCGCGCGACCCGGGCCTCGGGCCAGATCCTGCCGTTGACGACGCCGACGTCGCCGACGGCGCCGCCCTCCCAGCGACCCTGCGGGACGATCGGGGTGGAACGGATGCTTTGCGAACCGTCGCCGTTGACGATCTTCTCCTGCAGCACCAGATCGAGTTCGAACTCGCCGGTGGGCAGGCCCAGCGGGTTGCCGGGCAGTCCGGTGTCGTAGTCGTCGCGGAGCAGGTACATGCCGGCCAGTCCCGCGTAGGCGTTCAGGCGGGTGACGGCCATGGCGTGGTCGTGGTACCACAGCGTCGTCGCGTCCTGACGGTTCGGGAAGCGGTACGTGAATCCCTGTCCGGGCCGGGAGATCTGCTCGGGGTTGCCGTCGAATTCCGGAGGCGTGACCCCACCGTGCAGGTGCATCGAGGTGGGGACGTCGGTGCGGTCGCGTTCGCTCAGACCGTGCAGCGAGGTGTCGAAGTCGACGGCGAAGGGATGCGCGTCGATGCGGTTGCGGTACTCGATCGACGTCTCCTGCCCGCGGTGCGCCACGAGAGTCGGTCCGCCGTAGGTGTTGTCGCCGTAGGCGAGAGCGGGACCGGGCGGAAGGTCGCGGTGGAAGCTGTGCATCGTGCTGACGGCGTCGATCCGGTAGGACGACGAGTCCAGACGCGGCAGGACGGGCAGGCCGTCGACGAAGGGTTCGAGTCGTGGGGAGTGGAACAACAGGGGGCGGGAGATGTCCGGCCCGTCCGCGAACGCTCGGCCACCGAGAAGCACCGCACCGGTTCCTGCGGCGAGCCCGGCGAGAAGGGTTCTACGGGTGAGTCTCTGCATGACGCGGCTTTCTGTGTTCCGGATCGGGAGTCGATGCGGACAGTCATCGTGACCGCCGCCACAGTACCATACGGTATGGTTTGGTCAAGGTGCGCACAGAGGAGTGCAGATGACTCGATCCCCCTGCTCGGCGATGGTTTCGGCGGTCGCTGTTCTCACCCTCGCCGCGGTGGCTCCGGCGCCCGCAGCGGCCGATCCGAGCCCTGCGCCGTGCTCCGGCGCAGACGCTGCTGTGGCACTCGTCCACGACCTCGCGAGCACTCCGGACGTGTGGTCCGATCTGCGCGCCGACCTCACCGGAGCCGGCTTCTGCACCGTCCCCGTCACCTGGGGCCAACCGGCGGGCACCGATGTCCCGATCCCCCTCGCCGGCCTGCGGGGCGTCGACGCGGGCGCACGCGACCTGGCCGACGCCCTGGACGAGCTGTGCGGGCAGCGATCGCAGTGCACGGTCGACGTCGTGGCGCACGGCGCCGGTTCCCTCGTCACCCAGCGATACCTGCAGGATCACGGCAACGATCGGGTCCGATCGCTGACCACACTCGGCCCGATGTGGCACGGCACGGAGATCGCCGGACTGGCCGCCGCCGAGCAGACCAGCCGCGACCTCGGCACCTACGACGCGGTCCTCACCCTCGAGAAGCCGCTCGTCGACCCCCTGTGTGCCGGATGCCGCGAGATCATCGCCGGATCGGATCTTCTACGCGACCTGCATGCGCGCGGAGCGCCCACGACCGGGATCGACTACACCGACATCGTCTCCCGCTGCGACGGACTCGTCGTCCCGCCCGAGAACGGGGCGCTGCCCACCTCGACCGCGGTCACGCTTCCCGGGCCGGATTCGTCACCATGCGTTCACCATTGGGCGCTCCCCCACGATGGCTCGGCACGCGATGCCGTCCTCACGGCACTGCCCGGTTCGGGCATGTAGTCTCGATTTCGGATCCGATCGAGACGAGGTGACCATCCGTGGCAGAGCAACCGGCGAGGAGCGGTCGCCGGTCGGGCAGACGACCACGACTGTCCCTCGACGACTGGACCGAGGCAGGTCTGCGCCTGCTCGTCTCCGAAGGACGCAGCGCCGTGAAGATCTCGCGCCTGTGCGACGACCTCGGAGTCACCAAAGGTAGCTTCTACTGGCACTTCTCCGACATCGACGACCTGATGAAGGCCATCGCCACCCGCTACACCTCGCAGGACAACGACGCCGCGCGCGGTCTGACGAGCCTCGAGGAACTGCCCGTCGACGAACGGCTCGCCCACATGGGAGCAATGCTCGTCGACGAACGCGCCTGGGAGGCCGAGGTCGCGGTCCGCGAATGGGCGCGCAGCGACCCGCAGGTCGCCGAGTCGGTTCGCGCACTCGACCAGCGCATCATGGCCGTCGTCCGAAACTGTTTCCTCGAACTGGGTTTCGACGAGGAAGAAGCCGAGCTGCGCGCCGGCACCCTCGTCTACGCGGGCATCGGCTTCCTGTACGGCCGCGACAGCCTGCCCTCCCCCACCGCCACGCAGATCCAGGAGCTGTTGAAGATCCTGGTCCGCCGCTGATCCCTGTCCGGCGCCGTTCCCGAAACGGGACGATGCCCGGGGCGGATCACTCCACCCCGGGCACCTGCCACCCCACCACTGTGGTCCTGTCTAGCGCGCCTCGTTCAGCCGCTCGACCGCCTCGTCGTAGCCCCGGACGAGCTCGGCCATGATCTCCGCGACGGGACGAATCTCGTTCATCCGCCCCACCACCTGCCCGACCGGCATCGCGACGGCCTCGGGGTCGTCGGCCGCAGACATGCGCTGGTGCGCCTCGCTCACGAGGATGTTCTGCAGCGGCATCGGCAGCGGTTCGGGCGCATCGGGTTTCGACCACGCCTCCGTCCACTTGGTCTTGAGCAGACGCGCGGGCTTGCCCGAGTAGATCCGCGACCGCACGGTGTCGGACGAGCTCGCTCCGAGCAACGCGCGCTGGATCGACGACGGGCCGTGTGCGGCCGCCCCGAGCTTGTACTCCGAGGTGGTGAGCCAGTACGAACCCATCCACACGCCGGAGGCGCCGAGAGCCAGTGCCGCCGCGACCTGCCGCCCCGATCCCACACCGCCGGCAGCGAGCACTGCCGCGGAATCGCCGAGTGCATCGACGATTTCGGGCCACAGCACCATCGATGCGATCTCACCGGTGTGCCCGCCGGCCTCGTAGCCCTGCGCGATCACGATGTCGACGCCGTTCTCGACGTGCCGCTTCGCGTGCTCGACCGCGCCCGCGAGTGCCGCGACCGGCACTCCCTTCTCGTGCGCGAGGTCGATGACGTCCTTCGGCGGCGATCCCAGTGCGTTGGCGATCAGGGCGGGCCGGTGGGCGAGGGCGACGTCGACGTGCGAACGCGCGACCGAATGCAGCCAGCCCAGAACACCGCTCGCCTCGCCGACGTCGTCGGACAACGGCGGCACACCGAGTTCGTCGAGTGTGCGGTTGACGAAGGCGCGGTGCTCGGCGGGGATCAGTTTGTCGAGGTCCACCGCGGTGCCCTCGGTGGGCACCTTGGCGGGCATCACGACGTCGACGCCGTACGGTTTACCGTCGGTGTTCTCGTCCATCCAGGTCAGGACGGCGTCGAGTTCCTCCGGGTCGTTGAACCGCACGCACCCGAGGACGCCGAGTCCGCCTGCGCGGCTGATCGCCGCCGCGACGTGTTCGGAGGGCGTGAATCCGAAGATCGGATACTCGATACCGAACTTCTTGCTGAGGCCGGTCTGCATGTGTCCTTCTATCCCGTCGCCGCGGCGCCGTTGCCGTCGCCGTTGTTGTAGACCTCGTCGGCCGGACGCAGTCCGGTCTGGTCCTTGGCCCACCGGTAGTCGGGCTTGCCCGCCGGCGACCGCTTGATCTCGTCGACGAACCACACCGCGCGCGGCACCTTGTACCCTGCGATCTTCGACCGCGCCGTCGTCATGAGTTCGTCGAGCGTCGTCTGCTCGCCCTCGCGCAGCGCGACGACGGCGGAGACCCGCTCGCCGAAGCGCTCGTCCGGGACACCGACCACCAGGGCGTCGAAGACCGCCGGGTGCTGCTTGAGTGCGCCCTCGACCTCTTCGGGGTAGACCTTCTCGCCGCCGCTGTTGATCGAGACCGAACCGCGGCCGAGCATCGTGACGGTGCCGTCGGCCTCGACACGCGCGTAGTCGCCGGGGATCGAGTAGCGGATCCCGTTGTACTCGCGGAAGGTCGCCTTGGTCTTGGCTTCGTCCTTGTAGTAGCCGAGCGGGATGTTGCCGGTGCGCGCAACCATGCCGACCTTGCCGGAACCCGGTTCGATCGGGTTGCCGTCGTCGTCGAGGACGGTGGTCGACTCGTCGATCTTCACCGTGGGACCGCCGCCGAGGGTCTTGCCCTTCTCGGCGATACCGATGCCGCCGAAGCCGGTCTCGGACGAACCGATGGAGTCGGTGATGATCTTGCCGGGCAGCAGGTCGAGGAAGCGGTCCTTGATGGACGGGGAGAACAGAGCGGCGCTCGACGCCATAGCGAACAGGGTCGAGAGGTCGTAGGGCTGACCGGTCTTCGGGTTGCCCTCCTCGAGTGCGTCGAGCATGGGACGGGCCATCGCGTCGCCGGTGATGAAGATGACGTTGACCTTGTGGTCGTCGATGATGCGCCACACCTCGTGGCCCGAGAACTCGGGGTGCATGATGACCTTGCCACCGCTGAACAGTGACTGGAACAGCGCCCACTGGGCGCCGCCGTGGATCATCGGCGGGATGGGATAGCGCACGAGACCGGGATTCTCGGCGCCCTCCTTCGCCAGCTGCCATTCGTCCTTGACCCACTCGCCGGTCATGAAGTTGATGCCGCCGCCGAGGACGCGCCAGACGTCCTCGTGACGCCACATCACGCCCTTGGGGTGGCCGGTGGTGCCGCCTGTGTAGAGGATGTAGATGTCGTCGGCGCTGCGGTCTTCGAAGTCGCGTTCCGGCGGGCTCTGCGCCAGTGCCGCTTCGTATTCGATGCCGCCGTAGGCCGAGAAGTCGACGTCGGTGCCGTCCTCGACCACCACGACGGTCTTCACCAGCGGGGTGCTCGGAAGGACGTTCGCCACCTTGTCGGAGTACCGGCGCTCGTGGATGAGGGCCACCATGTCGGAGTTGTCGAAGATGTACTGCAACTCGTTCTCGACATAGCGGTAGTTGACGTTGATCATGATGGCACGGATCTTGAAGACCGCGATCATCGCCTCTACTGCCTCGATGGTGTTCCGGGAGTAGATGCCGACCTTGTCGCCCGGCTCCACGCCTTGTTCGCGCAGGTAATGAGCAAGTCTGTTGGCTCGTTCCTCCAACTGTGCGTAGGTGACCTCACGTCCGTCCGAGGCCAGCGCGACGCGCTCGGGAACGAGGTCGATTGCGTGTTCGACGAGGTCTGCGATGTTTAGGGCCACGTTGACAAAAGTAGAACGTGTTACCGTTTCTGACAAGACCCGAATATGATCCAGTTCACAACACCACGAGGAGTCCTGCCAGTGTCCGCTACCGAAGCCCCCGGCGCAGCCGATTCGGACATCTCGTCCCGCGAACCGCACTGCCTCGTCGAGCAACGCGGCCACGTCCTGATCGTCACGCTCAATCGCCCCGAAGCACGAAATGCGCTGTCCGGCGAGATGATGGCGATCATGAACGAGGCGTGGGACCGCGTCGACAACGATCCCGAGATCCGCGTCGCGATCCTCACCGGCGCCGGTGGCGCGTTCTGCGCGGGCGCCGATCTGAAGGCCATGAATGCAGCACCTCCCGGAGACAAGTTCGAGCAGGGCGAGCGGAGCGACGGGAATGGCAACGGCGGTGGGTGGGATCTCAGCCGGCTTCCCGCACTGCTCAAGGGTCGCCGCCTGACGAAGCCGCTGATCGCGGCCGTCGAGGGCGCCGCCATCGCCGGCGGCACCGAGATCCTGCAGGGCACCGACATCCGCGTCGCCGGCGAGAGCGCGAAATTCGGCGTCTCCGAGGCGAAGTGGGGACTGTTCCCGCTCGGCGGATCCGCCGTGCGTCTCGTCCGTCAGATTCCGTACACGATCGCCGCCGACATCCTGCTCACCGGGCGCCACATCAAGGCCGCCGAGGCCAAGGAGATCGGGCTCATCGGTTACGTCGTCCCCGACGGCACCGCCCTCGACAAGGCCCTCGAGGTCGCCGAGACGATCGCGAACAACGGGCCGGTCGCCGTGCAGGCCATCCTCCGGACCATCCGAGACTCGGAAGGTCTGCACGAGGAGGAAGCGTTCCGGATCGACGCCGAGCTCGGCGCAGCCGTCTTCAAGAGCGCCGACGCGAAGGAGGGTCCGCGGGCCTTCGCAGAGAAGCGCGCCCCGAAGTTCACCGGCTCCTGACCTGCGGCGCTGCGAACCGCGCTCCCACTCGTGAGAGCGCGGTCACAGCCATGCCCTCGGCCCTGCTACATTGCCCGCTGTGACCCACAACACAGAGTCGCAGCGTTCGTCGAGGTAATGAGGAGCCCCATGTATCCAGGAGTCCACGCCCGAACCGCCCCGGACGAGCTCGCCGTCGTCCTGGCCGACAGCGGCCGGAGCCTGACCTACCGCGAACTCGACGACCGGTCGGCGGCGCTCGCCCGCGTGCTGCACGATTCCGGACTCCGCCCCGGCGACGTCGTCGCCCTTCTCACGGAGAATCAGCCGGAGGCCTTCGAGGTGTTCTGGGCCGCGATGCGGTCCGGCTTGTACATCACGGCGGTCAACAGCCACCTCACCGCCGGCGAGGTGACATACATCGTCGAGGACAGCGGCGCAAAGGCCCTGATCGTGTCGGCCACCCTGGGCGATCTCTCCGAACAGGTCGGCGAGAAGGTCACGATCGGTTCCGCACGACTCGCGTTCGGCGGCGCCGTACGCGGTTTCGAGTCGTACGAGGACGCCCTCGCCGCGGCCGGCCCGCGACTCGAGGAGGAACCGTGCGGCGCCATCATGCTGTACTCGTCCGGAACCACGGGCTTCCCCAAGGGAATCCAGCCTGATCTCCCGGACCGTCGCGTCGACGAACCCGGTGAGCCACTGGTGACGGTGGCACAGTTCCTGTTCGGCCTCACCGATTCCGACGTCTACTACTCCCCCGCCCCGATCTATCACGCAGCACCTCTGCGCTGGGGTGGGGCGATCCACGCGCTCGGCGGCACGGTGGTCCTCGCCGACAAGTTCGACGCCGAGACCGCGCTCCGGCACATCGAGGAGCACAAGATCACCGCGGGGCAGATGGTGCCGACGATGTTCGTCCGCATGCTCAAGCTCGACGACGAGATCCGTGCCCGCCACGACCTGTCGAGTCTGCGCGTGCTCGTCCACGCCGCCGCGCCGTGCCCGCCGGAGGTCAAGCGGGCGATGATCGACTGGCTCGGACCGGTGATCTACGAGTACTACAGCTCCACCGAGGCCAACGGAATCACGTTCATCAACAGCCAGGAATGGCTCGAACGCCCGGGCTCGGTGGGCAAGAGTGTGCTCGGGCCCGCGCACATCTGCGACGAGGAAGGGCGCGAACTTCCGGCCGGCGAGGTGGGGACGATCTATCTCGAATACGAGAAGGTTCCGTTCTCGTACCACAACGATCCCGAGAAGACCGCGGCGTCGCAGCATCCCGAGCATCCCACCTGGACCACGGTCGGCGACCTCGGTTATCTCGACGAGGACGGTTATCTGTATCTGACCGACCGCAAGTCGTTCACGATCATCTCCGGCGGAGTGAACATCTATCCGCAGGAGATCGAGAACGTACTCGCCCTGCACCCGGCCGTCGACGACGTCGCCGTGATCGGCGTGCCCCATCCGGAGATGGGCGAGGAGGTCAAGGCCGTCGTGCAGGTGTCGTCCGGTGCCACCGCATCACCCGATCTCGCCGACGAGCTCATCGCATACGTCCGCGAACGGGTCGCCCACTTCAAGGTGCCGCGGTCGGTGGACTTCGTCGACGAACTGCCCCGCACCCCCACGGGCAAGCTGGTGAAGGGCAAGCTGAAGGCGGCCTACGCCTCCTGACGTCCGCACGCGACGGGCGGAAACCGTCCTCACGGAACGGTTTCCGCCCGTTGTCGCGCTCAGCGCAACACCACGGTCTAACGGAGCACCACGTCGGCGATCGTGCGAACCTGATCGACGTCGCGACAACCGACCAGCAGCATCGTCACGCCGGCCTCCTCCCACCGCTTCACACCTTCGCGCACCTCGTCGACGTCGCCGACGATCATCGTCTCGGTGATCATCTCGTCCGGGATCGCTGCGGCCGCCTCGTCCTTGCGACCGGCACGGAACAGCGCGGTCACCTCCTCGACCACGGCGTCGTACCCCATCCGCCGGTAGACCTGCGCGTGGAAGTTCAACTCGGGCGCGCCCATTCCCCCGACGTACAGCGCCGTCACCGGTTTCATCGCCTCGATGGTCGCCGCGCGGTCGTCGGTGACGACCACCTGGCAGGTCGCAGCGATCTCGAAGTCCTCGCGGGTGCGCCGGGCACCCGGCCGGGCGAACCCCTCGTCGAGCCACTCGTCGTACATCGACGCCAGTCGCGGGGTGTAGTAGATCGCGAGCCAACCGTCGGCGATCTCGGCGGTGAGCGCGACGTTCTTCGGGCCTTCGGCACCGATCCAGATCGGGATGTCCGACCGCAACGGATGCGTGATGGGCTTGAGCGGTTTGCCGAGCCCGGTGGAGCCGGCGCCCGCATAGGGCAGCGGGAAGTGCGGTCCGTCGCTGGTCACCGGTTCTTCGCGCGCGAGCACCTTGCGGATCACGTCGACGTACTCGCGGGTGCGCGCGAGGGGCTTCGCGAACGGTTGCCCGTACCAGCCCTCCACCACCTGCGGCCCCGAGACGCCGAGGCCGAGGATGTGCCGGCCGCCCGAGAGGTGATCGAGTGTGAGCGCGTGCATCGCGCAACTCGTCGGTGTGCGCGCGGAGATCTGCACGACGGACGTGCCGAGCCGCACCCGCTCGGTCGACGAACCCCACCACGCGAGCGGAGTGAACGCGTCGGACCCCCACGATTCGGCAGCGAAGACGGCGTCGAATCCTTCGGCCTCGGCCGCAGCAACGAGTTCCGGTGCGTTCGGGGGTGGCTGGGCACCCCAGTAACCGAGTTGCAGTCCCAGTCTCATTGGACGCCTTTCCTGTCGGACGAATCGCGGCGAGGTGCAGTTCGCGCGCCGCTCTTGCCAGCAACACTAGAACCTGTTCTACTCGAAATTGTGAGCCTGGGAAAGAGCGCGGTTGCCGAGCCACCGCTGAGCGCACCGCTGAATCTGAAGTTCGACTACACACGATCCACCGGACCGACCGTCGGAGCCTTCGTCACCGGACTGCGCGACGGCCGCATTCTCGGCGCGCGTGGATCCGACGGACGGGTCCTCGTCCCACCCCCCGAATTCGACGCGGTCACCCATGAACCGCTCACCGATTTCGTCGAGGTCGGACAGACCGGCACCGTGGTGAGCTGGACGTGGAACGCCGAGCCGTTGCCCGGACAGCCGTTCGACCGGCCGTTCGCGTGGGCGCTGATCCGTCTCGACGGAGCCGACACGACGCTGCTGCACGCGGTCGACGTCGCATCCGCGGACGAGATCGCAACGGGTCTGCGCGTGCGGGTGCGCTGGGCCGCCGAGCGCACCGGCGACATCCACGACATCGAGGCGTTCGAACCCGGCGAGTCGACCCTCACCGTGGATGTGGGCGACGGCGAGCCGGTCACCATGATCACCACCCCCGTCGACCTGCACTACCGCCACTCGGCCTCCCCCGAGGAGTCCTGGTATCTGCGCGGACTCAAGGAGGGGAAGATCATCGGCGGGCGGACCGGTGCGGGCGGCAAGGTCTACGTGCCGCCGCGCGGTGCGAGCCCGACCGACGGTGTGCCCACCAAGGAACCGGTGGAGGTCTCCGACAAGGGCATCGTCACCACCTTCTGCATCGTCAACGTCCCGTTCATGGGCCAGCAGATCAAGCCGCCCTACGTCGCTGCCTACGTGCTACTCGACGGCGCCGACATCCCCTTCCTGCACCTGATCCTCGAGTGCGACGCCTCCGAGGTGCGGATGGGCATGCGCGTCGAGGCCAAGTGGCGTCCGCGCGAGGAGTGGGACCACACGCTACGCAACATCGAGTACTTCCGGCCCACCGGTGAACCCGACGCCGACTACGACACCTTCAAACACCACCTCTAGGAGCAGCGGACATCATGACAGACATTGCAGTCGTCGGCTTCGCACATGCTCCGCACGTGCGCAAGACGTTCGGCACCACCAACGGCGTCGAGATGCTCGTCCCGTGCTTCCAGGAGCTGTACGACAAGCTCGGCATCACCAAGTCCGACATCGGATTCTGGTGCTCGGGTTCCTCCGATTACCTTGCCGGACGCGCGTTCTCGTTCATCTCGGCGATCGACGCGATCGGCGCGGTCCCACCCATCAACGAGTCGCACGTCGAGATGGACGCGGCCTGGGCGCTCTACGAGGCGTGGGTCAAGCTCATCACCGGTGAGGTCGACACCGCCCTCGTGTACGGCTTCGGCAAGTCCTCGGCCGGCACCCTGCGGCGCACCCTCTCCCTGCAGCTCGATCCGTACCTCGTGACACCGCTCGGCGTCGACTCCGTCTCGCTCGCCGGTCTGCAGGCCCGCATGGGTCTCGACTCCGGCAAGTGGACCGACCGCGAGATGGCCGAGGTCGCGGTGCGCAGCCGCGCGGCCGCGAAGAACAACCCGAAGGCCCAGCTCTCGGGCGATCTCGACATCGAGGACCTGCTCTCGCAGCCGTACATCGCCGATCCGCTGCGCAAGCACGACTGCGCTCCGGTCACCGACGGTGCCGCCGCGATCGTCCTCGCGAGCGGCGACCGGGCGCGCGAGCTGTGCGAGAACCCCGCGTGGATCACCGGGATCGAACACCGCACCGACTCACCGAACTTCGGCTCGCTCGACCTCACGGTGTCGGTCTCCGCACGGGCTGCCGCGCAGGCGGTCACCGGTGGCGACACCGCCTTCGACGTCGCCGAACTGCACGCGCCGTTCACGCATCAGGAGCTCATCCTCCGCGAGGCGATCGGCTTGGACGATTCGACGACGATCAACCCGTCCGGCGGACCGCTGACGGGCAACCCGATGTTCTCCGGCGGTCTCGAGCGCATCGGTTACGCAGCGCAGGCGATCATGGACGGCACGGCCGGACGTGCACTCGCGCATGCGACGAGTGGTGCTGTGCTGCAACAGAATCTGGTAGCCGTTCTGGAGGGACGCAACTGATGGCGAAGCAACCCGCAGCTGTCCTCGGAACCGGGCAGACCCACTACGTCGCCAAGCGGCACGACGTGTCGATGTCCGGCCTCGTCCGCGAGGCGATCGACCGTGCCATGACGGACGCACAGGTGGGCTGGGACGACATCGACGCCGTCGTGATCGGCAAGGCCCCCGACCTGTTCGAAGGCGTCATGATGCCCGAACTGTCGATGGTCGACGCCATCGGCGCCACGGGCAAGCCGATGCTGCGCGTACACACCGCCGGGTCCGTCGGGGGCTCGACGGCGAACGTCGCGGCAAGCCTCGTCCAGGCCGGTGTGCACCGCCGGGTGCTCGCGGTGGCCTGGGAGAAGCAGTCCGAGTCGAACGCGATGTGGGCGCTGTCCACACCGGTCCCGTTCACCATGCCGGTCGGTGCCGGCGCGGGCGGTTACTTCGCTCCGCACGTCCGTTCGTACATCCGCCGGTCCGGCGCGCCCGAGCACATCGGAGCGATGGTCGCGGTCAAGGACCGCCTCAACGGCGCGAAGAATCCGTACGCGCATCTGAAGCAGCCCGAGATCACCCTGGAGAAGGTGCAGGCCTCGCAGATGCTGTGGGATCCCATCCGGTACGACGAGACGTGCCCGTCGTCCGACGGTGCGTGCGCGGTCGTGCTCGGTGACGAGGACACCGCGAGGGCCGCCGAGCAGGCGGGCCGCAAGGTGGCCTGGATCCACGCCACCGCGATGCGCACCGAACCGACCACCTATGCCGGTCGCGACCAGGTCAATCCGGAGGCCGGTCGCATCGCCGCCGCGGCGCTGTGGAAGCAGGCCGGTATCACCGATCCGCTCACCGAGATCGACTGCGCCGAGATCTACGTGCCGTTCTCGTGGTTCGAGCCGATGTGGCTCGAGAATCTCGGTTTCACTCCCGAGGGTTCGGGTTGGAAACTCACCGAGGCCGGCGAAACGGCCATCGGTGGCCAGTTGCCGATCAACATGTCCGGCGGCGTGCTCTGCTCCAACCCGATCGGCGCGTCGGGCATGATCCGCTTCGCCGAGGCCGCGATCCAGGTGATGGGCAAGGCGGGAGACCACCAGGTGGACGGTGCCCGCAAGGCACTCGGACACGCCTACGGCGGTGGCTCGCAGTACTTCTCCATGTGGGTCGTGGGCTCCGACCGGCCCACGAACTAGGAGGCGGGCATGGTCTCGTTCACCGTCGGGGTCGCGATGACCCCGCTCGACCAGCTCACCGGAATCGCGCAGACCGCCGAGGAGTGCGGATACACCTCGATCGCCCTGCCCGACTCCCTGTTCTACATGGAGAAGCAGACGGTCGACTATCCGTACACCCCCGACGGTTCGCGGATGTGGACGCCCGACACCCCGTGGGTCGATCCGCTCATCGCCGCGGCGTCCATGGCGGCCGCCACGTCGACGATCCGGTTCTACACGCAGGTGCTCAAGCTCGGCTCGCGCAATCCGGTGCTGCTGGCCCGGCAGGTCGGTTCGGTCGCCAATCTCACCGGCAACCGGTTCGGTCTGGGTGTCGGGATCGGATGGGCGCCGGAGGAATTCGAGTGGTGCGGCGCCCCGTACGCCAAGCGCGGTAAGCGCGTGGACGAGATGATCGACGTGCTGAAGCTGATCCTCGGCGGCGGCATGGTCGAGCACCACGGTGAGTTCTACGATTTCGACCGACTCCAGATGAGCCCCGCCCCCACCGAGCCGGTGCCGTTCTACGTCGGTGGGCACACCGATGTGGCGCTGCGGCGCGCGGCCAGGGTCGGGGACGGGTGGACGTCGGCGATGATCGAGTTCGACGATCTCGTCGAGGTCGTCACCCGCCTGCGCGAGTTGCGCGCCGAGTACGGCCGCAGCGACGAGCCGTTCGAGATCCAGGCCGTGTGCGTCGACAGGTTCGGCAGCTCCGGTTATGCCGAACTCGCCGACGCCGGGGTCACCGACATCATCGTGGTGCCGTGGATCTTCGACGGGCACGGATTCGACTCGCCGCTCGAGGCGAAGCAGGAATCGCTGCGGAAGTTCGCCGACAAGTACATCCACGGAAAGGACGCGGCATGAGCGAGGAACATCCGGCGCGCGTGGCGGCCCGGGCGTCGCAGGCTGCGGCGAGCGGCAAGCGCAAGGACGAGTGGCTCGCGCTGTTCGCCGAGGATGCGTGCGTCGAGGATCCCGTCGGCCCGTCCGGTTTCGACCCCGAGGGCAAGGGACACCACGGGCACGAGGCGATCGCGAAGTTCTACGACATGACCATCGCGAACACCGACAAGCTCGAGTTCCTCGTCGACGACGTACTGGTATGCGGCAGCGAGTGCGTCAACATCGGCACGATCCGCACCACGATGGCGGGCAATCTCATCGACGCGGAGGGCGTGTTCGTCTACCGGGTCGACGACGACGGGAAGATCGTGTCGCTGCGTGCGTTCTGGGAAGTGGATCGCGCGATGAAAACTCTGCGACCGGTCTCGTAGCATCGGCGGTATGCCGACCGCCGGAATCGTTCTCGCAGCAGGGGACGGCTCGAGGTTGGGTGGACGTGCGAAGGCGCTGCTCCCCCACCGTGGCCGTCCCCTGCTGCATACCGTCGTCGATGCGCTGCTCGGTGGTGGTTGCGACGAGGTCGTGGTGGTGGTCGGTGCGTTCGGCGACGAGGTCGCCGCCGTCTGCCCGGCCGGCGCCACGGCGGTGCACAATCCCGACTGGCCCGACGGCATGTCTACCTCCCTGCGCCGTGGGGTCGACGCTGCGCGCACCCACGACCGGGTCGCGCTCACCGTCGTCGACTTTCCCGGCATCACGGCCGACCTGGTGCGCCACGTCCTGGACGAGCACCGGCCGGGCACGGTCACTCTTCCCGTCTTCGGGGATCGTCCCGGTCATCCGGTGGTGTTCGACCTCGACGACGCGCTGACCGCGGCCGGCGAGGCCACCGGCGACGAAGGGGCGCGGTCGTTCCTCGCCCGCAACCGGGATCGGGTACGCCGGGTGGACTGCAGCGACCTCGCCGAGGCCGGCGACGTGGATACGCCCGAGGATCTTCGGCGCCTGCGCTGAGGCCGCCTCGCGACACCGAGCCCGCTCGGCTTTGGCCAATTAATTGACTGACGAGTCGATCAATTAATACATTGGAGTCATGGCACGCACCGTCGACCCAGAACTCCGAGCCCGCCGCCGCACCGCGATCATCGACTCCGCCGCCACCCTGTTCGCCGAGCGCGGCTTCGACGCCACCCCGGTGACGGCGATCGCCGAGGCGGCAGGTGTCAGTTCCGGCACGGTCTTCCACTACTTCGGCGACAAGCGCGGAGTGTTCCGCGCGATCTTCGAGCAGGGCCTACCCGAGACCCGGGCCCTCGTGGAGCGTCATCGTGACGCCGACGATCCCCTGGAGGCCCTCCTCGACATGGTCGCCGAACTCGTCGGGCAGGCCACGGATCCTGCAGCCGGAGGACTCGTGGTCGAGGTGATCCGCCAGGTCGGCCACGACCCCGTCCTCGCCGAGATCCTCGACGAGGACGACGGCATCGTGATCGAGGGGCTCACCCACCTCCTGCGCAGAGCGGGTGACCGGATCGACCCGTCGCTCGATCCGGTGGCCGCCGCGACCTGGATCAGCGCGATCAAGGATTCGGCGTTCCTGTACGCGGACAATCCCGCGGCCGTCGATCCGGTCGGGACGATCCGGACGATCGTGCAGCGCTATCTCACCGGACACACGAAAGGACCACGATCATGAGGATGCACGACGATGCCACTCGCGTAACCGTCTCCCCCGTCGTTCCGGGGGCGCTGGGGATCCTGTGCGCTCTCGCCGGTCTCGGACTCGGCTTCGTCGCGCCGGCCGTGTCGACGTGGGCGGTCGACACCCTTCCGGCGGTTCCCGGCCCGCTCGAACTCTTGGCCGGTCTCACCACGGCGTGGACGATCCCGCTCCTCACCGTCGTCGGCATCGGCGCAGGACTCTTCCTCGCCTCGACGGCGATCCACGAGTCCCTGGCACTGACCGTGGATTCCGAAGGAGTGCTGCTGACCCAGGACGAGCGCGATTTGTACGTGCCGCGCGCGAAGGTCGGGTCGGTGTTCCGCGAAGGCCGCGATCTCGTCCTGCTCGATTCTGCGGAGCGAGAACTCGCGCGACGCAAGGCCGACGACCTGAACGACCGAGCCGTCGCCGACGCATTCACGGCGCACGGTTATCCGTGGAGCGAGAAGAACACCCACGAGGAATCGTTCACCCGGTGGATCGAGGGGCACCCCGGCCTGGACGAGCAGACCCACACCCTGTTGCGGGAGCGACGGGAAGCGCTGTCCGGCAAGAACACACATCTTGCCACCGCACTGCACGAGCAACTGCAGGAACTCGGCGTCGTCGTACGCGACCGGGGGCATCACCAGGAGTACCGCCTCCTGGCGTAGATCTCCCTCCCGGCAGTGGGGTACGAAAACGACGAGGTTCCCGGACACCTGACGGCGTCCGGGAACCTGCGCTGTGGTCCGATCAGTGCTTGACCGGGCATCCTCCCGAGGTCTTGTAGTCGACCTGGAACTCCTTGATGCCGTTGAGCCAGCCCGACCGCAGACGGTGCGGGTCGCCGATCTTGGTGATGTCGGGGATGTGGTCGGCGATGGCGTTGAAGATCAGGTCGATCTCCATGCGGGCGAGGTTCGCGCCGAGGCAGTAGTGCGCACCGGTGCCACCGAAGGCGACGTGCGGGTTGGGATCCCGGAGAATGTCGAACTCGCGGGGGTTCTCGAACACCTCTTCGTCGTTGTTGGCCGAGGCGTACAGCATGACCACGCGCTCGCCCTTGCGGATCGTCTGTCCGCCGAGTTCGGTGTCCTCGAGCGCCGTGCGCTGGAACGAGGTGACCGGAGTGGCCCAGCGGATGATCTCGTCGGCGGCGGTCTTCGGCCGGTCGCGCTTGAAGATCTCCCACTGCTCGGGGTTGTCGAGGAAGGCCGCCATGCCATGGGTGATGGCGTTGCGGGTGGTCTCGTTGCCGGCCACCGCGAGGACGATGAAGAAGAAGCCGAACTCCTCGGGAGCGAGCTCGTCGCCGTCGATGTCGGCCTCGATGAGGGTGGTGACGATGTCGTCGGCCGGGTTCTCCTTGCGGGCGGCGGCCATCTGGTAGGCGTAGCCCAGCACCTCCATGGAGGCGGCCGCCGGATCGGCGGTGTTGTCCGGATCGTCGTAGCCCGTCATCTGGTTGGACCACTCGAAGATCTTCGCGCGGTCCTCCTGCGGGACGCCGATGAGATCGGCGATCGCCTGCAGCGGCAGTTCCGCGGCGATCTGCGTGACGAAGTCACCCTGACCGGCCTGGCAGGCCTCCTGGACGATCATCTTGGAGCGACGGTCGAGCTCGTCGCGCAGGCCGTTGATCGCACGGGGCGTGAAACCGCGGGCGACGAGTTTGCGCAGCTTGGTGTGCTCGGGGGCGTCCTTGTTGAGCAGGACGTGACGCTGCAGTTCGATGGCCTCGCGCGGAATGTCGTCGTTGAACCGCGGAATCGCAGTGTTCTCCCAATTGGAGAACACGTCGCTCCGGCGGGAGACCTCACGGACCTCCTCGTGCCGGGAGACAACCCAGAAACCCTCGTCGTGGAAACCACCGACGTCGGGAGACTTCTTGTTCCACCACACCGGTGCCGTCTTGCGCAGTTCCGCGAACTCTTCGAACGGCATACGGTCTGCGTACAGATCGGGATCGGTGAAGTCGATGTCTTCGGGGATGTTCGGCTGCGCCACTGATATCTCTCCTGCCCTGGCGAGTACCGCTCGCGTGATTTGGAACACGTTCTAGAACCATTCAAACACAGGTGCGCCGTGCGACCAAGAGATCCGCACGTCCGTGGGATAATCAAGTTCTGTTGCCTCTCGGAGAAACCTGTTCTATTTTGCGAAGAACGTAGGAGAAAGGAGCCCGAAGTGGGCACACCAGTCATCGTCGAGGCCGCACGGACCCCGATCGGCAAGCGGGGTGGATGGCTCGCGGGCCTGCACGCTGCCGAGATCCTGGGCGCCGTCCAGGCCGGACTCGTCGAACGCGCCGGCATCGACGCCGAGCTCGTCGAACAGGTCATCGGTGGCTGCGTCACCCAGGCAGGCGCCCAGTCCAACAACATCACCCGCACCGCGTGGCTCAACGCGGGCCTGCCCTGGCAGGTCGGCGCGACCACCATCGACGCCCAGTGCGGATCGGCGCAGCAGGCCAACCACCTCATCGCGGGTCTCATCGCCACCGGCGCCATCGACGTGGGCATCGCGTGCGGCATCGAGGCGATGACCCAGGTGCCCCTCGGCGCCAACGTCGGCGATCAGGCCGGCCCGCGTCGCCCCGAGTCGTGGAATATCGACATGCCCAACCAGTTCGAGGCCGCCGAGCGCATCGCGCGGCGCCGCGGCATCACCCGCGAGGACGTCGACGCGCTCGGCGTGCGGTCGCAGCAACTCGCGAAGCAGGCCTGGGACGAGGGCCGGTTCGACCGCGAGGTGCTGCCGGTCGTCGCTCCCGTCGTCGACAAGGAGGGCAACCGCACCGGCGAGAAGGCGACCGTCACCCGCGACCAGGGTCTGCGCGAGACGTCGGCCGAGTCGCTGGCGAAGCTGAAGCCCGTACTCGAGGGCGGCATCCACACGGCCGGCACCTCCTCGCAGATCTCCGACGGAGCCGCAGCCGTGCTGCTCATGGACTCCGACCGCGCGAAGGCGCTCGGACTGAAGCCGCGGGCGCGGATCGTCGCGCAGGCACTCGTCGGCGCCGAACCCGAGTTCCACCTCGACGGCCCCGTCCAGGCCACGGCGAAGGTTCTCGAGAAGGCGGGCATGAACATCGGCGATCTCGACCTGTTCGAGGTCAACGAGGCGTTCGCATCGGTGCTGCTGTCCTGGGCCCAGGTGCACGGACCCGACATGGACAAGGTCAACGTCAACGGCGGCGCGATCGCGCTCGGCCACCCCGTCGGATCGACCGGTTCCCGTCTCATCACCACCGCGCTGCACGAACTCGAGCGCCGCGATGCATCGACCGCTCTGATCTCGATGTGCGCCGGCGGCGCGCTGGCGACGGGCACCATCATCGAGCGCATCTGACATGGGCACCGAAGCGGCACCGAAGGGCCTCGACTCGAAGGCCACGATCTCGATCATCAAGTGGATGTCGCGGTTCAACGTCGCGGCGTACCGGGCGACCGGCGGTCGCATCGGTGGGAAGTGGCGCGTGGGAAGCGCCTTCCCGTGGGGCATCCCGGTGTGCCTGGTGACCACGGTCGGCCGGAAGACCGGGCAGCCGCGGACGGCACCGCTGCTGTTCCTCGAGGACGGCGACAAGGTGGTCCTCGTCGCCTCCCAGGGAGGACTGCCCAAGCACCCCTTGTGGTTCCGCAACATCCAGGCGAACCCGGAAGTCATGGTGCAGATCAAGTCGCGCATCCGGACCATGCGGGCGCGGGTCGCGAGCGACGAGGAACGAGCGGCCTACTGGCCGCGTCTGACGGCGATGTACCCGGACTTCGACAACTACCAGTCGTGGACCGACCGTGTGATTCCCGTCGTCGTGTGCGAGTGAACCGTCCCGGCCGGCACGGTTCGCCGGGACGGTCCCGTGCGGGAATACTGAGTCTCGTACGTCCAGGTTCTCGACGAAGGGATGTCGCACGATGGCAACCACCAATCACGACAAGGTGCTCGACCGGCGGGAGATCGCGGCCGCGTTGCTCCGGGCGCTCGAACGACGCCACGAGGTGCTCGACGTGATCGTCGAGAGCAAGGATCGGGGCGACGCGGTCGCGAAGCTGGCCTCGCTGCTCGACACCGACGAGTTCTGCGCGGAGGCCGTGCTGAACCTTCCGTTCCGCCGCCTGACGCAGGCGGAGCGGAAGAAGATCCGTGAAGAACTCGACGATCTCGATGCGGTGCTGCAGTGGACGACGGCGGCGCGTCCGTACGCGACCGGCGCGCATTTCCGGTTGCGGCCCATCTCCCACAGCGCCGCCGACACCGCGCTGTTCAAGCAGCGCTGCGCCGACCAGTTGGGTGACGACAGCGACGAGCGGGTCGAGTCCGAGCGGCAGCGCGGCACCGAGCTGATGGACGACGAATCCGGGATGTGGCTTGTGGCCGAAGACCTTTCGGGTGACGAGCCGAAGGCCATCGGGTTCGCGTTCGGCGAGCTGACAGGCAACGAGGTCGACGTGCGGATCTGGGTGCATCCCGAGTTCCGCAAGCAGGGTTACGGCACCGCCACGCTCAAGCAGGCGCGTTCCGAACTCGCCGCCTACTTCCCCGGCTCCACCCTCATCGTCCGTACGCCCGCCTAGATCGACGACGCCGTCCGTGCGCGTTTCCGGTGACGATCACCGGAAACGCGCACGGGGACATCACGCTCCGTAGACCGGCGTCGGCGGCTGCGACGTTGCGATCAGCTTCTCGACGACGGGACCGAGTTCCTTCGGATCCCAGCGGTCGCCCTTGTCGATCGCCTCACCGTGGCGCCATCCGTCGGCCAGCGACACCTTGCCACCTTCGGCCTCGAACACGCGCCCGGTCACGTCCTTCGCTTCGGCACTGCCGAGCCATACGACGAGCGGCGAGACGTTCTCCGGCGCCATGGCGTCGAAACCCTCTTCGGGCGCGGCCATCATCTCGGCCATCGCGCCACCGGCACCGACGGTCATGCGGGTGCGCGCCGAGGGTGCGATCGCGTTGACGGTCACGCCGTAGCGGCCGAATTCGGCGGCGGCCTGGATCGTGAGCGTCGCGATGCCGGCCTTGGCGGCGGCGTAGTTGCCCTGACCGATGCTGCCCATCAGTCCGGCGCCCGAGCTGGTGTTGATGATGCGGGCGTCGACGGGGTTGCCGGCCTTGGACTCGGCGCGCCAGTAGGTCATGGCGTGACGCATCGGCGCGAAGTGCCCCTTGAGGTGCACGCGGATGACCGCGTCCCATTCCTCTTCGCTCATGTTGGCGAGCATGCGGTCGCGCAGGAAGCCCGCGTTGTTGACGAGCACGTCGAGGCGGCCGAAGTTGTCCAGCGCCGTCTTCACGAGGTTCTCGGCACCGGCCCAGTCGGCGACGTCGTCACCGTTGACGACGGCTTCGCCGCCGGCAGCCCGGATCTCCTCGACGACCAGTTCGCCGGGGCTCTCCCCCGTCGCCGTTCCGTCGCTGCCGACACCGATGTCGTTGACGACGACCTTCGCACCCTCCGCGGCGAAGGCGAGGGCGTGGGCACGGCCCAGTCCCCGCCCGGCGCCGGTCACGATGACGACGCGCCCGTCCAGCAGTCCACTCACTTCGTCTCCTTCGTTTCGGCCGCTGCCATGTAGGCAGGGCGTTCACCGCCGCCGTGGACGGTCAATGTCGATCCGCTGACGTAGGCCGACAGCGGAGAGGCCAGGAATGCGGCGCAGTGGCCGATGTCCTCGGGCTGGGCCAGCCGCCCCAGCGGGACGGTCTCGCCGACTGCGGCGACGCCTGCCTTGTCGCCGTAGAACAGATGCGACTGTTCGGTTTCGACGAGCCCGACCACCACCGAGTTCACCCGTACCTTCGGTGCCCACTCGACGGCGAGCGACTGTGCGAGACTGTCGACGCCCGCCTTGGCCGCACCGTAGGCCGCGGTTCCCGGCGAGGGGCGCGATCCGCTCACGCTCGAGATGTTGACGATCGAGCCGCCGGTGTCCTGCTTCTGCATCACCGCGTTGGCAGCCTGCGCGACCAGCAGCGGGGACAGCAGGTTCAGTTCCACGATTTTGGCGTGGAACTTCGGGCTGGCATCGGCCGCCAGTGCGTACGGCGACCCGCCGGCGTTGTTCACCACGGCGTCGAGCCGACCGTGACGCTCCACGATGGTCTCGATCAACGTGCCGACCTGATCGGCGTCGCGAACGTCGCACTTCAGGAACTCCGCGGTCCGCCCGTCCACTTCGACAGGCTGTTCGGGTTCGTTGCGTGCGCATGTCACGACGGTCGCTCCGGCGCGCAGGAACACCCTGGTGATGCCCGCACCGACTCCTCGTATCCCCCCGGTGACGAGCACGACCGCGCCGTCGAGTCCCAGATCCATTCGCTGCCTCCACGTCGTTCACCCCGCAGGATGCGCGGGTCTCGCGTTGACAACTTACCAAGCAATCGCTTGGTTTGGTACTGCTCCCCCTCGCCCTCCGCCGCTGCTCCTGCTCAGTGGGAATCACGGGAACTTGCTTGTCGGCCCCACTTAGCGTGACGACGAACGCGCGTGTCGAAGAGGAGTGACTGGGCCATGCAGACCGTCGAGCAGGATTACGAGAAATACGTCGGGCAGGTGGCCGAACCACCCCGCGTGGCCCGGTACGCCGTCAACGACGCCATGATCCGCAACTGGGTCGAGGCCCACGACGACTTCAACCCGATCTATGTCGACGCCGAGGCCGCCCGCGAAACCGGGCGCGACTCCATCGTCTGCCCGCCCGCCATGATCTCCACCTGGATCATGGCCGGCTACCGCCGCTGGCGTGATGTGCAGCGCAAGCGGGCCGAGGGCGTCGTGGAGGATTTCGCGTACTCCCGGATGCTCGCCGACCTCGATCGCGAGGGTTTCACCTCCGTCGTGGCGACGAACGTCGAGCAGGACTACCACCGCGAACTCGTCCCGGGCGATCACATCACTGCCCACTACACGATCGAGTCCGTATCGGAGATCAAGCGAACGGGTCTCGGCGACGGCCGATTCTTCACGCTGTACAAGCGCTACGAGGACCAGAACGGCGAAGTCGTCGCCGAGGAACGCTTCCGGATGCTCCGGTTCAACCCGAACACCGACAAGGAGACGCGATGACCGCCGTCCCCCGGCTCACCATCACCCAGGACAACCAGTTCTGGTTCGACGCCGTCCGTGAGGGCCGACTCGAGATCCAGCAGTGCAGCGACTGCGGCACTCTGCGCCATCCCCCAGGACCGGCCTGTCCCGCGTGCCGCTCGTTCGAGTGGAAGACCGTCGAATCCTCGCGACGCGGAACGCTCCACAGCTGGACGATCATCCACCACCCGCAGGATCCCGCCTTCGAGTATCCGCTCGCTGTCGGACTGATCGACCTCGATGAGGGGATCCGCATCGTCGCCGACATCGCGGGCGTCGACCACGACACCCTCGAGATCGGCATGGAACTCGAGGTGGGATTCTCCGAGCACGCACACGGTGAGATCCTGCCCCAGCTGCGCAAGCCCGGAGGAGACGCATGAACCTCACCGAATGCACTGTCGGACAGGAGCTTCCCGAACTCGTCCTGCCGATGGACCGCACGACCATCGTGGCCACCGCGATCGCGTCACAGGATTTCGAGGACGTGCATCACGACCCGGCTGCCGCACTCGGACGCGGCACCCCGGACGTGTTCATGAGCATCAACGCCACCAACGGTTTCGTCGACCGGTACGTCACCGACTGGACCGGACCGTCGGCGCGGGTGCGCCGCGCGTCGCTGCGCCTGGGCGTTCCCTGCTTCCCCGGCGACCCCATGCACATGAACGGTGAGGTGACCGCCGTCGACGGCGCGGCCGTCACCGTGAAGGTGCAGGGCCGCAACAGCAGAGGCGTCCACGTCACCGCGGAGGTCGTGGTGGAGCCCTACGAGAGGAAGAGCCGATGACCGTCAAGGGCTTCTCCGGAGCCGCCGCTATCGCCGGCATCGGAGCCACCGAGTTCTCCAAGAACTCCGGCCGCAGCGAATGGCAACTCGCGTGCGAGTCGGTCCTCGCCGCTCTCGAGGACGCGCAGATCGGCGTCGAAGAGGTCGACGGCTTCGCGCTGTTCACCATGGAGACCAACCCCGAGATCGCCGTCGCCCGCGCGCTCGGCATCCCGGAACTGAAGTTCTTCAGCCGGATCCCGCACGGCGGTGGCGGCGCCTGCGCGCCCGTGCAGCAGGCCGCGCTGGCCGTCTCGAGCGGTGTCGCCGACGTCGTGGTCGTCTACCGCGCCTTCAACGAGCGCTCGGGCCACCGTTTCGGCGCCGGGCCGCCGCCCTTCGCCTACAACTCCAGCACCGACCAGGAATACCGGAACTGGATCAACCCGTACGGTCTGCTCACTCCCGCTCAGCAGGAGGCCTTCCTGGCCCGCACCTACATGCACAAGTACGGGGCGACCAGCGCGGACTTCGGGCAGATCTCGGTGCTCTCGCGCAAGCACGCGGCGAACAATCCCAAGGCCTGGTTCTACGAGCGGCCCATCACCCTCGACGACCACCAGAACTCGCGGATGCTCGCCGACCCGCTGCGTCTGCTCGACTGCTGCCAGGAGAGCGACGGCGGCCAGGCACTGGTCATCGTGAGTGCCGAACGCGCACGGGATCTTCCGCACCCGCCGGCGATCATCACCGCTGCAGCGCAGGGTGTCGGCCCTCAGCAGATCTCGATGAGCAGCTACTACCGCGAGGACATCGACGCGATGCCCGAGGTGGAGCTCGTCGCCCGGCAGATGTGGGCACAGGCCGGTTTCGGCCCCGAAGGTATCGACGCCGCGATCCTGTACGACGCGTTCACCCCCATGGTCCTGCTCCAGCTCGAGGAGTACGGCTTCTGCGGTCGCGGTGAGGCGAAGGACTTCATCGCCGACGGCAACCTCGAGGTGGACGGGCGACTGCCGATCAACACCCACGGCGGTCAGCTCGGTGAAGGCTACATCCACGGCGTCAACGGCATCGCCGAAGGCGTCCGGCTCATCCGCGGCACCTCCGTGAACCAGCCGGCGAAGACACTCGACAACGTGCTCGTCACAGGCGGATCGCCGGTGCCGCACAGCGCGATCGTCCTCTCGGCCGACCGTTAGGCCCGCAACCCGGGCCCCGACCACCTCTCAGGAGACCACATGCATCCCGAGCTGTCCGACAAGTCACGGCGGCTGCGCACCGAACTGCGGGAGTACTTCGCCCGCATCATCGACGACGACGATCGACGCGCCCTGGTCGATCAGACCGAGGGTGGACCGGTCTTCGACAAGATCTACCGGCAGATGGGCGCCGACGGCTGGCTCGGCCTGGGATGGCCCGAGGAGTACGGCGGACGTGGTGAGGACCCCGAGGCGCTCTACGTCTTCTACGACGAGACGATCCGCGCCGGCGCGCCGGTCTCGCTGGTCACGCTCAACACCGTCGCCCCGGCACTGATGAAGTACGGCACGCAGGAGCAGAAGGACTTCTTCCTTCCCAAGATCCTTACGGGTGAACTGAAGTTCGCGATCGGGTACACCGAGCCCGGCGCCGGCACCGACCTCGCCGCGCTCCAGACGCGGGCCCGCATCGACGGTGACGAACTCGTCATCGACGGCAACAAGCTGTTCACGAGTTCGGCCATCTTCGCCGACTGGATCTGGCTCGCCGTGCGCACCGATCCGGACGCGCCCCGCCACAAGGGGATCTCGGTCGTTCTCGTGCCGACCTCGTCGCCGGGCTTCTCCGCCACCGAGATCCAGACCGTCGGCGGAATCAGCACGGCGGTCACGTACTACGAGAACATCCGCGTTCCGCTGAGCAACGTCGTCGGCGAGCTCAACGGCGGCTGGACCCTGATCACGAGCCAGCTCAACCACGAGCGTGTCGCGCTGGCCGCCCGCGGTGGCATCGCCAACGAGATGTACGACGAGGTTCTCGCCTGGGCGAAGCAGGAGCCCTTCGGCCCCGGCGTGCTGTTCGACGTCCCGTGGGTCCGCTCGACTCTGGCCGAGGTCTACGCGCTGTTGTCGGCCGCCGACCTGGTGAACCTGCGTCTGGTGTCGGACATCGCGGCCAACACCCTCGACGGTGGTGACTCCGCCGCGGCGAAGGTGTTCGGAACCGAGGGCGTGGTCGCGGCCTACGGCATGTTGCAGGAAGTGCTCGGCGCCCGCGGTCTGCTGCGTCCCGGTAGCCACGGCGCCGTGATCGAAGGCCGCGTCGAAGCGCTCGGCCGACGCGCGCAGAACAACACCTTCGGTGGTGGCAGCAACGAGGTGATGCGCGAGATCGTGGCGGCGAAGACCCTCGGAATGACCCTGGGCGCCCGTAGGCGCCCCGACGCGACGGCACAGGCTGCGGTGAAGACGCCGGCCGAGACGAGGAGCTGACATGGAATTCGAACTCGATGACGACCTGATCGCGGTCGAGGACCTCGCGTCGCAGGTCTTCGGTTCGCTGGCCAAGGTCGAGCGTGTGGTCGAGGTGGAGCGCAAGGAAGGCGGCTTCGACGCCACCCTGTGGCAGGCACTCGCCGACGCCGGGCTCCTCGGACTCGCTCTACCCGAGTCCGTCGGCGGCGCCGGCATGGGCATGCTCGGGCTCACGACGATCCTGCAGCAGCAGGGCCGTCGCGTCGCCCCCGTTCCCGTATGGTCCACCGTGGCCGGTGCGGCTCTTCCGCTCGCACAGTTCGGCACGGAAACCCAGGTCGAGCGTTACGTTCCGAAGCTCATCGACGGGTCGGTCGTCCTGACCGGCGCGTTCGACGACACTCCGGGCGCGAGCCCCACCGTGACCGCGATCCGCAAGGGCGACGACCTCGTCATCAGCGGTGAGATTCCGTCCGTTCCGTGGGCTCCCATCATCGCCGGCGTCGTCGTCCCGGTCCGCTGTGACGACGACTCGGTCGCCGTGGTGGTGGCGCCGGTGGACGCGACCGGCGTCGAGGCTGTCCCGGTCGCCGTGACCGGACGTGGCGCCGAAGCGGCGGTGCGCTTCACGGACGTGCACATCGGAGCCGAGGACGTCCTGCCCGGTGACGGTGAGGAGATCGCGGCCTGGACCCGTCGTCGTATCCGCATCGCTCTTGCTGCCGTTCAGCTCGGGGTGTGCGAGGAGACGCTGCGGGCGACGGCCAAGTACACCTCCGAACGCGTGCAGTTCGGACGCCCGCTGTCGACGAACCAGGCTGTCGCGGTGCGTGCGGCCGACGCTTACCTCGATACCGAAGCGATCCGGCTCACGGTGCGCAAGGCGGCATGGTTGATCGACGTCGGACGCGAGGACGAAGCCGAGTCCGCGGCCCTGGTCGCCAAGTGGTGGGCATCCCGCGGCGGTGTGCGGGTCGGTCTGACCGGCCAGCACCTGCACGGTGGTATCGGCGCCGACATCGACTACCCGATCCACCGCTACTTCCTGTGGGGACGGCAGTTGGCGTTCACCTTCGGCGGGGCGGACGCGACCGCCGCTGCGCTCGGGGACGTCCTCGACACCGCACCCTCGATCGGCGCCGCCGGATAGCCGGCCCGCACTCACGACGCGAGTCCCTTTCCCACACGGGAGAGGGACTCGCGTCGTATCCGGACCTGTCGCTACTCCGTCAGATGGACGAGCAACAACTCGCAGCTGCTCCGCACGTCCGCCTCGGTCTCCTCGAGCGTCGCTGCACCGTTGAGATACGCGACCAGCAGACCGGACCACATCATCGACAGCAGCCGCACGGCGTTCCGATCCTCTTCGGTCGGGTCGTCGAGGCCCGCCTTGTCGAACAGGATGCGGTGGAACGTCCGCCTCACCTCTTCGGAATCCGGCACCACCGCCGCGGGGGCGGTGCTGTTGGACAGCAACATCGCGGAGGCCAGGAGAGGCCGGTCGACGAACCGCCTGGTCATCTCGATCAGCACCTCGGTGATCACATCCCGGGCACTCATACCCGGTTTCCGCGCCGGCAACCGATCCGCGCCGAGTTCGAGCCGGTGGAGCAGCACCGCCACGAACAGGTGCGTCTTCGACGGGAAGTACCGGTAGAGGGTCCCGATCGCAACCCCGGCACTCTTGGCGACCTCGGTCATCTGCACGCGGGCCAGTTCGTGTTCGGATCCCAGCCGTGCTGCGGCCTCGAGGATCCGCACCTGCCGTCGCCGCTGCTCCGCCGAGGTCGGCTCGGCTCCGTCCCGCGCCTTACCGATTCTGGGCACCGGTTCCCCTTTCCACGATGACGGCCCGTCGTTTCTGTCCCGCGCCGTCGGGCAGATTGTCGCATCGCGGTTTTTCTGCGGTCCCGAACGGTGGGAGCTCGGGGCCTCGCCGACCCGGGTCGTTCCGGCAGGAAGTCCACTCAGCGAGAAGCCGTTCCGAGGTGTCACGCGTCACCCATACGCTCGATTCGAAGGACGTCGCCGGAGGCAGCGACCAGAGCGAATCGGAGTGAGTCACATGCAGACCCGGATACCGACCTACGAAGCCGAGTTCGACGTCGACGTGCCCGGCCCGGACGAGATGCGCCGCGCCATGGGGCGCTTCGCGAGCGGCGTCACCGTCGTGACCGGCCTCGACGAGGACGGCCCCACCGGCTTCGCGTGCCAGTCGTTCGCGTCGGTCTCGCTCGAGCCGCCCCTCGTGCTGTTCTGCGCCGATCACCGCGGACGAGCTTGGCCGCGACTTCGCCGCACCGGCCGGTTCACCGTCAACGTGCTCGGTGCGAACCAGACCGATCTGTGCTCCCGGTTCGGTTCGAGCCGCGGTCTCAAGTTCGACGGCCTCGACTGGGAGCTCTCCCGCTGGGGCACCCCGTCCCTACCGGGTGTGCTCATGCGGGTGCACGCCTCGATCGAGGACGTGCACGTAGCAGGTGATCACGATGTCGTCATCGGCCGCGTCGCCGAACTCGAATGCCTCGGCGACGAGAGCCCGATGGTGTTCTACCGCGGCGGGTTCGACCTCGGCCGCTGACGGGGAAGGTGTGCGTGCGATGGACGAGCACCGCACGCACATCCCGTCGTCTACGAGGCGGCTGCGCGGATGCCGGCCCGCCGCCCGAAGAAGCTGCCGTCGCCGAGCGAGATACCGCTGCAGTAACCCCAGGCCGACAGGCCGGACGTGCAGCGACCCGCCGCATACAGGCCGGGGATCGGCTCGCCGTCCACGTGCAGGACCTCCGAGTCGACCGAGGTCTGCAGCCCGCCCAGGGTGAAACCGCCGGTCATGTTCCGCAGGTCGATCGCCGCGATCGGGGAACCGATCGGCCGCACCCACTCGGGCTTCTTCCCGAGGACCGGATCCGTCCTCTGCTCGGCGTGCTTGTTGTACAACTCCACCGTCGCGGTCAGTGCACCCGCGGGCAGTCCCATCTCGGATTCGAGTTCGGCGACCGTCTCACACACCCAGGTGGGCCGGTGACGCAGCTGCGGACTCGAACTCGGCGCCGCCATGCCCTCCTCGTAGGCCTGTTCGTCGAGGACGAGGAACGCCTGGTTGTCGTTCTGGTACATGGTGAGCTGACCGACGCGGCCGGGATAGGTGTCCTCGGCGACGTAACGCTGACCGCGACCGTTGACGAGGATGCCGCGTGCGATCAGCTGGGGATCGCAGAAGAAGGCGACCTCGCACGCGTCCATGTGTGCCAGTCGTGCGCCGAGAGCCTGGGCCATCAGGATGCCGCGACCGTCGTGTTCCTCGACGGTCGCCGCAGGGCGCTGGTAGAGCCGCGGCGCGTACGCCTGCATCATCTCGTCGTTGTAGGCGAACGATCCGGTGGCGAGCACGACGCCGCCGCGCGCCCGGACCGCGATGGTCCCACCGAACCGCGTGGCGACGATGCCCACGACCCGCCCGGTTTCGTCGACGACGAGTCGCTGCACCCGGACGTCGGATTCGACGCGGACGCCGACCTCGGCCGCCTTGGCGATGAGGGTGGTCATGAGCACGTAGCCGGCGGCCTGCTCTCCGTTGCGCGGCATGGTCACCTGGGCGAGATGTCCGCGCGGAGCGGGTTCGACGAGCGTGTGGAACGGCGCAGCGTTCTCTCCACCGCTGTACATCAGCGAATCGTCGACGGGGCACTCCCAGCCGGGCTGCGACCAGAAGCTCTCCTTGTAGGGCACCCCGCACGCTTCGAGCCAGTCGAAGTGGTCGACGCTGCCCTGGCAGTAGACGTCGAGCTTGTCCTCGTCGACACCCGGTCCGAGAGCCGCGGCGAGGAAGGTCTTCATGTTCTCCGGGGTGTCGTCGAACCCGCAGGCCTTCTGCAACCGGGTGCCGCCGCCGAGATAGACGATCCCGCCCGACAGGGCGGCTGCTCCCCCGCCACCGCCGGTGCGTTCGAGCACCAGCACGTCCGCTCCGCTCTCGGCCGCACCGATCGCGGCGGAGACACCGGCGATACCGAAACCGGCGACCACGACATCGGCTTCGAGGTCCCAGCTTCCGATGTCGCGGACGGGGACGGGACGGACCGGGGAAGTGCTCATGGGAGGAAGTTCCTTCCGATAGCGATGCGCGGCAGACTGTTCCGCACGGGGGTCGGGTGATCCCTCCGGACCGTAAACGGCATTCCGGATCGACGTCGGGAAGTTCCCGCTGTTCGAGAAATTCGGAGCGAGCACCTACGAAAAGGCATCGCCGATGCTCAGATCAGGTTGTCCTCGACCGGCAGGCCGAAGGCGTTCCGGCCGTACAACGCATAGGCACGCTCGGGTTCGTTGGCGACGTGGACGCTCCCGGCATGCGCGTCGCGCCAGGCCCGTTCGATGATTCCTCCGAGGAACAGCGACGTGCCTCCGGCCGTCTTGAACAACAGGTCGATCGCCTCCACCGCCCGCTCGGTGGCGCGTACCTGGTCGCGCCGGGTGCGCAGACGCAGGTCCAACGGAATCTCCCTGCCCGCCCGCGCCAGGTCCCACAGTTCGCGGATGTTGCGGTCGAGTTGCAGTGTCGCGGCGTCGATGTCCGATGCTGCGCGTCCCACGGCGACCTGAGCGAACGGGTCGTCCACGAACCGGCCTCCGCCCAGGCTCAGCCGCACTCGTTCGCGCATCGACGACAGGTACTCGTCGTAGCAGCCGGCGACCACCCCCACGATGGGTACGGCGACGGCGGTGGTGAACAACGCAGCGAACGGAATCCGGTACAGCGGTCCGGTATTGACCTTCTGCCCGGGACCGCGCAGCTGCGAGGTCTCGTAGTTGCGCTTGACACGGTGGGCGGGAACGAACACCTCGTCGACGACGATCTCGTCGCTGCTCGTCCCCCGCATTCCGACGACGTTCCACACGTCGCGGATCGTGTAGTCGCTCCGCGGTACGAGCACCGTGACGAAGTCGACCGGCCTGCCCTCCGAGCCGACGACCACCGCGCCGAGGAGTGCCCACGACGCGAATCGGCAGCCGGACGAGAACATCCATGTCCCGGACAGCCGGTAGCCCCCGTCGACCGGGACGAGACGGCCGACCGGGGCATACGCCGACGAGACGAGTGTCGAATCGTCCTCACCCCAGACGTCCTGCTGCGCTCGATCGTCGAACAGCGCGAGATGCCAGGGGTGGACGCCGACGATGGATGTGACCCAGCCCGTCGAACCACAGGCTTTCGAAACGGTGCGTACGACCTCGTAGAAACGCGTCGGCTCGGTCTCCGACCCGCCGTATCGGCGCGGCTGCAGCATGCGGAACACGCCGGCGGAGACCAGATCACGCACCGTCTCGTCGGAGATGCGGCCGAGCCGGTCGGTGTCCGCCGCGCGGTCGGCGATGGCGGGAATCAGGTCCCGCACCGCGCCCGGAACGTCGTCGGCGACCATGAAGTGTCGCGGTCAGCCCGCGGGAGGCGAGAACGCCGCGAGAGGTTCGGAACCGGACCAGTCGTGTCCCCAGTAGCTGTCCGCCGTGATCTCTTCTGCGGTGTAGAAGGTTTCGTCGACGAGCATCCCTTCGGTCCCGAACTCGATGTCCCATCCGCCCGGGGCACGCACGTAGAAGGAGACCATCTTGTCGTTGGTGTGGCGGCCCAGCGTCGACGAGATCGAGAACCCGAGCTTGTTCACCCTGTCCAGGGCCTGGCCGACCGCGTCGAGCGTGTCGACTTCGAGCATCAGATGGACGAGACCGGGCTCGGTTCCGGGCGGGGCCGGGCACAGCGCGAGGCTGTGGTGGCGACGGTTGACACCCAGGAAGCGCACCCGCCGCACCGGCGGCGGTGCCGACAGACCACCGAGTCGTGTC
This sequence comes from Rhodococcus sp. 5G237, assembly GCF_053764735.1. NCBI lineage: Bacteria > Bacillati > Actinomycetota > Actinomycetes > Mycobacteriales > Nocardiaceae > Rhodococcus > Rhodococcus sp. 5G237. Next base: position 152,360 of record NZ_JBSNCD010000002.1, on the reverse strand, counting down.
GCGCCGCGCGGGAGGAAACCGAGTACCTCGGTGTAGAACTCGTACGACTCGGCGAACGCCGCGGTGGGCAGGACGACATGGCCGAGACCTTCCTCGCCGGTGTGGAAGACACCGGCGAACGGCGTCACGACCGGACTGTGGTCGAGCACCGGACCGAAGAACACCTCGGTGCGGGTGCCGCCCGGATCGTCGAATGCGATGACCTGCTCGGCGTCGCGGTAGGTCGATTCCTCCTCGGAGAGCACCTCCACCGCGATACCGGCCTTCTCGACCGCTTCGCGCACACGGCGCAGGGCGAACTCGTCCCGCACCTCCCATCCGACGGCGAGCGCCTTGTCGATCTCGCCCGGAAGCACGATCAGACGTGCCCGGCGTTCGTCGACACGCAGGTACAGGCCGTCGGGTTCGGGGCCGGTACCGATCGCCATACCGAGTCCGTCGACGACGAGTTCGCGCCACCGCGCGATGTCTGTGGTCTGGATCCTGAGATAACCCAGGCCCCGGATGTCCGTCATATCCGAAAGTTCCTTCGCCGTAAGGGTTGTGGTGTCAGATCATCGACCGCATCATGCCCTGCGGCTCCTCGCCGAGTTGGCAGAGCGTGGAAGCATGGAAGATCGATCCGGGCACGTGGATGGCGTGGCTCAGACCCGCATGGGCGTCGCGCCAGAAGCGCTGCAGCGGGTTGGTCAACTGCAGTGCGCCGCCGCCGGCACGGGCGAAGATCTCGTCGACCGCGGCCACGGCCCGCCAGGCGGCGGCGGTCTGCGTGCGCCGACCGATCGCGCGCTGCTCGAAGGTGACCTCGATGCCCTTCTCCGTCATGTCCCAGAACCGATCGACGGTTTCGAGGATCGCGGCGCGCGAGGCGGCGATCTCCGCAGCGGCCCCGCCGAGGGCCGAGAGCACGTACGGATCCTGCTTGATCGCGGTGCCGGAGACCGTGACCCGCTCACGCTGCGACTCGATGTAGCAGTTCAGGGCGCCTTCGGCGATGCCGATGAGCGACGAGGTGATCCCCAGCGGGAAGATGCACGAGAAGGGGAATTTGTAGAGCGTCTCGTCACGTCCGGCGTCCTGCCACGCCACCCCGCCCATGACACGCTCGGCGCGCAGGGTGCGGTATTCGGGCAGGAAGGCGTTCTCCACGATCAGATCCTTCGAGCCGGTGCCGCGCAGGCCGACCACGTTCCAGCTCTCGTGGTCGATGCGGTAGTCGGAGCGCGGCAGCAGCACGTGCAGGCTCTGCGGGGGACTCAGCCGATTGCCGTCCTTGTCGCCGACGGCGGCGCCGATCATGACCCAGTCGCAGTGGTCCGTGCCCGAGGAGAACGACCAGCGGCCATTGAGGATGTATCCGCCGTCGACGGGAGTTGCGACACCCATCGGCGCGTACGGGGAGGCGATCCAGGTGTCCGGGTTCTCGCCCCAGACCTCCTCCTGCGCCTTCGGGTCGAAGAAGGCCATCTCCCAGGGGTGGACACCGACGATGCCGCTGACCCAGCCCGTCGCGCCGTCCATCGCGCCGATGGCCATGGCGGTCTCGGCGAACTCGCGCGGGTGCGCCTCGAGACCCCCGAATTCCTTCGGTTGCAGGAGCCGGATGACGCCGGCATCACGAAGCCGCTTGGCGCTGCGGTCGGTCAGACGCATGAGTGTGTCGCCTTCGGCACCGTCCGCGCGGATCTCGTCTGCGAACTCCGAAACGGAGTCGAGCACCTGTCCCATGATCTCTCCCACCTGTGAGGGTGACGCCCCCGATACGGCGTGGCGAGCGTCGGTTCCGTTGGTGCCTACAGTCGCAGGAGAACAACACTTCCATTGCCGGAGTTCCACTGAGCGGGAACACCCTGGCGCTCGCCGGGGGTCGAGGAACCGACCCCCGGCGACCGCTGCCTAGGAGTCTTCTCGGGTGAGGAACGCGAGGACGGCCGAGAGCCATGCCTCACGGGCCTCGATCATCGTCCAGTGGCCGCAATTGGGGAATACGTGCAGCTCGCCGTGGCGCAGCTCGCGCATGGGCAGCATGGCCATGTCGACGGGGCTGACCCGGTCGTCGCGACCCCAGGTGAGCAGGGTCGGGGCCGTGATCTTGTGGAGCTGCGCCCAGTACGGAGTGGCGTCGGACGCGGCGGCGGCCTTCGCCCCCGCAGCGAAGGCCGCAGTGCTGTACATACGCCGCGCGATCTCGAGGGTCTTCGGTTCGGTGGCGAGCGTCCACCTCTCCTCGATGAGCTCGTCGGTGATGACCGCGGGGTCGTACACCATGGAACGCAGCCAGCGAACGAGCTTGTCGCGGGTCGGATCGTCGGTGAACTCCATGAGCAACCGGATGCCCTCGCCGGGTGCCGGCGCGAAGACCGATCGTCCCGCGCCCCCGATGGTGACGAGCTTTTCGACCCGATCGGGGTGCGCGATCGCGAACTGCGTTCCGACGATGCCGCCCATCGAGTTACCGATGATCGAGACGCGGTCGAGTCCGAGACCGTCGAGGAAATCGGTGACCGCCACCGACGCCATGGCCATCGGGTGTCCTTCGCACGGGTCGCTCACTCCGAAGCCGGGAAACTCCAGAACGAGGCACCGGAAGTGCTCGGCGAGGTCGGCGAGCACACCGCGGTAGTTCCGCCAGCCGGTGACGCCCGGTCCGGAGCCGTGGAGCAGCAGAAGCGGCTCGCCCGTGCCGGCTTCGTGGTAGCGAAGGGTGCCGCGGTCGGTCGCGAGTTCCCGCGCCGTGTTCTCGAAAGTGAATTCCGTCGTCATACCGACGAGGCTTCCAGTGATTCCCCTCACGTCGCGCGGACGCTCCCGATCACCGGGATGTTCCGGACGTGCCGGCGGCCGGTGAGCGTATGCAGGTTACATCCAGCCGTCCGACTGCGTGGCGAGCATCTGCTCCATGACCTGCGGAGACCACGAGTCTGCAGTGTTCCGCGCGGCACGATTGCGACGAGGTGCGCTCAGCTCCGGGTACAGCGTGTGCGAGATGTCGCGAACCGCGCCGGCGACCAGGGGTGCGATGCGCTCGAGGTGGCCGGGACGGGTGGGACCGCACAGGGAGATCGCGGCGACCGGCGATGCGGGGCTGCGGATCGCGGCGCCCACACAGGACATACCGGTGGTGGCCTCGCCGGTCTCGAATGCCAGGCCGTGACGACGGCGGATGCGATTGAGTTCGAGGTGCAGGGTCGACAGGTCGGCGATGGTCCGCTCGGTGCGACGCGGCAGGTGCGGGCCGGGGTAGAGAGCATCGACCTGTTCCGGCTCGAGTCCGGCGAGCAGCGCCTTCCCGCCCGCCGTGGAGTAGGCGGGTACACGTCCACCGACCCGCGACGGCAGCGTCGCGGCGAGCTGGCCGCCGATCTTGTCGAGGTAGACGCAATCGGGCCCGTCGAGCACGGACAGGTGCGCGACCATCCCGGTGGTCATGTGCAGTTCGTGGAGGAGCGGTGCCGCGGCCTCGCGGACACGGATGTGTCCGTTGTCGCCCTCTCCCATGGCCTTTGCGCGGCGACCGAGGCAGTAGCCGAACGACGCATGGTCGATCCAGTCGAGTCGCACCATCTGGTCGAGGATGCGGTGGACCGTCGAACGCGGAAGTTGGGTGCGGCACGCGACTTCCTCGAGGGTGAGCCGCGATGAGAGATCGTCGAAGGCATCGAGGATGAGGGTCATTCTCTCGACCATCGATGCAGGCAATTCGCGCTTCGGTGCCTGGGAGACCTGCGTACGTTGCGCCTCGGACATCGCCACCCTTTCTCCGGAATCCGATCACCCACGACAGAAAAAACTGAAATTGATTCTTGTGAGCGGATGCCAGAGTACTCGGCGAGTGACCTGTTGCACAATTCCCGATCAGCGGACCGGGCCGATTGCGCGATCCGTGCCTTCCTCGCCGACCGTCCGCCGACACGTCTCACTGAGCAGGAGGTCCCTGTCCCCCGGGCCGAGCGATGGGTACAACCTCGGATGTGGGCGGAATCTGCCTGCACCCGTCGCCCGCCGAGCCGAAAGAGTCGAGACCGAGATGTCAGAAACCGAGTCCCCCCTCTTCCGCCCCCTGACGGTGCGCTCCCTCGAGCTCCGCAACCGCATCGTGATGTCCCCGATGACCCGCTCCCACTCCCCGGGTGGCGTACCCGGACCGGACGTGGTCGAGTACTACCGGCGACGCGCCGCGGGCGGCACCGCCCTGATCGTCACCGAGGGCGTCGCCATCGAGCACCCGACGGCAGTCGACAACCCCCGCGTGCCCCACATGTACGGCGAAGCAGCTCTCGAAGGCTGGCGTCGCGTCGTCGATGCGGTCCACGCCGAGGGCGGACGCATCGTTCCCCAGCTCTGGCACGTCGGCCCCCTCTGGGGCGCAATGAGCGCGGATGTCGACCCCGACCTCGTCCCCATGCGACCGTCCGGGATCTGGGGCGAGCTCGGCGTGACGTCCTACGGCGAGGACTACATCGCCCGAGCCTCCGCACCCACGCGAGCCATGACCGCCGAGGACATCGAACAGGTCGTCGCTGCCTACGCCGACGCAGCCGCCGCTGCCGCCGAAGCCGGGTTCGACGGCATCGCACTCCACGGAGGGCACGGCTACCTGCTCGACGCGTTCCTCTGGGAAGGCACCAACCTCCGCGACGACGAATGGGGCGGCGACCTCGAGCGCCGCACCCGCTTCCCCGCGACGGTGGTCGCCGCCATCCGCTCGCGCATCGGTGACGACCTGCCGATCTTCTACCGTTTCTCGCAGCACAAGCAGCAGAACTACGAGGCCCGGATCGCCCACACCCCCGACGAACTGAAGGCCGTCCTCACCCCCTTGAAGGAAGCCGGCGTCGACGTGTTCGACGCGAGCATCCGCCGCTTCGACCTTCCGGCATTCGAAGGCAGCGACCTGACCCTCGCGGGCTGGGCCAAGAAGGTCACCGGCGCACATTCGATGGCCGTGGGCAGTGTCGGAATCGCGACGACCTTGCGGGAGAGCCGCCTCCAGGGCAGCGCGCCCGCGCGCAACAACGTTCCCGAACTCGAACGACGGCTGGGCGACGACGAGTTCGATCTGATCGCCATCGGACGTCTGCATCTCGCCGACCCCTCTCTCGCGACAACCCTCCGCAACGGCGCGGAACTCCCCGAGTTCGACCGCTCGGTACACGAGGCCGCGCTGATCTGACATCCCGAAGGCGGTCTCGCTCAGCGAGATAGCACAGCGTGACAGCTCTCACCTGCGATACCAAGTGATCCGAGCCACTCCCATTCGTGGGGCAGGGAAACACGGCCCGCGCTCGGGCCGCCGAGAGTCTGGAATGTGCTTTGACTTCCTACGCCAATGAACTCTCCCAGCCGGAAGCCGCAACCCCGAAGGGGCGGAGCCGGTTCGACCGGCAGCAACCGGTATGGGTGATCGTGTCGGTCCTGATCGCCGTCGAGATCATCAGCGCGTTCGAAACATCGATGATGTTCGCCGCGATCCCGACGTTGATCACCGAATTCGACAGCGACGCATCGACGGTCGGATGGGCGGTGACGGCCTTCCTCCTCGTCTCGGCTGCCTCGGCCGCCGTGTGCGGACGACTCGGCGACATGTACGGCCGGGAACGGATCCTGATGGTCCTGCTCGCCGTCGCGGCGCTCGGCTCGATCGTCAGCGCCGTCGGCGACAGTCTCACCAGCATCATCATCGGCCGCGCGATCCAAGGTGTGGCCGGCGCGATCCTGCCGCTGTGCATCGGGCTGGCCCGTGAGCACCTTCCCGCCTCCCGCGTCCCCGTTGCCGTCGCATTGATCTCCGGCTCCGCAGTCGCAGCAGGTTCCGCGTCGCTGCTCGTCGCCGGTCTGCTGATCGACAACGCCAGCTGGCACATGATCTTCGTCGTCGCAGCCGCATATGCGATCTTCGCTCTGCTGCTCGTCTGGTTCGTCCTGCCGTGGCGTCGGCCCACCGGGACCTCCGAGAAGATCGATTACATCGGCGCGGTCACCTTCGCCGGTGCGGTCGCCGCGATCCTGCTCGGTGTCAACAAGTCCCAGGCATGGGGCTGGTCGGACCCGCGCACCCTCGGTCTCATCCTGGGTGGCGCCGCCGCCCTCGTCCTGCTCGTGCGGTGGGAACTGCGCACCCCCTCCCCCATCATCAACGTGCGACTGTTCGCCGACCGCAAGTTCTCGCTCACGATGCTGGCGACCGTCGCGATCGCGGCGGGTCCGCTGGGCGTGGTCACCATGATCATCCCGATCATCATGCAGACGCCCTCCACCGGCGACTTCGGCCTGGGCCTGAGCGCGACACACGCGGGTTGGCTCTCGTTCATCGGTTCTTTGTTCGGATTCGTCTGCACCCCGCTGAGCGGCCGGATCTCCGCCGCAGTGGGTTCACGCGCCTCGATGCTGCTCGGCACCGCCCTGTTCATCGTCGGCGTCGTCGTCATGCTCACCGCCCACCACTCCGTGGTGGCCATGACCGCCATGGTCGTCGTGGTGTCGGTCGCGACCGCCTTCGCCTACACGGCGATTCCGAACCTGATCGTCGAGTCCGTGCCCGAGCACAACACCAGCGAGACGACCGGCACGAACGCCGTGCTGCGCACCGCGGGCCAGGGTGTCGGAACGTCGATCGCGACCATGCTGCTCGCCTTCGCTGCGACCCCCCTCGCAGGGATCAACATGGTCGGCGGCATGCTCATCGCGCTTTCCGTGGTGACCATCGGGATCACCGTGCTGATCCCGCGCACCGCGCGCACCGCCTGATCCGAACGCCCGTCTCCTCCCGCTGTCCCGATTACCGGGAGGAGACGGGCGTCGGTGTCGGCGTCGTTCTACCGTGGTCCGATCGAGAAGTTTTCGTATCGAAGGGAACCCACTGTGATGACAGCCGTTGAGACACCGGTCGGCTCACGCTCCATCGTGCTGACCGTCAGTGCAGTCGTCCAGGAAACCGCCGACGCCGTTTCACTGGTGTTCGACGTACCCGAGGACCGCCGAGCGGACTTCACCTACAAACCGGGACAGTTCCTCACCCTGCGCATTCCGAGCGACATGACGGGTTCCGTTGCGCGGTGCTACTCCCTGGCGAGCTCACCGCACGCCGACGAACCCCTCAAGGTCACGGTCAAGCGCACCGCGGCCGGATACGGTTCGAACTGGCTGTGCGACAACGTCACCGCCGGTCAGAGTATCGAGGTGCTGCCTCCCGCAGGAGTCTTCACCCCGGTCGACCTCACCGAGAAGCTCGTCCTGTTCGCCGGCGGAAGCGGGATCACCCCTGTGATGTCGATCCTCAAATCGGCACTGCACAGCGGAAACCGCAATGTGGTGGTGGTCTACGGCAATCGCGACGAGAAATCCGTCATCTTCGCCGAAGAACTCCGTGAGCTCGCCGCACGCCACTCCGACGCCCTCACCGTCGTCCACTGGCTCGAGAGCGTGCAGGGCCTGCCGTCCCCGCAGCAGCTCGCGACCCTGATCTCCTCCTTCGCCGATCACCGCGCATACATGTGCGGACCCGGGCCGTTCATGGACACCGTCCGCGAAGGCCTGCTGCTGGCCGGCGTCCCGAAGGACCGGATCCACGCCGAGGTCTTCACCTCGTTGTCCGGCGATCCGTTCGCCGACGTGCCCGCCGTGGAGATCGACGAGTCGGACACCGACGCCGCCTCCGTGACGGTGCAGCTCGACGGCGAGGAACACGACCTCGTGTGGCCGCGCAGCGCCACCCTGGTCGACATCATGCTGTCGAAGGGCCTGGACGTGCCCTACTCCTGCCGAGAGGGCGAGTGCGGCTCGTGCGCGTGCACCGTCGTCGAAGGAGAGGTGGATACCCCGCCGTCGGCGATCCTCGACGAGGAGGACATCGCCAACGGATACGTCCTCGCATGCCAGGCCAGGCCCAAGAGCAAGAACGTGCGCATCGACTTCTGAACCGGCCGTATCGAACCGAAGGCCCCGTACCGCCTCTTGCGGTGCGGGGCCTTCGTCCGTCCGGGCGAGATCGTGCGGGAACGGATGCACTCCGCGTACGACGCAGCGTCGTGAAATGGAGCGTCCCCGGGTGCCGTACGGCACCCGGGGACGAGTAGGTGGGGATCGCGCTGATCAGCGGTTCAGCAGGGCCCGCATCGCTGCTGCTGCACCCTCGACGAGCTTGTTCCTCGGGAACCCGCTGCGCTTGACCGCGGCCTCGTAGTTGCCGCCGGCGACCCATACGGGGCCGTCGGTCAGGTGCTCGAGACCTTCACGTGCGACATCCTCCGGCTCGGCGACGAGCATCCCCGGAATGTCGAAGTTCAGACCCGCACGCACCATCGCCGGGGTGCGGGTGACACCGAGCACGAGTTCGACCACATGCACACCGTGCGGTGCGAGTTCGAGCCAGAGGCTCTCGGCGAAGACGCGGCTGAACGCCTTCGATGCCGCGTAGATGCTCTGGTGTTCGGCACCCATGTATCCGGAGAGCGACCCGAGCAGCATGATGCCGCCGCGGCCACGCTCCTTCATCGGCCCACCGAACAGGTGCGACAACTCGATCTGCCGGTGGACGTTGAGGTCGATCACGCCGCGGAACCCGTCGAGGTCGCCGGTGACGAACTCGTGGCCGTAACTGTTCGCGCCGGCGTTGAAGATGAACAGGCCGACCTCGATGTCCTGGGTGGCCGTGCGGATCTGCTCGACGGCGTCGTCGTCGAGCAGATCCAGCGCGAGGGTGCGCACCTGCACGCCGTTGCTCCGCGCCTTGTCCGCCGTCTCCTCCAGCGGTTCCGGCTTACGCGCGATGAGCACGAGATCGAAGCCGGCGCGGCTCAATTCGTCGGCGAACGCGGCGCCGACGCCTTCGGAGCCGCCGGCGATGACAGCCCACGGGCCGTAGTACGAGCGATCGAGGTCGAGGGATTCTGGCATCGTCGGTCCTTCGAGAAGTAGTCGGGAGCGGAAGGTCGGAAGGGAACGGTCACTGCACGATGGGGGCTCGGATCGGGGTGTCGTCGAAGACCTCGATGACACCCGAGGCGGCCGCCTTCGCGATCGCGGCGTCGAGGTTCGAGCACGACATCCGGGGCGCGCCGGGGCGGCCCTCGCGCCCGTCGTCGTCCCGGACGACGGGGCAACGACGGCGCGCGTCGGTGTTCCACTGGATGGACGTGTGCTCCCAGCTGTTCTTCTGCACGAGCACCTGCGCGGCGCATTCACCGCACCGCAACGGCGCCATCCGGTTCTGCATGTTCTCCGCTCCTAGCCCGCAGGGGTGGACTGCTCTTCGAGGGCCTTGCGGGCGATGTTCTCCTCGACTTCCTTCATCCAGGCGGCCACCGGGCGGGTGGTGTCCATCTCGAACTCGAAGCGGTCGGTCATCGCCGGCTCGACGTCCTCGACGTCGACGTAGAACTGCTCGTACCAGCGTCGCAGCTGGTAGACCGGGCCGTCCTCCTCGCACAGGAGCGGGTTGTCGATACGGGTCTTGTTCCGCCAGATCTCGATGTCCTGCTCGAAACCCTTCGCGATGAAGTTCCCGAACTGCTGGGCGGTCTGCAGGGCCTGCTCGCCTTCGAGGCGGTCGGACTTCTTGACGATCATGCCGTACATCAGGACGAACTTGTCCTGGGAGACCGGGTAGTGGCAGTTGATGAGGACCGACTCGACGTCGTAACCCTCGTACTGGTAGACGAGATCGTCGATCATGAAGGACGGCCCGAAGTAGCTTGCGTCGGAGCGGCTTCCGAGCATCTTCGGTTGTCCTGCCGCGTGCGGACGGGTGTCCTCACGGGCCTGGCCTCGCATGAACTGGCTGGCCACCTGGCCTTCGAAGACGTTCTTGAAGTAGACCGGGAAGGAGTAGTGCACGTAGAAGAAGTGCGCCATGTCGACGATGTTGTCGATGATCTCCCGGCAGTTGGTGTCGACCTCGGTGGTGTACCAGACCCAGTCGGTCCACTCGTCGCTCGTCGCGCCTTCGATGCGCGGGATGGTCACGTCGGCGGGCGGCGGGTTCCCCTGAGGGTCGTGCCACACGAAGAGCATGCCGTCCTGATCGAGGGTGTGCCACGCACGGGTCTTGGCGATGGGAGGAACGCGCCGCGCGTACGGGATGTTCTTGCAGCGCCCGTTTCCGCCCCAGCGCCAATCGTGGAACGGACATGCGATCTCGTCGCCCTTGACCGTGCCCTGGCTGAGATCCCCACCCATGTGCCGGCAGTACGCGTCGAGGATCTTGATCTCGTCGTTGCTGTCGGCCCACACCACGAGCTTGGTCCCGAAGGCCTCGATCGAGTGCGGCTTGCCGTCCTTGAAATCCTTCGACAGACCGAGGCAGTGCCAGCCTCGGGCGAAGCGGGCGGGAGCCGACCCGGCGACGATCTCGCGGATCTCGGATTGTTCGGAAGTGCCGATGCTCACGGTCGTCCGTCCTTTCGGGAGGGAAGCGTTGAGGAGGTCAGGCGGCGGAGTCCGCTGGAGCATTCCGTCGCGATACGACCGAAACGCTAGGTGATCGGTATCACCCCTGATGAGGACATCTCACTGGTCGAGACCTTCCGCCGTCCTGAGACCGCGCCGGGCCGCGATCACGCAACCGGGGCAGGCTCGGCGGTCGGCATCAGGGCCGCTCGGCCGTTGGCGACGAACTCCTTCTCGATGCGTGCGCGTTCCGCGTCGTCGAGCAGCACGTACTCGGAGGTCCGTCCGACACGCACGTAGACCGTGTCGGAGGTGTTCCACGCGACCGCCCGCAACGGAGCCTTGTTCACCTTGTTGCTCCCCGTCAGCGGGATCCGGTCGGTGACGCGCACGAATCGCGGCCACCACTTGTCACCCATGTCGGGCTGCTCGGCGAGGGTCGCCCCGAAGACCACCGGATCGAACTCCGCACCGGGCTCGAGTTCGACGGCGCACATGACCTGATCCCCGGTCGTGGGATCGGGCACGGCGAAGACCGGGGCGGACAGAACGCCCGGCACCCGCAGGATGATGCGCTCGACCGGGGTGGCGGAGAAGTTCTCGCTGTCCACGCGAAGCCAGTCGGAGGATCTTCCGGCGAAGTAGAAGAAGCCGTTCTCGTCGCGGTACCCGAGGTCCCCCGACCAGAAATCGTCGCCCTTGACCCGGTCGGCCATCGCCTCGGGATTCTTGTAGTAGCCCTCGAAGGTGTGGGCGGCACCACACGCGACGATCTGACCGACGGCGTCACTGTTGAGGAGACGACCGGTCTCGTCGAAACGGGCGCGAGGGCACTCCTGCCCCGTGTCCTCGTCGAGGATCCGGACGTCGACGCCTCCGACGGCGACGCCGAGCGATCCGGTCGGAGTGTCGGGGGTGCGGTTGATGCGGAAGACACCTTCGCTCATGCCGTAACCCTCGACGACCGTGCAGCCGAAGCGTTCGGAGAAGCGGGCCACGTCGGCTTCGGACGCCTCGGTGCCGAACGCGAGTTCGAGGGTGCTCGCGCGGTCACGGGGGTCCTCCGGCCGGCTCAGGATGTACGACAGGGCGCGTCCGACATAATTGACGAAGGTGGCGCCGTAACGGTGGACGTCGGAGGCGAATCTGCTCGCCGAGAACTTCCGGATCAGACAGACGGTCGCGCCGGCATGCATGGCCGTGCCGAGGTTGAGCATGAGCGCGTTCCCGTGGAAGAGCGGCATGCACAGATAGGCCACCGAATCCTCGCGCATGCGCACACGCTCGGTCAGCGGCCCGAGGAGTCGGGCGAATCGTCCCTGACCGACGATGACGGCCTTCGGGGCACCGGTGGACCCGGAGCTGAACAGCAGCAGCGCGATGTCGTCGGCGGACGGGATGGTCCCCGGCAGGTCCGCGCCGCGGAACGGCTCGAGGAACTGCCCGTACCGCGCGTCGTCGATGTCGTAGATTCTGTCGGCGGGCAACCCGTGGTCGGTGCCCTCGAGGAGATGGGCGAGGCGGGACTCGGTGACCACGAGGTCGATATCCGCGTGCCGGATGTCCCGGGCGATCTCCGGACCGCTACGGCTGGCGTTGATACCCACCACGGCCGCCCCGGCCAGAGCGCCCGCACCGATCCAGAACACGAAATCCGGGACGTTCTCGAGAAGTATCCCGATATGACGTTGCCGATCTGCCGGGGCGGGCACGGTCGCCACGATCGCGGCGGCACGATCGGCACTTTCCTGGACCACCTCGCCCCAGGTCCACTGCTGGTCCTCGAAACGCAACCCCACCTTCGGGTCACCGTGACGAGCGCGCACTACTTCTGCGAACGTGTCCAAGTCTTTCCTCCAGACGGTTGTGGCGATCAAGCGAAAGCGGCGCGACCGCCGGACAGAACGGCGCCGTTCTCCGTGACGACGTCGAAGCGGGCATCCGCTGCGTCACCCCAGGCGCGGACCTGTGCCGCATCGCCGGGGAAGACGGGGGCCGCGAACCGCCCGAACAGCGTCGTCAGATCGGCCGGGTGCGCTCCGAGCATGTCGGCCAGGGGCAGCGTCGCGGCGGCGAGCGTGCACAGTCCGTGCAGGATCGGGCGGGGCTGTCCGATTCGCGCTGCGGCCTCGGGATCGATGTGGATGTGGTGCCGGTCGCCGGTCAGCCGGTAGAGCGCGGCCTGGTCGGCGTGGGTGGTGAGCGTGCCGACCAGGTCGGCCTCCCCCTCCGGCGCAGCCGGCGCCGACGGTCCGCGCTCGCCGCCGAAACCTCCCGCTCCCGGTGCGAACAACGACCAGGTCGCGACGAAGAACTCGCTCTCGACGACGACCTCGAACACCGCCGCCCGGCCCTTGTCCCAGACCTCACCGACGCGCGCCGACATCGCGATCTCCCCGGAACGCGGCAACGGTGCGAGCACCTCGAGGCTCTGGGAGCCGTGGAGCGCGGTGGACGTGTCGAAGGCACCGAGCGCACCGAGCGCATCCGGTGCCCACTGGGCCAGCGTCAGAGCGAACGTCGGCAGTACCCGCAGCCGCTCCTCGAACACGAGGTCGAGGTCCGTCGTACCGGCGCCCACCGCGAGCGCGTACAGGATCGCGTCCCGTTCGTCGTATCGGACCGTGCGGGCACCCAGGTCGTGGCCTCGCCACTGCGCGGGCGTCGACGTCGTTGCGGTCATTCGATCTCAGTCCTTTCTCATGGGGGCGCCGGGCGGCGGCCCGACGGAGACAGGACCTCGCTTTCCACAGACGCCCAGGTCACAGGCTAGGGAGAGCGGTGGTGACCGTCACCGCCCGTCCCACTCACCGGTACATTCGAGGTCGGGGTGACCCGTCGTGAGATTCTGGCGGTACGCACTCGATGGAGGAGGGGACGTTCGTGAAGCGTGCAGGGACACCGGTGGGATACAGGCGATGACCATCCCGTCCGATCCCTCCCATTTCCTCGATCAGCTGGTATCGCGCCTCACCGGCCCGGGCGGCGAGTTCGAGATCGTCGTGCAGGAAGTCCTGGGCACCGCGATGCCCGTCATGCGTAAACGTGACGTCGCCGTGGCGGATCTGCTCTCGCAGTCCCTCGTCTGGGGCGACCGCGAGTACCTTGTCACCGCCGATCGCCGGATCACCTTCGCCCAGAACGCACGCATGTCCTACGCCCTCGCCGCGGCCCTGCACGAGCGGTACGGGGTGCGCTCGGGCGACCGCGTGGCGATCCTGTCGGCGAACAGACCCGAATGGGTCACCGCGTTCTGGGCGACACAGGCCCTCGGCGCGATCTCGGTGGGATTGAACGCCTGGTGGGTCCAGCCGGAACTGGAGTTCGGTATCCGCCATTCGCGACCGCGGGTGGTGTTCGTCGACGGTCCGCGTACCGCGGCCGTCGCCGGCATCGATCGTGCGCAGACCGTGGTGTTGTCGATCGAGGAGGATCTACCGCGGCTGGTCGCGGAGTTCGACGGCGCGCAACCGCCGCCGCCGCGGGTCGCCGAGGACGATCCCGCCGTTCTCCTGTACACCTCGGGCACGAGCGGCGACCCCAAAGGTGCGTTGCACTCGCAACGGAATCTGCTGGCGGTGGTCGACTACCACCGGTACCTCGACGCGATCGCGACGATCTGGACCGGGGCTGCATACGACCGGTCGGTGCCGTCGGACTCCAGATATCTGCTGACGTCCTCGCTGTTCCACATCACGAGCCTGCACAACACGATCGTGCCGCGCCTGGCCACCGGCAGCACCGTGGTGATGAATCAGGGCTGGTACGGGGTACATCCCGTGCTCGAACTCATCGAAGCGGAGCAGGTCACCCATTGGATGGCCGTGCCGTCGATGGCGGCGCGGATGCTCGAGGACGAAGACCTCGACAGATACGACCTGACCTCGCTGACACGCTTCACCCTGTCCTCGGAACCGTCGACACCCGAGTTCAAGCAGCGTCTGCGCGAGCGGCTCCCGTTCGGCAAGCACGCCATGGTCGACAGCTACACCATCACCGAGTGCAGCACGTCGATCGCGGTGGCCTCTGCCGCCGAACTCGAGGAGTTCCCCGGCACGGTGGGCGCGCCGATCATCACGGTGAGCCTCGAGATCCGGGATCAGACCGGCGCATGGCTGCCCGACGGCCGCGTGGGTGAGGTGTGTGTGCGCAGCCCCTTCGTCATGCTCGGCTACTGGGATGACGAAGCCGCGACAGCCGAGGCGATCACGCCCGACCGCTGGTTGCGCACAGGCGATTTCGGAGTTGTGGAGAACGGCCGGCTGCGTCTGGTGGGCCGGCGCGCCGACCTCATCCACCAGAACGGCGAAAATGTCTACCCGTCGGAGGTCGAACGCGTCCTCTCCCTGCACCCGGCGGTCCGCGAATGCATGGTGACCGGCGCTCCCCACCCGGAATGGGGTCAGGAGGTGGCGGCGGTGGTCGTGCTCGTCGAGGGCTCCACGGTCACCGTCGAGGAATTGACGACTTTCGCTTCCGAGCATCTCGCATACTTCAAGGTGCCGACGCAGTGGACGCTGACGTCCTCCCTGTTGCCGCGCAACGCTACTGGGAAGATCATCCGCAAGGGATGGCGCGACACGTCCGGCCCCTGGTAACCGCACGCCTGCGCCTCACGAGCGTCGCCGGGTGGACCGGGCCGGAGCCCGGCCCACCCGAACGGGGTCGGCTCAGCTCAACCGCTCGAGCACCATCGCCATGCCCTGGCCTCCGCCGACGCACATCGTCTCGACACCGAACTGCTTGTCGTGGGTGCGCAGGTTGTTGATGAGTGTCGTGGTGATGCGGGCACCGGTCATTCCGAAGGGGTGACCGAGCGCGATCGCGCCGCCGTTGACGTTGAGCTTGTCCTCGTCGATGCCGAGTTCGCGAGCGGAACCGAGGACCTGGACGGCGAAGGCCTCGTTGATCTCGAACAGGTCGATGTCGTCGATTCCCATGTTCGCGTTGGCCAGAGCCTTGCGAGTCGCGTCGATCGGTCCGAGGCCCATGATCTCCGGGGACAGGCCCGAGACACCGGTGGAGACGACACGTGCGAGCGGAGTCAGCCCGAGTTCTTTCGCCTTGGTGTCGGACATGATCACCAGGGCGGCCGCACCGTCGTTGAGCGGGCAGGCGTTGCCGGCGGTCACGGTGCCGTCGGGGCGGAAGACCGGCTTCAGCTGGCTGACCGCCTCGTAGGTGGTGCCCGGACGCGGACCGTCGTCGGTGGACACGACGGTGCCGTCGGCGAGGGTCACCGGGGTGATCTCGCGCTCGAAGAAGCCGCTCTTGATGGCTTCCTCGGCCCGGTTGTGCGAACGCACGCCCCAGCGGTCCTGGTCCTCGCGGGAGATGCCGGTGTGCGAGGCGACGTTCTCGGCGGTCTGCCCCATGCCGAGGTAGACGTCCGGAAGCAGGCCTTCGTTGCGCGGGTCGGTCCACGCAACGCCACCCTCGGCGAGCTTCGCACTGCGCGCCTGCGCGTCGTCGAACAGCGGGTTCTTCGTATTCGGCAGTCCGTCGGCGTTACCGGTGACGAAGCTCGACACCGACTCGACGCCGGCCGAGACGAACACGTCGCCCTCGCCGGCCTTGATGGCGTGCAGCGCCATGCGGGTGGTCTGCAGCGACGACGAGCAGTAGCGGTTGACGGTGACACCCGGCAGGAAGTCGTAGCCGAGCTGGACCGCCACGACACGCGCGATGTTGAAGCCGGACTGGCCTGCGGGCTGGCCGCAACCGAGCATGAGGTCGTCGATCTCGGCGGGATCGAGCTCGGGAACCTTCGCGAGCGCTGCGGCGACCATCTGCGTCGCGAGGTCGTCCGGACGGATCGACGCGAGCGAGCCCTTACGCGCTCGGCCGATCGGCGACCGTACTGCGGACACGATTACTGCTTCGGGCATCTTCTCTCCTCGATGTTCGGTCGTACTTCGACCCTACGACCCTTCGACCCTCTGGGTCCGGCGGCTATCCTGTGCTAACTTACCAAGCAATCGCTTGGTTCGGTACAGACGTTAGGAACATGCCATGGGCATCACCTCGACCTCCGACAGCGCCGGTATCACCACGGTCACCGTCGACTTCCCGCCCGTGAACGCCCTTCCCTCACAGGCCTGGTTCGACCTGGCCGAGGCCGTGACCACGGCCGGGCGCAGTCTCGACACCCACGCGGTGATCCTGCGCGCCGAGGGCAGAGGCTTCAACGCGGGTGTGGACATCAAGGAAATGCAGGCCACCGAAGGGTTCGACGCCCTGATCGCCGCCAACCACGGGTGCGCCGCCGCATTCGCCGCCGTCTACGACTGCGAGGTACCGGTGATCGTCGCCGTCAACGGCTTCTGCGTCGGAGGCGGCATCGGCCTCGTCGGCAACGCGGACGTCATCGTCGCCTCCGACGACGCCGTCTTCGGCCTGCCCGAGGTCGACCGCGGTGCGCTCGGCGCCGCAACGCATCTCGCGCGCCTCGTCCCTCAGCACATGATGCGCACCCTCTACTACACGGCGCAGAACGTCACCGCGCAGCAGCTCGAGCACTTCGGTTCGGTGTACAAGGTCGTGCCGCGCAGCGAACTGGACGCCACCGCACGCGAGGTCGCCGAGACGATCGCCGCGAAGGACACCCGCGTCATCCGCCGCGCGAAGGAAGCCATCAACCGCATCGACCCCGTCGACGTGAAGACGAGCTACCGCCTCGAGCAGGGTTTCACCTTCGAGCTGAATCTCGCCGGCATCGCCGACGAGCACCGCGACGAGTTCGTCGCAACAGGAAAGCCGCGCAGCAACAGCTGACGCCTCACACCACCAGGAGTTCGGAACACCATGCGTGACAAGAGAATGTCGCTCGACGACGTGGTCGGCGAGCTGCGCAGCGGAATGACCATCGGCCTCGGTGGCTGGGGGTCGCGCCGCAAGCCCATGGCCCTCGTGCGGGCAATCCTCCGCTCGGACGTGAAGGATCTGACCGTCGTCACCTACGGCGGCCCCGATCTGGGCCTGCTGTGCTCGGCGGGCAAGGTGAAGAAGGCCTACTACGGATTCGTCTCGCTCGACTCGGCACCGTTCTACGATCCGTGGTTCGCCAAGGCCCGCACGGGCGGCGAGATCGTCGCCCGCGAGATGGACGAGGGCATGATCAAGTGCGGTCTCGAGGCCGCCGCGGCACGCCTGCCGTTCCTGCCCATCCGCGCAGGACTCGGCTCGGCCGTCGTCGACTTCTGGGAAGGCGAACTGAAGACCGTCACCTCGCCGTATCCCGGCCCGGACGGCACCGAGACCCTCATCGCCATGCCGGCGCTGAACCTCGACGCTGCGTTCGTGCACCTCAACATCGGCGACAAGCACGGCAACGCCGGCTACCAGGGTGTCGACCCGTACTTCGACGACCTCTACTGCATGGCCGCCGAGCGGCGCTACGTCTCGGTCGAGAAGATCGTCGAGACCGAGCAGCTCGTGAAAGAGGTT
The DNA here is from genome assembly GCF_053764735.1 of Rhodococcus sp. 5G237. Taxonomy (NCBI): domain Bacteria; kingdom Bacillati; phylum Actinomycetota; class Actinomycetes; order Mycobacteriales; family Nocardiaceae; genus Rhodococcus; species Rhodococcus sp. 5G237. The sequence continues at coordinate 134,528 of NZ_JBSNCD010000002.1, read as the reverse complement.
CCGCTCCAGCAGCTCCTGCTCAACCGCATGATGGTCGACGGGATCGTCGAAGCGCCGAACGGGGCGCACTTCACTCTCGCGGGCGACAGCTACGGCCGCGACGAGAAGTTCCAGCGCCACTACGCCGAGTCCGCCAAGGACCCCGAGGCGTGGCAGGCATTCGTCGACCGCTTCCTCTCGGGCAGCGAGGACGACTACCAGGCCGCAGTCCAGAAGTTCGCACAGGAGCAGGCATGACCACCACCGAGACCGTGACCCGCGCCGAGTACTGCGCGATCGCATGCGCCGACATCTTCTCGGGTGCCGGCGAGATCATGGCGAGCCCGATGGCGACACTGCCGCAGATCGGCGCACGCCTGGCCAAGCTCACCACCGAGCCCGACCTGTTGATCACCGACGGTGAAGCACTCATCCTCGCCGACGTCCCGGCCCTCGGCGCGAAGGCACCGATCGAAGGCTGGATGCCGTTCCGCAAGGTGTTCGACGTCGTCGCGTCGGGTCGCCGTCACGTCGTGATGGGCGCCAACCAGATCGACCGGTACGGCAACCAGAACCTGTCGGCCTTCGGTCCGCTCCAGCAGCCGACGCGTCAGATGTTCGGTGTGCGCGGCGCTCCCGGCAACACGATCAACCATGCGACCAGCTACTGGGTCGGCAAGCATTCCTCGCGTGTCTTCGTCGACACGGTCGACATCGTCTCGGGTGTCGGATACGACAAGGTCGATCCCGAGAACCCGGCGTACCGCTTCCTGGACATCGCGCGGGTCGTCACCAACCTCGGTGTCTTCGACTTCGGCGGCCCCGGCCACAGCTTCCGGGCGCTCTCGTTGCACCCGGGTGTCGAGGCCGAGACCGTCGCCGAGAACACCTCCTTCGAGGTCGCCGGTCTCGACGAGGCCGGTGGGACCCGCGAACCCACCGCCGAGGAACTGCGTCTGATCCGAGAGGTGATCGACCCCAAGGGACTCCGCGATCGCGAGGTTGCGCTGTGACCACCCTGCGCACGGCACTGACGGAGCTCGTGGGCATCGAGCACCCCATCGTCCAGACGGGCATGGGCTGGGTGTCCGGTCCGCGGCTGACCGCCGCGACGTCGAACGCCGGTGGCCTCGGCATCCTCGCGTCGGCGACGATGACCTATCCCGAGCTCGAAGCGGCGGTGGCGAAGACCAAGTCGCTGACCGACAAGCCGTTCGGTGTGAACATGCGCGCCGACGCTTCGGACGCCGGAGAGCGCATCGACCTGCTGATCCGCGAGAAGGTGAAAGTCGCCTCGTTCGCGCTCGCACCGAAGAAGGAGCTGATCGCCAAGCTCAAGGATCACGGCATCGTCGTGATCCCGTCGATCGGTGCCGCCAAGCACGCCGTGAAGGTCGCCTCGTGGGGCGCCGACGCGGTGATCGTGCAAGGCGGCGAGGGCGGTGGCCACACCGGCCCCGTTGCGACGACCCTGCTGCTGCCGAGCGTCCTCGACGCCGTCGACATCCCGGTCATCGCGGCCGGTGGCTTCTTCGACGGTCGCGGGCTCGCGGCCGCGCTGTCCTACGGTGCTGCCGGCGTCGCGATGGGCACGCGGTTCCTGCTCACGAGCGACAGCGCCGTTCCCGATTCGGTGAAGCAGCAGTACCTTTCGCGGGGACTGCAGGACACCACGGTGTCACTCAAGGTCGACGGCATGCCGCACCGGGTCCTGAACACCGACCTGGTGAACAGCCTCGAGAAGTCCAGCTACGCGAAGGGACTGCTCGCGGCCGCGCGGAACGCGACGAAGTTCAAGTCGATGACGGGCATGAAGTGGTCGACCATCGTCAAGGACGGCCTCGCCATGAAGAAGGCGAGCGACCGCACCTGGCAGCAGATCATCATGGCCGCCAACACCCCCATGCTCCTCAAGGCCGGCCTGGTGGAGGGCAACACCGCCGCCGGTGTGCTCGCCTCCGGTCAGGTCGTGGGCATGCTCGACGACCTGCCGAGCTGCCAGGAGCTGATCGACCGCATCGTCGCCGAGGCCGTCGAGCGCATCGACGCCCTCTCGGCCCTGCGTGATCAGGGGCGTCCCGCCGCCTGATTCCGAGCTCTCCCTTCGACCCCGCCCGTCCGCTCGCCGATTCGTCATCCGCTACAGCGAATTTCCGTAGCGGATGGCCGGAATGGAAGCGGATGGGCGGGGTCGCTGCTATTCCGCGGTGAGTGCACTCAGAAGAGCCCTGGTGCGACGGAGCGATGCTCGCTGGTCGTCGCCGACGGGGACGACCGCCGCCCAGACGTCGGTGACGCCCGCATCGAGCAAGCCCTGCAGCTGCCGGCGCACCGACTCCTCGTCGCCGACGATCGCGATGTCCGCCGGGGTACTCGCGCCCGCCTCCTCCAGGACCCGTCGATAGCTGGGCATCGCCGCGTAGGACGTGGCGGTCGCGGCGACCGCATCACGCGCGGCGTCCGCGTCGTCGTGGACCGCGACGGGCAGTCCCGCCACGATGCGCGGCTCCGGCCGGCCCACCCGCGCGGCGGCCGTGTGGATCGCGGGGGCGATCCGCGATTCGATCACCTTCGGCGCCGCCATCCACAGGACCGTGCCGTCGGCCCACTCCCCCGCGACCCGCAGCATCCGCGGCGACATGGCGGACAGCAGGACGGGCACCTCGTGCGCGACATCGACCATCCGTCCCGCGCTGCGGGTGGACCAGGCCTCTCCCCGGAAGTCCACCTCCTCACCGCGCAGGAGTGCGGTGACGATCCGGATGTACTCCTCGGTGTTCTGCCCCGGGGTGTCGTACGACAGTCCGTAGACGTCCCGGACCAGGCTTTCGTGCGACGGTCCCAATCCGAGCGTGAAGCCCGGCCGGCCCATGGCCTCGGCGACGGCCGCGGCGCGGTTCGCCTGCAGCAGCGGATGGCACGGGTAGGTCTGGAGCACGGCGGTGCCGAGCTCGATCGATCCTGTCTCTCGACCGGCCACCGCGAGAGCTGCCAGCGGGTCGCCCACGACGGTGCTCGCGAACCACAGGGACGTGAATCCCTCGGCCTCCGCCTTCTGCGCCTGCTTCACGATCCTGTCCGTGGACGACGCTCCGCCCGTGAGCCCGATTCGCATCGAACACCTCCGCAATCGCATTCCCATTCAACGCCGAGAACAGTACTCTCCCAGAAAGAGAGTATTACTTCCTGGACAGAGGAGACCACCGTGTTTGCCGATACCAAGCCGATCTCCGCAGAGATCGGCGTCGAGATCTCCGGCGTCGACGGGCGCTCCCTCAACCATTCACGCGTGGCCGAGCGATGCCGTGAACTCCTCGATGAATACGGTGTCGTCGTCTTCCGCGAAACCGGCATCGGCGATGCCGATCTCGTGGCGTTGAGCAGGATGCTCGGCGAGGTCGTCGTCCCTCCGGTGGGTGGCCATCAGGATCATCCCGAGGTATCGGCCATCAGCCTCGACCCGGCCGAGACCGTGCTCGCGTCGTACAACCAGGGCACCTTCCACTGGCATATCGACGGTGCCACCGACGAGATCCCCCAGAAGGGAACTCTGCTCACCGCGCTCCGGGTGTCGGACGAAGGTGGCGACACCGAATTCGCGAACACCTATGCGGCGTACGAGGCACTGTCCGACCGGGACAAAGCGGAGTTCGAGAACCTTCGCGTCGTCCACAGCTTCGCGAACGCACAGCGGCTCGCGAACCCGGACCCGACCGAAAGGCAGGAAGCAGCCTGGGCGCGAGTTCCCGAGCGTGATCATCCGCTCGTGTGGACCCGACGCAACGGGCGCAAGTCGCTGCTGATCGGCGCGACCGCATCCCATGTGGTGGGGTGGCCGGAGGAGAAGGGACGACGCCTCGTCGCCCGGCTTCTCGCCTGGTCCACACAACCGCGCTTCTCGCTCCGGCACCATTGGCGTCCGGGCGATCTGGTGCTGTGGGACAACACCGGCATGCTGCATCGAGCAGTCCCCTACTCCCCCACGTCTCCTCGGTTGATGCACCGGACCACGCTCGTCGGTGAAGAGGCAGTCGCGTGAGCGGTCTCGACGCCCTCCAACGCGACGTCCGGTACCTCCTCGACCGCACCGCCATCCTCGACTGCATCGCAGCACATGCCCGCGGATGCGACCGGCACGATGCCGACCTGCTCTGCAGCACCTACCACGACGACGGGATCGACGAGCACGGCACTTCCGTCAACAGCGGTCCGGACTACGCGCAGTGGGCGAACACCGTGCACGCCGCCACCTCACGGGCACACACCCACAACGTCACCACCCACCTCTGCGAGATCGACGGCGACACCGCCCACTGCGAGAGCTATGTGCTCGTCGGCCTGCTGGGACCGGACGCACGCACGGTCCAGCTGATGAGCGGGCGGTACATCGACCGGCTCGAGAAGCGCGACGGCACGTGGCGGATCGCAGTCCGCAGATCCACCGTCGAATGGAGCGCGGCCGCCGACGCCTCGATCCTGGCGTCGCCGTACTTCCTCCGTCAGGGCTTCCCGACGGGCACGCGGGACACCGACGACCTGTCCTATCGACGCCCCCTGCTCGCGGACACGCCGACACCCGCCCGGTGGGCGTAGGCGAACTGTTCGGTTCTCGGATCACAGGAAGGACCCATATGAGTCGACGGAGATCGTCGTACCTCGCGCTCGTCGCCTTGTGCTCGACGCTGTTCCTCATCACTGCCTGCGGCAGCTCCGGTGCGGGCTCGGGCTCCGCCGCCGCCGAGCCCGTCGGAGACCCCGTCGTCGGCGGATCCGCGCGGCTCGTCCAGGTTCGCGAGCCGGTCAGCCTCGACCCGGCGGTCCTCGCCAACAACTGGGTCGGGCAGTCGATGCTGGGCAACGCGTTGTTCGGAACACTGATGGTCGACGACCCGGCGACACTCGAGGTGGAACACAAACTCGCCACCGACTTCTCGACCACCGACGGTGGAGCCACGTTCACGTTGACGCTCCGGCCGGATCTCGTCTTCTCGGACGGAACTCCGCTCGACGCGGAGGCGGTGGCATTCAATTGGAACCGGCACCGGGACCCGGCCGTCGCGTCGAATGCGCTTGCACAGGCGTCGCAGATCGCGTCGACCGAAGTCGTGGACGAGACCACCCTGACGATCACCATGCGCTCGCCGAATCCCCACTTCGCGCACGCGATCACGTCGAGTTCCCTGAACTGGATCGCCTCCCCCACCGCCCTCGCGAAGGGCCTGGAGGCGTTCAATGCGGAACCTGTCGGCGCCGGTCCCTTCGTCCTGACCGAGTGGGCACGCCAGGATCGTATGGAACTCGAACGGAATCCGGACTATTGGGATGCACCGCGGCCGTACCTGGACAACATCACGTTGATCACCGTCAGCGACGTCAACCAGCGCACGAACGTGCTCGCCAGTGGCGCAGTGGATCTGGTCGCGGAGTCGAGCTGGTCAGCGTTGACACGGGCGGAGCAGGCCGGGTTGCCGACGCAGATCGTCCCGGAAGGCGGTGGGCAGTACATCGCCCTCAACGCCCGCCGGGCACCGTTCGACGACGTCCGAGCGCGAAAGGCCGTGGCCGCCGCGGTGCAACTCGACGGCATCAACAGCGCGGTCTTCGAAGGCAACGGCGAAGTGCCGGGCACCCTGTTCCAGGAGTCGTCCCCGTTCTTCGCGGACATACCGTTGCAGCAGCACGATCCCGAGGAGGCGCAGCGTCTCTTCGACGAACTCGCGGCTGAGGGCAAGCCGGTGGAGTTCACCTTCCTGGCCACCTCCCTCGTCGAGATCCGAACGGTCGCGGAGACGGTTCAGGCGCAACTCGCCGCCTACGACAACGTCGAGGTCGACGTCGAAGTACTCGACTACGCGGCCTTCATGCCGCGGTATGCAGCGCGTGATTTCGATGCGACCATCTGGTCGGCCGACGTGCAGGAACCGCACACCACGCTGTGGCACCAGTTCCATTCGGGGTCGTCGGGAAATGTCGCAGGTATCGCCGACCCCGAACTGGATGCCGCCCTCGAGGCCGGCCGACTGGCGACCTCACCGGACGAGCGGGTCGAGGCCTACACGACGGTCCAGCAACGACTCGCCGATCTCGACGTCGGCATCTGGTACGTGCGGGCGGCACCGTCGGTGATCCACAGTTCCGACATCCACGGCGTCCGGATGTACGCGCTGGGGTCGCCCCTGCCCGAGGAACTCTGGATGGCGGAGTCCGGATAGTTCCCACGATCGGAACCGACGTTGTTGTCGATCCTTCACGGGATCAACGACAACAACGTCGGTTCCGATCCGACCGACTACGGTCGTTGACGGATCCGCCGACCTCGCGTTACCGTGCGCGGAACTGTTTACCGCAGGCATGGGGGCCCGGTGAGATCACGCACGGTCGCATTCGTCGTGGCGGCAATGGCCGCCTGCACCATCACATCCACAGCACCGGCGACCGCCGATCCCAGCGGTGGCGCCTCCGGCGCATCCTGGCAGAGCCTCGTCGATGCCCCCGACGCCTATCCGAACACGGCCGTCGAGTGGGACGTACCCATCACGCTGAGCGACGGGACGGTGCTCCGCGCCAACGTCTTCCGTCCCGCACATGCCGACGGAACCCCGATCGACGAACCCACCCCGGTCGTCCTCGGTCTCACGCCGTACACGAAACTGCTGTCGACGCTGGCGTCGGTGGCGATGGAGGACCCGCAGTTCGCCCCGCTCGTGGACGAACTCGGATCCGTCCTGAACTTCGGTGCCCCCTTCGACGGCATCACCGAACTCGCCGCCCCGGCATCGCAACTCGGCCGCGCCTTCGGACTCAACCGCGATCTCGTGCAGAACGGGTACACGCAGGTGATTGTCGACGTCCGGGGCACCGGTTTCTCCCACGGACAGTGGGACGTCCTCGGTCCGCGCGAGCAGCAGGACACCGTCGAGGTCATCGACTGGGCGGCGAAGCAGCCGTGGTCGAACGGACGCGTCGGAACGACCGGTGTCTCCTATTCGGCGATCAACCAGATCCAGGCCGCCGGTCTGCGGCCCGAGGCACTCGACGCGGTCTTCGCCGTCGAGCCCGGCAACGACCTGCTGCGCGACATCGTGGGCACCGGCGGCGCCGTGGGTGTGGGATTCATGCCCGCCTGGCTCGGGCTCGTCAACGGGCTCAAGTGGGTTCCCGACATGGAAGCCCTCCTCCAGGGCCGGTTCGACGCGCAGTGGTTGCGTGACAGGCTCGCCGACCCCGCCACGAAGATCCCCGAACTCTTCGAGGTCCTCACCGCACCGAGCATCGACGGTGTCTCCCCCGACGCCCTCGCGGTCGCTCAGGACGGCCCGTTCTACCAGGAACGGCAGGCCCGACTCGAGTCGATCGAGGTGCCCACCTTCGTGTTCGGGAACTGGCACGACATCTTCGCCAACAGCGAGCCCGGCATCTACAACCGGATTCCCGTCGAACCCGGCCGCAAGCAACTGGTGATGGGCGACGGCTACCACGCGATCCTCGGCACCGGATTCGGCACACCGGGACATCCCCCGAACATCACAGCGCTCCAGCACGCCTGGTTCGACCGCTGGCTCAAGGACATCGACAACGGTATCGACGAGTACGGCCCGGTCACCCTGCTGCAGCAGGGCGGCGGTTGGGTCACGAACGACGAGTTCCCACGCAGCACCGTCGACCACGAGAAGCTCTTCCTGTCGGCGGCTCCGAGCGGCACGGCCGGGCACGCCCTCCACGACGGCACGCTCGCGACGTCGGCGCCCGAGACCGCGCAACGACTCACCGTCGCCCCGGGACTGCGCGGCTTCTGCTCCCGCGAGGCCGCGCAGGGCACCGCCGGAATCGCGGTACTGCTGGGCGCCGGATGCACGAAGGACGCCCGGTTCAACGAGGCCGAGGGCCTCACCTTCACCAGCGGGCCGGTCGCCGAACCGACCGTGCTGTCGGGGCCGGTCAACGTGCACCTCGAGACCGTCCTCGACGCCACCGACGGATTCTGGTCGGTCTCCGTGAACGACGTGGCTCCGGACGGACGGTCCACCGTGTTCACCACCGGTTCCCTCGTCTCGTCGCTGCGGGCGATCGACGATTCGAAGAGCACGTTCACTACCGACGGCGACTACGCGCAGGCACATCCGGTGCTGACCCTCGAGTCCCGGCAGCCGATCGTCCCGGGGCAACCGACGGCCCTCGACATCAGCACGCTGCCGACCGAGGCGGTCCTGCAACCGGGCCACCGCATCCGGGTGGACGTCTACGCCGCGAGCGTCCCGCGCTCGCTGCCGCTCGGTCCGATGCTGGTCGAGAGCGGACTGCGACCACAGCATCTCGAACTGAACCCTGCCGCGCCGAGTTTCGTGACGCTTCCGGTCGCGAGTTAGCAGGTGGGACGTTCCGCTCGGCCGGGTCGAGGGATCGGAGTCAGGAGAACGACCCGTGCCGCCCCTCCCCGGACGCGAAGCGGGCAGCCCCACCGACCGCATCGCTCTCGAGGGACTCCATGCCGACCGTGAACTCGAAGGCGAGCGCCTCCGATTCGGAGCGGCCGAACTGGGCGCGGACCGACCGGCGGTCGTTGCGCATACACGTCTGGGGGAAGCCGGCGATCTCCCGCGCCGTGTCTTCGGCGGCCTCGCGCGCGGTTCCCGGTTCGACGACGCGGTTGGCCAGACCGAAATCGAGTGCTTCCGCGGCATCGACCGGGCGGCCGGTCAGGATCATGTCCATGGCCCGGCTCTCGCCGATGAGGCGGGGCAACCGAACGGTCCCGCCGTCGATCAACGGCACGCCCCATCGTCGGCAGAAGACACCGAACACCGCATCGGCGGACGCCACCCGCAGATCGCACCAGATCGCCAGTTCGAGTCCGCCGGCCACCGCGTAGCCCTCCACCGCCGCGATCACCGGTTTCGACAGCGTCATGCGTGTCGGCCCCATCGGTCCGTCGCCGTCCTCATCGAGGACGTTCTGCTCCTCGGTGCCGATGGCCTTGAGATTCGCTCCCGCACAGAAGTTCCCACCGTCGCCGTAGAGGACTGCGACATCGGCGTCGGGGTCGGTGTCGAAGGCCCGGAACGCGTCGGCGAGTTCGGCGGCCATCGGACCGTCGACCGCGTTCCGGCGCTCGGGACGGGTCATGATCACGGTCGTCACCCTGTCGCGTGTCTCGACGCGGATCGACTCGTACTGCGTCATTCCCGCCCTCTCCCGTTCAGCAATTCTGAAGTCCCGACAGCCCCGAACCTACCCTGCTGCACCGAGTTTCGTGACGATACCTGTCACCGGTCGCCGGGTCGACGCTCGAGAGTGTCCCGATCCCACGCACCGAGCCGGGCAGCGGTCTCGTAGGTGCTGTGCAGGAAGTCCAGCAGTTCCGCATCGGGATCGGCCGCGGTCCGCACCGCCTCGTAGGGCAACACGAACTCCCCCAGCTCGGCGGAATAGTGGGCGGCGTCCGGTCGCACCGGGGAATCGCCGAAGCCGTCGAGCCCCGGGTAGACGTAGGAATAGAACGCTCCTTCGTCCCCGCCGCCCGGCCAGAACCCGCAGCTGCTGAGCTCGTGCGAGTAGGCCTCGGTCATCACCCGGTCGGGGCAGTTCGGGATCCCACCGGGATGCGGCGGGGCGGTGCGTCCGGAGAACCTGGTGCACGCGAGGTCCATCGCTCCCCAGAAGAAGTGCACCGGACTGACCTTGCCGAGGAACTCCGCCCGGAACACCTGCAGGACACGCTGGGCCTGCACGAGCTGCCGCCAGAAGAGGTGAGCGGCCTCCCCGTCGTAGCTGTCGTGCTCATGGTCCCGGGCGAACGGGATCGCAGGATCCACCTCGTTGGGCGTGCTGTGGATGCGGGTCGCGATGCCCAGCTCGTCCAGCGCTCCGAGGGTGCGGGTGTAGAACTCCGCCACCGGCTGTGCGACGAGGGGCACCGAACGACTGCGACCGTCGCTCGCACGAATGTGCAGCCGGTGCTCGAAGAAGTCGAACTCCATGTCGAAGACGGAGTTCCGGTACGGGATCGACGAGGTGCTCAGCCCTCGCGGCGTGACGTACAGCGTCGCCTGCCACCAGTGGTTGATCATCGGCGCGTGGGCGATCCGGATCTTGCCGACGATCTGCAACCACATGTGGAGGGTGTCCCGGGTGGCCGTCCATTCCGCCGTGCGCAGACTCGGCCAGTCGTCAGCAGGGAACTCGTTCACGGCGCCTCCCATGATCCGGGAATCGACCCTACTCGCCGACGGACGGCCGTGACTCCGTCTGCAGGATTCCTGTTACAGAACGGAGAGCAACTCCTTGCACGCCTGTTCACACCGACGGCACGCCTCGGCGCAGATCCGGCAGTGCTCGTGGTGCGAGCTGTGCCGGGCACATTCGTCGCCGCACGCCCGGCAGGCCGCAGCGCAGGCCTCGATACACGCGGCCAGGACTGCGGGATCGATTCGACCGACGTCCTCCGGGTGGCTCTCGAGCATGGCTGGATCGAGACGATGCTCTCAGCAGCATCGGCTTCCCGGGTTCGCGTCGGCCGCGGCGTGCCGCTCCCGCCAGTAGTCGCGTTCGCTCAGCGGGGGTCGATCCGGATGCTGCCGGCGGTGCAATTCGACGTACCGCGTGTAGTCGTGGTCGCCCATGACGGCACCGATCCACCACCACGCACGACGCAGCACGGCGATCACGACCCGTCTCCGTCCTTGTGGTGCGAGGCATGGGTGTGCGCGGCCCCCGGAGCCCGGACCTTGCCCGATGCGATCAGCTCGTCCCACTCCTTCTGCAGTTCCCGTTCGGCCGGTGTGGGCACGAAGCCGGCGGGCGCGAAGATCTTCGACGGGACATCGGGTGTCTCGGTGGTGGGCATACCTCCGGCGCGGATCGATCTGATGCACACCACCACCCCGGCCGCGACGACGATCAGCACGAGGCTCGCGAACACGATCGACAGGGTGCCCTGGATGAACGTGTTGCGGATGACGGCGTCGATTTCGTCGACCGTCCTCGCCGAACCGAATGTGGTTGCGCCGGAGTTCTTCGCGTCGACGAAGGCCCGGTGCTGGGCCCAGTACCCCACCGCGCGGTCGCCGGAGAAGATCTTCTGCCACGACGCCGTCATGGTCACGATCAGATCCCACACCAATGGCACACCGGGGATCCAGGCCCACTTCACCAGACCCTTCTTCACGACGATGGTGAGCACGACCGTCAGGGCGATCGCGGCGAGCAACTGGTTGGCGATGCCGAACAGCGGGAACAGAGTGTTGATGCCACCGAGCGGGTCGGTGACGCCCATCAGCAGGATCGCACCCCACAGGCCGACGACCACGGCGGAGCACAGCCACGCACCGGGACGCCAGGACGGATCCTTGAAGCGACGAGCGGGACCGCCGAAGTTGCCGAGCGAATCCGAGAGCATGAACCGCGCGACACGCGTTCCCGCGTCGACGGTCGTGAGGATGAACAGCGCCTCGAACATGATCGCGAAGTGGTACCAGAACGATTTGAGGCTGTCGCCGCCGAACAGATCGCTGAGCACCTGCGACATGCCGAACGCGAGCGTCGGGGCACCACCGGTACGGGAGATGATCGAGTCCTCCCCCACACCCTCCGCGGCGGCGGAGATCTGCTCGGGAGTGATGTCCGGCGACCCCAGGCCGAGTCCGTTGACGTAGGCGGCGGCCGTCTCCGGGGTGCCGCCGGTGAGGGCGGCCGGTGCGTTGAGCGTGAAGTACAGGTGCTGGTCGATGATGCACGCGGTGACCAGGGCCATGATCGCGACGAACGACTCGGTGAGCATGCCGCCGTAGCCGATCAGCCGCGTCTGCTTCTCCTTCTCCAGCAGTTTCGGGGTGGTGCCCGAGGAGATGAGCGCATGGAATCCCGACAGTGCGCCGCATGCGATGGTGATGAACAGGAACGGGAACAGCGACCCCGCGAAGGCCGGGCCGTCACCGTCGATGGCGAACGACGTGACGTCGGGCATCTCCAGGGCCGGACGCGCGACGAGGATGCCGATGGCCAGCAGCACGATGGTGCCGACCTTCATGAAGGTCGACAGATAGTCGCGCGGGGCGAGCAGCAACCACACCGGCAGCACCGACGCGGCGAATCCGTAGGCGATCATCAGCCACGAGATCGTCACCGGGGAGAGGGTGAACCAGTCGGCGCCCCAGTCGGTCTCGGCGACCCAGCCGCCCGCGATGATCGCGACGAGCAGCAGGACGACGCCGATCAGCGACACCTCCGCGACCTTGCCGGGTCGCAGGTAGCGCAGATAGACGCCCATGAACAGCGCGATGGGAATGGTCATCGCGATGGAGAACAGGCCCCACGGACTGTCGGCGAGCGCGTTCACGACCACCAATGCCAGCACCGCGATCAGGATGATCATGATGACGAAGACCGCGATGAGCGCCGCGACGCCACCGATCGGTCCGAGTTCCTCGCGGGCCATCTGGCCGAGGCTGCGCCCGCGGCGCCGCGACGAGATCCACAGGACGAGGAAGTCCTGGACCGCACCGGCGAAGACGACGCCGACGATGATCCAGATCGTGCCGGGCAGATATCCCATCTGTGCGGCGAGCACCGGGCCGACGAGCGGGCCCGCGCCGGCGATGGCGGCGAAGTGATGGCCGAACAACACCCGACGGTCCGTCGGCATGTAGTCCTTGCCGTTCTCGAGCTCCTCCGCGGGTGTCGCACGGTCGTCGCGCGGCTGCACGATCTTGCGTTCGATGAACTTCGCGTAGAAGCGATAGGCGACGAGATAGGTGCAGACGGCGGCGATGACGAACCAGACGGCGTTGATCTCCTCGCCGCGGACCAGGGCGATCATCGACCAGGCGACCGCCCCCAGAATCGCGAGTACGAGAAAGACGATCCGCGCGGTGGGTGATATCGGTGTCCGGTCGACGACACCGACCGGTGGAAGATCGGGGTCGGTCCGGAGATATTCCACTTCGCTGCTGGTCGGCGGCGCCGGGTCCACGGCCATATCGGCTCCTCACCAGGCTCGCCGCGGATCCGCGGAGGTCGCGACGGGCCTCGAACGTGCTCGAATCTCGACCAGCGTCACGCTACCCGCGCGCGTCGATGAAGGAACCGGAATCGATCAGCCGCGTGCGGCGATCCTGGCTTGCACCTCGGGCCGACGCAGCGGGGGAACCGTCGGCGGTGGCTGCCGCCGTTCGGGAAGGGACTCGAGCAGTCTCGTCGTCGTCGCGGTCACTTCGGCGACGGCCTGTTCGAACGACTCCCGGGTGGCGTCGGAGAGTTTGTGGATCCCGCTGACCTTACGGACGTACTGCCGCGCGGCCGCCTCGATCTCCTCGGCGGTCGCAGCCGGCTCGAGCCCGCGCAGCTCCGTGATGTTCCGGCACATGCTTCGAGGGTAGACGCCGCTCGAGGACCGGACCATACAGTGCCGAACCGAACATCCGCGCGCCCGCTGTCCATCCGCTACGGCAATTGCTGCAGCGGATGACGAACGGGCGCGCGGATGTGAAGGGGTGGATCAGACGCGTTCGATGATGGTCACGTTGGCGGTGCCGCCACCCTCGCAGATGGTGAGCAGGCCGTAGCGGCCCCCGGTGCGCTCGAGCTCGTTGAGCAGCGTCGACATGAGCTTGGTGCCGGTCGCGCCGAGCGGGTGACCGAGGGCGATCGCGCCCCCGTTGACGTTGACCTTCGACGGGTCGGCGCCGATCTCCTTGATCCACGCCAGGACGACCGGCGCGAAGGCCTCGTTGATCTCGATGAGGTCGATGTCGTCGATCGTCAGGCCGGTCTTCTCGAGGGCGTACTGCGTCGCCGGGATGGGAGCGGTGAGCATGAAGATCGGGTCGTCGCCGCGGGCGCTGAGGTGGTGAATGCGCGCGCGGGGCTTCAATCCGTACTTCTTCACGGCCTCGTCGGAGGCGAGCAGCACCGCGGACGCACCGTCGGAGATCTGGCTGGCGACGGCGGCGGTGAGACGACCACCCTCGACGAGCGGCTGCAGCGACGCCATCTTCTCGAGGCTGGTCTCGCGCGGGCCCTCGTCGACGGCCGCATCACCGAGCGGCACGATCTCGTTCTCGAAGCGTCCCTCGGCGATGGCAGCCTTGGCGCGCTCGTGGCTCTGCAGCGCCCACTTCTCGAGTTCCTCGCGGCTGAGGTCCCACTTCTCGGCGATCATCTCAGCGCCCTTGAACTGCGAGACCTCGTCGCTGCCGTAGCGCTCGGTCCAGCCGGTCGACCCGCCGAAGGGGGTGTCGAAGCCGTACTGCTGTCCGACGATCATGGCTGCGGAGATCGGGATCTGCGTCATGTTCTGCACGCCGCCGGCGACGATGAGGTCGGCGGTGTTGCTGAGGATCGCCTGGGCGCCGAAGTGCAGGGCCTGCTGGCTCGACCCGCACTGACGGTCGACGGTCACGCCGGGTACGTGCTGCGGGTAACCGGCGGCCAGCCACGCGGTGCGGGCGATGTTGCCGGCCTGGCCGCCGATGGCGTCGACGCAACCGAACACCACGTCGTCGACGTCGGCGGGGTCGATGCCCGTGCGCTCGACGAGCGCCTTGATCACGTGCGCGCCCAGGTCGGCCGGGTGCACGTCCGCGAGCCCACCCTTCTTCTTGCCGATGGGGGTGCGCACCGCGTCGACGATGTAGGCCTCGGTCATGATGTCTCCTTAGGAAGAATTCTGGTTCGACAGTCCGTCGAGAACGATGGAAAGGTATTGCTGGGCAACCTGGTCGATGCTGAGCGCGCCCCCCGGGCGGTACCAGCGGACCGCGACCCAGACCGTGTCGCGCAGGAACCGGAAGACGAGTTCGACGTCGAGATCCGGACGGAAGGAACCGTCGGCGACGCCGCGTTCGATCACGCCCACCCACAGGTCGCGGAACTCGATGTTGAGTTCACCGATGTAGGCGAAGCGGTCGCCTTCGAGATGCTTGGCCTCACCCTGGTAGATGGCGACGGCGGCGTGCGACCGGTCGATCGCCTCGTAGGAGGTCGTCACCAGCGCTGCGAGCGTGTCACGCGACGGCAGGTCGGACGCGACGATCTTGCGGTAGCTGTCGAACAGGTCGCCGAGGAACGCGCGCAGGATCTCGTCGACCATCGACTCCTTCGAATCGAAATGGTGGTAGAGGCTGCCGGAAAGGATGCCGGCGGCATCGGCGATATCGCGCACGGTCGTCGCCCGGACGCCTCGCGAGGCGAACAGCTCGGCAGCGATGTCGAGCAGTTCCGCGCGGCGCCCGGACTTGCCGCTGTTGTCGTCACGAGCAGGAGTCATACGGACATCCTTTCAAGCCGACAGGAGGGCGAGATCATGCGCGCTGGGAGGAGACCGATACGACCTCGCCGGTCAGATAGGTGGTGTAGTCGCTGGCGAGCATCGCGATCGTCGCCGCGACCTCCCACACCTCGGCTGCGCGCCCGAACGCTTCGTCGGAGGCGAGCCGATCGAGCAGTTCCTCACTGGTGACCTTCGCGAGGAAGGCGTGACGTGCGATGGACGGGGCGACCGCGTTGATCCGCACGCCGTACTCGGCGGCCTCGATCGCCGAGCAGCGGGTCAGGGCCATGACGCCGGCCTTCGCGGCGGCGTAGTGCGCCTGCGAGTGCTGCGCGCGCCAGCCGAGGACCGAGGCGTTGTTGACGAGGACACCGCCGTGGTCGACCGATCGGAAGTACCGCAGCGCAGCGCGGGTTGCGCGGAATGTGCTGGTGAGGGTGATGTCGAGGACGCGATCCCACTGGTCGTCGGTCATGTCCACGACGGGCGTCTCACCGCCGAGGCCCGCGTTGTTGATGAGGACGTCGATGCGGCCGAGCTGTTCGGCCGCCCCGGTGATGAGCGCGTCGACCTGCTCGGTGGACGAGACGTCGCACACGATCGACGCGACCTGCTGTTCCGGGAACTCGGCGGCGAGCTTGTCCGCGGCTTCTCCGAGACGACGCTCGTGGAAGTCCGAGATCAGCACGTCGGCGCCCTCGAGCAGTGCTCGTCGTGCGGACGAGAACCCGATCCCGGTGCCCGCGGCGGCGGTGACGACGACCTTCTTGCCTGCGAGGAGGCCGTGGCCGGGGGTCTCGACGGGCGGGGTCGCGAGGGGCGAGGTGGTCTGGGGTGTAGCGGTCACGGACGTGCCTCCCGGGGAAGGCCGAGCACGCGCTCGGCGATGATGTTGCGCTGGACCTCGTTGGATCCGCCGTAGATGGTGTCGGCGCGGGTGAACAGGAACAGTCGCTGCCACTGCGCGAGTTCGAGATGTTCGGGATCGGTGATGTCGGAGGGATTCCCGGCGTGGTCGTGGTCGGGTCCGACGAGCGAGGACGCGCCCTGCACGTCCATCGCCAGCTCACCGAGGTCGCGATGCCAGTTGGCCCACAGCAGCTTGGCCACCGAGGCCTGGCCGGGATCGGCGTCGCCCAGGGTGCGCAGGGCGTGAGCGCGCATGACGCGCAACCCGATCCGGGCCCGGGCGATCCGCTCACGGATGTGCGGGTCGTCTAATGCGCCGTTTTCGCGGGCGATCTCGACGATGCCGTCGAGTTCGCGGGCGAAGCCGATCTGCTGGCCGAGCGTCGAGACGCCACGTTCGAAGGTCAGCAGTCCCATCGCGACCTTCCACCCGTCACCTGGGGCACCGACGACGAGGTCGGCGTCGGTGACGGCGTCGTCGAAGAAGACCTCGTTGAACTCGGAGGTGCCGGTGAGCTGCTGGATGGGCCGGACCGTCACGCCGGGCTGGTCGAGCGGGACGAGAAGGAAGCTCAGTCCGTGATGCCGCGTCGAGCCCGGTTCGGTGCGGGCCACGACGAAGGCCCACTGCGCGACGTGTGCGAGCGACGTCCAGACCTTCTGGCCGTTGATCACCCACTTGTCGCCTTCGAGACGGGCAGTGGTGGAGACGTTGGCGAGGTCGGAGCCCGCTCCGGGCTCGGAGTAGCCCTGCGCCCACAGTTCGGTGACGTTGCGGATTCCGGGCAGGAAGCGCTTCTTCTGCTCCTCGGTCCCGAAGGCGATGAGGGTGGGGCCGAGCAGTTCTTCACCGAGGTGGTTGACGCGCGCAGGGGCATTCGCCTTCGCGTACTCCTCGTGGAAGATCACGCGCTGATCCATCGTCGCGCCACGTCCGCCGTACTCGGTGGGCCATCCGATGCAGGTCCATCCGGACTCTGCCAGGTGACGATCCCACGCGAGTCGCTGTTCGAAGAATTCGTGTTCGCTGCCGGGTCCGCCCTTGCCTCTGAGCTCGGCGAATTCTCCGGTCAGATTGTCTTCGAGCCACTGTCGTACGGTGGCCGCGAACTCCGCATTGTCCTGGCTCTCGCTCTGGTGCACGTCTGTACGATAACCTACCAAGCAATTGCTAGGTAGGGAGCTACGTGAACACAACACCCGGAACCACGCCGGCCGCCCTCATCCGTGCCGCTCGCGACCACGCGGACCGGCTCGCCCTCGTCGACGGCGACACCCGGCTGACCTTCACCGAACTGCACGAACGCGTCCGGGTCTTCGCTGCGGCGCTCGTGGCACAAGGCCTGAAGAACGGCGACCGCGTCGCGGTCTGGTCACCCAATACGTTCCACTGGGAGATCGCCGCCCTGGGCGTGCACTGGGCGGGCGGGGTCCTCGTCCCCGTCAACACCCGCTACACCGGCAGCGAGGCCGCCGACATCGTCGAGCGGGTGCAGGCCGCCGCTCTCGTCGTCGCCGGCGACTTCCTCGGTACCGACCGGTACGCCGCCCTGCGCGAAGCCGCGCCTCACCTCGATGTTCCGACGGTGATACGAATCCCGCTGGGCGGCAACGACACCCCGAGCGACGACGTGTTCGGGTGGGAGGATTTCCTCACCCTCGCCACGGACGGAATGCTCGAGCAGGCGGACGAGCGCGCATCGGCGGTACGTCCCGACGACGTCTGCGACATCCTCTTCACCTCCGGCACGACCGGTCGCAGCAAAGGCGTGCTGAGCGCACACCGCCAGCTCATCGGAGTCGCACAGGCCTGGGCCGACTGCGCCGCGCTGACCCCCGACGACAATTATCTGATCATCAACCCGTTCTTCCACAGCTTCGGCTACAAGGCGGGCTTCGTCGCCGCACTGCTCGCCGGCTCCACCGTCGTCCCGATGGCCGTCTTCGACACCGAGAAGGTCATGGCGATCGTCGCGCAGGAGAACATCAGCGTGCTGCCCGGCGCACCGACGATCTATCAGAGCATCCTCGACCACCCGCGCCGCGGCGACTACGACATGTCGAATCTGCGCGTGGCCGTCACAGGTGCCGCACCGGTTCCCGTCTCGCTCGTCGAACGCATGCAGAACGAACTGAGCTTCGACGCCGTGCTCACCGCCTACGGACAGACCGAGGCCGTAGTCGCCACGATGTGCCGCATCGACGACGACCCCGTGACCGTGTCGAACTCGTCGGGCCGCGCCACGGCCGACTTCGAGGTGCGTATCGGCGACAAGGGCGAGATCCTGCTGCGCGGCCCCAACGTGATGCTGGGCTATCTCGACGATCCCGAGGCCACCGCGCAGACGATCGACGAGGACGGCTGGCTCCACACCGGCGACGTGGGCGTCCTCGACGACCGCGGCTATCTCGACATCACCGACCGCCTCAAGGACATGTACATCAGCGGCGGTTTCAACGTCTATCCCGCCGAGGTCGAGGCGGCGCTGTTGCGCCTGCCGGGGGTCCACGAGGTCGCCGTGATCGGCGTTCCCGACGAGCGCATGGGTGAGGTCGGCAGGGCGTTCGTCGTCCCGCTGGACGGACATCCGCTCACCGCGGACGACGTGATCGCGTATGCCAGAGACAAACTCGCCAACTTCAAGGCGCCGCGCTCGGTTCGGTTCGTCGACGCGCTGCCCCGAAATCCGTCCGGCAAGGTACTGAAGAACGTTCTGCGTGAGGAGAAGTCATGACCGTCCCGTTCGAGCCCGATGTCGTCACCTACGAGGTGCGTGACGGCGTCGCGATCGTCACCCTGAATCGCCCCGACTATCGCAATGCCCAGAACTCGGTCATGACCTACGCGCTCGACGCGGCGTTCGAGAAGGCCGTCGAGGACGACGAGGTCAAGGTGATCGTGCTGGCCGGCAACGGCAAGCACTTCTCGGCCGGTCACGATCTGGGCACCCCCGGACGCGATCACCACGTGCACTACGACAACAAGGCCGTCATGTGGTGGGACCACGTCGACAAGGAAGGCGGCGACCAGCGTTACGCCCGTGAGATGGAGGTGTACCTGGGGATGTGCCGTCGCTGGCGCGAGATCCCCAAGCCCACCATCGCGTCCGTCCAGGGCGCCTGCATCGCCGGCGGTCTGATGCTCGCGTGGGTGTGCGACCTCATCGTCGCCTCCGACGACGCGTTCTTCTCCGATCCCGTGGTGCGCATGGGTATCCCCGGTGTCGAGTACTTCGCCCATCCCTGGGTTCTCGGCACTCGTTTCGCCAAGGAGATCCTCTACACCGGCGACCGGTTCTCGGCGCAGCGCGCGTACGAGGTGGGCATGGTCAACCGGGTCGTCCCGCGTGAGGAGCTCGAGTCCGAGACCCTCGCCCTCGCCGCCCGCATCGCGGAGATGCCGCGCTTCGGGCTCGCGCTCACCAAGCGTGCGGTCAACCAGTGCGAGGACCAGATGGGCATGCGCAACGGCATGGACTCGGTGTTCGGCCTGCACCACTTCGCCCACTCCTACAACGCCGAGGTCGGCACCGATTCCCTCGGCGGCATGAACGCCAAGTCGATGGCCGCGAGCGCGCGCCCGGTCCAGGAAGGGTCCAAGTAGTGAATCTCGAACTCGACGACGCCACCGTCGCGTTCCGCGACGAAGTGCGCGCCTTCCTCGAGGCGAACGTTCCGAGCACACCGCTGAAGTCGATGGACACCGCGGAGGGCTTCGAACAGCACCGGGAGTGGGAACGGCGCCTGGCCGACGCACGACTGTCGGTCGTCTCCTGGCCCGAAGAACTGGGCGGACGCGACGCGACGCTCGAACAGTGGGTGGTCTTCGAAGAGGAGTACTACCGTGCGGGCGCCCCGGGACGCGTGAGCCAGAACGGCATCTTCCTGCTCGCCCCCACCCTCTTCGAGCACGCTCATCCCGAGCAGCTCGCGCGCATCATGCCGCGTATGGCCCGCGCCGACGACATCTGGGCGCAGGCCTGGTCGGAGCCCGAATCCGGTTCGGATCTCGCGTCGCTGCGCTCGACCGCGACGAAGGTCGAGGGTGGCTGGCTGCTCAACGGCCAGAAGACGTGGAGCTCGCGCGCCTCCTATGCCGACATGGGCTTCGGCCTGTTCCGGTCCGATCCGGAGGCGCAACGTCACAAGGGCATCACGTACTTCATGTTCGATCTGCGCGCCGAAGGGGTCACCGTTCGCCCCATCCCGCAACTCGACGGCGAACCGGGCTTCGCGGAGATCTTCCTCGAGGACGTCTTCGTCCCCGACGATCCCGAGCGCCCCGGCGAATCCGGAGTGATCGGTGCGGTGAACGAGGGCTGGCGGGTCGCGATGAGCACCGCGTCCAACGAGCGCGGTCTGTCGCTGCGCGCACCGGGCCGATTCCTCGCCACCACAGACCGGCTCCTGCGCGCCTACGGCGAGTCCGACCTCCACGGCGACACGGCGCTGCGCAACCGCGTCGCCGACGCGTGGATCGGGGCGCGCGCCTACGAGCTGTCGACCTGGGCGACCGTCACGCGCCTGACCTCCGGTGGGCAGCTGGGCGCCGAATCGTCGATCAACAAGGTGTTCTGGTCCGAGTGGGACATCGCCGCGCACGAGACGGCGCTCGACCTGCAGGGCGCGGACGCCGAGCTCGTCGACGGCTGGACCGACGGTTATCTGTTCTCACTGTCGGGCCCGATCTACGCCGGTACCAACGAAATCCAGAAGAACGTCATCGCCGAGCGGCTGCTCGGCCTTCCGAGGGGTGAGCGATGAGATTCGCACTCGACGAGTCCCATGAGGACTTCGCGTCCAGTATCGACGCCCTGCTCACCAAGTCGGACATGCCGCAGGTGATCCGTGCGTGGAACAGCGGCGACACGACACCGGGTCTGCAGGTGTGGGAGCGACTGGCCGAGACCGGCGTCAACGGTCTGCTCGTCTCGGAGGAGCACGACGGTCTCGGGGCCGACGCGGTCGATCTCGTCGTCGCCGTCGAACAGCTCGGTCGCCATGCCGTGCCCGGTCCGGTGGTCGAAACCGTCGCGGTGGCACCGGTTCTGCTCGCAGCCGTGGCACCCGAGCGTCTCAGGCCTCTTGCCGCCGGCTCGCTCGCCACCGTCGCGATGCTCCCCCACGCGCCGTACGCGGTCGACGCGCATATCGCCGACCTCGCGCTGCACGTGGCCGACGGCACCGTCTCGGTGGGCACTCCGGGTGAGACGCGCGAGTCGATCGATCGGTCGCGCACGCTCGCCTCGCTCACTGCCGGCGAGTCGCTCGGATCCGCAGATACCGCTGCGGCTTTCGATATCGGCGTCCTCGCGTCCGCCGCTCAGCTCCAGGGCCTGGGCCGGACTCTGCTCGACACCACCGTCGAGTACGCGCAGCAGCGTAAGCAGTTCGGTCGTGCGATCGGCTCCTTCCAGGCGGTCAAGCACCATCTCGCCGAGGTGGCAGTCGCGCTGGAGATGGCACGTCCGCTACTGCACGGCGCGGCCATCGCCGTCCGCGACGAGCTGCCCACCGCGTCCCGGGACGTCTCGGCGGCCAAGGTCGCGTGCGGCGACGCCGCCTATCTCGCCGCGCGCACGGCACTGCAGGTGCACGGCGCGATCGGCTACACCCAGGAATACGATCTGTCGCTGTGGATCACGAAGGTCCGCGCGCTCGTCACCGCGTGGGGCACCCCCGACGAGCACCGGGCACGCGTGGTCGCGGCACTCGAGAGCGAGGCGTCGTGACGTTCGAGACGGAAGAGCGCGCCGCACTGCGGGACTCGGTGCGCACCCTGCTCGCCAAGCATTCCGATTCGGCTGCCGTCCGGCGGGCGATCACCACCGGCAGCGGATACGACGACGAACTGTGGACGATGCTCGTCGAGCAGGTCGGGGTCGCGGCCCTCGCAGTCCCCGAGGAATACGACGGTGTGGGCGCCTCGTGGGTCGAGACCCACGTGGTGCTCGAGGAACTCGGCCGCACGCTCACGCCGTCGCCCTTCCTCGGGTCGGCGGTGCTCGCGGCGCAGACCGTGCTGCTGTCCGGTGATACCGATGCGGCGACGCGTCTGCTCCCCGGCATCGCGGCCGGCGACGTCGTCGCGGTGTGCTGGGCGTCGGCCGCCGGCTGGCAGCGTCCCGGTGTGTGCGCCGAGGGCGACGTGCTGACCGGAACCGCGCATTACGTGCTCGGCGGCGACATCGCGTCCACTCTGCTCGTGCTCGCCGTCGACGGCGACACGGTCGGCCTGTTCGAGGTCGATCCGGAGACCGACGGGGTGACGCGGCGCCGCGTGCCCACGATGGATCCCACACGTTCCCTCGCGGAGGTGTCGTTCTCGGCGGTGACCTGCCGTCGTCTGTCGTCGTCCGACGATCTCGTCGACCGGTTGCAGGCGTCCGCGGCGATCGCCCTGTCGGCCGAGCAGGTGGGCGCCGCACAGGCCGTGCTCGACCTGACCGTCGACTACGCGAAGAACCGCAAGCAGTTCGGTCGCGCGATCGGATCGTTCCAGGCGCTCAAGCACCGCATGGCCGACATGTACGCGCTCGTGGAGACGGCGCGGTCGATGTCGTATGCGGCTGCGTTGTCGCAGGATCCTCAGGACGCGTACGCAGCGAAGATCTACTGTTCGGAGGCCTTCCAGCAGGTCGCGTCGGAGGCCGTGCAACTGCACGGCGGCATCGCGATCACCTGGGAGCACGACGCGCAGTTGTTCTTCAAGCGGGCGCACGGCAGCGCCCAGCTGTTCGGGCAACCGCGCGAATACCTGAGCGCGGTCTCCGCCTGAACGATATCGTCGGCGGCGCTCCCTGCGAAAGATCGGTGATGCGCCTCCTCGATTCCTCGGCTCCGCTCCCCGTTCGTCCCCGCCGCGTCCTCGTGGCGGGGACGAACGGTTCCGGCAGGACGACCATCGCCGCGGGGATCGGGGAGATCCTCGACCTTCCGCACGTCGAGATCGATGGGCTCCATCACGGTCCGAACCGGCCGGGAGGAGAACATCTGATCGTCCGGGATTCCTCGCGCCCACCGCGGCGGCTCGCTAACGTCGGAGAGATGACACCTCCCACGATCACGCTGAATTCCGGAACGACGATCCCGCAGCTGGGCCTGGGAGTCTGGCAGGCCACCGACGACGAGACCGAACACGCGGTCCGATACGCGATCGACGAGGCCGGTTACCGGCACATCGACACGGCCGCGGCGTACGGCAACGAGGAAGGCGTCGGGCGCGCGCTCGCCGCGTCGTCGGTGCCGCGCGAGGACATCTTCGTGACCACCAAGCTGTGGAACTCCGATCAGGACTACGAGCCGGCGCTGAAGGCCTTCGACACGAGCCTGAAGAAGCTGGGCACCGAGTACGTCGACCTGTACCTGATCCACTGGCCGCTGCAGGACCGTGAGCGGATCCTGCGCACCTGGGACGCCCTCGAGAAGATCGCCGAGTCCGGGCGTGCGAAGGCGGTCGGGGTGTGCAACTTCGAGCCGCACCATCTGCAGTTGCTGGTCGATCGTGGCGGGCTGCTGCCGGCGGTGGATCAGGTGGAGTTGCATCCGCACCTGTCGCAGCAGGAGATCCGCCGGTTCGCGTCCGAACACGGCATCGCCGTGGAGTCGTGGAGCCCGCTCGGGGGCACGAGCAACTCGGGCTGGGGTCCGAACTCGAAGCCGAACACCCTGCTCGTCGACCCGATCGTCACCCGCATCGCCGACCGTCACAGCAAGTCGGCCGCGCAGGTGCTGATCCGCTGGCATCTGCAGAACGGACTGATCGTCATCCCGAAGTCGGTGCACGAGCAGCGTATCTCCCAGAACATCGACGTCTTCGACTTCGAGCTCGACGAGCTCGACCTCAGCGAACTCGACACGCTCGACGACGGCACGCGGGTGGGCGCGCATCCCGACGAGATGAACATCGGCGCCCCCTCCTGATCCCTTCCCTCCGGAACTGGAGCGTGTTCTCATTGTCGGGGTACGCACGTCCGACTTCCGGAAGGCAGCGATGAGCGAGACGACGACGCATCTGGTGCTGGGCCAACCGGTCACGATGCCCGTGCAGGTCCGAACGGCCACGGCGTTCATGGGGATGTTCTCGGTTCCCGTGCGCCCCGCGCAGGAACTCGTCGCCCACACCGGGCTCGAGATCCTGCAGTACCGGCCGGGCCACGGGATCTGCACGATCGTCTTCGTGGACTACGTCGACGGGGATCTCGGCCCGTACAACGAGTTCGGGGTGTGCTTCCTCGTCCGCAACCACCGCAACCGCGGCGACGGCATCGTCGACGACTGGCGGAGCCTGGTCGGCGGGCAGGCCGGTGCGCTCATCCACCACCTGCCCGTCGACGGCGACTTCACTCTCGCGGCGGGACGCGGCATCTGGGGTTTCCCGAAGACCCTCGCCGACTTCGACGCCGACCACGACAGCAGCACCAAACGTGGTTCGGTCTCCGCCGACGGAGCGCTGATCGCCGAACTGACCGTGGCGCCCGGACTTCCGGTTCCGGGCAAGGGTCTCGCGGCCTCGCTCGCCGCCTACTCGCACATCGACGACGTCACCCGCTGCACGACCTGGGAGATGAATCCGAGCGGCGTGCGCACCCGGCTCGGCGGCGCGACCCTGCGGTTGGGGACGCATCCGATCGCCGACGAACTGCGGTCGCTCGGTCTGCCGCGACGCGCACTGGCCTCGTCGTCGATCCCCGATCTGCGGATGACCTTCGGCGACGCGACCGTCGTCTGACGATCCTGAGGACTCAGGAGAGCGCACCCGAGACGGCGAGGACGATCACTGCGACACCCAGCAGGGTGTCGAGCACACCGCAGAACTCCGCGAGCGAGCGGGCGACCACGGTGTTCCGGCGGAAATGAACGTAGTCCCACGCGGCGTGACCGAGCAGTCCGAGCCCGACGATCACGCCCGCCGGGACGGGGGTGACGGTCACCGCGGCCACCGCGACGGCACCGAAACCCAGCATGGCCACGGCCGACTGCCCGACGAACATCGCCCGGCCGGCCGGGGTGCGCGCGAGTCCGTAGACGGCGCCGGCGGCACCGAGCGCGACCATCACCACGGTGATCTCGACCGGCACCCCGAGCGCGACGACGGCGACCTTGCCGACGCCGATCACCGCGACGGCGCCGAGGAACAGCGGCCAGGCCGCGCTGCGACGACCCAGCACGGCGGCACCGAGATAGACCAGTGCCGCGCCGGTGAGGATCGCCGGGAAGTCGGTGCCCCCGTCCGCGAGGACGAACGCGGCGAGGGCGACTGCGACGAGGCTCGGCCACCGGCGCAGCACCCCTCGTAGCAGCGCCTTCGGGTCGATGCCGGTCGCAGATCGATCGACAGGAACGGTGATGTCGGAGCTCGTCATGAGGATCCGCCCTAAGTTGAACAGTGATGTTCGAATTGATGGTCAGCGTAACCTGAACATCAGTGTTCGACAAGAGGAGGATCCGTGACCACCCACGAGGCATCCCGCCGTCCCGAATCCCCCCGCCCCGAATCCCCCCGTGCCAGGAAACGTGCGGACGCCGAGCGGAACATCGAGGCGATCCTCCACGCCGGGCGCATCGCACTGAGTCGCGCTCCCGGCGCGAGCATGGGGGAGATCGCCGAGGTCGCCGGCGTCGGGCGTGTCACGCTCTACGGCCACTTCCCCACTCGCACAGAACTCGTCACCGCCGTGGTGCAGCGCGCGCTCGCCGAGGCGGAGGAGACCGTGGACCGGATCGACCTCACGGGCGACCCACGCGACGCCCTGCACCGCCTCATCGCGGGTTCGTGGTCGCTGACCGCCGACGCGGGGGCACTGCTCGCGGCCGCCGAACAAGCACTCCCCGCCGAGGACGTCCGCGCCGCACACGACGGCCTACTCGCCCGCGCGACCGCCCTCATCGAGCGCGGTCGCGCCGAAGGGGCGTTCCGCACCGACCTGTCGTCATCCTGGCTGGCGTCGGTCCTGCACAGTCTGGTCCATTGTGCCGCAACCGAAGTCGCGGCAGGACGGTTGTCGGCGGAGGACGCCGCCGACTACATCGCCGCAACGGCCCTGTCGTCGTTCACCCCGCCCGCCTGAGCGGTATCAGCCGGACGCGATCACGCCGTCGACATTCTGACGCTCGCGGAGCCGGGTGACCGTGTCGTGCAGGTGCTCGTCGAGCAGACGCCGCACCTCCTCCCGGTCGGCGGTGCGGATCGCCTCCCGCAGCACGACGTGCTCGTCCACCTGCACATGCAGGTCGGGATAGGTGGTCTGCAACGCGCCGAGGCACATCCGCGTCTCGACGAGCAGCGTGCGGGCCGCCCGCACGAGCCGCGGACTGTCGGCACTGGCCACGAGGATCTCGTGGAAACGCCGGTCGCCGTCCGAGACACCGGTGGCGTCCTCGCGTTCGGCGGCGGTGCGCATCTCCTCGATCGCCGGTTCGAGGGCCTTCCACGTCTGTTCGCGACGGCCGTCCAGCACCAGGTCGAGGGCACCGCCCTCGATGACCCAGCGGCTGCGGTAGATGTCGACGACGTCGTCGAAGGTGAGCTCGGTGACGAAGATCCCCCGGTTGCGGATGCTGTAGAGCAGACCCTCGGACAGCAACCGCTGCATGGCTTCTCGTAGCGGGCCCCGCGATACCTGGAAGTGCGCCGCGAGTTCGGCCTCGCCCAGCTGTTCCCCGGGACCGAGCGCACCCCGGACGATGGCCGACCGGATCTGTTCGGCGATGAGCTCGGCCGTGGACGGCCGGGTGACAGGACGTAGATCTTCCAGATCACCGAGCACCATGATCGGTATCCTCCTCGAACAGTGAGCCCAGGTCCGGGCATTCCACTGTATATCCGGCGAGTTCCAGGCCGTGCCACACGGTGACCTGGTTGGCGGTCAGCACCGGCTTGCCGGTCTCCTTCCCGAGCTCCCGCATGATCCGCAGCGTGTGCATCGCGGTGTCGGGGACAAGGACCGCCTGTGCGTCGGGATGATCGTTGGTCCTCGCGAATTCGAGGACGGCCTCGTCGGTCAGGGTGCCGACCTCGGCAGCGGTGTCGATGCCGGCGTCGGCGAGCGAGACGACGTCGACACCGGCGTCCGCGAGGAAGGCGACGAACAGTTCGGCGACGTCCCGCGGATAGCTCGCCGCCACGGCCACCCGGGTGATTCCGAGCGCCCGTAGTGCGGCGACGAACGCGATGCTCGTGCTCGTCGTGTGCACGCCTCCCGCATCCCGGGAGAGTTGCTCGACCTGGGTGCGTGCCCCCTCGGGTCCGTACACGAAGCTGCCCGACGTGCACGCCCACACGAGGGCGTCGAGGGGCTCGTCCGCGAACTGCGCCGCTCCCCCGGCGAGCTTGGCCGGGCTCCCGAGGTCGAGGAGTTCGGGAACGGCGTGCAGATCGGTTCCGTAGATGTGGGCGACGGGCAGGTTCACCCCCAGGAGTTCGGCGGCGAACGGGTAGTCGTCCTCGGCGGCATGATCCGGGTAGACGATCCCGACGGTCGGACGGTCACGATGCATTCAGAACACTCCTCTCAACCACTTCCCCGGCCCGGTCATGGGCAGCTTCATCCGTCCCAGGCACGCCCAGATGGTGAGCTGGTTGGCCGTGAGGATCGGCTTGCCGAGTTCCCGTTCGAGCGGCGCGATCAGGTCGTAGGTCGGCAGGTTGGTGCAACTGACGAAGATCGCCTGTGAGTCCGGGGTGTCGGCCCCGATGATGTGTTCGGCGATGGTGCGGTAGTTAACCTTCCAGATGCCGCCGCCGAGCCCGAGATGTGACGACCGGACGACCTCGGTTCCGGCCTCCTTCAGGAAGTCGTGCAGCAGGTCGGTGAGTTCCCGGTCGTAGGGGGTGATCACCGAGATGCGGGTGAGGTCGAGTTTGTGGAGGGCTTCGAGCAGCGCTCCGGAGGTCGTGACCGCGCACGATGCGCCCGCTTCGCAGATCGCGTCGCACAGGGCCTTCTCGTAGGCAACCCCGTTGACGAAACTGCCCGAGGTACACAGATAGGCAACGACTTCCGGTTCCACCGACAGCACGTCGCGGGTCGCGACCATGAGGTGCCGTCGGTCGGACACCAGCTCGGCCATGGCACGGCTGACCGGCACCGGCTCGTAGGGGGTTCGAGCGAGGTGCAGGGTGACCTCGAGCGGCGCCCATCGCCACAGTTCTCGTTCCAGGGCGAGATCGAAGGGTGCGATCACACCGATGCCCCGCTGAGCCAGAGGACCTTCGAATTCGGGAATGTTCAGTTCCATGCGGTCCCTCGGCTTCGTCAAGAGTTCCCTCAGCCTTGAGGATTGTTGACAATAATACGAGGCGCTCATACGGTGTCAACGTGGATGCCCAGCCGGTCGTTGCAGTGCTTCATGCCGAAGCCGTGCCGGATCGTGCGTGGATGGCGCCGGTGGCCGAACACGCCACGGTGCGCTACACCGAGGCCTCCGGTCTGGCCGACGCGCTCGACGGCGCCGACATCCTCTTCGCGTACGACTTCCTCACCGACGCGCTGCCTGGAGCCTGGTACGCCACAGCGTCCCTGAAGTGGATCCATGTCGCCGCGGCCGGAGTCGACGCCCTCATGTTCCCCGAACTGCGCGACAGCGACGTGGTCGTCACCAACTCCCGCGGAGTCTTCGACGGGGCGATCGCCGAATACGTGCTCGCCCAGATACTCTCCTTCGCCAAGGACATCCCCGAATCGCTGCGGCTCCAGCACGAGCACATCTGGAAGCACCGGGAGTCCGAACGCATCGCCGGTCGCTCCGTGCTCGTCGTCGGCACCGGCCCGATCGGTCGCGCGATCGCCCGCCTGCTCACCGCCGTAGGGATGACGGTCCAGGGCTCGGGCCGGCGCTCTCGCGACGACGACCCCGATTTCGGTCGCGTCACCGCGACCGCCGACCTTCCGGCCGCCCTCGCCGACGTCGATTTCGTCGTCGTGGCCGCACCTCTCACGGATCAGACCCGGCACCTGTTCGACGCCCGGATGTTCGCCGCGATGAAGCCACAGGCCCGCTTCGTCAACGTCGGGCGTGGCGAGCTCGTGCGCACCGACGACCTGGTCGAGGCACTGCGGTCGGGCACGATCGCCGGCGCCGCGCTCGACGTGCTCGACGTCGAACCGCTCCCCGAGGGCCATCCGCTCTGGGACATGCCGAACGTCTCGATCACCCCGCACAATTCGGGGGATTTCGTGGGCTGGCGCGATGCGCTGATGGACGTCTTCGTCGACAACTTCCACCGTCACCGCAGTGGCGGACCTCTTCGGAACGTGGTGGACAAGAAGCTGGGTTACGTGCCCGGCGCGTGAAAGTCGGCATCGTCCGACGAGAAGGAGGCACGATGGAGCCCACAGACATGACCGCCGTCGAACTCGTGTCGGCGTTCTCCTCGGGCGAGTTGTCTCCCGTCGAGGTGACGCGGGCCGTGCTCGATCGGATCGCGGCGCACGACCGCGAGATCAACTCGTTCTGCCTCATCGACGAGGAGAAGGCCCTCGACCAGGCGCGCAGGTCCGAGGAACGGTGGCGGACCGGCTATTCGAAGGGCCTGCTCGACGGGGTTCCCATCTCGATCAAGGACGTCTTCCTCACCGACGGATGGCCGACCCTGCGGGGCTCGCAGGCCGTCGACGAGAACCAGGACTGGAACGTCGACAGTCCGGTCGCGGCCCGGCTGCGCGAGGACGGAATGGTGCTGGTGGGCAAGACCACCACCCCGGAGATCGCGTGGAAGGCGGTGACCGATTCGGCCCTGTACGGGGTGACCACGAATCCCGTCGATACGACGAAGACCGCCGGTGGCTCGTCCGGTGGCAGCGCGGCGGCGGTCGCGGCCGGCTTCGGTCCGTGCTCCGTCGGCACCGACGGTGGGGGCAGTATTCGCATTCCCGCATCGTTCTGCGGCGTCGTCGGATTCAAGCCCACCCACGGCCGGATCCCGATCTTTCCCGCCAGCCCGTTCGGGCCGCTCGCGCACGCGGGGCCGATCACCCGGACGGTCGAGGACGCAGCGCTGCTCACCGACATCCTCGCGCTGCCCGATCCCCGGGACCCGACGGCCCTCGCACCGCCCCTGACGACCTTCCGCGGTGGCCTCAACCGCGAGGTGGTGGGGATGGATGTCGCCTACTCCAAGACCCTCGGCTACGTCGACGTGGACCCCGAGGTCGGTGAGATCGTCGACCGGGCGGTCCGCGTCCTCGACGAGGCCGGACTGCGCGTGACCGCTGCCGACCCCGGTTTCATCGACCCGCTCGAGGCCTTCGAGAACCTCTGGGCGGCAGGCGCGGCCACGATGTTGAAGACCTTCCCCGAGGGCACGCGGGACAAGGTGGATCCCGGCCTCGGACGCGTGTGGTCCCACGGCGAACAACTCGGTGCCGTGGACTATCTCGAGGCCCGGGCGGTCGCGGCGGCGGTCGGCATCACGATGGGGATCTTCCACCAGAAGTACAACGTGCTGATCACCCCGACGATGCCGATCCCCGCCTTCGAGGCCGGCCACGACGTGCCTCCGGGTTCATCGCTGACCTCGTGGCCGCAGTGGACTCCGTTCACCTATCCCTTCAATCTCACGCAGCAGCCGGCCATCAGCATCCCCGTGGGCACCACTTCGGCGGGTCTGCCCGTGGGTCTGCAGATCGTCGGGCCGCGGCACTCCGACGACCTACTGCTCGCCGTCGCACGGTTCGCCGAGTACGCATTGATCTGAGATGA
The DNA here is from genome assembly GCF_053764735.1 of Rhodococcus sp. 5G237. Taxonomy (NCBI): domain Bacteria; kingdom Bacillati; phylum Actinomycetota; class Actinomycetes; order Mycobacteriales; family Nocardiaceae; genus Rhodococcus; species Rhodococcus sp. 5G237. The sequence goes on along the minus strand of NZ_JBSNCD010000002.1, from coordinate 103,672 downwards.
GAAGAGCAACACGAGAAACGGCACCGCACATTCCGTGCGGTGCCGTTTCTCGTGTAACGCCCGTCTATGCGCGTGCGAAGCTCAACGTCTCCCCCACGACCCCCTGGATCCACAGGTCGTTGCACGCCACGGCGAGTTCGGGCAGACCCTCCTCGATGGTCGCGAAGACGTTGCCCGGAACCCAGCCCACATCGCCGTTGAGCAGCAGATTGTTCCGGCCGTAGAACAACGCCAGGTCGGTTGCTCCCTGCTGCGCGTGGGCCTGCGATCCGGGTTCGTAACCGTATGCGGGATTACCGATCTCCCACGGTTCGAAGTCGAACAGGCACACATCCCCCGGGATCGGCGTCACCGTCGGGTTCTCCCGGTGCGGTGCCGCGGTGATCCTCGGGACGAGGGTGTAGAGCTCGTTGCGCGCGTACTTGGCGTGGAAGGCGGAGCCGCTCTGCGGCAGGGCGTCCCACACCGCCGCGCAGGTGAGCGGCGCCTCGTCGTCGAGAAGCCGTGCTCTGCACGTGATGTCGCGTTTGTCGAGAGTGATCGTGATGTATCGGGCCACGCGGACTCCCTCGTTCGACGGATTATCGGACCTCGGCGAGGACCTCGGACCAGATCCCGAGCGCATCCTCGATCTGCTGGGCGGTGACGATCAACGGCGGGATCATGCGCACCACGTTCATGTGTGCACCGCAGGTCAACAGCAGCAGCCCCTTCTGCGCGGCGAGTTGTTGCGCTGCGGTCGCCCGTTCCCGGTCCGGTGCTCCGTCCGTGGTGAACTCGAGGCCCACCATGAGACCGAGGCCGCGCACGTCGCCGATGGCGTCGGTCGTGTTCTCCCGTGCGCCGGAGAGCAATTCACGTCCACGCACGGCGGCGTTGTCGACGAGCCCCTCCTTCTCGATCACGTCGAGAGTGGCCACGGCCGCCGCGCACGAGACCGCATTCGCCCCGTACGTGCCGCCCTGCGATCCCGGACGGGCGCGTTCCATGAGCTCCTCGGAGGCGGCGATACCCGACAGCGGGAAACCGCTCGCGAGGCCCTTGGCGATGGTGATGATGTCGGGCCGCACGTCGAAGTGCTGATGGCCGAAGAACTTTCCCGTCCTCCCGAATCCGGTCTGGATCTCGTCGAAGACGAGCAGGATGCCGTGTTCGTCGGCCCGCTGCCGCAATCCCTGGAAGAACCTGGTGTTGCCGGGGACGTAACCGCCCTCGCCCAGGACCGGTTCGACGACGAAGGCCGCGATCTCGTCCGGCGCCACGAGAGTCGCGAACAGGTAATCCAGCTCCTGCAGGGCGAAATCGGTCGATTCCTCCTCCGACCAGCCGTAGCGATAGGCCGTGGGGAAGGGAGCGACGTGTACACCGCCCATGAGCGGCGAGAACCCTGCGGAGAAGCGGGTTCCCGAGGTCGTCATCGTGGCGGCGGCGACGGTCCGGCCGTGGAAACCGCCGTGGAAGACGACGATTCCGGGTCGTCCTGTCGCCTGACGGGCCAGACGCAGCGCCGCCTCGACGGCCTCGCTGCCCGAATTGGCGAAGAACAGTGAGTCGAGTCCTTCGGGCAGCACCGTGCCCAGACGTTCGGTGAGTTCGAGCAGGGGCCGGTGCATCACGGTCGTGTACTGCCCGTGGATGAGCGAGCCGATCTGCCGGCGGGCGGCCTCGACGACGTGCGGGTGACAGTGACCGGTACTCGTGACGCCGATACCGGCGGTGAAGTCGAGATACCGACGTCCGTCGGTGCCGTGGATGTAGCACCCCTCGGCGTGGTCGACGGTGACGGGCGTTGCCTGCAGCAGGCGGGGTGAAAGACGGGTCATGACGATCCCTCCGAACAGCCGAGGGCGCGAACCCCCGTGCCGGTTGTCGGATTGTTGACAATATGGATAACACGCGGGGATGGACGACGCAACGGCGAGCGGTGTAACGGCAGCGTTTCGTCACTCCCACCGGAGGGCATCCGCACAGCAGGAAGCCGCATCGCCCACGGATGAGGACATCATGATCAGCAACGACGACATCGACACCCTCGCTCGCGCCACCGCGTACGGGCCGGACGGTGACAAGCTCGGACGCGTCGGAGAGGTCTACCTGGACAACGACACGGGCCGACCCGCCTGGATCACCGTCGTCACGGGTCTGTTCGGAACGCGCCGGCACTTCGCCCCCATCGACGAAGCCGTGCTCGACAGCACCGGAGTGCGCCTGCCCTTCGACAAGGACACGATCACCGGCGCCCCGAACATCGACGAGAACGGTGAGCTGACCCCGCTCGAGGAGGACGAGCTGTACCGCTACTACCGCCGGTTCGGGGACACCCCTGCAGGGGGTGGATCCGCCGGCGATCAGGGCGGATTCACGGACGATCGGGCCGGGTTGACCGACGAACGGAGCGGAGACGAACGGAGCGGACTCGGCGAGCGGAGCGCCGCCGGTGGTGGTCTCGTCGGTGGCGCGGCCGGCGGACCGGGAGGCACCGGGACGCCGCACACCGGCGAGACGTACGGCACCACCACACCGGCGGGAACCGGGCATTCACCGACACCGCCCGACGTCGCGCGTGAGGAGATCGCCGGCAACTATCGGCCGAGCGAGGGCCAGCGCGACGAATCGCTCGAGCACTCGATGCCGGGGCATACCGCCTCGACGCCGTCCACACCCTCCGGCACCGCGCAATCGACGGCGGACACCGCCCGCCATGCGGCTCCCGGCAGCGGCAGCGATCAGGAGATCGTCGGTCCGGGACCGACGGGACCGGCGCACTTCACGCCGCCGCAGTCGGCCGACACCGACACGAGCACGACCGACGCGAAGACGGACACGGCAGGCGGCCCGGACGCCGACCGGCCGCGCAAGCCACGCCTGGTGCGCCGCGTCGTGACCACGGAATACTACGAGGAGTCACCGGACGACGCGACCGACACCGATCGCTCCTGATCCACACACGAAGCCGGGACGACCACATTCGATGTGGTCGTCCCGGCTTCGTCGTGCAGTACTTACAGTCTGCGATCTACAGCCAGGTGTCTTCCGTGACGGAGGTGAGGAACGCTTCGAGATCGTCGCGCCAGGGCGCCGGAGTCGTCTTCTCCGGTTCGATCCCGGTGTACTGCCCGCGGTAGAAGAGCAACGGGCGTTCCTTCTCGTCGCGCACCTCGCTCAGCGACGAGACGCGACCGAATACGACCCAGTGGTCTCCCCCGTCGTGCACCGTCTCGACCGTGCAATCGATGTGCGCAAGCGAGCCCGTCAGGACGGGTGAGCCCAACGGGGAGGGCGTCCAGTCGAGTCCGGCGAACTTGTCGGGTTCGCGGGAACCGAACCGCGCGCAGGTCTCCTGCTGTTCCTCGGCAAGGACGTTGACGCAGAACCGGCCCGCTCGTTCGATGGCCGCCCACGACCGCGACTGCTTCGTGGGGCAGAACAACACGAGCGGCGGGTCGAGCGACAACGCTGCGAACGACTGGCACGCGAATCCCACAGGCGTTCCGTCGTCCTCGGTGGCGGTGATGACGGTGACGCCGGTGCAGAACTGCCCGAGCACGGTGCGGAAGGCCCGCGGGTCGATCGCACCGTTCTCTCCGTCCTCCGGCGCGGTCATTACTGCATTCCCACCGAGAAGTCGTGGCCCCACAGGCTCACGGCCGTGGATTCACGGGCGATCCAGTCGTCGTCCTCGACCTGCAGCCCTTCGCAACCGAATTCGACGTCGAATCCGCCGGGGGTCTTCATGTAGAAGGACAGCATCTTGTCGTTGACGTGGCGCCCGAGCGTCGCCGACATCTTGACCTTCTTCCGCAGTGCGCGGTCGAGGGCGAGACCGACGTCGTCGGAGTTCTCCACCTCGATCATCAGGTGCACGATCCCCGACGGGGTGGGCATGGGCAGGAAGGCGAGGCTGTGGTGGCGCGGGTTGCATCCGAAGAACCTCAGCCAGGCCGGTTTTCCGTCGGCGGGCCGGCCGACCATCTGCGGAGGCATCCGCATGGAGTCGCGCAGGCGGAAGCCGAGCACGTCGCGGTAGAAGCGCAGCGATTCCTCGTCGTCGCGGGTCGAGAGCACCACGTGGCCGAGGCCCTGCTCGCCGGTGACGAACTTGTGCCCGTACGGGCTGACCACGCGGCGGTGTTCGAGGGCGGCACCGTGGAACGCCTCGAGGGTGTTGCCCGACGGATCCTGGAAGACGATCAGTTCGTCGACGCGACGATCGGCGAGCTGCTCGGCGGTGCCTTCCTTGAACGGGACACCTGCCGCGGACAGACTGTCGCGAACCGTCTGGAGATCGGCGGCGTTCGCAGTCTCCCAACCCGAGACGAGCAGCTTGTCGGACTCGTGCGGCTCGATGACGAGCCGGGCCGGGAAGTCGTCCATCCGCAGGTACAGCGCATCGGCGTGGGTGCCCTTGCCCTCGATCATGCCGAGGACCTTCAGGCCGTACTCGCGCCAGGCCGGGACGTCGGTGGCGCCGATCCGGAGATATGCCAGCGACCGGATACTCATCTACTCGACTCCATCCGTGAGGAAATCCACTGTCAGGCGGTTGAATTCGTCGAACTTCTCGAGCTGTGCCCAGTGGCCGCATCCACCGAACACGTGCAACTGCGCGCGCGGGATCATCTTCAGTGCGACGAGTGCACCGTCGAGGGGGTTGACGCGGTCCTCGCGACCCCAGATCAGCAGTACCCGCTGACGGAGCTTGTAGGCGTCGCGCCAGAGCATTCCCTTCTCGAACTCGGCACTGGAGAACGACTTCCCCATCGCCTTCGCCGCGGCGAGCGACTCGGAGGTGCTCGCCGACGCGAACCTTTCCTCGACGAGCTCGGGGGTGATCAGCGACTGGTCGAAGACCATGATCCGCAGGAACGACTCGAGATTCTCGCGGGTGGGTTCGTACGAGAACCGGCCGAGATTCTTGACGCCCTCGGTGGGGTCGGGTGCGAACAGGTTGACGCTCAGCCCACCCGGTCCCATGAGGACGAGTCGTCCGGCGCGCTCGGGGTAGTCGAGTGCGAACCGCACGGCGGCGCCGCCACCGAGCGAGTTGCCGAGGAGGTGGACGCGGTCGGTGATCCCGAGGGTGTCGAGCAGGTCGTTCAGCGCGGACGCGCTGTGCACGAAGTACTGCGGATGCTCGGTCGGCTTGTCGGACCTTCCGTAGCCGGGCTGGTCGACGGCCAGCACGTGGAACCGTTGTGCCAGCACCGGAATGTTCCTGGCGAAGTTCGACCACGACGACGCGCCGGGGCCCCCGCCGTGGAGCAGGACGATCGTGGTGTCGTTGCCGACGCCGGCCTCGTGGTAGTGCAGGCGGAGGTCGTCGCGGACCTGCGCGAAACGGGAGGTCGACTCGTAGGTGATCTCGTCGATTGCGGTCACATCCACCCCTAGACCATCGTGTCGGTGATCGGCAGGCCGAATTCGGCGGCACCGAACATCACGTAGGCGCGTTCGGCGTCGTTGGCGGCGTGCACACGACCGGCGTGCGCGTCGCGCCAGAAACGCTGGATGGGTGTGCCGTCCGCGAGTGCGGTGGCACCCGAGTTCTCGAAGAGACGATCGATCGACGTGATGGCACGGCCGGTCGCGCGGACCTGGTCGCGACGTGCCCGCAGACGCAGTTCCATCGGAACCTCCTCGCCGGCGAGGAGGTGGGCGTACTCGTCGGCGACGTTGCCCGACAGCTGGCGCCAGGCCGCGTCGATGTCGCTGGAGGCCTCGGCGATGCGCACCTTGGCGAACGGATCGTCCTTGGCCTTCTCACCCGCGTACGCCGCACGGACACGCTTGCCCTGGTGTTCGACGTGGGCCTCGTACGCGCCGTAGGCCATGCCGACGATGGGCGTCGAGATGGTGGTGGGATGGATGGTGCCCCACGGCATCTTGTAGACGGGCGCGGTGTTGCGCTCGAGCCCGGGCGAGGCGAGATCGTTCATGGCCTTGAAGCTGAGGAAACGGTGGCGCGGGACGAAGACGTCCTTCACCTTGACCGTGTTGGATCCGGTGCCGCGCAGACCGACCACGTGCCACACGTCGTCGATCTCGTACTCGGAACGAGGGATCAGGAAGCTGCCGAAGTCGACGGGGCGGCCGTCCTTGATGACCGGGCCACCGACGACGACCCAGCTCGCATGGTCGCATCCGGACGACCACGCCCACGCACCGTTGACCTTGTATCCGCCGTCGACGACCTCACCGGCGCCCATGGGCGCGTAGGACGACGAGATGCGGACGTCGGTGTCGTCGCCCCAGACCTCTTCCTGGGCCTGCTGGTCGAAGAGTGCGAGGTGCCAGTTGTGGACGCCGATGATGCCGGAGACCCATCCGGTCGAGCCGCATGCGCTCGCGATGTTGCGCACCGCGGTGAAGAAGGTGACGGGATCGGCCTCGTATCCACCCCACTGGGCCGGTTGCAGAAGTTTGAAGAAGCCGGCCTCCTGGAGCTCCTTGATCGAGTCGTCGGGCACCCGGCGCAGATTCTCGGCCTCCTGCGCACGTTCTCGCAGCGTAGGCAGCAGAGCGTCGATCCGCTGCAGTACCTCGTGGCTGTCGTGGTCACCCACTGGACGCTCCCGTCTGTTCAGGAATTGATCGCTTGTACCGAGACTAGAACATGTTCTTATTCGTGTCGAGACTCGGCACACTCGCAGGTAGACAATCCCTACGGCGGGACCAAAGTCCCCGAACCCTTCCCCTCGCGACGCGAATTCTATAACGTGTTCTAGAAGAGATTTCCGGAAGGAAGTGAGCGGACATGGCACAGATTCGCGAGATCGACGTCGGAGAGGTCCGGACGCGTTTCGCGCGAGGCTGGCACTGCCTCGGCCTCAGTCGCACGTTCAAGGACGGCAAGCCTCACGCCGTCGAGGCCTTCGGCACGAAACTCGTGGTGTGGGCCGACAGCAACGGCGACCTCGAGGTGCTCGACGCGTACTGCCGCCACATGGGCGGCGACCTGTCACAGGGCGAGATCAAGGGCGATTCGGTTGCGTGCCCGTTCCACGACTGGCGCTGGGGCGGCAACGGCAAGTGCACGGACATCCCGTACGCCAAGCGCGTTCCCCCGCTGGCTCGCACCCGTTCATGGATCACGATGGAGAAGCACGGCCAGCTGTTCGTGTGGAACGACCCCGAGGGAAACACTCCGCCTGCGGAGGTCACCATCCCCGAGATCGAGCAGTACGGCTCGGACGAGTGGACGGACTGGACCTGGAACCAGATCCTGATCGAAGGTTCCAACTGTCGCGAGATCATCGACAACGTCGTCGACATGGCGCACTTCTTCTACATCCACTACGCCTTCCCCACGTTCTTCAAGAACGTCTTCGAGGGGCACATCGCCGAGCAGTACCTCAACACCCGCGGCCGGCCGGACAAGGGCATGGCGACGCAGTACGGACTGGAGTCGACGCTCGAGTCGTACGCGGCCTACTACGGCCCCTCCTACATGATCAATCCGCTGAAGAACAACTACGGCGGGTACCAGACCGAATCCGTGCTGATCAACTGCCACTACCCGATCACGCACGATTCGTTCATGCTGCAGTACGGCATCATCGTCAAGAAGCCGCAGGGCATGTCACCCGAGCAGTCCGACGTGCTGGCCGCCAAGCTCACCGAAGGGGTCGGCGAGGGCTTCCTGCAGGACGTCGAGATCTGGAAGAACAAGACAAAGATCGAGAATCCCCTGCTGTGCGATGAGGACGGTCCGGTCTACCAGCTCCGTCGCTGGTACGAGCAGTTCTACGTCGACGTCGCCGACGTGACGGAGAAGATGACGGGCCGATTCGAGTTCGAGGTCGACACCGCCAAGGCCAACGAGGCCTGGGAGAAGGAGGTCGCCGAGAATCTCGAGCGCAAGAAGCGCGAGGAAGAACAAGGCAAGCAGGAAGCGGAGGTGTGACGATGAGTGCCTCGACCCGGCGGAGCAGCTGGGCGAAGTCCCCGGACTTCTCCCAATGGCCCGAGCGGGCCGAGGCCGTCGCCGCCCAGACCGCGATCGACAAGATCAACTATCTGGATTCGGGTCAGCACGAGGTTCAGTGCCGCGAGTGCGGCACCTGCGTGCTGGTGCGCAAGAACAGCCTGTCGCACACGAGCGTGCAGTGGCAGGACGATCCGGACACCGTGTGCCCGACCTTCCGCGAGACCGCCTCGCTCCGAGGCTCGTCCATCACACCGCGCGAGGGGTGTCCGCAGCTTCGGGAGAGCATCGACCGGGCCGTGCTCGACGGCACCCTTCCCGTATCGGACGGATCGCCCACCTGACCGATTCCGACCCCGATCGACCCCGCGACGGCACCGTCCCCATCGGACGGTGCCGTCGCTCGTCGTCGGCCGGCGATATCGCGTTCCAGTCCCGACGTCACTGCGTCTTCGCTTCACGTCCAGGACTCTTCGCATTCGGGGATGGACTCGGCACCGCCATTTCTATAACGTGTTCTACATGACGAAGCAGGAGTACGACATCGTTGTCGTCGGCAGCGGTGCCGGCGGAATGACCGCCGCCATCACCGCAGCCCGCAAGGGCGCCGACGTGGTCCTGATCGAGAAGGCGCCGCGCTACGGCGGGTCGAGCGCCCGATCGGGCGGCGGTGTGTGGATCCCCAACAACGAGGCACTGAAGGCCGCCGGGGTGGACGACACCCTCGAAGAAGCCCGGAAGTACCTCCACAGCATCATCGGCGACGACGTGCCCGCCGAGAAGATCGACACCTACATCGATCGTGGACCGGAGATGCTCTCCTTCGTCCTGAAGAACAGCGCACTCGAACTGCAGTGGGTGCCGGGCTATTCCGATTACTACCCCGAGGCGCCCGGCGGGCGTCCCGGTGGCCGTTCGGTGGAACCGACACCGTTCGACGGTCGCCGTCTCGGTGAGGATCTCGCTCTCCTCGAACCCGACTACGCGCGCGCTCCCAAGAACTTCGTCATCACCCAGGCCGACTACAAGTGGCTGAACCTGCTCATGCGGAACCCGCGCGGACCTGTTCGCGCCATACGGGTCGGCGCCCGTTTCGTCTGGGCGAACATCACCAAGAAGCACCTGCTCGTCCGAGGCCAGGCTCTCATGGCCGGGTTGCGGATCGGTCTGCGCGACGCCGGTGTACCCCTGCTGCTGGAGACGGCGCTCACCGATCTCGTCGTCGAGGACGGCGTCGTGCGCGGCGTCGAGGTGGTCGCGAACGGCGAGAAGCGCGTCATCCGTGCCCGCAAGGGCGTGATCCTCGCGAGCGGCGGTTTCGAGCACAACGCCGAGATGCGGGCGCAGTACCAGCGTCAGCCGATCGGCACCGAGTGGACCGTCGGCGCGAAGGCCAACACCGGCGACGGCATCCGCGCCGGACAGAAGCTCGGCGCCGCAGTCGATTTCATGGACGACGCCTGGTGGGGTCCGTCCTTCACGCTCACCGGCGGCCCGTGGTTCGCGCTGTCGGAGCGCAGCCTTCCCGGGTGCCTGATGGTCAACGCGGCGGGCAAGCGCTTCGTCAACGAGTCGGCGCCCTACGTCGAGGCGACGCACGCGATGTACGGCGGCGAGCACGGACGCGGTGAGGGACCGGGCGAGAACATCCCCAGCTGGCTGATCCTCGATCAGCGCTACCGCGACCGCTACACCTTCGCCGGAATCACCCCCCGCACCCCCTTCCCTCGCCGGTGGCTCGAGGCCGGAGTGCTCGTCAAGGCCGGTTCCCTCGCCGAACTCGCCGAGAAGATCGGGGTACCGGCCGATGCCCTCACCGAGACGGTGCAACGCTTCAACGGCTTCGCGCGTGCCGGCAAGGACGAGGACTTCGGCCGCGGCGAATCCCACTACGACCACTACTACGGAGATCCGCGCAACAAGCCGAATCCGAGCCTCGGCGTGGTCGACAAAGCCCCGTTCTACGCGTTCACGGTGGTCCCGGGCGATCTCGGCACCAAGGGCGGGCTCGTCACCGATGTCCACGGCCGGGTGGTGCGCGAGGACGGCAGCGTGATCGACGGCCTGTACGCGGCCGGCAACGCCAGTTCCCCGGTCATGGGTCACACCTACGCCGGGCCCGGCGCCACCATCGGGCCGGCGATGACCTTCGGTTATCTGGCGGCCCTCGACATCCTGGACCGCACGCGTGACGAACGTGCCGAGGAACTGCGAGAATCCGCCGACACCGTGTGACCCGATCGACCCGCGTTCGTGCCGTAGAAAGGAAGCGCCCGTGCCCATCGATCCCTCGGTTGCCGTCGGAGCCGAACTGCCCGCCCAGGAGTTCGAGTGGAGCAGCACCGATGTCCAGCTCTACAACCTCGGCATCGGCGCCGGGTCCCACCCCACCGACGCGGGCGAACTGCGTTACCTCCGGGACAAGGACCCCCAGGTACTCCCCACCTTCGCGACCGTCGCCGCGACCTTCCACCAGGTCGAGCCGCCGAAGGTCTCGTTCCCCGGGATCGAGATCGATCTCGCCAAGGTCGTCCACGGCAGTCAGGAGGTGACCGTGCACGCGCCCATCCCCGCTTCGGGCAAGGGCCGCACGATCACCCGTATCGCCGAGGTGTGGGACAAGGGCAAGGCCGCGGTCGTCGTGCAGGAATCGGTGACCGAGGATCTCGACGGCAATCCTCTGTGGACCGCACGGTCGTCGATCTTCGCCCGCGGTGAGGGCGGTTTCGGCGGTGAGCGTGGTCCGTCGGAGTCGGTGGAGTACCCCGATCGTGAGCCGGACGCCGAGTTCGACGTGCCGACCCTCCCGCAGCAGGCGCTGCTGTACCGGCTGTGCGGCGACCGCAATCCCCTCCATTCCGATCCCGAGTTCGCATCCGCGGCGGGCTTCCCGGCGCCGATCCTGCACGGGCTGTGCACCTACGGCATCGTGTGCAAGGCGGTGACCGACGGCCTGCTCGACGCGGACGCTTCGCGCGTGAAGGGATTCCGCGCCCGGTTCGCCGGCGTGGTCTTCCCCGGCGAGACCCTCCGAGTGCGCGTGTGGAACGACGGCGACCGCAAGCTCGTGACCGCCTCCGTCGTCGAACGCGACCTCGCCCCTGCCCTGGCCGACGTGGTACTCACCGTGGCGTGATCGCCACGCCCTCCCGAAAGAGCGACATTCGAATATGACACTTCGTGATTCGTCGCCGCGCCTGTCGCGGCGCGGCTTCCTCGCGGCCGGCGCCGGCGCGCTGGCGGTCTCCGCCCTCGGTGGGTGGACCCCGGTGCACGCCGTCCCTTCCGGGTCCGCGGCCTCGACGCTCCCCACTCCTCCGGCGTTCCCCGCCGGCATCGACCTCTACCAGCAGGCATACCAGAACTGGTCGAAAGAGATCATGCTGGACGCCATCTGGACCTGCGCGCCTCGCACCCCCGACGACGTGGTGCGCCTGGTGAACTGGGCGCACGAGAACGGATACACCATCCGCCCGCGCGGGGCCATGCACGGCTGGACACCGCTGACGATCGTCAACGGTGCACCCGTCGACCGGGTGATCCTCGCCGACACCATGCTTCACCTCAACGGGGTCCAGGTGAACCCCGGCGGCTCCCCCGCGACCGTCACGGCAGGTCCCGGCGCGACACTCGACGCCATCACCACGGCACTGCAGAACCACGGTCTCGGTCTCGCGAATCTTCCTGCGCCCGGCGTGTTGTCGATCGCCGGAGCACTCGCCGTCAACGCGCACGGTGCCGCGCTGCCCGCGAACGGCGAATCCACCCTTCCCGGGCACACCTTCGGTTCGCTGAGCAATCTCGTGACCGAACTGACGGCCGTCGTGTGGGACGGCAGTGCCTACGCGCTGCGCACCTTCACCCGCGCCGATCCCGAGATCACCCCGCTGCTCACGCATCTCGGCCGGACGTTCATCACGTCCGTCACACTGCAGGCCGGGCCGAACTACCGCATGCGCTGTCAGTCCTTCACCGACATCACCTGGCAGGAACTGTTCTCACCCGCCGGCGCGCCGGGACGGACCTTCGAGTCGTTCGTCGATTCGGCGGGTCGGGCCGAGGCGATCTGGTATCCGTTCACGGAACGTCCGTGGATGAAGGTGTGGTCGCTCGCACCGGAGAAACCGCCCACCTCGCGCGAGGTGACCGGACCGTACAACTACCCGTTCTCCGACAACGTGCCCGAACCGATCACCGACCTGCTGGGGCAGATCACGGCCGGGAACACGTCGATCGCACCGGCTTTCGGGCAGACCTACTACGGCGTGACCGTGGCCGGTCTCGCGGCGACGGGATCGTCCGACATCTGGGGCTGGTCGAAGGATCTGCAGTTCTACATCAAGGCGACCACCCTGCGACTGACCGAGGGTGGCGGTGCGGTGCTCACGAACCGCGCCAACATCGCCAACGTGATCCACGACTTCGCGCACTGGTTCTCCGAGCGCATCGAGCACTACCGCAGCCTGGGACAGTTCCCTCTCAACGGTCCGGTCGAAATCCGTTGCTGCGGACTGGATCGGCCGGAGGACGTCCTCGTCCCGTCGGCCGGACCGCCGACGATCGCGTCGACCCGTCCGCGTCCCGACCACCCGGACTGGGACACCGCCATCTGGCTCAACGTTCTCGGTGTCCCGGGAACTCCCGGCATGTTCGCCTTCTACCGGGAGATGGAGCAGTGGATGCGGCAGCGGTACAACGGAAGCGACTCGACCTTCCGGCCGGAATGGTCGAAGGGCTGGGCGTTCGGTCCCGACCTGCCGTACACCGACGAGCAGATCCTGACGCAAGGCCTGCCCGACACCTACCGGGAAGGTGTTCCGTCGGACGAGAACTGGGATTCGGCTCGCGCGGTCTACAACCGTCTCGATCCGCATCGGGTGTTCAGCAACACCTTCATCGACACCCTGCTCCCCTGATCTCCCACGGGCGTCCTCGCTCACCACGGGCACAGCGCAGTCCTTTGCTAGGGTTCGCACCATGCGGAACATGCGAAGGTGGATCGGTGCTGCTGCTGTGCCCGTGCTGGTTCTCGCGGGAGGTGTGACACTCGCGGGAACCGCGGTGGCCCTTCCCGACACGGGTTCGGTCGCCGTGTCGAACGGCACCGACGCCCCGGTGACCTTCGAGGCCGACGGCACCACCTTCCACGGCAGCCTCCGCAACCCGGACGGAGCCGCGGTCGCCGCCGCACTGCTGCTCCCGGGCAGCGGCCCCACCGATCGCAACGGCAACCAGCCCGGCTTCGCGTCCGACACCCTGGTGCGCACCGCGGACGCACTCGCCGCCCACGGCATCGCGAGCCTGCGCTTCGACAAGATCGGGGCCGGTGAGACGGGTCTCGGGTCCTACACGGTCGAGACCATCGGCGAGTACGGCTTCACCGAGCAGGTCGACCACGCCGAGGCGGCGGTGCGTCTGCTCGCCGAACGCACCGGAGTCTCCCCCGAGGAGATCCTCGTCCTCGGACACAGCGAGGGTGCACTGACCGCCCTCGCACTCGCCGATCGCGGTATCGGAAGCGGCTTCGCACTTCTCGCTCCGCTGCCGATGCGCTACCTGGACCTGCTGACCGTCCAGCTGAATGCCGTGGTGGATTCCGGGCAGCTCGGCCCCGACGGCGAGGCGGTCCGGGCCGACCTGTCGCGTGCCGTCGAGTCGCTGCGGACGACCGGGGCCTTCCCCACCGATCTGCACCCGATCCTCGCGCAGTTCGGCATGAACCCCGCGAACGCGAAGTTCCTCTTCGAGTCCGACCAGCTCGACCCGGCCGTGCTTGCCGCGGAGCTGGCAGCCGACACCCCGGTGCTGCTCACCTGCTCCGACAAGGACCTGAACATCAGCTGTGCGCAGGTCGAGCCGCTGCGGGACGCCCTCGCCCACACCGACCTGCAGTTCGAGCACTTCACCACCGCGAACCACAGCCTCGAGGAGCTCGGCCCGTTGCAGCCCGGCCCGGCCGACCAGATGGCGCTGCTGCCCACCTCGTTCGAGTTCTCGGCGGCGATCGACGGCTGGGCGGCCGCACGCGGTCGCTGACTGTCGTGCTGTAGGTGATTGTCGTGCTGTAGGTGATTGTCGTGTTGCAGCTGATTGTCGTGGTGTAACTCGGGTATCCCGGGCGCATGACAGCACTGCACGCCGTGGCCCTGAACTGCACGCTCAAGCCGTCCCCCGCCGAGTCCAGCACCGACAAAATGGTGGCGCACGTGTTCGACGCACTGTCGAAGCACGACGTCAGCGTCGAAACCGTCCGAGTCGTCGACTTCGACGTCAAGCCCGGTGTCGAAGCCGACATGGGCGACGGGGATCAGTGGCCGGAGATCGTCGAGCGCATCGTCTCGGCCGACATCCTGCTCGTCGCCACACCGACCTGGGTGGGACACATGTCGAGCGTCGCCCAACGTGTCCTCGAGCGGCTCGATGCCGAACTGTCGAACACCGACGACGAGAACCGTCCACGCATGGTGGGCAAGGTCGGGATCGCCGCAGTCGTCGGCAACGAGGACGGCGCGCACAAGATCGTCGCCGACCTGTTCCAGAGTCTCAACGACATCGGTTTCTCGATCCCCGCGCAGGGCTCGACCTACTGGAACGGCGAGGCGATGTCGGGCACCGACTTCAAGGATCTCGACGAGATCCCCGAAGCGGTGCGCTCGACCACCGAATCCGTCGCCCGCAACGCCGTGCACCTGGCGACACTGTTGCGTCAGCGCCAGTACGCGCCCTACCCGGGATGAGCCCACCCGCCGGCCGGACGCCGACCGTCAGCGGCTGACGGCCTTCTGGTACCTGCGGATCGCGAACGGCACGAACACGATCAGCATCAACGCTGTCCACATCAGCGACGCGAGGACCGGATTCTGCAGGGGCCACACGTCGGGCGGCGGCACCATGGGATTGGTGTTGCCGAACAGTTCGCGGACCGCCTGCGTGACCGCCGAGATGGGATTCCACTCGGCGATGACGCGCAGCACCGTCGGCATCGACGACGGGTCGACGAACGTGTTGGCGATGAACGACAGCGGGAAGATCACCATGAAACTCGCGTTGTTGAAGACCTCCGGTGTGCGGATCCACATGCCGATCACGGCCATCACCCACGACAGAGCGTAGGCGAACAGCAGCAGCAACAGGTAGCCGGCGAGCGCCTCGCCCAGCGAGGTGTTGATCCGCCACCCCACGAGGAGACCGGTCAACGACATCACCACGAGGCTGAGCACGTTGATCAGCACGTCGGTGCTGGTACGGCCGATGAGCACCGCGGACGGAGCCATCGGCAACGATCGGAACCGGTCGATGATGCCCTTCTGCAGGTCTTCGACCATCCCGAGGCCCGTCCAGGTGGACCCGAAGATGACCGTCTGGGTGAAGATGCCTGCGATGAGGAACTCCCGGTACGAGATGCCGGGGACGTCGATCGCACTGCCGAAGACGTAGGCGAACAACAGCACGAACATGATCGGCGACAACGTCGTGAAGACCAACAGATCCGGCACACGCTTGATCTTGATCATGTTGCGCTTGGCGATGGTCAGGCCGTCGGATGCGACCATCTCGAGTGTGTTCACGACACCGCCTCCTCGACCTTCTCGTCCGTCCCGCGACCGGTGAGCGTGAGGAACACGTCGTCGAGGGTCGGTTTCCGCAGAGCGACGTCGGAGACCCGGATGCCCGCGGCCGACAGCTTCCCCAGCGCCGTCACGAGCCCGTCGGTTCCGCCGCCCGAGTCGCCGCTGACCGGCACGGTGATGCGACCGGTGCTGCGCTCGACCCTGATCTCCCCAGCCGCCACCGATTCGAGCTCACGGACCGCTCGGTCTCGCTGATCGGCGTCGGTCACGGCGAGTTCGATACGTTCGCCACCGACGCGGCTCTTGAGCTCGTCGGCCGTGCCGCGGGCGATGACCGCGCCCCGATCGATCACGACGATGTCGTCGGCGAGGCGTTCGGCCTCGTCCATGTACTGCGTCGTCAGCAACAGCGTCGTGCCGCGCTGTACGAGGGTGTCGATGACGTCCCACAACCCGAGGCGCGCCCGCGGATCGAGACCCGTCGTGGGTTCGTCGAGGAACAGCACCGGAGGATCGGCGACGAGCGCACCGGCGAGGTCGAGGCGGCGTCGCATACCGCCCGAATAACCCTTCACCGGGCGATCGCCCGCTTCCTCGAGGTCGAACTGTTCGAGGAGCTCGCGGGCGCGGAGGCGACTCCGTTTGACGCCGAGGTGGTACAGCCGGCCGACCATCTCGAGGTTCTCGAACCCGGTGAGATATTCGTCGACCGCCGCGTACTGCCCCGACGCTCCGATCCGGGAACGAAGCTCCCGCGCCTCGGTGAGGACGTCGTATCCCGCCACTTCGGCGCGACCGGCATCGGGGACGAGCAGTGTCGTCAGCACCCGCACCGTGGTGGTCTTACCGGCGCCGTTGGGACCGAGCAGCGCGGTGACCGTCCCCTCCGGCACCCGCAGATCGACCCCGTCGAGCGCTCTGACCTGCCCGTATGTCTTGATCAGTCCTTCTGCAACTATGGCGTCGGCCATGAGTTTCTCCCTGACTGTGGTGGTGAGCACAGTGTGCACGAAGAGACCGACACGGTTCGACAGGTTTTCTCATCGCTCCGTCAGGCGGATCGCTCAGCCCGTCACCCGGGCGGCGTTGCCGGCATCGATCGGCAACACGGTGCCGGAGATGTGTGCGGACGCCTCGTCGGCGAAGAACAGGACCGCACGGGTAATCTCGGCCGGGTCGAGCCACGGCACCGGTTGTGCGTGCAGGGAGGCGAACACCGGAGCGACATCGTCGGCGGTCGGCTCTTCGAGGTCGGGCCGCAACATCCCGTAGAGCGCGTCGTTGTGGATCATCGGCGTGGAGATGTTGCCCGGGGCGACGGCGTTGACGGTGATGCCGTTCTGCGCGAGGTCCAGGGCCGCGCTCTTCGTCAGGCCGATCACGCCCCATTTCGACGCCGCATATGCGGCCATGTTGGTGTTGCCCGCTCGGCCGAGCATCGACGACACCGTGACGATGCGACCGTAGTCACGCTCGATCATCCCGGGCGCGACCGCGGCGACGGTGTTGAACACCCCGGTGAGATTGGACGAGATCGCTTCGTCCCACATCTGTTGCGGCATCCGGTGCACCGGTGCCGCCACCGACACCCCGGCATTGGCGACCGCGATGTCGATCCGCCCGAGTTCGGCGTGGGCGCGGGCGACCAGAGCGTCCATCGCCGGACGGTCGGCGGAGTCGAGTGTCGCCGAGACGACCCGGCGACCGGTCGCCTCGACGAGTCGCACCGTCTCCGCCAGGTCCTCCTCGGTCGCCAGCGGATATCCCACCACCGGTGAGTCGGAGCATCGGTCGCAGACGACCACGTCGGCCCCTGCTTCGGCGAATGCGACGGCGTGCGAGCGTCCTTGGCCTCGCGCCGCTCCCGTCACGAATGCGACCCTGCCCTCGAAACCCATCTTGACGTCCTTCCGTCGGCGCGTGATCGCCTCCCTTGTACCGCGCCGGGAGAGAGGACAGGTGAGTGAGTCCCGGACAGCGGACGTGTCCGGGACACGAACGGGGATCAGAGTCCGGTCCGGACCTTCACTCGTCCCTGTTCGACGGCCTCGTGCAGCGCCTGCAGGTCGCGTTCGTTGCGGTCGGCGTAGGACACCGCGAACGACGAGAGCGCCTCGTCGAACTCCTCGTCGGTGCCGAGATAGGCAGCCAGCGCGATCCGGTCGCCGGCCCGGGCGTGGGCGTAGGCGAGGACCCGGCCGCAGAGTCGGCCGTAGAGTTTCATGCCCTTGGGCACCATCTCCTCGATCACCGCCGAACCCTTGCCGTCGCGGAGTTGGCGTATGTAGAAGTCCCGGTTCACGCCGTCGGCTCCGGCACCCTGCTGCCAGCCGAGGAAGATGTCGCTCGCGGACTGCATCAGCCGCTGACCGTTGACGACGCGTTCGCCCTCGTTCCGGAAGGTCGGACCGTCGACGTAGTACGACAGCACCGACCGCTGGGCCTCCTTCGCCTGGAGGAACAGCGGATCGTCGTCGTCCGCGCCCCGCAGCAGGAGGATCCACGCCCGCGTGCCGACGCTGCCCACTCCGACGACCTTCCGCGCGGCCTGGACCAGTTCGAACTGTTCGAGGAGGACCCGGCGGTCCCACTGCAGCGTCGCCCGGTACGAGCGGACGCGGTCGTGCAGTTCGTCGTAGATCGCTTCGGCGTCGAGGTCGGCGAAGACCTCTTCGACGGGCACGATGAGCGGCGGGTCGCTGATGATCCGGCGGCGGCCGTCGGCGACGGTGGTGAGTTTCTCCAGCGCCTGGAGACTGTCGCGCTGTGAGGCCTTTTCGAGCGCCTTGCGGGTGCGCTTCTCCATCCGGGTGGTCAGCTTGTCGCCGAGCTCCGCCATCTCGGTGGTGGGATCGAGATGCGCGTAACGCACCGCCATGTTCCCGAGTTGCGCCTGTCTGCAGATGGTCTCGCGGTACTCCGCCGCACATGCGCGGGTGATCTTCCGGCGTTCCTTCGCGGTGAACCCGTTGTCGCGACCGGCGATCTCGAGGCTCGCGACCAGACGCTTGACGTCCCATTCGAACGGTCCCGGATAGGTCTCGTCGAAGTCGTTGACGTCGAAGGCCGTTCTGCGTTCCGGGGTAGCGAACAGACCGAAATTGCTCGCGTGGGCGTCGCCGCACAGTTGCGTGTGCAGACCGCTGTTCGGTGTGCGCGACAGGTCGTCGGCCATCACGAGCGCGGCGCCGCGGTAGAACGCGAACGCCGATGTCGCCATGCGGCCGTAACGCACCGGGACGAGCTGCGGAACGCGGGTCTGCGCCTGACTCTCGAGCAGGGCGATCGGATCCCGGGACGACTTCCCGAGTTCGGCGAGCGACTCGACGGGGGTGACCCTCCGAGCGGCGAGACCGTTCTGGACCCGCTGTTCGCGGGTCGGATGCACGACATGCCCGTCCGTGACCGACACGGGTCCTCCCACAAGGTCCCACCGGAATGTGAGCCCTCATCGTAGGCACGCCCGCCCGTCGGTGGGAGGGAAACGGCGTCAGGACCGCGACAGCACCAGACCCGAGGTCGGAACTCCTGTTCCTGCCGTGACCAGGACGTGGCCGACGTCGTCGACCTGGTTGACGGCCGTGCCGCGGATCTGCCGGACGCCCTCGGCGATGCCGTTCATGCCGTGGATGTAGGCCTCGCCGAGCTGACCGCCGTGGGTGTTGATCGGCAGCCGCCCACCCACCTGGATGCCGTCGGCGACGAAGTCCTTGGCCTCTCCGCGTCCGCAGAATCCGAGTTCTTCGAGCTGCATGAGCACGTACGGGGTGAAGTGGTCGTAGAGCACCGCCGTGGCGATGTCCTGCGGTCCGATGCCCGCCTGCTCCCACAGTTGGTCGCCGACGATCCCCATCTCCGGCAGGCCCGTGAGCCCGTCGCGGTAGTAGCTGGTCATGATGTACTGGTCGGGGCCGCTCCCCTGCGCCGCGGCCGCGATCACCGCCGGGGTCTGCTTCAGGTCCTTCGCCCGCTCGGCGCTGGTGACGACGATGGCGACGCCGCCGTCCGATTCCTGGCAACAGTCGAGCAGGTGCAGCGGCTCGGCGATCCATCGCGAGTTCTGGTGGTCCTCGAGCGTGATCGGCTTACCGTGGAAGAACGCCTTCGGGTTGGTCGCGGCGTGGGCCCGATCGGCGACCGCCACGGCGCCGAAGTCGGCGCTCGTCGCCCCGGAGACGTGCATGTAGCGTTGCGCGACCATCGCGACGAACGAGGCCGGTGTGCTCAGCCCGTGCGGGTAGGAGAACGCGTTGTCGGTGCCCGACGAGTTCACCTGCGCGGCAAGGGCGGTGTTGACCTGTCCGTATCGCGCGCCGGACCGCTCGTTGAATGCCCGGTACGCGACCACCACGTCGGCCACGCCGGTCGCGACGGCCATCGCCGCCTGCTGCACCGTCGCGCACGCCGCACCGCCGCCGTAGTGGATGCGGGAGAAGAACTTCAGATGAGGTATCCCCACCGAACGGGCCACGGCCACTTCGGTGTTGGTGTCCATCGTGAACGAGACCAGACCGTCGACGTCGGCCGGGGTCAGTCCCGCGTCGTCGAGGGCGGCGCGCACCGCCTCGGCCGCGAGACGGAGTTCGCTGCGGCCGGAGTCCTTCGAGAAGTCGGTCGCGCCGATGCCGACGATCGCCGCTGCACCCGACAGGCCGCTCATGCGGTGCCTCCGATCACGAAAGTGGCTGTGGCCGTGATGTGCTTGCCCAAACTGTTGGTACCGGTGATGTCGACGGTGACCAGTCCGCCCTCGACGGACGCAACGGTGCCCGAGAGGGTCAGGGTGTCGTAGGCGTACCAGGGCACACCCAGTCTCAGCGAGATCGACTTCACCACCGCGCGGGGACCGGCCCAGTCGGTGACGTAGCGCTGCACGAGTCCGGTGTCGGTGAGGATGTTGACGAAGATGTCCTTCGATCCGCGCTGCTGCGCCTTGTCGCGGTCGTGGTGCACGTCCTGGAAGTCGCGTGTGGCCAAGGCCGTCGACACGATGAAGGTGGGATCGGCGTGGATCTCGAGGGAGGGCAGGCTCTCGCCCGTCGTGACGGTCGGGGTGCTCACACGTCCTCCTCGATCGGCTTCCAGGCGTACAGGGTCCACGGCTGCCCGCCGGTCTCGTCGTCGCCGGGGAAATCGAGGAAGGTGACCTCGACCGGCATCCCGATGCGTACCTGCCCGGGTTCGACGTCGCGGAGTTCACCGAGCATCCGGACACCCTCGTCGAGTTCGACGAGAGCGACGACGAAGGGCACCTGCCGCCCCGGCACCTCGGGTGCGTGGTGGACGACGAAGCTGAACACCGTTCCGCGACCGGAGGATACGACGTAGTCGGTGGTCTCCGACTTGTCGAGCCAGAGCACCGGGACGGGTGGGTGCTGCAGGGTGCCGTCGGGGCGTCGCTGGATGCGCAGTTCGTGGGCGGCCACACCGTCCCAGAAGAACTGTGTGTCGCGGGAGACGGACGGGCGGAGCATCCGGGTGGGGTCGAGATCGTCGGGAACCGTGGAGGCGGGCCGGTCCTGCGGCGTCTCTGCGCTCTCGTCCTTCGACGGCGGCGCGAACTTCAGGATGCGGAAGAGCATCTCGGCGACGACTTCGTCGCCGACCTTCCACAGGTTGCGGGTGGTGAAGAACCAGCCCTCCCCGAGCCCGGTCCGCTTCGGGCCGACGACGTCCTCGAGGGTGGATTCGATCGTCACCTGTTCGCCGTGGCGCAGGTAGCGGTGGTAGATCTGGTCGCAGTTGGTGGCGACCACCGAGGTGTAGCCGGCGTCGTCGAGGATCTGCGTCATCCGGCCGAGCGGGTCGTCCTTCTCGCGTTCGGCGCCGAGGCCGCGCATCGTCCACACCTGCGCCATCGCGGGCGGGGCCACGAGACCGCCGTGACCGGCGGCGATCGCCGCGGTTTCGTCGGTGTAGATCGGGTTGTCGTCGCCGATCGCCTCGAGCCAGTTGCGGATCATCGGCATGTTCACCGGATCGCGCCCGGGTCGCGGCGCGGACGGGCCGTCGCCGCGTACCTTCTCGGCAGCCTGCAGGATCTCCTCGGGGGTCTTCCCCGGAACATCTCGTGTCCCCGAATGTCGTGTCACCGCATTCTCCTGCATCACCGAATTCTCCTGTGTCACCGAGGTACCCGCGGCATGCCCAGACCGGCGGTGGCGATCAGTTCGCGCATCACCTCGTTGACGCCACCACCGAAGGTGATGACGACATTGCGTTTGGCCATCATGTCGAGCCAGCGGAGCAGATCGGCGGTGTCGTCGTCGGCCGGATCACCGAAGGCACCGACGATTTCCTCGGCGAGGCGACCGACGCGCTGGATCCGCTCGGTGGCGAACACCTTGGTCGCCGAGGCGTCGGCGATGTCCACGGCGTCGTTGCTGCTCGCCGCGACCTGCCAGTTGAGCAGTTCGTTGAGTCGCCAGGTCGCGTGGATCTCGCCGAGTGCGCGTCGCACCTCGGGACGGTCCTGGAGTTCGTGGGCGCGGACCCACTCGACGAGCCGGTCGTAGATGCCGGCGACGCGACCGGCCGGGCCGAGCATGACGCGTTCGTGGTTGAGCTGGGTGGTGATGAGCTTCCACCCCTTGTTCTCCTCGCCGACGAGCATCTCGACGGGAACGCGCACGTCGCTGTAGTAGGTAGCGTTGACGTGGTGGGCACCGTCGCACGTGATGATCGGGGTCCAGCTGAAGCCGGGATCCTTGGTGTCGACGATGAGCACGGAGATGCCGCGGTGACGCGACTCGGCGGGGCCGGTGCGGACGGCGAGCCAGATGTAGTCGGCGTCGTGTCCCCCGGTGGTGAAGATCTTCTGCCCGTTGACGATGTAGTGGTCGCCGTCGCGGACCGCCGTGGTGCGCAGAGCCGCGAGGTCGGTACCGGCCTCGGGTTCGGAGTAGCCGATCGCGAAGTGCACCTCACCGGCGAGGATGGCAGGCAGGAACTTCCGCTTCTGCTCGTCGGTGCCGTAGACCTGCAGGGTCGGGCCGACGGTCTGCAGGGTGACGCTCGGCAACGGCACGTCGGCGCGGACGGCCTCGTTGGCGAAGATCTGCTGTTCCACGTCGCCGAAGCCGCGGCCGCCGAACTCGACGGGCCAGCCGACGCCGAGCCAACCGTCCTTGCCCATGCGACGCACGACCTCGCGGTAGGTGGGGCCGTGCCGCTCCGTGCGCATGATCGCGGCCTCCTCGGGTGAGACGAGGCTGCCGAAGTAACGCCGCAGTTCGGCCTGCAGTGCGCGCTGGTCGTCGGTCAGATCGATGAACACCGGGCCCCCACGAGGTCGAGTCGGTACGAAGCGCCGCCGAGCAACCGGGCGAGGTCCTTGGCGGTCGACGAGTACTTGTGCAGCGGATAGGTCTCGTCCACACCCACGCCGCCGTGCAAGTGGTGCAGCACCCGCATCGCCGGTGGCAGTTCGGCGGCGATCCAGTAGGCGGTGACGTCGAGATCGTCCGCGGCGTCGAGACCTTCGGCCAGGCGCCAGACCGACGACAGCGCCGCGACGTGCAGGGTGCGGGCGGTGACGTAGACGTCGGCGATCTGCTGCGCGACGGCCTGGAAGGTCGCGAGCGGCTTGCCGAACTGATGCCGCTCGCTGACGTGCTTCGCGGTGAGTTCGGTCGCCCCGGAGAGCAGTCCGTCGGCGAAGGCCGCCACGGCGGCGAGCGCGATCCGGTGGAGCGTCACCACGGCGTCGGCGCCGGATCCGGCGAGCAGGACACCCACGGCGCCGTCGGCGCGCACCGAGAACTCGGGAGAGCCGGTCGAGGTGGGGCTCGGACGTAGGCTCACACCCGCGGCGTCGGGAGCCACCGCGACCACCCCCGCGTCGGTGGGCAGCAGCACCACGCGTGCCCGATCGGCGTAGGGCACGGCGACGAACGAACCGGTGACCGCGTGGCCCCCGTCGGTGGCGACCGCCGTGGCGGCCGGCCGCTCCGGGAAGGCACGCCCCGGTTCGCCGAGCGCGGCGGTGAGCACGGCCCCTTCGGCGACGCCGGCGAGCAGGTCGTCCTGCTGCTGTTCGGAGGCGAGCGCGAGGATCGGCAGGACGCCCAGGCCGAGGGTGGCGAGCGCCGGGGTCTGCGCGGCTCCGCGTCCGATCTCGGTGAGCACGGTGGCGACTTCTCCGAGTCCGAGGCCCGATCCGCCGAGACGCTCCGGCAGGGCGAGCGAGAGCAGGTCGGCGTCGGCCAGCGCGGCCCACAACGCGTCGTCGGTGAGGCCGCGTTTCAGGAGACCGGCCGCCACGCCGGCGATCTCCTCCTGTGTCTCGTCACGTGCGAAGTCCACCGTCACCCACCTTCGAATAGAACGTGTTCTAGTTGTAGCACTACGGGGCGCCACGCGGAAGGACCGCTCAGTCGCGCGGCAAGCCCAGGAGCCGCTCGGCCGCCACGGTGAGCAGGATCTGCTCGGTTCCGCCGGCGATCGTCAGACAGCGGGTGTTGAGGAACTCCCGGGTGAGCGGACCTTCCACCCAGCCGGCCTCGCCCGCGAGATCCATAGCGAGCTCGGCGGTGTCCTGCCGCTGCCGCACACCGATGAGCTTGCGAACGCTGGACGCGGCGCCCGGATCCTGACCTTCGAGCTGCGCGAGGGTTGCCCGCAGATCCAGGAGCGAACCGACCGTCGCCTCCCCGATCTGCGTCGCGATGCGGTCCTCGGCGACAGGATCACCGGGGGTCGACAGTTCGAGCAGTTCCTCGATGCGCGGCCCCAGCGACGACTTGCCGCCCATCGCGACGCGTTCGTTGGCGAGGGTCGTGCGGGCCAGCTTCCAGCCGTCGCCGAGATTGCCGACCACGCAGTCGTCCGGCACGAAGACCGAATCGAGGAAGACCTCGTTGAACAGCGCGTCGCCGGTGATCTCGCGCAGCGGCGAGATCGTGATGCCCGCCGACTTCATGTCGACGAGGAAGTACGTGATGCCCTTGTGCTTGGGGACGTCGCGGTCGGTGCGGGCCAGGCAGATCGCCCAGTCCGCCTGCTGCGCGAGCGAGGTCCACACCTTCTGCCCGCGCAACACCCATCCGCCGTCGACCTTCTCGGCACTCGTGCGCAGTGCCGCCAGGTCCGAGCCGGCACCGGGTTCGGAGAACAGCTGACACCAGACCACGTCGCCGCGCAGGGTGGGCATGACGAAACGTTCGATCTGCTCGGGTGTTCCGTGTTCGAGGACGGTCGGAACCGCCCACCAGCCGATCACGAGGTCGGGACGTTCGATACCGACGGCGGCGAGCTCCTCCTGGACGACGAGCTGTTCGGCGGCACCGGCTCCGCGACCGTAGGGCGGCGGCCAGTGCGGCGCGAGCAGACCCGACTCGGCGAGAGCGACACGGCGCTCGGATTCGGGTGCAGCGGTGATCTTCTCGACCTCCGCACTGATCCGTGCGCGCTCCTCCTCGCGATCGGACAGGTCGATACCGAGGTGACGGCGCGCGCCGTCGCGGACCAGGGTCGTCAGCCGCGACCGCCACGCGGTGGAACCGCCGAGCACCTGGCGGGTGGCGACCGCACGGCGAAGATAGAAGTGCGCGTCGTGTTCCCACGTGAACCCGATGCCACCGAGCACCTGGATCGCATCCTTGGCGGTCTGCACCGCTGCGTCGAGTGCGACCGCCGCGGCGGCGGCCGCCGCGATCGGCAGTTCGTCGGGCTGCGCGTCGACGGTGACCGCCGCATCCCAGGCCACCGCCCGGATCTTCTCGGTGCGGCAGAGCATTTCGGCGCAGATGTGCTTGACGGCCTGGAACGAACCGATCGGTTTCCCGAACTGCTCGCGGATCTTCGCGTACTCGACGGCGGTACTCAGCGCCCAACCGGCGAGACCGGCCAGCTCCGCGGCGGCGAGGCCGGCGGTGAGGTCGCGCACGAAACCGGCCGGGACGGTCGCGACCCGATCGGTCGAGACCGTCGCGCCGTCGATGCGGACGCGGGCCACCGCGCGGGAGGCGTCGATGGTCTCGAGCGGTTCGATGTGCAGACCCGGATCGTCGGCCTCGACGAGCGCCCAGCTCTCGACGGCCGGATCACCCTCGCCGTCGACACGCACGAGCACGGCGATCCCGGCTTCGGCACCCACGGCCGGTCCGGCCTCACCGCGCAGCAGGAATCCGTCACCCGCCGACTCCGCGGTCACGGCCGAGTCGAGAGCGAGCGCGGTGGGGACCTCGCCCTCGGCGAGCCGCTCCGTCGTCTTGGCGACGGTCTCACCGGCACGGCCGAACACGAGGGCCGCCACGGCGGTCGTCAGGACCGGGCCCGGCGCGAGTTCGCAGGCGGCCTGCTCGAGCATGACGGCCAGGTCCACGGTGGTCGCGCCGAGACCGCCCGCCTCCTCCGGGACGGCGACGCCGAAGATTCCGAGTTCTGCGAGGGAGGACCAGCCGTCGCGCCACGTCGCGTCGCCTGCGCGACGTATCGTCGACATGGGATCTACGGCACGTGACCAGGCCTGGACAGACGCCTGGACGGCCCGCTGCTCCTCGGTCGTGGCGATACTCACAGCGGTTTCCGCCCTTCCGAATGACATCATTGCTAGAACGTGTTCTAATATGACACCGATTCAGAGTCAAGGCGTGAGGAAACGAATCTATGGCCACCCCGTCCCGCTCCCGTGCCAACGGACACGGAACTCTGACCGCCCTCACCGAGGACGATCTCAGTTCCAATGCCCAGAAGGAACGGCGCAAGCGGATTCTCGACGCCACCCTGGCGCTCGCGTCCAAGGGTGGTTACGAGGCCGTGCAGATGCGGGCGGTGGCAGAACGCGCGGACGTCGCGGTCGGCACCCTCTACCGGTACTTCCCGTCCAAGGTCCACCTGCTGGTCTCCGCCCTCGGCCGTGAATTCGCCCGCATCGAGGGCAAGGGCCGGATCCCACCCGGCCACAGCCCCCTCGAGCGCATGCACCTCATCCTGAGTCTGATCACCAAGGCCATGCAGCGCGATCCCCTGCTCACCGAGGCCATGACGCGGGCGTTCATGTTTGCCGACGCCTCCGCCGCCGCCGAGGTCGACCAGGTGGGCACCCTCATGGACCGGTTGTTCGCGCGGGCCATGAACGACGGCGAACCCACCGAGGAAGAGCTCGCCATCGCGCGCGTCATCAGCGACGTGTGGCTGTCGAATCTCGTCGCCTGGCTCACGCGCCGTTCGTCGGCCACCGATGTCGCCCGCCGGCTCGAACTGACCGTGGATCTGCTGCTCGGCGACGGCTCACGAGCACCGAAGACGGTCGCGTCGGAAGCATGACGGCGCTCGCGCCGCAAGCCTGACGTCCGATCCGCCGCGTCCTGTAACCGGAAACACGTGGTCGGAATGCACACCGGGTCGGATTCATGCCCCACTCTGACCTAACGTGGATCAGGTGAGTGCCCACGATCTTCCGATTGACCTTCGACGTGCTCTGGTGGCTGTCGCGCGGACGCCTCGTCTGCTCGTGGCGACCGACTACGACGGCACCATCTCCCCTATCGTGAGCGACCCCGAGAAGGCCTACCCGCACGACGATGCGGTGCGGGCACTGCGGGGCCTCGCCGCTCTGCCGTCGACGGCCGCTGCCGTCATCTCGGGACGCGCTCTCAAGGATCTCGCCGCTCTGTCGCGTTTGCCGGTCGAGGTCAAACTCGTCGGCAGCCACGGCTCCGAGTTCGACATCGGATTCGTCCACGAGATCGATCCCGACGCCAGGGACCTCCTCGTCACGATCGTCGAGGGACTGCACTCGGTGGCATCCCGGTTCGACGGCGTGCGGGTGGAGGCCAAGCCCGCGAGCGCCGCGCTGCACGTGCGCAACGCCGCTCCCGCCGATGCCGAGCAGGCCCTCGACCTCGTACGGAACGACCTCGCACTCCGGCCGGGCGTGCAGGTCACCGAGGGCAAGGCCGTGATCGAGTTGTCCGTGGTGCCCACCGACAAGGGCAAGGCACTCGACGTCATCCGGCACCAGGAAGCTGCCACCGCAGCGGTCTTCTTCGGCGACGACGTGACCGACGAGAAGGCCTTCCGCTCACTGCAGGGCCCGGACGTCGGCGTGAAGATCGGCGACGACGACACCGCCGCCGAGTACCGCGTCCGCACCAGCGAAGAGGTCATCGCCGCGCTCGCGTTCCTGCTCGAGGAACGTCGCACGTGGCTGTCCGGTGCCCATGTCGCGCCGATCGAACGTCTGACGATGCTCGCGAGCCCCCGCTCGAAGGCGCTCGTGACCCCCGACGGCACGATCACCTGGCTGTGCCACCCCGAACCCGATTCCGCGGCGGTGTTCGCCCATCTCCTCGGCGGCGACGCCGCGGGTCATTTCACCATCGGTCCGACCCGCCAGGCACTGCCTCTCAGCCAGCGCTACGTCGACTCGACGATGACGGTGGTGACCCGGTGGGCGTCGCTCGCGGTGATCGACTACCTCCCGCACGATGTCGACGCCGGTCGCACCGACCTGACCCGCGTGATCACCGGGCGCGCGAGCGCGGTGGTGACCTTCGCGCCGCGACCGGAGTTCGGGCAGGGCCAGGTCACCCTCGAGGTCGAGGACGACGGCATCCGCGTGATGGGCTTCAACGAGCCCTACGTCCTTCGCTCCCCCGGTGTGCGGTGGGACATCACGACCGACGGGGTGCACCAGACGGCCCACGCCGTGGTCGATCCCACCGAGAACGACATCATCCTCGAACTCCGTTGTGGCACCGATGATCTCGACGAGCACCCTGCGCCGGAGGTCGAGCGCCGGGCGCAGTCCGAGGCCTACTGGCACACGTGGGCGTCCCGCCTCGAGCTGCCGCCGCTCAAGCCCGATCTCATGAAGCGTTCGGCGCTCACCCTACGCGGACTGGTCCACGGACCGACGGGATCGATCCTCGCCGCAGCGACCACCTCGCTCCCCGAGGAGATCGGCGGTGTCCGCAACTGGGACTACCGCTACTGCTGGCTGCGCGACGCCGCGCTCACGGCGCAGGCGCTCGTGCGGGTCGGATCGCTCGAGGAGGCCGAGAACTATCTCGACTGGGTCCACCGCGTCCTCGAGACGGTGCCCGGCCCCGAACGCCTGCACCCGCTGTACACGCTCGCCGGCGGACCGCTCCCGCCCGAGGCCGTGATCGACTCGCTTCCCGGATACGCCGGTTCGCGGCCCGTGCGGGTCGGCAACGCGGCGAACCAGCAGGTGCAGCTCGACGTCTTCGGCCCGATCGTCGACCTGATCTCCGATCTCGCGCACAGCCGCGAGACACTCGGCGTGCCCCACGACCGGGCCCTCACCGACCGCGACTGGGAACTCGTCTGCTCGATGGTCACCGCGGTCGAACGGCGCTGGTTCGAGCCGGACCACGGCATCTGGGAAATCCGCCACGCGCCCCGTCACCACGTGTACTCGAAGGTCATGGGGTGGCTGACCGTCGACCGGGCGCTGACGCTCGCCGAGAAGTTCGGCCGGACCGCCGGCGAGGGCTGGGCGGCGCTGCGCGACGAGATCGCCGAGGAGGTCACCGAGAAGGGCTGGAACGACGAGGTCCAGTCGTTCACCTCGGCCTACGACGGCACCGATCTCGACGCGGCCACCCTGTTCATCGGCCTCACCGGACTCGTCGACCCGCAGGACGAGCGGTTCCGGGCGACCGTGCAGGCCACCGAACGGGAGCTGCGCAGCGGCGCGACCGTCTACCGCTATCACAGCGACGACGGCCTGCCGGGCGCCGAAGGTGGCTTCCACCTGTGCGCGGCGTGGCTGGTCGCGGCCTACCTGCTGGTCGGGCAGCGCAACGACGCCGAAGCACTGTTCGCGCAGCTGGTCGCGGCGGCCGGACCGACCGGCCTGCTCAGCGAGGAGTACGACCCCGTCGCGGAGCGTGCGCTGGGCAACCACCCGCAGGCGTACAGCCACATCGGTCTGCTGCGCTGTGCGCAGCTGCTGTCGGGCGCGAAGGCCATGGGCGACCGGGACCGCTGAGCTACGGTCCCAGCCGGGACCGCTCGGTCACTCGGCGTACCACTCGCTCTCGACCCGACCCGAGCTGGCACCGAACCACAGCTGGGTCCCCAGGGTCTCGAGCGCGGGCACACCGGAGTGCGAGGGGGCGGCGAGGAGCAGTTCGCCGGCGCGCCGCCCCTTGTCCTTCTGCGGTTGCCGCACGGTCGTGAGACCTTCGCGGATCGCTTCGTCGATGCCGTCGAAACCGGTGATCGACAGGTGCCCGGGCACGTCGAGGCCCATCTGATTGGCCCAGGCGAGAGCGCCGAGCGCGAGCACGTCGGTGGTGCACACGAGCGCGGTGATCCGCGGGTTGACGCGCATGATCTGCGCCGCGGCGGACAGGCCGTCCTCCGCGGTGTGGGTGTAGCGCTCGACGACGGTGAGCGATCCGGGGGCCAGCCCTGCGGCGCTCATGGCGTCCTGGACGCCGCGGATGCGTTCGCGCTGCACGTGGAAGGCGCCGGATTCGAGGGTCGACAGGTCGACGACCCCGTCGTGCCGTTCGCGGCCGAGGCGCATCGACAACATGCCGATCTGTCGGTGGCCGAGTTCGATGAGGTGGGCGGCGAGATCGCGCATCGCCCGCCGGTCGTCGATGCCCACCACCGGGGTGTTCTCGAGACCGCGCGGCTGGTCGCACGCGACGACCGGGAGGTGCCGTTCGAGCACGGCCGCGAGGTAGGGGTCCTCGGCGGGGACCGAGTAGACGACGAACCCGTCGACGGACGAGCGGTGCACGACCTGTGCGGCCTCGTCGTCGGTCCGGCCCGGTCCGGCGGGGATGAGCAGCAGTCCCTGTCCGGCCGCTTCGCAGGCCTCGGACAGTCCCGACAGGAAACTCATGGCGGCGGGATCCCGGAAGGAATAGCTCAACGCTTCGGTGAGCAGGACCCCCACGGCTCCTGCCTTGCGGGTGCGCAGCGACCGCGCCATCGGATCCGGGCCTGCATATCCGCGTCGTTTGGCGACTTCGAGGACACGTTCGCGTAGCTCGGCGGACAACTGGTCGGGGCGGTTGTACGCGTTCGAGACCGTGGTGCGGGAGATCTTCAACTCGGCGGCAATCGACGCCAGGGTCGCCTGTCGGCGCGGCTGACGAGACCTGGACATGAGAGGACCGTAGTCCTGTGTCCGTGGTCACGACCACCCAGGGATGGTAGGAGGGCTCCGCGTCGTCCGCTAAAGTGGAACGGTAACGGTTACCAATAACGTTTGGGTCGGTCGCTCGGTCGTTCCGGACCCCGTTCGTCGAAGACCGCCGATCCTCAGGAGAAGAACTGTGCGACTGTCCTCCCGCACGGCCCTCGCAGCCGCCGCCGTAGCCTGCGCGACCGCCCTCGCCGCGTGCGGCACCGATACCTCCGGCGCCGACGACGACGAGATCAGCGTCGTCGCCTCCACGAACGTGTGGGGGTCGATCGCGCAGGCCGTGGCCGGAGATCGCATCGAGGTCCGCTCGCTCATCACCGAACCGAGCGCCGACCCGCACTCCTACGAGGCCAGCCCCCTCGACGCCGCGGCGATCTCCGACGCCTCGCTCGTCGTCTACAACGGCGGTGGCTACGACCACTTCGTCGACGACATCCTCGGCGCCACCGGGGACAAGCCTGCGGTCGTGGAGGCTTTCGCCCTGTTCGAATCCGGCGCGTACTCGGACCTGCACGCCGGACACGATCACGGCGACGAGGACGGCACCGACGACGCCATCGAGAGCGGCTCGGAGACAACCGTTTCCGAGGACCACTCGCACGAGAGCGGTGAGGTGTCCGACGCCGATGTCGCCGGCGACGGGCGCTCGCACGAGGGTCACGACCACGGCGGCATCAACGAGCACGTCTGGTACGACCTCGCGACCGCCGACGCCGTCGCGCACGCCGTCGCCGAACAGCTCGCCGAACTCGACCCCGACGGTGCCGCCGTCTACGAGGCCAACGCCGCGGCCTTCCACGAGAACCTGCACTACGTCGCGGATGTCGTCGACAAGCTCGCCGACACGCACGGCGACGCACCCGTCGCCCAGACCGAGACCATCGGCCACTACCTCGTCTCGGCCGCGACGCTCGACGACGTCACTCCCCCGGACTTCACCGACGCCATCGAGAACGGCACCGATCCGTCCCCGGCGGCGATCGCAGCCACACGGCAGTTGTTGGTCGACAAGCAGGTTCGCGTCCTGCTCTACAACCCGCAGACCGAGGACCGGATCAGCCGCGAGATGCGCACGGCAGCAGAGTCGTCGGGCGTCCCCGTGGTCGAGGTTTTCGAAACCCTGCCCGAAGGTGTCGACTACATTCAGTGGCAGGCCCGGACCGCCGAGACCCTCGCCGCCGCGCTCGAGACCGCCTCCTGACCATCCGATCGAGAACACGGACCCCGGTGACACCTCCTCCATCCGACCGCACGCCCACCGTCGAACTCCGCGATGCCCGGCTGGCATTCGGCGATCGGGTCCTCTGGGACGCACTCGACCTCGTCGTCGAACCCGGCGAGTTCCTGGCGGTGCTCGGACCGAACGGTGCCGGAAAGACGTCGCTGCTCAAGGTGCTGCTCGGTCAACTCCCGCTCACCTCCGGAACCGCGACGATCGCCGGGCAGCCCGTCCGGACCGGGAACTCGCACGTCGGATACGTGCCGCAGCAGAAGTCCCTCGACGAGGGCGTCCCGCTGCGGGGACGCGATCTCGTGGGCCTCGGCATGGACGGACATCGCTGGGGCACCGGCCTGCGCACGCGCCGGCAGCGCCGCGTCGCGGTCGACGACGCGATCACCCAGGTCGGCGCAGAGACCTATGCCGGAGCCCCGATCGGCACGCTCTCCGGTGGTGAGCAGCAGCGGCTGCGCATCGCGCAGGCACTCGTGGGAGATCCGCGCGTACTCCTGTGCGACGAGCCGCTGCTCAGTCTCGATCTCGCCAACCAGCACCTGGTGTCGGCGCTCATCGACCGGCGCCGCCGCGACCACGACACCTCCGTCCTGTTCGTCACCCACGAGATCAATCCGATCCTGCCGCTGGTGGATCGCGTGCTGTACCTCGTCGACGGCCAGTTCCGCATCGGCACCCCCGCCGAGGTGATGACCTCGCAGGTGCTCTCCGAGCTCTACCGCACCGACGTCGAGGTACTCGAGATGCGCGGCCGCCTGGTGGTCGTCGGCACCGGCGACGCCATCGACGCGCTCGGCAGCGCCGGCGGACTGCGCCCCGGGGAAGGCGTCCACCACGATCACGAGGATCACGAATGAGCAGCAAGTTCACCGACGCCCTCGGGCGGATGTTCGACGTGGAGACCACCGTCGAACTCCTGCAGTACGACTTCGTGCAGCAGGCGCTCGTCGCCGGTGCGATCCTCGGTCTGCTCGCCGGCGTGATCGGCCCGCTGATCATCAGCCGTCAGATGGCGTTCTCCGTCCACGGCACCTCCGAACTGTCGCTCACCGGTGCCGCGGCGGCGCTCATCATCGGGGTCTCCGTCGGGATCGGTGCGGTCGCGGGCGCCGTGATCGCCGCGATCCTCTTCGGGGTCCTGGGGACACGTGCCCGAGAGCGCGACTCCGTCATCGGCGTGGTGATGGCCTTCGGTCTCGGTCTCGCCGTCCTGCTGCTGTGGGCCTACGACGGACGCACCGGTGCCGCCTTCTCGCTGCTCACCGGTCAGATCGTGGCGCCCGGCGGTACCGGCATCGCCCTGCTCGCCGCGTGCGCTGCCGTTGTGATCCTCACGCTGCTGGTGATCTACCGTCCACTACTGTTCGCCAGCACCGACCCGGAGGTCGCGGCTGCACGCGGCGTCCCGGTGCGCGCATTGTCGATCGTGTTCGCGGTGCTCGTCGGTGTCACCGCCGCACTCGGTGTGCAGATCGTCGGCGCGCTGCTGGTGATGGCACTGCTCATCACCCCGGCCGCCGCGGCGGCCCGGGTGGTCAGCGGTCCGCTCGCCGCCACGGTGCTGTCTGTGGTCTTCGCGGAGATCTCGGCGGTCGGCGGCATCCTGCTCGCACTGGCGCCGGGCGTGCCGGTCTCGGCGTTCATCACGACGATCGCGTTCGTCATCTACATGATCTGCCGCGTGATCGGCACCGCCCGCAACCGGCGTGGTTCCGGGCGGGTCGCCGCAACTGCCTGACCCCACCGCCACCGGGATGTGATCTTGACGCGCTCCTCGATGTCCGCCTAGTTTCCCGAGGTTGTTCCGGTAACGGGACGTCACAGACATCGGGGGTAGAGAGTGCAGCACGTCACGCGTCGTTCCTTCCTGACCGGAGCGGCCGCGGCCGCCGGACTCGCCCTCACCGGCACCGCCGGTGCCCGCGCGGTGCCCGGCATCCCCGCCCGCGTGAACAACGTGCCGCTCACCCACGAGGAACACCGGGTGGTCGTCATCGGTACCGGTTTCGGCGGTGGGGTGACCGCCCTGCGGCTGGCCCAGGCCGGCGTGCGCGTGCACATGCTCGAGCGCGGCATCCGATGGCCCACCGGGCCGAACGCGAACACCTTCCCCCGCGTCGACAACCCCGACAAGCGGTTCCTGTGGCACCGGTCGAACCCCGAGGTGTTCGGTCGCCACCTCGCCTTCGAGCCCTACACCGGTCTGGTCGAGGCGTGCGTGGGAGAGAACATGACGGCCCTGTGCGCCGCCGGTGTCGGCGGCGGGTCGCTCGTCTACCAGGGCATGACGCTGCAACCCGACGAAGCGGTGTTCAACGCCCACTTCCCGAACGAACTCGACTGGGCACGCATGGACCGCGTCCACTACCCGCGCGTCGCGCAGATGCTGCGCCTGGCCGTGGCACCGGACGAACTCGTCGCCAGCCCCAACTACGCGACCTCGCGCATCTTCGCCGACCGTGCGCGGAAGGCCGGTTTCCCGATCGACAAGATCCCGATGCCGATCGACTGGGACTACGCGCTCGCCGAACTCCGCGGCGAGATGGCCCCGGCCTACACCGACGGTTCGGGCGCGATGGGTGTCAACAACGGCGGCAAGCACTCCGTCGACGTCACCTACATCGCGGAGGCCGAGGCCACCGGTCTGGTCACCGTCGCGACGCAGCACGAGGTCACCGACATCGAACGTGCCGAGGACGGCCGGTGGACGGTGCACGTGAATCACATCGACACCTCCGGTGCCGTCGTCGAGAACAAGATCCTCACCGCCGACGCGCTGGTGCTGTCCGCGGGCACCATGAACACCACCCGGCTGCTGATGAAGGCCGCCGCGAAGGATCTGATCTCCGACCTGCCCGACGGCGTCGGACAGGGCTGGGGTTCGAACGCCGACCGCATCTACCTCTGGACGAACCTCGAGGAGGAGTTCGGCGCGGTTCAGGGCGGTCCCGTCGTCTACGGGAGCAAGAACTGGGACGACCCGAACTCCGCGTACACCGTCATCCAGGCCTCCATTCCCGGCTTCTACGGGATCGACATGCGCAGCACCGTACTGGTGGGCTACGGCGTCAGTAAGGGTCGCGGGCACTTCGTCTACGACGCCGCTCGCGACGACGCCGTCCTGCGCTGGCCGCACGAAGGGGACTCGGTGCTGCAGACGGGCCACATCGACCCCACCGTGCGCCGCATCGCCGGCGAACGCAGCATCCTGACCGATACCAACTCGATCGTCCCGTCGACCTGGCATCCGCTCGGCGGCGCGAGCATGGGCACGGTGTGCGATCTCGAGGGCCGGGTCGTCGGCCAGCGCGGGCTGTACGTGCTCGACGGCGCCCTCATGCCGGGCAACACCGCCGCGTGCAACCCGACGATGACGATCGCCGCGGTCGTCGAACGCGCCCTCGACGACATCGTCGTCCGTGACGTGGGAACGGTCTTCTGAGCGGGCCTAGACTCGGGTCGTGACCCGCATCGACCTCAACAGCGACCTCGGTGAGAGCTACGGCCGGTGGCGCCTCGGCGACGACGAGACCATGCTCGACATCGTCACCAGCGCCAACGTGGCGTGCGGATTCCACGCCGGCGACCCGGCGACACTGCTGAGCACCTGCCACGGCGCAGCGAAGCGCGCGGTACGGATCGGCGCCCAGGTCGGCTACAACGACATCGGCGGTTTCGGCCGCCGGTTCATCGAGGTGCCGTCGGCGGATCTCACCGCCGAGATCATCTACCAGATCGGCGCGCTCGACGGTCTCGCCCGGGCGGCCGGTTCGTCGGTGAGCTACGTCAAACCCCACGGCGCGCTGTACAACGCGATCGCCCATCACCGCGAACAGGCCCGCGCGGTCGTGGATGCGGTGCGCGCCTACGACGCCTCGCTGCCCGTCCTCGGACTACCCGACTCCGTCTTCCTCGAGGAGGCCGAACGGGCCGGGCTGAGGGTGGTCACCGAGGCGTTCGCCGACCGCGCCTACACCCCCGAGGGCACGCTCGTCTCCCGGCGCGAAGCCGGTGCGGTACTGCACGATCCGGACGAGGTCGCCGAGCGGGTCCTGCGCATGGTCACCGAGGGGGTGGTCCCCGCGGTCGACGGCAGCGACGTACGCGTGAACGCGCAGTCGGTGTGCATCCACGGCGACTCCCCCGACGCCACGGCGATGGCCGTCGCCGTGCGTCGTCGCCTCGACGCCGAGAAGATCGACATCCGGGCGTTCGTGTGAACGCCCGACACCGCGAGGTCCACCGATGAGAATCCTTCGTGCCGGAGACAGCGCACTGCTCGCCGAATTCGATTCCCTCGACGAGGTTCTCGCCCAATTCCGGGCACTCGACCGCGAGCGGCCGCGTGGCGTCGTCGATCTCGTGCCGGCGGCGCGGACACTCCTGGTGTGCTTCGATCCGTCGGAGACCGGCGTGCAGGTCGTGCACAAATGGGTTACCACCACCCCACCGGTGTCCCGGGACGAGGTCGACGTCGAGGAGGTGACGCTCGAAGTCCGGTACGACGGGGCCGATCTCGAGGAGGTCGGCGAGTTGACGGGCCTCGGTGCGGACGGCGTGATCGCCGCCCACACCGGCAGCCTCTGGACGGTCGCCTTCGGCGGGTTCGCGCCCGGCTTCGCGTATCTCACCGGCGGGGATTCGCGATTGCATGTGCCGCGCCGTAGTTCGCCGCGCACCTCCGTCCCGTCCGGCGCCGTGGGACTGGCGGGTGAGTTCTCGGGCGTCTACCCGCGGAAGTCGCCCGGAGGATGGCAGCTCATCGGAACCTCCAGTGCCCCGCTGTGGCAACCGGATCGGACCCCTGCGGCGCTGCTGCGGCCGGGGTGTACGGTGCGCTTCGTCGCGATCTGATCCGGTCCTTCGTGGTGGTCAGATACCGAGCACGGCCTTCGCGACGAGGAAGTAGATCACCAGGCCGGTCGCGTCCACGAAGGTCGTGATGAACGGATTGGAGAAGACTGCGGGGTCGGCGCGAATCGATTTGGCCACCAACGGCATCGCACCACCGACCGTGGCAGCGAGAGTGCAGATGCTCACCAGCGTCAGCCCGATCACCGCACCCACCGACGAGTCGTAGACCAGGGACGTCAGGACGAACGCGACCGAGCCCAGCAGGACACCGAGGGACAGCCCCACCCGGAGCTCGCGGGCGATCACCCCGCCGATGTCGCGTGGCGTCACGTCGTCGAGCGCCAATGCACGGGTGACCGTGGTGGCGGCCTGGTTTCCGGTGTTGCCCCCGGTGCCGATGATCAGCGGCACGAACAGGGCCAGGGTGACCACCTGATCGAGGGTCGACTCGAACACTTCGAGGACCTGAACCGTGAGGGTCGCGCCGAGGGCCAGGACCAGCAACCACACCACCCGCGAGCGCACCAACTGCCCGACGGGTGTCGCGAGATAGGGACGGCGCAGCGGCTCGGTACCGCCGATGCGCGCCTGGTCCTCGCTGTCGGCGGCCTCGAGGATCCGCAGGGCGTCGTCGACGGTCAGGATGCCCACCAACCTGGTCTCGCTGTCGACGACGATCAACGCCAGCAGTTTGAGTTCGGCGCAGCGGCGCGCGGACTCCTCGGCGTCGTCGGTCACGCGCGCCCAGTAGGGCTCGCTCATGATGTCGGCGAGCGCTGTTCCCGGCGCCGCACTCATCAGCTCGCGCAGACCGACAACCCCGACGAGCACACGACCGTCGTCCACCACCGGCAGCGTGTACACCGTCTCCGCGTCGTCGAGCCGACGACGCACGACGTCCATCGCCTGCTCCACGGTCATGTCCTGCCGCAACGACACGAAGGCCGGGCTCATCCGCCGGCCGATCGCCCGCTGCGGATAGCCGAGGATCGCGGCGGTCGCCTCGCGGTCGGCGGGCGGCAGGCCGCGCATGAGGGTCGATGCGACCGTGGCGGGCAGTTCGTCGAGCAACTCCACCCGGTCGTCGGGTTCGAGGTCGGCGAAGATCGCGGCCACCTGGTCGTCGCGCAGCCCGCGGAGCAGTTCGCTCTGCATGCTCGGGTCGAGCTGTTCGAAGACGTCGATCGCCCGGTCCTTGGGCAACAGCCGGTAGAGCACCGCGCGGTCCGTCCGGCCGAGCCGTTCGAGCACGTCGACGACCTGTTCGACGCTCAGATCCGCGACGGCGTCGTGCGCGGCCGGAAGGTCGTCGGCCTCCACGGCCTTCTCGATCAGTCGCGTCGTCGCTGCCCGGACGTCTGCTTCGTCCATGATCGTCACCTCCGTCCTCGATGATCTTCAACCTAACGCGATCGTTCGGCCGGAGTCGGGCCGTGCGATCGAAGCCGGTGGGTGAGAATGAACATCGTGGCGTGGTTCGAGGTGCTCTCCGGCGGAATGCTCACGACGGTCCAGGATCGCGGACGTCCCGGTTACGGCTCCTCGGGCCTCACCCGGTCCGGTGCCGCCGACCGGCGCGCACACGACGCCGCGAACCGGCTCGTGGGGAACCAACCGGACGCGGCGACACTCGAGGTGACCGGCGGTGGTCTCGCCGTCCGCAGCGTCGGCGAGACGATCGTGGCCGTGACCGGCGCCCGCGCCGACGTGACCGTGTGCGACCGGCCGGTCGGCGACTGGGCGCGCATCACCCTCCGCAACGACGACGTGCTGCGGATCGGCATCCCGAACGAAGGCCTGCGGACCTACCTCGCGGTACGCGGCGGCATCGACGTGCCGGAGGTGCTCGGCAGCAGATCCACCGACACCCTGTCGCACACCGGACCGTCACCCGTTCGCGCCGGCGACAGTCTGCTCGTCGGGGCGATGTCGGGTCACCTGCCCGACGAGGAGCAGTTCCCACCACCGCCGCCGATCGACGACCCCGTGGAGATCCGGGTACGACCCGGTCCGCGCGACGACTGGTTCACGCCCGGATCACTGCGGGCGCTGTTCCACGAGACATGGACGGTGACACCGGAACTCGACCGGGTGGGCATCAGATTCCACGGTCCCGGCCGACTGCACCGGGCACGACACGAGGAGATGCCCAGCGAGGGCATGGTTCCCGGCTCGCTGCAGATACCGCCGGACGGGCATCCGGTGCTGTTCCTCGTCGACCATCCCGTCACGGGCGGCTATCCGGTGGCCGCGGTGGCGGTCGCCGCCGATCTGCCGGTCGCGGCGCAACTGCGTCCCGGACAGCGGGTGCGGTTCGTGCCGGTGCGCTGATCGTTGCGAGGTGACCGCAGCCGGGTGACCGTCAGGCGCGCGACCGCACGGATGCGTCGTCCTCGTCGGTCGGATCGGCGGCCGTCACCCGCCGTACGAAGGTGATCGCCTCGTCGAGTGCCCGTGGCGCGGGTGGCGAGATGCCGGGCAGGCTGAGATAGCCGTGCACGGTGTCGGGATAGTCGATCTCCGTGACGTCGCCGCCCTTGGCCCGCAATGCTTCGGCGTATCGAACGGCGTTGTCGCGCAACGGGTCGTGCCCCGCGATCTGGACGAGGGCCGGTACTGCGGCACCGGCGAGCGTGCCGCGCAGCGGAGCCGCGGTCGGCGCATACGGATCGGCGCCGGCCAGATACAGACGCACGAACGCCCGCATACCGCGGGAGGTGAGCACGGGAGCGTTCGCGAACTGCCGCTCCGACGGGAACTCCTCCTCCATCTCCGTCGCCGGATAGATCAGCACCTGGCCGACCGGCAACGGACCACCCGAGCGTCCGGCCACATCGGCGACGACCGCAGCGAGGTTACCTCCGGCACTGTCGCCGGCGACCACGACGCGCGACGGATCACCGCCGAGTTCCGCAGCGTGTGCGAGGACCCACCGGAACGCCGCCCAGCAGTCCAGGACCGCTGCCGGATAGGGGTGTTCGGGGGCGAGCCGGTAGTCCACCGACACCACGACGCTCGGGGTCCGCGCGGCGGTGTGGCTCGCCCACCACTCGTTCTGCTCCGGATTGCCGAGCACCCACCCGCCGCCGTGGAACAGAAGCACGACCGGCAGCGGACCGTTCGTCCGCGCCGAGGGCCGGTAGATCCGCAGACGGGTCCGGACCGGGGAGCCCTCGGTGGCGAGATCGTCGATCACCTCGTGCTCGAGATCGACCCATCGGTCCTCGATCCGCACGCCGGGATGCGTCCGCCCCGAGATCAACCGGCCGACCGGGGACGACAGCAGCTTCGCGCGTGCAGCACGACGTGCCGGGATCTCGTCGACGGAGGCGTCGGCGATGGACTTGTTGGCGAAGCGTTCGAGGAAGGCGAACACCTTCGTACGGAACGGCAGGGATGCGACCACGAGGACAGACTAGGCCCTCGCGACCGCGAATCGGACCGACTCGATCAGGCCCGACTGCGGTGCAGTCTTGTCAGACCCGACTGCGGTGCAGTCTTGTCAGACCCGACTGCGGTGCAGTCTTGTCAAACGCGGCGCTGCCGCGCGATGTCGGCGAGCACCACGCCCGCCGCGACGGAGGCGTTGAGCGACTCGACGTCTCCGGCCATCGGAATGGAGAGAACAGCGTCGCAGGTCTCCCGCACCAGGCGCGAGAGCCCCTTGCCCTCCGACCCCACGACCACGACGACGGGATCGGTACCGTCGAAATCGTCGAGGCTGGTGTCGCCACCGGCATCGAGACCGACGACGCGGACACCGCGGGACTGCCAGTCCTTGAGCGTGCGGGTGAGGTTGGTGGCACGCGCGACGGGCAGTCGCGCTGCGGCGCCGGCGCTCGTGCGCCACGCCACGGCCGTCACCGACGCGGAGCGGCGCTGCGGGATGACCACACCGTGCCCGCCGAAGGCCGCGACCGAGCGGATCACCGCACCGAGATTACGCGGATCGGAGATGTTGTCGAGAGCCACGAGCAGCGGACGCTCGTGGTTCTCCGCGGCGCGCGCGAGCAGGTCGTCGGGGTGCGCGTAGCGGTACGGCGGCACCTGCAGACCGATGCCCTGGTGCATCCCGTTCGACGACATCCGGTCGAGCTCGGAACGCGAGACCTCGAGGATCGAGATGCCCATCTCGGCCGAGCGCTGCACGGCTTCCTTGAGCCGCTCGTCGGCCTCGGCGCCGAGGGCGACGTACAGAGCGGTCGCGGGCACACCGGCACGCAGGCACTCGACGACCGGGTTGCGGCCGAGCACCATCTCGGGCCCGTCCTCGGCCTTGCGACCGGCCGCGGGACGACGACCGCCGCCGCGCGGGTCGGCGGCCTTGGCCGCAGCCCGGGCGCGCCGTGCGGCGGGGTGGTAGGGCCGGTCCTCGGCCTTGGGGGTGGCGCCACGCGCTTCGAGCCCGCGTCGCCGCTGTCCGCCGGACCCGACGACCTGACCCTTCTTCGTGCCGCCCTTACGAATAGCGCCGCGACGCTGGGAATTGCCTGCCATCACTGTCCTGCTTTCAGAGACCACTCGGGTCCGTTGGGCGTATCGGTCACTTCGACCCCCGCGGCTGCGAGGCGGTCCCGCACCTCGTCGGCCACCGCCCAGTTCTTCTCGGCCCGGGCGGTCGTGCGGCGTTCGAGATCCGCGCCGACCAGCACGTCGAGTGCCGCGAGTGCGGCCGATCCGGAGTCGTCGGTGGAGCACCAGTGCTCGTCGAGCGGGTCGACACCGAGGATGTCGAGCATGCTCCGGACCTGCGAGGCGATCTGCACGGCCGTGTCGAGATCGCCGTTGTCGAGCGCCTTGTTGCCCTCGCTGCGCTTACGGTGGATCTCGGCGAGCGCCTTGGGGACGCCGAGGTCGTCGTCGAGCGCCTCGGCGAAGGCCTCGGTCCACTCGCCCACGGGCACCTCACCCGCGCGGTCGCGGGTCTTGAGCACGAACGACTCGAGTCCCCGGTACGCGGCGGCCGCTTCAGCGAGCGCGTCGTCGGAGTATTCGAGCATCGAACGGTAGTGGGCGCTGCCGAGGTAGTAGCGCAGTTCCTGCGGCCGGACGCGGGCGAGCACGTTGGGGATCGACAGTACGTTGCCGAGCGACTTCGACATCTTCTC
Source organism: Rhodococcus sp. 5G237 (assembly GCF_053764735.1). Classification (NCBI taxonomy): domain Bacteria; kingdom Bacillati; phylum Actinomycetota; class Actinomycetes; order Mycobacteriales; family Nocardiaceae; genus Rhodococcus; species Rhodococcus sp. 5G237. Next base: position 61,848 of record NZ_JBSNCD010000002.1, on the reverse strand, counting down.
GCCGCCCATCGTCACCCAGCCGTTGTGCAGCCAGTAGCGGGCGAAGCCGTCGCCGGCGGCGCGGGACTGCGCCATCTCGTTCTCGTGGTGCGGGAAGACGAGGTCCATGCCGCCGCAGTGGATGTCGAAGGTGCCGCCGAGATAGAAACCGGCCATCGCGGAGCACTCGAGATGCCAGCCGGGGCGCCCGCGTCCCCACGGGGTGGGCCACGACGGCTCACCGGGTTTCTCGGCCTTCCACAGCGTGAAGTCGCGGGGGTCGCGCTTGCCGAGTCCGGCGCTCTCGCCCTGGTGGACGTCCTCGATGCGGTGTCCGGAGAGAGCACCGTATTCGGGGTAGCTCAGTACGTCGAAGTAGACGTCGCCGTCGGCCGCGTAGGCGTGCCCGGCGTCGATGAGGCGCTGGATGAGTTCGACCATCTGCGTGATGTGGCCGGTCGCGCGAGGTTCCACCGAGGGTGGAAGCACACCGAGCGCGTCGTAGGCGCGGTTGAAGGCCCGCTCGTAGGTCGCGGCCCACTCCCACCACGGCCGACCTGCCTCTGCGGCCTTGCGGAGGATCTTGTCTTCGATGTCTGTGACATTTCTCACAAACAAGACATCGAGACCCTTGGTAGCGAGCCACCGACGGAGCACGTCGAACGCAACGCCGCTGCGTACGTGCCCGATATGGGGTTCGCCTTGGACGGTGGCCCCACACAGGTACACCGAGGCCTGGCCGGGGACCAGCGGTTCGAAATCCCGCACGGCCCGCGATTCGGTGTCGTATAAGCGCAAGGTCACGACCGTCGATCCTACCGCTCGTCCTGCTGGGCCAGGACCAGTGCGGTCGCAACCGCGGCCACACCTTCTCCCCGACCGGTGAGCCCGAGTCCGTCCGTGGTGGTCGCCGACACGGAGACCGGACCGCCGAGCGCCTCGGACAGCACCGCCTGCGCCTCCTCGCGCCGCGGCCCGATCTTGGGGCGGTTCCCGATCACCTGGACAGCGGCATTGCCCACCACCCAGCCGGCATCGTCGAGCAGTCGACGTACCTCGCCGAGCATGGCGACACCGGACGCGCCGGCCATCTCGGGTCGGCCCGTGCCGAAGACCGATCCGAGGTCGCCGAGACCGGCGGCCGAGAGCACCGCATCGCACAGCGCGTGCGCAGCGACGTCCCCGTCGGAGTGACCCGCGCACCCGTCGGCGTCCTCGAACAGCAGACCGGCCATCCAGCACGGCCGTCCGGCCTCCACGGGATGCACGTCCGTTCCGATGCCGACACGCACGATGCTCACATCTCCTTCTCGGTGCGGACGCCGGACGCGAGCACGGTTCGTGCCAACACCAGGTCCAGCGGGGTGGTGATCTTGAAAGCGAGAGGGTCTCCGACGACGGTGGTGATCCGCTCCCCCAGCCGCTCGACGAGTCCCGCGTCGTCGGTCGCGTCGGCGGCGTCGCGGTTGGCCCGCTCGAGCAATTCGACGTCGAATCCCTGCGGCGTCTGCACCGCGCGGAGGGTCGACCGGTCGGGAGTGCCCGTGACGGTCCCGCCGGCGTCGACACTCTTGATGGTGTCGACGACGGGCAGGACGGGGATCACCGCGTCGCTGCCGGCCCGCAACGCGTCGACGACCCGGACGAACAGATCGGCCGGGGTCAGCGCACGCGCGGCGTCGTGGACGAGCACGAAACGCGCTCCCGATGCCGCGGCGAGGCCGGCGCGCACCGAGTCGGCACGCTCGGCTCCGCCCGCCACCACGGTGACCCGGTCGGCGAACGACCCGCCGACGAGCCGGTCCGTGGGCGTGGCCGCCAGTTCGGGTGGCGCCACGATCACCACTCGATCGATGACCGCCGAGGAGAGCATCGCCTCGACCGAGCGGTCGAGCATCGTGCGGCCGTCCAGTTCCACGAACGCCTTGGGCAGTGGTTCTCCCAGGCGAACACCGCGGCCGGCCGCCGGAAGGATTCCGACGACCGGCCCGTTGCGATCGCTCATGTGCAGTTTGCCGATGTCTCGCGCGTCAGGAAGCGGCGGCGAGAACCTCGTCGAGCATGGTCTCCGCCTTGACGTCGTCGGTGCCCTCGGCGAGCGCGAGCTCACCGACGAGGATCTGACGTGCCTTGGCGAGCATCCGCTTCTCACCTGCGGACAGGCCGCGGTCCTGCTCCCGGCGCCACAGGTCGCGCACAACTTCTGCGACCTTGTTGACATCGCCGGAGGCCAGCTTCTCGAGGTTGGCCTTGTACCGCCGTGACCAGTTGGTGGGTTCTTCCGTGTGGGGTGCGCGCAGCACCTGGAAAACCTTGTCGAGGCCTTCCTGCCCGACGACGTCGCGCACTCCGACGTACTCCGCGTTCTCTGCAGGTACCCGGACCGTCAGGTCGCCCTGCGCGACTTTCAGAACCAGATATTCCTTCTGCTCACCCTTGATGGTGCGTGTTTCGATTGCTTCGATCAGCGCCGCACCGTGATGGGGGTATACGACGGTGTCTCCGACCTTGAAAATCATGTGTCCCGTGCCCCTTTCGATTCTCCCAGTTTAACACGTGACCACATCACCCTCCCGTCAACGGTGCAGGTCAGGGGCACCGAGCACTGAGCGTAGGGCTTGACAGGCAGTTCCTTCCGTGTATCGGGTGACCTCCGACACACCCGTCCGTCGGCGCCTGTCGATCTTGTCTTCCGCGCGCGAATCCGCACGACATCCGGCCCCGACGTACACAGCGCACACGGGAACTACTACTCTGCCTAGTGGATTGCGAGCCTTACTCGAGTGGAGGAACCCGTGACTGCTCTCAAAGCGCCGACTCGCCGAGTCGTGACCGCTCTCGCCCTTGCCGCGGGAGCGGCGCTCACGATGTCCGCGTGCAGCGCCGGTCAGATCACCCAGACCTCGACCCAGGTCGCGGCCATCAACGGTTCCAACGTGGACGCCGGCAGCCTCGCGCTGCGCAACGTGCACGTGATCTACCCGGACTCCGAGGAGTACAGCATCGAGCCCGGCGGCACCGCCCAGCTCGGCTTCACGATCGTCAACCTCGACCCGTACGTCGGCGATCAGCTCACCGATATCTCCACCGATTTCGCAGCCTCGGTCACCGGTGCCCGCCTCGAGATTCCGCCCCAGTCCTCCGTGGTCGCCGGTGTCTCCGAGGAGAACGCCGCCCTCGTCGAGGAGGTCGACGAGTCGCCGCGTCCGAACAGCACCGAGGAGACCCCTTCCCCGGCTCCGGCAGAAGTCGTCAACAACGTCGAGCTCGTGAACCTCTCCGAGGGTGTCCGCCCGGGCCTGACCATCCCCGTGACCTTCACGTTCGCCGAGGCCGGCGACGTGACCCTGTCCGTGCCGATCGATGCCGGCCCGGAGCTCCCCCGCGACGAGTCGGAGCTCTCGCCGATCGTGGGCGAAGCACACTAGGACTTTCCTGCAGAAGGGCCCGGTCGAGCACAGCTCGGCCGGGCCCTTTCGCATCCGCTCCGATGTCGGTGCGACCGTCTATCCTCCGGCCGTGGCAAAGACCAAGACCCTCTACCGCTGTTCCGACTGCTCGCACACCGTCGCGAAGTGGGTCGGGCGCTGTCCCGAATGCGGAACGTGGGGGTCGATGGACGAAGCACCCGTCCAGCCGGTCGCGGTCGCCTCGCGGTCGGGTACCTCGCTCGCCCGCGCCGGTGCCGCCGCCGTACTACCGAGCACCCCGGCCATCCCGCTGTCGCAGATCGACGGCAAGTCCACCCACGCGAAGCCCACGGGCATCCCCGAGCTCGACCGCGTCCTCGGTGGCGGTGTCGTCCCTGGTTCGGTCGTCCTGCTCGCCGGCGAACCCGGTGTCGGCAAGTCCACACTGCTCCTCGAGGTGGTGCACCGCTGGGCGTTGCGTGGCGAAGCCGATCGCGCGCTCTACGTCACCGGCGAGGAGTCGGCCGGTCAGGTGCGTTTGCGCGCCGACCGCACCGGCGCCGTGCACGACCGGGTCTACCTCGCCGCCGAGAACGACCTCGCGACGATCTTCGGACACGTCGAGCAGGTCGAACCCACGCTGCTGGTCGTCGACTCCGTCCAGACGATGCTCGCCGCCGACGTCGACGGCGTCACCGGCGGTGTCACGCAGGTCCGCGCGGTCACCAGCGCCCTGACCTCCCTCGCGAAGTCCAGCGGCATCCCGGTGCTGCTCATCGGCCACGTCACCAAGGACGGCGCGGTCGCCGGTCCGCGTTCCCTCGAGCACCTCGTCGACGTGGTGCTGCACTTCGAAGGCGACAAGCACTCCACGCTGCGCATGGTGCGCGGGGTGAAGAACCGGTTCGGGGCCGCCGACGAGGTGGGCTGCTTCGAACTCGCCGAGGACGGGATCGTCGGCGTCAGCGACCCGTCGGGATTGTTCCTGCAGCACCGCGACGAGGCCGTGCCCGGCACCGCCGTCACGGTCACGATGGACGGCAAACGCCCGCTCCTCGGTGAGGTCCAGGCGCTCGTGGTGCCCACGCACAATCCGTCACCGCGACGCGCCGTGAGCGGTCTCGACTCGGCGCGGGTGGCGATGGTGCTCGCGGTGCTCGAGCGTCGCTGCGGGCTCGGCCGGCTCGGCAACTGCGACGTCTACGCCTCCACCGTCGGCGGTATGCGGATCACCGATCCGTCCGCCGACCTCGCGCTCGCGCTCGCAGTCGCCTCGGCCGTGCGCGACCAGCCAGTCCCGGCCGGCACCGTGTTGCTCGGCGAGGTCGGTCTCGCCGGGGAGGTCCGTCGTGTCGTCGGTGCGGGTCGTCGGCTCGCGGAGGCGAACCGGCTCGGCTTCGACCGCGGGGTGGTCCCGCGCGATGTCGAGGGAGTGCCGAAGGGCATGAAGAAGTTCGAGGTGTCCAACGTGGCGCAGGCACTGTCGACGCTCACGCGCTGACCTGCCGAGATGTCGGTGGTCGGTGCGAACATGTGTTCGTGTCCGATGCGACGGTGCTGCATGCCGATCTCGACGCGTTCTACGCGTCGGTGGAGCAGCGCGACGATCCGTGGCTGCGCGGTAAACCGATCGTAGTGGGTGGGGGCGTCGTGCTCGCGGCGAGCTACGAGGCCAAGGCCCACGGCATCGTCACCGCGATGTCGGGCCGGGCCGCCCACGCCCTGTGCCCGGGACTGATCTCGGTGCCTCCCCGCATGGAGGCCTATGCGCAGGCGTCCCGCGACGTGTTCGCGATCTTCGATCGCACCACACCCATCGTGGAGGGGATCTCCATCGACGAGGCGTTCCTCGACGTCTCCGGTCTCGGGCGCATCGCCGGCAGACCCGTCGATATCGCCGCACGTCTGCGCTGCACGGTCGCCGAGGAGGTGGGGCTGCCGATCACCGTCGGGGTCGCACGCACCAAGTTCCTCGCCAAGGTCGCGAGCGGGGTGGCCAAGCCCGACGGCATACTCCTCGTTCCTCCGCACGCCGAACTCGAGTTCCTCCATCCGTTGCCGGTGGAGCGGTTGTGGGGCGTCGGCACGGTGACGGCGGCGAAGTTGCACGCACACGGTCTACGAACCGTGGCCGATGTCGCCGCCCACTCCGAGTCCGATCTCGTCTCGCTCCTCGGACGCGCGGCGGGACGCCACCTGCACGCGCTCGCGATCGGCCACGATCCGCGTCCGGTCCGGCATCGGCGGCGCAGTTCGATGGGCGCGCAGCACGCGCTCGGCCGCGGGCCGCACAGCATCGAGTCGGTCGGCGAGACGCTGCAACTGCTCGTCGACCGCGTGGGCCGGCGGATGCGCCGGGCCGGACGCCTCGGCCGCACGGTGGTCCTGCGGATGCGCTTCGCCGACTACAACCGCGCGACCCGCTCGCACACGCTGCCCGGGGCCACCGCACGCACCGATCTGCTGTCGGCGGCGTCGCGCGACCTGCTCGAGCAGACCCGGCCGCTCATCGCCGAGCGCGGCCTCACCCTCATCGGGATCGCGGTGACGAATCTCGTCGGCGAAGGCGTCGAACAACTCGAGCTGCCGTTCGACGAGCCGGTCGAGGCCGCCGGGGACGGTACCGGAGACATGCGAACGCAGCACCGCGCCGTCGCCCGGCATGCCCTCGATGCCGTCCTGGACGATCTGCACTCCCGCTACGGCGCGGGCGCGGTCACGTCCGCGGCATTGCTCGGACGCGACCACCGGCCGGGTGTTCCGTTGCTCCCCGACGCCTCTGAGGCCTGAACAAGAAAGCCTGAACGGCAGAGATCTCAGACAGCGGAGATGTCGTGCTCGCTCTGCGGGATGCCGTCGGCGTAGTCGCGACCCTTCGCGAAGTGCTCGTGTCCGACGACGACGAACAGCCCGACCGACGACGCCACCACGACGTCCGGGTCGGCCAGCGGACCGTCGACGATGCGTGCCTCCGCGCTGGTGTAGACCTTGCGCCGCACCGTGCCGTCGACACGGGCGCGGAACTCGAGCACCGAACCCAGCGGGATGGGACGAGCGAAGTCCGTCTCGAAGTGCCCGGTGACGACGGCGGTCCGCAGGGCGGCGTTGCACGCCATTCCCTGTACCTCGTCGAAGGCCGTCATGAGGATGCCGCCGTGGATGAATCCCGGTCCGCCCTGGTAGCGCGTGGCGACGTCGAGACGGCCGAGCACCTCGAGACCCTCGCCGACGGTGAACTCCATCGCGAGACCGTGGGGCTGGTCGTCACCACACCCGAAGCACTTGTTCCAGTGCTGCGGTACCGGCGCACCCGGGCCGGGATGATCTTCCGGCAGATCGGGAACGACGAGGTCGTCGGGCAGAGTCCAGGTGCTGCGCATGAGCAAGTAATGTAGTTGCGCGGTCGGGGCGCCGATCAGGGAGTCCGCGCATTGTGACGACGACCGCAGACCGCACAGGGGAAGGAAGTCCAGATGACCGAGTCGGCGCCGGCATCGACGCTGAGCGACACCATCGCTCGTCTGGCGCCCGGCACCGCATTACGCGACGGTCTCGAACGTATCCTCCGTGGCCGGACGGGCGGCCTGATCGTCCTCGGTTTCGACGACACGGTCGCCGAGCTGTGCGACGGGGGCTTCGAACTCGACGTCGAGTTCGCCCCCACCCGGCTCCGGGAGCTGTCGAAGATGGACGGCGCCGTGGTCGTGTCCACCGACGGTTCGCGCATCGTGCGTGCCAACGTGCAGCTCGTCCCCGATCCGAGCATTCCCACCGTGGAGTCCGGTACCCGGCACCGCGCCGCGGAACGTACCGCGATCCAGACCGGATATCCGGTGGTCTCGGTCAGCCAGTCGATGAGCATCGTCAGCGTGTACGTCGACGGTCGCCGCCACGTCATCAACGACTCCGCGACCATCCTGTCGCGGGCCAACCAGGCCGTCGCGACACTCGAGCGCTACAAGGCCCGCCTCGACGAGGTGACCCGGCAGTTGTCCGTGGTCGAGATCGAGGACATCGTCACGCTGCGCGATGCGCTCACCGTGGCGCAGCGGCTCGAGATGATGCACCGCCTGTCCGTGGAGATCGAGCAGGACGTGCTCGAACTCGGAACCGACGGTCGCCAGCTGGCCCTCCAGCTCGAAGAACTCGTCGGCGACAATCAGCTCGCCCGGCAGCTCATCGTGCGCGACTACCTTGCGGGCGAGCACGTCCCCACCCAGCAGGAGGTCGAGCAGGCTCTCGAGCGTCTCGCACACCTGACCGACGTCGACCTGCTCGATCTGACCAGCCTTGCCCGCGCCTTCGGCTATTCGGGCACCATCGAGGCCCTCGACACCTCGATGAGCCCGCGCGGCTATCGCGTGCTCCATCGGGTGCCGCGCCTGCAGACCCGGCAGATCAACCGGCTCGTGGGTGCGTTCGGCACGCTGCAGGGCCTGCTCGCGGCCACCGCTGCCGATCTCCAGGCGGTCGACGGGGTCGGCGCCCTGTGGGCCCGGTACATCCGCGAGGGACTGTCGCGCCTCGCCGAAGCCGCGATCAACCACTACGACTGAACAGCGCTCGGACGAGCAGCAGATCAGGGCGTGATGTTGAACGGCTCGGGCACGCTGCGCAGGCCGCCGAGCTGCCCGACCACGGTGTATGCGCCGGGGCCCACCGGTTCGCGCGGCGCCTGGCAGCCGGGCTCGGAGGTCGTCGCCGACCACTTGACGGAATAGGCCGCCTGGTCGCCCGGAGCGAGCGACCGGATGTCGGCGGTCGATTCGGGGAAGCAGTCGGTGTTGGCCCAGAGCCGCTCGTTGCCGTCGAGGCTGTAGACGAGCACCTGCTGCAGGCCCGCACCGAGGTCGCGTTCGCACTGCGATGTGCCGATGTTCGTGATGACGATCGTGAAATCGGGTTCGGAACCGACCCGGTAGTTCGGCTCGTCCGCCGTCACCCGCACGGCGAGCGACTGATCGGAGCACTGCCCCGGCGGAACCGGAGCAGCGGAGGTGGTGGCGGACGTGGACGTGTCGTCCTCGTCCGCGTCGTCCGAGGCCGATCCCTCCGCTCCACCCGATCCGGACGAACCCGAGGATCCACCGCTCCGGGTGGTGCTCGCGGATGCCGCGTCGGCGGACGCATCGGCCGCCGTCGTGGTGGCGGAGGTCGTCACCTCCGCTGCTGCGGGTTCGGGATTCTGATCGGGGTCCTCGCCGCCGGTCAGCGCCACTACGAGCCAGATGACCAGAGCCAGCACGACCACCGAGACTCCGATCGCGAGAATGCGTCGTCGCCAGTAGATCTCGGGGGGCAGAGGACCGGTCGGTTCAAGCACGCCCCCCACGGTATGTGCCGCGGGGGGCGCACGGCTACACCGCCGTCGGCGTGTCGCTGTGACCTGCGGTCACATCGTTGTGACCGGCAGGTGCACACGTCTTCAGTTGTCGGAGACCTCACCGATGTCGCCGAAGTGGCCGCGCAGACTCACCTTGCCGTCCTCGAGCTTGTAGGTGACGCCCACGATGGCGCAGCGGCCGTCGGCGATGCGCTCTGCGATGATGCGGGAACGATCCGTGAGCAGCTTGCCCGTCTCGACCACGTGGCGACCCTCGAGCTCGTCGACGGTGGACAGCCCCTCGGCCCGGCCCATGAGGATCGACGGAGCGACACGCTCGACGAGACTGCGGATGTGCCCACCCGGCACAGTGCCCTTGTCGAGGGCATCGATGGTCGCCGCCACGGCACCGCAGCTGTCGTGGCCGAGGATGACGATGAGCGGAACGTCGAGGATGTCGACGGCATACTCGATGGAGCCGAGCACGGAGCTGTCGATGACGTGACCCGCGGTGCGGACCACGAACATGTCGCCGAGCCCCTGGTCGAAGATGATCTCTGCGGCGACGCGGGAGTCTCCGCAGCCGAACAGCACGGCGGTGGGATGCTGACCGTTGACGAGCTCGGCGCGACGGTCGATTCCCTGGCTCGGGTGCAGCGGGGTGCCGCTGACGAAACGATGATTACCCTCGGTCAGGGCTTTCCAGGCGGAGATGGGATTGGAGTTCGGCATGCGTACATTATTCACCTGCACCCATGTCCGATTTCGTTCGACATCTTCTCGATGGAACCCGACACCCGACCCTGTGACCGGAGGAGACCCGAGATGTCCGTGGATGCGCCGTCGTTGCTGCGCTGGTATGCCGCCCAGGCGCGCGACCTGCCGTGGCGCCGCGACGGGGTGACGGGCTGGCAGATCCTCATGTCCGAGGTCATGCTGCAGCAGACGCCGGTGGCCCGGGTCGCCCCGATCTGGGAGGAGTGGGTGCAGCGCTGGCCCGTGCCGTCCGCCATGGCCGTCTCGAGTCGGGCCGAGGTGTTGCGGGCGTGGGGCAAGCTCGGCTATCCGCGCCGCGCGCTGCGCCTGCACGAGTGCGCCGGCGTACTCGCCGCCGAGCACGACGATCGGGTTCCCGAGGACGTCGACGTCCTGCTGACTCTGCCCGGCGTCGGCGCATACACCGCGCGAGCGGTGGCGTGTTTCGCGTACGGGCAGCGTGTGCCGGTGGTGGACACGAACGTGCGTCGTGTCGTCGCCCGCGCCGTCCACGGCCGGGCGGAACCCGGAAACCCCTCGACCACGCGGGATCTCGCCGATGTCGAGGCGATCCTTCCGCGTCAGCGTGCGCGTGCGGCGACCTTCTCCGCGGCACTGATGGAACTCGGCGCGACCGTGTGCACCGCCCGCACCCCCGACTGCGGGCGCTGCCCGCTGCCCGAGTGCGCGTGGGTGCAGGCCGGGCGACCCGCCCACGACGGACCGCCCCGGAAGGTGCAGAAGTTCGCCGGCACCGACCGGCAGGTGCGAGGACGATTGATGGCGGTACTGCGCGAGAGCAGCGTCCCTGTGGAGCGACCCGTTCTCGACAGCGTGTGGACCACGGATCCGGGCCAGCGCGACCGCGCCCTGCATTCGCTGCTCGTGGACGGTCTCGTCGAGCAGACCGACGACGGCCGGTTCGCACTCGCCGGCGAGGGCTCGACCTCCTAGAGTCGGCTTACCGGCAGTGCTACCCGAGTCGGCTCGCCGACAGTGCTACTCGAGTCGGCTCGCCGACAGTGCTACTCGAGTCGGCTCGCCGACAGTGCTACTCGAGTCGGCTCGCCGACAGTGCGTGCGCGGTGAGGAAGTGTTCCACGGCGGTGCGGAACTCGTCGGGCCGGTCGTCGTGCACGAGATGCCCGGCGCCGTCGACGAGGACGTGGTCGGTGCCGGGTCGCGTCGCCATCCGTCGCATCTGTCCCTCGGGGGTGATGGTGAACTCGCCTTCGAGCAGCAGCGCGGGCACGCGGATCGAGTTCCACTCGTCCCAGAAGTGCCGCGACCCCCACTCTTCCGAGATGTCGCGGAAGGTCTCGACGTCGCCGTGCAGATACCAGCCGTCGTCGCGGCGGACGAACGAATCGAGGAAGTAGCGCCCCGCGACGGGCCCGAAGAAATCGAACACCGCGTCCTCGGTGGGGAACGGCTGCGGCCACTGCGTGATCATCGCCGCCCAGTTCGCGGCCGTGCGTCCCCGGAAGTCGGGCGCCATGTCCTCGAGCACCAGCCCGGTGACCCGCTCGGGATGGGCGGCGGCGAAGCACCACGCGTGCAGGGCGCCCATCGAATGCCCGATCACGACGAGTGGTTCGGTGATCCCGGCGAGCTGGGTTGCGAGATCGGCGACGAACGCTTCGGTGGTGAGTTCGTCGGGAGCGGGACGGCCGTGACCGGCGGCGTCGAAGGTGTACACGTGCCCGTGCCCGCGTAACCACGGCACGTGACGACGCCACGTGCGGGCGCTGCCCATGAGGCCGTGCAACAGCAGGATGGGTCGTCCGGTTCCGCCCTCGTCGTGCAACACAATCGACCAAGTTAGCGGAGTAGGCTCTCGCGCATGGCAGTCGTGAAGATCAACGCAATCGAAGTTCCCGAAGGCGCCGGCCCCGAGCTGGAGAAGCGATTCGCCAATCGGGCGCACACCGTCGACAACTCCCCCGGCTTCCTGGGTTTCCAGCTGCTCCGTCCCACCGCCGGCGAGAACCGGTACTTCGTGGTGACGCAGTGGGAGTCCGAGGAGGACTTCGCCGCGTGGCGCGACGGCGACGCACGTGCCGCCCACGCGGGTGAGGCGAAGAAGCCCGTCGCGACCGGCGCCTCGCTCCTCGAGTTCGAGGTCGTCCTCGACGTCAAGAAGTCCTGAGATGTCCGCGTCCGGCGGGTCCGGGCGTGAGTTCACCTATCCGGAGGTGGGAGCGAGCCTGCGTGCCTTCCGCGGCGAGGCACCGCTCCCCTCCGGTTATCGGCACCTGAAGGTCGAGAGCGAACTGGGCAGCGGCGACACCGTGTTCGAGGTCGCCGCTGCCCGGTTGTTCTCGTGGGACATGCATCGCGGCGCGGGCATACGAATCCCGGCCGGTACGCCCCTCGCAGTACCCGGCGTCGAAGTGGATCTCGGCTTCGGTCTCGGTCCGGTGCGCGCGTCGGCGCGGTGCCGCGTGATCGACATCGTCGACACCCCGGACGTACGCGGGTTCACCTACGGCACACTCCCGGGTCATCCCGAATGCGGCGAGGAGACCTTCGTCGTCGAGCGCACCGCGGACGGGCGGGTGCGGGGCACGGTGCTCGCGTTCTCCCGCCCCGCCCGCTGGTATACAAAGTTGGCCGGTCCCGTCGGGCACCTGCTCCAGCAGCAGATCGCGCGACGTTATCTCGCGGCACTCACAGCTTGACCGTCACATCGTCGACGGCCTTGCGCAGGAACTGACGGAAGACGTCCACCGGCTGCGCACCCGACACTGCGACGGCGCGGTTGGCCACGAAGAACGGCACCCCCTGCACGCCGATCCGTCGTGCGTCGAAGAGATCGGCGGTCACGGCGTCGGCCGCGGCCTCACCGGCGGGATCGTCGCCGTCGAGGGCTGCGCGCGTCGACTCCGGATCGAGCCCGACCTCGGTGGCGACCTTCACGAGGACATCCACATCGTCGACCACCTCGCCGTCGACGAAATGCGCACGGAACAACGCCTCGAGGACCTCGTCGCGCTTGTCGCCGGCCAGATGCGCGAGCCGATGCGCATCGAAGGTGTTGGCGGCGACGACGTTGTCGAAGTCGATCTCGAGTCCCACGTCGGCAGCGGTGTCCGAGACCTGGGCGAACATCTGCCGGACCTGCTCGGCCGGCATCCCCTTCATCGCGACGAGCGCCTCGATCTCGGGGACCCGTCGCCCGACCGGTGTGTCGGGCGAGAGCTGGTACGACCTCCAGGTGACCTCGATCCGGTCGCGGTCGTCGAAGGACTCGAGCGCCTCCGCGAAGCGCCGCTTGCCGATGTAGCACCAGGGGCAGGCGATGTCGGACCAGATCTCGATGTGGGCTGTGGGGAGAAGTACGTCGGGCATGCTCATATTCGGGTACAACCCGGCCCTGACGTGCTCTGTTCCCGGGCCGATCGGTCCATGAACCCGGTCAGCTCTCGAGGGCGGCGTCCAGGGAGATCTCGACGCCGGTGAGTGCCTTGCTCACGGGACATCCCGCCTTCGCGTCCTCTGCGGCCTTGACGAAGCCGTCGGCGTCGAGGCCGTCGACCTCACCCCGCACCTTCAGTTCGATTCCGGTGAGCCGGAATCCGCCCGCCGGGTCGGGCCCCAGCGAGACGTCGGCGGTGACCTCGAGGCTCTGCGGTGTGCCGCCCGCCTCCGCGATCAGTGCGGACAACTGCATCGCGTAGCACGACGAATGCGCGGCGGCGACGAGCTCCTCGGGGCTGGTGGTGCCGTCCGCGTTCTCCGCCGAGCGTTTCGGGAACGACACGTCGAACGTGCCACGGCCCGAGCTGGTGAGCTCCACCTGACCGGAGCCCTTCTGCAGATCCCCGTTCCATGCGGTCCGTGCGGTACGAGTGGGCATGACCTCTCCTTCTCTGCGTGCGACAGCTCTGCATGCGACAGTTCCTTCACGAACCACACTTGCAGAGTCGCGATGGTGGCGAGGGCTGTTCGCGCCAGAGCGTTCCCGATGTCCGGATCAGGCCGATCGCGCCCGGAGTTCGCGGTCGCGTTCGCGGATCGACTGCACGGCTCCGTCCCGTTCGTAGGGCCGTACTTCGAGCCGCCGCTTCACCTCGGCGATCTCCCGCATGCGCTCGGCGTGACCCCGCCGGGCGGCGCGTCCGGCACCACCGGGCACCAGGACACTCAGGCGGTCGCGTAGGAGGTTGCGCGCGAACCACACCGGATACAGCGCCGCCATCGGGCTCAGTCGCGGAACGCCCACGGCGTCGGCGTATCCGGAGCCCAGCGACAGGCGGGCCAGGTCGGCGTGGAAGTGGTAGTGCGCCCAGCTCCTGATGCGGTTCGCCGCGCCGGGGCCGTCGACCCCGTAGATGCGGGGAACGGCCTTCAGCGCGGCCTCGGTGAGAGCGGCGGACGAGTCGTCGGGGTCGACCTCCGACCAGACCGCCAGCCAGATCAGACGCAGGAGCTCGTCGAAGGACGTGACCTGCAGTTCCGCCGTCACGCCCATGGTGTGGGCGACGTAGCGGTAGAGGTGGACGATCGCGTCGCGCTCACGTCGCGAGTACCAGTGCCCGGCCGCCATGACGGCGAGGGCCACCCCGGCGATCGGGATCATCGTCACGCAGTAGTGCAACTGGTTCACGGGCCGGCCGTGCGTGTCGGTGTTCCAGTCGTCGACCCGATCGATCCCGGCACGGATGTAGGCGTGCACGACGCGGACACGGGCGGTGTTCTTCGTCCCCGCTCCGAAGCGCTCCATTCCGCCGGGCGCCGTGCAGTCCATCGACCACGAGACCGTCTCGACGATCCGACCCGCGGCGCGTTTCGCGAGGTCGCCGCCGCGCAACAGCACGTCGTTGACGCGCGGGGAGACGTAGCTGGCCGGGAAGGCGATGGCGGTGGTGAACGCCATGAGGGTGCTCATCGGCATCCGTGCGATCGCCCGCGCGGCGAGATCGAGCTTGTCGTAGTCGACCCAGAACGGCACGTCGTCGAGGGTGGCGATGAACGCTGCCACCTCGGGTGCGGGATCGTCCACGGTCTCGATGCCGTGTTCGAGTGCCTGCTCGAACTGTGTGCGGATGCGGAGCCGGTCGCGGCGCATCGCGGCGACCAGATCGTCGGCCACGGGATCGCAGGTGTGCGCGAACTTGGCGAACGCCCGGGCCTGGGCCCGGGTCGGTCGCACCGAGTCGCCGGCGAGCAACGACATCGCCAGACGCGGGCCGCCCTCTCGCAGGATCGGCTTCGGTGCGAGTCGATCGGTTCGGTCGTGCAGGTGGGCAGTCGACGGGGCATCGATCGTCACGTTTCCTCCTCGTCCGGATTCGGGGATCGACTATGACAAGGATTCCGCAATTAGTAAACACTTGATTCCGGAATTGATCGATTCCTGAAGGTCGGTGGTGTTGTGCCACACTCGACGATGTGTCCGAGCCCGAAGCCACCCGCGCGTATCGCGGCGTCGCCCCGGCCGACCGGCGCGCCGAACGCCGCAAGCGTCTCCAGAACGCGGTGATCGACGTCGTCGCCGACGAGGGCTGGTCGGCGGCGACGGTACGGAAGGTCGCGGCCACAGCGGGAGTCGGCCCGCGCTTCTTCTACGAGAGCTTCACCGACATGACCGACCTCGTCACCACCGCCTACGACGAGCTCGGCGCGACCCTGCTCGAACGCGCCGTCGACGCCATCGCGGCGGCCCCCGACGAGCTGCACGCCAAGGCGCGCGCCGCGGTGGGAGCGATCGTCGGCGCCGTCGAACGCAACCCCCAGCAGGGTCGCTTCCTCATCTCCGACGCACCCCCGCTCGCCGAACGGAAGAGCGCGTTCATCCGGTCCGCCGCCGACGAACTCGCCAAGCAGAGCGACGCGGTGGGCACCCGCCTCGACTCCCGGCAGGCCGAACTGTGCGCGGTGGTCGTCATGGCCGGTGCCGTCGAGCTCGTCCGCGGCTGGCTCGACGGCACGCTCGACATCCGCCCCGACGAACTCACCGAGATCGTCGCCAGCACCCTGTCGACACTCACCGCGCACATGCCGACCATCGGCAGATGAGCCGGCCGGCAAGGTCGGCCGCGACCCGCGGCAGGGCAGATCGTCCGGAAAGAAGATCTCTGCTCAGCCCTGCACCGCGGCCGACAACCCGGTCAGCGCCTGGTCGATGTGGGCGGGCCATTCCCGGGGGTCGATCCGGTGCACGCCCGACTCCCCCGCGAACGCACTCGAGATCACCACATCGGGTTCCGTCGTCGCCAGCAGGCGCAGACTGTCGGCGAGCGCACGGGCGTCGCTCATCCCCTCGATGTAGCCGGCCCGCCACTTCCCCGAAGCACCGCGGTACAGCGTGTCGCCGGTGAACAGGTAGCGGGTCCCGTCCGCGCCGGGCACCAGATAGCAGATGCTCCCCACCGTGTGCCCGGGCGTCGGAACGATCTCCACTCCATTGTCGTCCACGTGACGGTCCGTCAGCGGGACGTCGATGCGGGCGTGCCGGCCGACCACGTCGGTCTCCGCCGCTGCCCCGTGGAGTCTCGACCCGAAGCGCTCGGCGATCCTGCCGAGCATCGGGCCGGCCTCGTCCTGGTGGGACAGGTACTGGTCGGTGATCCCACCGAGGCGGTCCAGTGCGTCGAAATCGGACTCACCGGCAACCGAATAGAAGAGCACGTTGTTCTTCCCGGTCCACAGATAGGCGTGCGTCCTCAGCCCCGGGAACGGGTTGTCCTCCTGTGTCTCCCACAGATCGGGCAGTACTTGCCGCATCGCGATACCTCCTGGTCGTCGTCCGGTCACCACCACCGTGCAACCTCG
Source organism: Rhodococcus sp. 5G237 (assembly GCF_053764735.1). Lineage (NCBI taxonomy): Bacteria > Bacillati > Actinomycetota > Actinomycetes > Mycobacteriales > Nocardiaceae > Rhodococcus > Rhodococcus sp. 5G237. The sequence goes on along the minus strand of NZ_JBSNCD010000002.1, from coordinate 45,603 downwards.
AGCCGACTGGAGGTCAAGCGCGTCGGACGGCGAGAGGGGCGGCACCCTCTCGGGTGCCGCCCCTCTCGGTACAGCAGGCGCCTGCTCTCACAGGCAGCGGACGCTTATCCGGATTCGGACTCGCCCTCGCTGGACTTGGCCAGCGCGACCGCCGGGGTGTCCGGGACCTCGGCCGGCTTCTCGCTCGGCGTGAACGTGAACTTCGCGTTCTCGCCGGCGCCCTCGCCGTCCCAGCCCTCGACGTCGACGAGGACGATCTGGCCCGCGCCGATCTCGCCGAACAGGATCTTCTCGGAGAGCTGATCCTCGATCTCGCGCTGGATCGTGCGGCGCAGCGGACGTGCGCCGAGCACCGGGTCGAAGCCGCGCTTGGCGAGCAGCGACTTCGCCTTCTCGGTGAGCTCGATACCCATGTCCTTGTTCTTCAGCTGCGTCTCCACACGTCCGACCATGAGGTCGACCATCTGGATGATCTGCTCCTGCGTGAGCTGGTGGAAGACGATGATGTCGTCGATACGGTTGAGGAACTCGGGCCGGAAGTGCTTCTTCAGCTCGTCGTGGACCTTGTTCTTCATCCGCTCGTAGTTCGACGCCTCGCCCGTGCCGGCGGAGAAACCGAGCCCCACGGCCTTCGAGATGTCGGCGGTGCCGAGGTTCGACGTGAAGATCAGCACGGTGTTCTTGAAGTCGACCGTGCGTCCCTGGCCGTCGGTGAGGCGACCGTCCTCGAGGACCTGCAGGAGGGTGTTGTAGATCTCCTGGTGGGCCTTCTCGATCTCGTCGAACAGAACCACGGAGAACGGCTTGCGGCGCACCTTCTCGGTGAGCTGGCCGCCCTCTTCGTATCCGACGTAGCCGGGAGGAGCACCGAACAGGCGCGACGCGGTGAAGCGGTCGTGGAACTCGCCCATGTCGATCTGGATGAGCGCGTCGTCCTCGCCGAACAGGAAGTTCGCGAGCGCCTTGGACAGCTCCGTCTTACCCACACCGGACGGGCCGGCGAAGATGAACGAACCGGACGGACGCTTCGGGTCCTTCAGGCCGGCACGCGTACGACGGATCGCCTTGGCGACGGCCTTGACGGCGTCCTCCTGGCCGATGATCCGCTTGTGCAGCTCGTCCTCCATGCGGAGCAGACGCGTGGTCTCCTCCTCGGTGAGCTTGAACACCGGGATACCGGTCCAGTTGGCGAGGACCTCGGCGATCTGCTCCTCGTCGACCTCGGCGATGACGTCGAGATCGCCCGCACGCCACTGCTTCTCGCGCTCGGCACGCTGCGCGACGAGCTGCTTCTCCTTGTCGCGCAGGCTCGCGGCCTTCTCGAAGTCCTGCGCGTCGATCGCCGATTCCTTCTCGCGACGGGCGTCGGCGATCTTGTCGTCGAACTCGCGCAGGTCCGGCGGCGCGGTCATGCGACGGATTCGCATGCGTGCACCGGCCTCGTCGATGAGGTCGATCGCCTTGTCCGGCAGGAAGCGGTCGTTGATGTAGCGGTCGGCGAGAGTGGCCGACGCGACGAGCGCCTTGTCGGTGATCGAGACGCGGTGGTGCGCCTCGTAGCGGTCGCGCAGACCCTTGAGGATCTCGATGGTGTGCTCCACCGTCGGCTCCCCGACCTGCACCGGCTGGAAGCGGCGCTCGAGAGCGGCGTCCTTCTCGATGTACTTGCGGTACTCGTCGAGGGTCGTCGCACCGATGGTCTGCAGCTCACCGCGGGCGAGCTTGGGCTTGAGGATCGACGCGGCGTCGATCGCGCCCTCGGCAGCACCGGCACCGACGAGCGTGTGCAGCTCGTCGATGAACAGGATGATGTCGCCGCGGCTGTTGATCTCCTTGAGGACCTTCTTCAGGCGTTCCTCGAAATCGCCGCGGTAACGGCTGCCGGCGACGAGCGAGCCCAGGTCGAGCGTGTAGAGCTGCTTGTCCTTGAGGGTCTCGGGGACCTCACCGTTGACGATGGCCTGCGCGAGGCCCTCGACGACGGCGGTCTTACCGACACCCGGCTCGCCGATGAGCACCGGGTTGTTCTTCGTACGACGCGACAGCACCTGCATGACGCGCTCGATCTCCTTCGCCCGGCCGATGACCGGGTCGAGCTTGCCCTCGAGAGCTGCCTGCGTGAGGTTGCGGCCGAACTGGTCCAGGACGAGCGACGTGGACGGAGTGCCGGTCTCGCCACGGCTCGTGCCGGATTCTGCGGGCTCCTTGCCCTGGTAACCGGACAGCAGCTGGATGACCTGCTGACGCACCCGGTTGAGGTCGGCGCCGAGCTTGACGAGCACCTGCGCCGCCACGCCCTCACCCTCGCGGATGAGACCGAGCAGGATGTGTTCGGTACCGATGTAGTTGTGTCCGAGCTGGAGCGCTTCGCGAAGGCTCAGCTCGAGGACCTTCTTGGCACGAGGAGTGAAGGGAATGTGCCCCGAGGGCGCCTGCTGACCCTGGCCGATGATCTCTTCGACCTGGCTGCGCACACCTTCGAGGGAGATACCCAACGACTCGAGCGACTTCGCCGCCACACCCTCACCCTCGTGGATGAGGCCGAGGAGGATGTGCTCCGTGCCGATGTAGTTGTGGTTGAGCATCCTGGCCTCTTCTTGAGCCAGGACAACGACGCGCCGCGCGCGATCGGTGAACCTTTCGAACATCGCACTCCCTCACACTCTCCGGCCGCCGGTCCGGTACGCCGATCGTCCCGCACCCTGCTGCCGCTCTTAAGCTCCGGCACTCGAGTCGTTCGTCGGAACCTTTCAGAGGTTCCAAGCTCCCACTCCACACTCTAGTGGTCGTGGTATCGACTCGCTTTCCCTCTACCCTTCGGAAGGCGGCGAGAAAACCCGGTTTCAGAAGTTAACGCTGCACGTGGCGGATACGTTTCCGCAAGCTGTACGCCACAAGCGAACAGCGGCAGTGGAAGATCAACGGGCGAAGAATCGCTCGATCCTGCGTCCGAGGCTCCGCGAGGCGCGTTCGGGATCGGCCAGAGCACTTTCTGCGAGGACACTGTCCTCGTCCGACACCGTACCCGGTTCGAACGGCCGCAGCGAACGTCCCGGGCCACGCAACCGTTCGATGGTGGAGATGAGCGAGCCGCCGTCCTTCGTGGCCTCGGCGATCGCTTCGGGGTCGACGTCGAGGTGTTCCGCCACCAGGATGTTGCGCAGCTCGACGGCCGCGCGGCCGACCGCGTCCCCGGGTTCGGCGGCTTCGATCGCCAGGTCGCATTCGGTGTCGAAGCCCATCGAACGATTGTTCAGGTTCGACGACCCGATCCGCAGCAGCGTCTCGTCCATCACGACGACCTTCGCGTGCACGTAGATCGGCTCACCGCCGGCGGTGACGGGATAGTAAGCGGCGAATCGGCCGTGCACGTCGGCCTCCCACAGCATGTGCAGCAGGGCACGCCGGGCACCGTCCATCGCCTTGCGTTCGAGCCAGCCCTCGGCGTTGCGCGGGATGACCACCACGATCTCGGGGCCGTCCGGTTCCTGCAGTCGTTCGGCGAGCGCGTCCGCGATCCTGCGCGAGGCCAGGTACTGACTCTCGAGGTAGAGGGTGTGCCGGGCCTTCTCGATCACCGACAGGTACAGCGCCTCGATCTCGTGGACGCCGTCCTTCCCGTCGTAGGTGGGCAGGGTGCGAGCGATGCCCACGTCGACACCGCGGAGGGTCGGTTCGAGATCGTCGGGCCAGATCGGTTCCGGCTCCGGCACGGGCTCGATTTCCTCCCCCGTGGCCGCCTTCCACCGGGCGCGGGCCTGGTCGCCGAGGGCCCGCGCGGCATCACCGTCGACAGCGGTCGTCACGTCGTGCCACGGCCCGTAGCGTTTACCGCTCGGCTCGCGCCGGTATTTGCTCCGGTCGGGATGATCCGGGGTGTCCCAGCGGTCGACGGTCATATCGATACCGCCGCAGAAAGCGATGCTGTCGTCGACGACGAGAATTTTCTGATGATGCGCCGCGCCCACGGGATGCGCCCCGTCTATTTCGAAGTGCAAGCGTGGGTCGGTGAGCCAATCGAGCACGAACACCGGCGTCATTCCGCGCGCGAGGGCACTGAACGCACCGATGTTCCACTTGAGGAGATAAATATCGAGATCGGGACGTCGTTCGGGAAGCCATTCGAGGAATTCACCGAGTTTGTTCGGTCCCTCGAGAGTCGCGCCGTCGGGTTCGAACTTGATCCGGGTGTCGAAATCCCATCCGATCAGCATGATGCGCTTTTCCGCGCGGAGCATCGCCGACTTGGCGTGACGGAAATAGTCGGCCGCGTCGACTATGCAGGTCAACCTCTCCGCTCGCGCGATTCGCCAGCAGGTGGAACCAGGTTCGAGCACGGTCTCGGCCATGAGCGGATGCTACTCCCCGACCGCATCGTGCCGGCTCGACCGCACGATCGGGTGGTGTGACGGGCGCCACTGTGTCGCAACCGAACCCGTCCACCGACGACTGTGGGGCGCCGTCCACGGATGGACGACGCCCCACGGACGAGGATGTCGTCAGTGCGCCTTGTTGTACGCCTCGACGATCTCCGCAGAGATTCGGCCACGCGCCGAAACCGGCAGATCGTTGTTCCGTGCCCATTCACGGATAGCGGCCGTCTGCTCGCGACCCGCACTTCCGGATCCGCTCTTGCGCGCAGCCGGCGCAGTTCCGGCCGCGGTCTTGCTCCGCTTACGGCCGCCGACCTTGCGAGCGTGTTCGATCCAGAATTCCAACTGCTCGCGCAGCCGTGCCGCATTGTCCTCGGAAAGGTCGATCTCGTACGTCACTCCGTCGAGACCGAACTCCACCGATTCGTCCGCCGCCGATTCCTGATCCACATCGTCGATCAGGGTGACAGTGACTTTCTTCGCCATGTGGTGTAAATCCTCTCGCATGCGCTTCCCCCCGCGGGACGGGCACCACACTACCCGCCGATTAACGCATCGCAATATGGAGCGGCGAAATCCGATTAACGGGTGTTCGGTCGGACAATCGGGAACAGGATTGTTTCGCGGATTCCCAGACCGGTAAGTGCCATCAGCAGACGGTCGATTCCCATTCCGGTACCGGTGGTCGGCGGCATTCCCTGTTCCATCGCGGCGAGGAAATCCTCGTCGAGGACCATTGCCTCGTCGTCACCTTCCGCGGCCAGGCGTGCCTGGTCGACGAAGCGCTCGCGCTGAATCACCGGATCGACGAGTTCCGAGTAACCCGTGGCGAGTTCGAAACCGCGGACGTACAGATCCCATTTCTCGGTGACCCCGCGCACGCTGCGGTGGTCGCGTGTCAGCGGCGACGTCTCGACGGGGAAATCACGCACGAAGGTCGGCTCGTTCAGCTGGTCGCCGCACATGTGCTCCCAGAGTTCCTCGACGAGCTTGCCGTGGCCCCAGCCCTTACCCTCGGGAATCTCCAGACCGACGCGATCCGCGAGAGCCGTCAATTCCTCGAGCGTCATGTCGGGGGTCACGTCCGCGCCGATCGCCTCGGACAGCGAGGGATACATTTCGAGGGTTTTCCATTCACCCCCGAGGTCGTATTCCGTACCGTCGGCGAGCGTCACCACATGGCTGCCGAAGACCGCGAACGCGACCTCCTGGATGATCTCGCGGATCATCCGAGCCGAATCGTCGTAGGTGCCGTACGCCTCGTACGTTTCGAGCATCGAGAATTCCGGCGAGTGAGTCGAGTCGGCACCCTCGTTACGGAAATTGCGGTTGATCTCGAAGACCTTCTCGATACCGCCGACCACGCAGCGCTTGAGGAACAGCTCCGGCGCGATACGCAGGTACAGATCGATGTCGAGCGCGTTCGAGTGCGTCACGAACGGACGGGCCGCCGCGCCGCCGTGCAGGGTCTGCAGCATGGGCGTCTCGACCTCGAGGAAGCCACGACGCTCGAGTGCGTTGCGTAGCTCGCGCACCACCGCGACACGCATGCGCGCGTTGCGGCGCGCTTCGGGACGCACGATGAGGTCGACGTAGCGCTGACGCACCCGTGCCTCTTCGTTCATCTCCTTGTGCGCGACCGGCAGCGGACGCAGCGCCTTCGACGCCATGGTCCACGAGTCGGCCATGACGCTGAGCTCACCTCGACGGGAGCTGATGACCTCGCCGTGCACGAACACGATGTCGCCGAGGTCGACCTCGGACTTCCAGGCGGCGAGCGCCTCCTCGCCGACGCCGGCGAGGCTGAGCATGACCTGCAGCTGGGTGCCGTCGCCCTCCTGCAGCGTCGCGAAGCACAGCTTGCCGGTGTTGCGCGAGAACATCACGCGGCCGGCGACGCCCACGACGGTGCCGGTGGCGGTGTCGGGTTCGAGGTCGGGATACTCGGCGCGGATCTCCGCGAGCGTATGGGTGCGCGGGATCTCGACGGGATAGGCGTCCGAGCCCTGTGCCAGGAGCCGTTCGCGCTTCTCGCGGCGGACCCGCATCTGCTCGGGGGTGTCGTCGGGCTGCTGAACGGTGGCATCACTCACGGGTAACCAGACTATCGGACACCCGAGGTCACTATTCCTGCAGATGCGCGCTTTCAGTGAGCGGTGACCCGCGCCACGTCCTGCGCGACGTGCTGGGCCTCGGCGACTGCGCCGACCAGGCGGGCCGCGCGGATGGCGTCGTAGCCTCCGACGAGGTGGGTGACCCTGCGCAGACCCTGCGCGTGCAGTTCGGTGACCACACCGTGCGAGCTCACGCCGTCGGACGAGACGAGGATCCATTCGACGTCGCGGTCGACGGCGAGGGCGAGACGGCCCGGGCCGCTCGGATCGAGTCGCTCGGCGACGAGATCGACGGAGATGGCCAGTGCACCGGGAAGTGTTCCCTGAGCGGCACGTTCGGCGTTCGAGCGGATGTCGACGACGACGGCTCCGCGGGCGACCGCTGCGGACAGTTCGGTGGGGTACGTGCGCTCGACGGCAAGCCGGTGGAAGGCGACCGGAGCAGCGGTGGAAACAGAAGTGGTGGAAAGAAGCGCAGCGCGCATGAGAAAACTCCCAGGAATGTGTTATCGGTCGAGGCGGCGGTCAGCCTCGACAACACTCCTGGGTGCTCATGCAACGGATCACGAAGAACATTTTTACACAGAATGGCGCTCAGCGGAACCCGCAGTTCCGCGTGCCGCTCGTCTCACCTGGTTCCGCTCGTACACCAGACGCAGTCCCTCGAGGGTCAGATCCGGCTCGTGGTGCTCGAGAGTGCGCGACTCCGGCATGATCAGCGGCGCACTGTCGCCGGTGCCGATCACAGCCACGTCGTCGCCGTCGAAACCGGGCACCTCGGCGCAGATCCGCCGCACGATGCCGTCGACCATCCCGGCGAACCCGAAGACGGCCCCGGACTGCATGCACTCGACGGTGTTCTTGCCCAGAACACCTCGGGGACGGAGCAATTCGACCTTCCGCAGTGCCGCCGACCGCGACGCCAGCGCATCCATCGAGATCTCCACACCCGGAGCGATGGACCCGCCGAGGAACTCCCCCTTGCCCGACACGACGTCGACGCACGTGGACGTCCCGAAATCCACGACGATGCACGGGGATCCGTAGAAGTGGTAGGCCGCCAGACTGTTGACGATGCGGTCGGCGCCGACCTCCTTCGGGTTGTCCACGAGCAGCGGCACTCCCGTGCGCACCCCCGGCTCCACCACGACGTGCGGCACCGACGACCAGTATCGGTCGAGCATGACGCGCAGCTCGCGCAGCACCGACGGCACGGTCGACAGCGCCGCCACCCCAGTGACCTGCTCGGCGGATTCGCCGAGCAGACCGCGGAACAGCAGGGCGATCTCGTCGGCGGTCATCCTGGGGTCGGTACGGACGCGCCAGTCGCGCAGCAGCCGCGCGTGCGAGCCGCTGCCCGCGAACACCCCCAGGACGATATTGGTGTTGCGGACGTCGACGGTGAGGAGCACCTCTAGACCAGGGACGGCGAGTCGAGGGTCGACAGCATCCGCGGCGTGATCAAGCCCGAGCCCTCGGGAGCGTGGGCGGGATCGTTGCCGAGCTCGACCTGGCGGTTGTCGGCGTCGACGAACACCACGCGCGGGTTGTAGTCCTTGCACTCCTGCTCGTTCATCACGCCGTAGGCGATGAGGATGACGAGATCGCCGGGGCTGACGAGACGTGCTGCGGCACCGTTGATCCCGATGACGCCCGATCCACGCTCACCGGCGATGACGTACGTCTCGAGCCGGGCGCCGTTGTCGATGTCGACGATGCAGACCTGCTCGCCCTCGAGCAGATCCGCGGCGTCCATCAAATCCTGGTCGACGGTCACCGAACCGACATAGTGCAGATCCGCGTGGGTGACCGTGGCGCGGTGGATCTTCGACTTCATCATGGTGCGGAACATGCTCGTCCTCGGTTTCTTTCTCGTTTCCGAATTCGATCGGTGGGTCAGCGGTTCGTCAGGTTGTCTTCGGCGTCGGGATCCACCGGGCCGGTGGCTCGTTCGAGGAAACCGGTGCCGACGGCAACCCCGACGTTGTCGATGAGGCGTGTGGAGCCGAGCCGTGCGGCGACGAGCAGTCGGCCGTCGCCGCGTTCGGGTGCCGGCCCCAGATCGGCGCCGCGCACCTCGAGATAGTCCACCTCGATCTGCGGGCTCTGCGCGAGCACGTCGCGTGCCGTGGACAGGATCGCCTCGGATCCGCCTGCTGCGGCGTGTGCGCCGGCGACGAGCGCCGCAGACAGCGTGGTCGCGATCTCGCGCTGCTCGGGGTCGAGATAGCGGTTGCGGGAGGACAGTGCGAGCCCGTCCTGTTCGCGCACGGTGGGAACGCCGAGGATGCGGATGTCGAGATTCAGGTCGGCGACCATCTGACGGATCAGGGTGAGCTGCTGGTAGTCCTTCTCACCGAAGAACGCCGTGTTGGGACCGACGATGTTGAACAGCTTCGCGACGACCGTCAGCATACCCGCGAAATGCCCGGGGCGCGAAGCACCTTCGAGCTCCGACCCGAGCGGACCCGGGTGGATCGTTGTGCGCGGGCCCTGCGGGTACATCGCCGAGACCGTCGGCACGAAGGCGAGTTCGACGCCCGCTTCGCGGAGCAGTTCGAGGTCGGCGTCGAGAGTGCGTGGGTAGGCGTCGAGGTCCTCGTTCTTCCCGAACTGCAGCGGGTTGACGAAGATCGACACGACCACGACGGCACCGGTGAGCTTGGCCTGGCGCACGAGTTCGAGGTGACCGGTGTGCAGCGCACCCATCGTCGGCACGAGTGCGACGGTGCGGCCGACGCCGCGCAGAGCCCGGGTGACCTTGGTCAGGCCTGCGGGATCGTGGTGAACGGTCAGTTCACCTCGCACGTATCCGCGCTGTCCTGCTTCACTCACCGTATTCAGCTCCTTCGAGAATTGCCATCAGTTCCGGCTTCGACCCGGTCCGTTGTGCCGATCGCAGCGACAGCGCGCGGTACCCGGCGGCGATCTGCGGGTCGACGGCCTCGAGCGCACGCAGGTGCGCGGCCACGGCGTCGGCATCGCCGCGCGCGACCGGCCCGGTGAGGGCCGAAGGCCCGCGCCGCAGCACGTTGTCGAGCGCCGCGGAGAGCAATGGCTGCAACACCCGCTCGGCGACTCCACCGGGGGCGGCGTCGACGAGTTGCTGGCCGAGCAGTTCCTCCCCCTGCAGGGCGCTGCGCAGCGCCTCGACGGCGTCGGCGACCAGCGTGACCAAGTGGTTGCTGCCGTGCGCGAGCGCGGCGTGGTAGGTCGTGCGCATGGCCTCGGGGACGCGGACCGGCTCGCCGCCGATCTCGAGGACGAGGGACTGCGCGATGGCGTAGCCGATCTCGTCGGCGGCCGTGATGCCGAAGCACGCGGAGGAGAGCCGGTCGATGTCCTCGTCATGGCCGGTGAAGGTCATCGCGGGATGGATCGCGAGCGGCACGGCGCCCTGCTCGGTCAGCGGCTCGAGGATCGCGGTGCCGTGGGCACCGGAGACGTGGACGACGATCGTGCCGGCAGCGACCGAACCGGTGGCTGCAAGGCCCTTGACCAGGGACGACAGTTCGGTGTCGGGAACGGCGAGAAGAAGGAGATTGCAGCGGCCGGCAACCTCGTCGACCGGCAGGATCTGCGAATCCGGCAGGCGGGTGGCGGCACGGTGCCGCGAGACGTCGGAGACGGCCGAGCAGGCCACGACGACATGACCGACGCGTTCGAAAGCTGCGCCGAGTGCAGTGCCGACCCGTCCGGCGGACACGATTCCTACCGACAGGCGCGCAGGCGCGGGTGCGTTGGTGATCCCGAAGGAATTCACGGGAGTCCTCTCGTTCGTTCCAGTCCCGCTCAGCGGGTACCGGACGTTCCGCTCGACAATAGCGCGCGCTTTCCGGGGCTCGCCACGGTCGGGCCGAGTGATCTGCGCCTCATCGACCGAGGTGGGGTGGCCGTGACCTGCCTTGCGGGCGCCCCGCGATCAGCGCTCGGCGGACAACGACGCGAGGATCTCGGCGACCGTCCGGCCCTCGCCGTCGGCGCGACGACGACGGGAGCGACGTCCGGACGATTCGTCATCGTCCTCGTCGTTCTCCTCGATCGTTTCCGCAGCTCCATCGGCCTTCGCGGCGGTGTTCTTCCCTTCCGCGGGGTCATCGCCCTTCGTCTTCGCTCCGGCTTCGTCTGCGTCCGTTTGCGGGACGGGGTCGGAGTCGGACTCGTGGTTACCGGGCTTCTGCGGCTCCGACTTCCCGCCCGCCGTCTTCTCGGCGCTCGCGACCTTCGCGTCCCCGGTCTTCGTGTCCCCGGTCTTCGTGTCCCCCGTGTTCGCGTTCCCGGTCTTCGGGTCCTCGACTTCCGCGTCCTCGATCTCGGCATCCTGGACATCCGGTCCTGCGGTCGCCGATGCAGCCGTCGCCTTCCCCGCCGTCGACTTCTCGGCCGTTCCCTTCCCGGTCGCCGTCTTTCCGGTCACCGTCTTTCCGGTCGCAGGCTTCCCAGTCGCAGCCTTGTCCTTCGCCTGCTTCTCGGGTCGCGGTTCTTCGACATCACCCTTTCCGGGCGTTTTCTCCGACGCCTTCGCCGCGCGCATGGCCGCCTCGACCGATTCGGTCTCCGCGGTGACCGGCTCGTCGTCGGGGGACGCGAAGGCCGGCCCCGACGGACGCGGAGCGGACACCCGCGCCGCCTCGCTCAGCTCACGCAGCTTCTCGGCCTGACCTTCGAGGGCGACGACGTCGTCGGGCAACCGGCCGTCGAACAACATCTCGAGCGTGCGACGCAAGGTGGCCAGTTCGGTGCGCAGGGCCGCCATCTCACCGGCGTCGAGCTTCAGATCGGCGCGGACCTTCTCCTCGACGCTCAGCTCGTACTCGCGTCGCGCCGCGATCTCCCTTTGCAACTGCAGCTCGTAGACCGTCTTCAGGTCGTCGGCCTTCGCCCGATCGAGCGCCGATTCGCGGCGGTACTTGTTCATCGCGATGGCTCCGACGGTCGCGGCCCACAGGGCGACGACCACCGCGACGCGCAGCAATTGCACGCTCTCACTGAAGATCAACAGCAGGGAGGCGATCATCGCCAGAGCGAGCAGACCGGCCACGATCATCGAGCCGGTACTGCGCCACGGACGGCGATTCCTGTCTGGTCGCGCCGAAGTTGCCATGACCATCAGGGTACTTGGAGGGGTCCACCGATCGGAGCCGGACGACACGCCCTGCCCCACCGCGAAATCCGAGGTCAGAGCGCCGGTTCGTTCGGTTCGTCGGGATCTTCCGGTGTCCGGCAACAGTATTCGAGCCACAGTGCGGCCGCCGCCAATGCGATACCGGCGAGGGCTCCGACGAGCACACCCGAGGTGTCGTCGGTGGCGGCCTGCACGACTCCGCGCTGCGGCACGAGATACAGCAGGAAGCCGACCCACACTCCGGCACTCGCGGCACCCACCAGTGCGGACGCCTTGGCGAGCGCGACCGCACGCGCCGCGGTGATGGGATGCAGCCTGCCGGGTCCCTCACCGATCTCGTGCTTGCCCACCCGCGACCGGATCATGAACGCCAGGACCACTTCGATGATCGCAACGGGATACAGCGAGGCGCCCGCGTAGACGGGGATGGGCGGCAGCGAGCCGTACATCGTGCGGACGAGCAGCCACGCGACGATCGCTGCCAGCACGGCCAGTGCCAGCAGATCTCGGATCCGGGTCTGTTTCAGCACTCGCTGCGCCCCTAGGTCGTCGGCCCGGTCAGCGTCAGGTCGGTGCGGTGCACACCCTCACGTTCGGCGGCGGCGAGTTCGCCCAGCCACTCGCCGATCCTCAACTGCCGGCCGTCGGCGGTGAGCACCGCTCCGGGTTCGACGTCGAGCCACGGGACGAGCACGAACGCCCGCTGGTGTGCGCGCGGATGCGGCAGGATCAGTTCCGGGTCGTCGCTGCGCACCTCACCGTCGCCGCTGTCGCAGGTCACGACGTCGACGTCGAGGCTGCGCGGACCCCAGCGCTGGATCCGGACGCGTTCTGCGGCCTCCTCGAGCTCCTGACCGAACCGCAGCCAGTCGCGCGGACCGAACGCGGGGTCCTCCGCGACGACGACGGCGTTGAGGAAGTCCTCCTGCACGACCCCGCCCCACGGTGCCGTCGAGTACACCGCCGAGACGGCGACGGCGCGCTCGCCCAATGCATCGACGACCGACCGCAGGTGCGCGAGCCGGTCGCCGATGTTCGATCCGATGGACAGCACGGCACGACTCATGAGGCGTTCCCCGCCGCGTCGCTGCGGGAGCGGTCGATCACCACGGCGACGTCGCCGAAGGTCAGCGGGATCGGTGCCGACGGCTTGTGGAGCGTGACCTCCACCCGGGCAACACGCGGGTCGGCGAGTACCTCGTCAGCGATCTCACCGGCGACCGTCTCGATGAGATCGCGACCCGGACCGGCGATGATTGCCGCAGCACGCTCGGCGAGTTCGCCGTAGTGCAGGGTGTCGGTGAGTTCGTCGGACGCCGCGGCCGGTGCGAGATCGAGCCACACGACGACGTCGACGACGAAGTCCTGACCGTCCCGCTTCTCGTGCTCGAAGACACCGTGGTTGCCGCGGACCCTCAGTCCCCGTAGTTCGATGCGGTCGCTCACGCGTGCACTCCTTCCGCGCTGCCGCGCTGCCAGGCACGCACCACCGCGAGCGCGTCGCGGGATGCCTGCACGTCGTGGACGCGCACACCCCACGCGCCGTGGGTGGCGGCGAGCGCCGAGACGACCGCCGTGGCGACCTCGCGACCCGCGGGCGGGCGGACCGTGCCGTCGGGCGCCGCGAGCAGCGACCCGAGGAACCGCTTCCGGGACGCCCCGATCAGCACCGGGAAACCCAGGTCGGTGAGCTCGGGCAGACGCTGCAGCAACTGCCAGTTGTGGTCGGGTTCCTTCACGAAGCCCAGACCGGGATCGAGCACGATCTTCTCGGAGTCCACGCCTGCGGCCACCGCGATGTCGACCTGTGTGAGCAGCTCGTCGCGGACATCACGGACGACGTCGTCGTAGTGCGTCGAACCGCCCGCGTGGACGAATTCACCGAGGGGACGCCAGTGCATGAGGATCCACGGCACCCCGGCCTCGGCGACCACCGCGGCCATGTCGGTGTCGGCACGCCCACCCGAGACGTCGTTGATCATCGTCACCCCGGCCTCGATCGCCGCCTCGGCGACCGAGGCACGCATCGTGTCGACACTTGTGGGGATACCCGCCTCCGACAGGGCCGCGATGACCGGCGCCACCCGGGACGCCTCGACCTCCGGGTCGACGCGTACCGCGCCCGGCCGGGTGGACTCGCCACCCACGTCGACGATGTCGACGCCGAGCTCGCGCAGCTCGAAGCCGCGGGCTATCGCGGTCTCGCGGTCCAGATAGCGACCGCCGTCGGAGAAGGAATCACTGGTGACGTTCAGTACGCCCATCACGACGGGCCACTGTTCTGCGGGGAAGACGGTCACCGGCGCAGGATCAGATCCAGGGCCTCGGCACGCGACGCCGAACTGGTCTGGAACAACCCGCGCACGGCGGAGGTGGTGGTGCTGGCGCCGGGCTTGCGGATGCCGCGCATCGCCATACACAGGTGCTCGGCCTCGACCACGACGATCACACCGCGCGGCTGCAGCTTGCGCATCATCGCGTCGGCGATCTGGCTGGTGAGGCGTTCCTGGACCTGCGGGCGCTTGGCGTAGAGGTCCACGAGACGCGCCAGCTTCGACAAGCCGGTGACGCGTCCCGTCGGGCCCGGGATGTAGCCCACGTGGGCGACCCCGTGGAACGACACGAGGTGGTGCTCGCACGTCGAGTACATCGGGATGTCGCGCACGAGGACGAGTTCCTGGTGACCTTCGTCGAAGGTCGTGTCGAGGACCTCGTCCGGGTCCGTGAACAGTCCCCCGAACACCTCACGGTAGGCGCGGGCCACCCGGGACGGGGTGTCGCGCAGACCTTCGCGGTCCGGATCCTCACCCACCGCGATCAGCAGTTCGCGCACGGCCGCTTCGGCTCGGGCCCGGTCGAACGTACGTCCCGCGTCCACGCTCAACTCGTGGGTCGTCACGTCCTCCGGGTCGGAACCCGTATCCGATTTCAGGTGGTTCACCGACACCCGCTCGCCCTCCACTCTTCGCTCACTCGTCTCCATCGGAACCGACGGTCCCGATGTGCGCCCGGTACCGGACTCACCGACACGGATCAGTGCCGGCCGGCCGGGCCTTCCCACCGTTGTGTGGGAGGAGGCTCGGGAGTGCCGTAACCATCGCGCGGTTGCGAGTCTCCCACGTGGTTCTCCCCGCGGTGCGCATCTCCCGCACCGTTGTCGCCCGAGTCCGCCGGGCGGTCGGCGTCCTGCGGCTCCTGCGGACGCCCGAAACTCTGCGTTTCCTGGGCCTGTCCGTAGCTGGGTTGTCCGTAGCTCTGGGGGTTCTGACCCTGAGGTCCCTGCGGATACCCGTAACCCTGCGGTTGTCCGGAGCTCTGCGGCCCGTGCCCCTGCTGTTCCTGCGGGGTCTGCTCGCGCGGCGGCCAGCCGGGAGCCGACCATCCGGCGGGAGCGCCGTAGTCGGGCCGCGTCGCGTGCCGCGGACCACCCGGGTACGGAGCCGCCGGCTGGAAGCCCGGAAGCGGCTCGGAGGCCGGGACCGGCTGCGACTGCGGTTGGGGCTGTGCCTGCGTCTGTGGCTGGGGGTAGCCGTTCGCAGGTTGGTACTGCGGCTGCGCGCCTGGCTGGTAACCGGCGGGAGCGGGCACCTCGCCCTGGCCCGGATACTGCGGATGCTGATGCGCCGGCTTCGTCAGCGACGGCGGTTCCGGCGGCCACGGCTCGCCACGCTCGGCCGCGAGCTCGGCGGGTGTCTTGATCGGCGGCTTGTCGGACGGGACCCGATCACCGAAATCGTTGAAGGTCGTGATCCGCGGACGCTTCTTCACGTCGGCCAGGATCCGGTCGAGGTCCTTGCGGGTCAGCGTCTCGTGCTCGAGCAACTCGGCCGCCAGCACGTCGAGGGCGTCGCGGTAGTCGTTGAGGATCGCCCACGCCTCGGTGTGCGCGGCCTCGATGAGGTTGCGGACCTCCTCGTCGATCTCGCGTGCCACCTCGTGCGAGTAGTCGGACTGCACCCCCATCGACCGGCCGAGGAAGGGGTCGCCCTGTTCCTGGCCGTAGCGGACGGCGCCGAGCCTCGCGCTCATGCCGTACTCGGTGACCATCGCACGCGCGATCTTCGTGGCCTGGTCGATGTCGGACGAGGCGCCGGTGGTGGGCTCGCGGAAGACGAGCTCCTCCGCGGCACGACCACCCATCGCCATGACGAGGCGCGCGATCATCTCCGAACGCGTCATCAGGCCCTTGTCGTCCTCGGGCACCGTCATCGCGTGACCGCCGGTGCGGCCGCGGGCGAGGATGGTGACCTTGTAGACGGGCTCGATGTCGGGCATCGCCCACGCGGCGAGGGTGTGACCGCCCTCGTGGTAGGCCGTGATCTTCTTCTCGTGCTCGCTGATGATGCGGCTCTTGCGGCGGGGACCGCCGATGACGCGGTCGACCGATTCCTCGAGGGTCGCCTCGGTGATCACCGTGCCGTTCTCACGGGCGGTGAGCAGGGCGGCCTCGTTGACGACGTTCGCGAGGTCGGCGCCGGACATGCCCACCGTGCGCTTGGCGAGCGCACCGAGATCCGCATCGGGATCGATCGGCTTGCCCTTCGAGTGCACGGCGAGGATCGCCCGGCGACCGGCGAGGTCGGGGTTCGTGACCGGGATCTGACGGTCGAACCGGCCGGGGCGCAGCAGCGCCGGGTCGAGGATGTCGGGGCGGTTCGTCGCGGCCATCACGATGATGCCGGAGCGGTCGCCGAAGCCGTCCATCTCGACGAGGAGCTGGTTGAGGGTCTGCTCGCGCTCGTCGTGCCCACCGCCGAGGCCGGCGCCGCGCTGGCGGCCGACCGCGTCGATCTCGTCGACGAAGATGATGCAGGGGGCGTTCTGCTTGGCCTGCTCGAACAGGTCGCGCACGCGGGAGGCGCCGACACCGACGAACATCTCGACGAAGTCCGAACCGGAGATCGTGAAGAACGGGACGCCCGCCTCGCCGGCGACGGCGCGTGCGAGGAGGGTCTTACCGGTGCCGGGAGGGCCGTAGAGCAGCACGCCCTTGGGGATCTTCGCGCCGAGTGCCTGGTAGCGCGCCGGGTTCTGCAGGAAGTCCTTGATCTCGTAGAGCTCCTCGACGGCCTCGTTGGCGCCGGCGACATCGGCGAAGGTCGTCTTGGGCATGTCCTTCGACAGCTGCTTGGCCTTCGACTTGCCGAAGCCCATCATGCCGCCGCGGCCACCGCCCTGCATGCGGCTCATCACGAAGAAGAACACGCCGAGCAGGATGATCATCGGCAGGACGAACAGAAGGATCGACGTCAGCCAGCTCTCCTGGGTGACGTTCGTGTCGTACTTCTGCGCGCCCGACGCGGCGACGAGGTCGAAGATCTGCTCGGAGGCCGACGCGGGATACTTCGCGATGATCTCGGTGCTGCCCTCGGTCGCGTCGTTGCCGTTCTCGAGCCACAAGCGCACCTGCTGCTCGCGGTCGTCGATGCGGGCTTCACTGACGTTCTGCGATTCGAGTTGAGCCACCGCGACGGACGTGTCCACCTGAGTGAAACCGCGCGTGTCGTCGCCGAAGTAACTGAAGGCGTAGATCACCAGCAGAATGCCGGCGACGATCGCCAGATTACGGAACACTGTCTTGCGGTTCATACAGGTTCGGCCCGAGCGGCCGGTCCTTTCGATCGAGTTCGTCGGGGTCTCGCAGTCGCGGCGCTTCGCGCCCGGGGTGGCCGCATGCCGCAACGGTCACTGACCAGGCAACGCAAGGTTACCGCGTAGCAACGAGCAGTCGCCCCGGCACCGGCCGGAGCCGGCACCGGGAAGACGTCGTAATCGACAACGATCGGGACGGAACCGGAGTTCCCCGGGCCGGGGAACTCACCACCCGGCTCGACCGGAGGTCAGCTGCTGTAGACCTTGGGATCCAGCGTGCCGATGTAGGGCAGGTCGCGGTAGCGCTCGTCGTAGTCGAGGCCGTAACCGACGACGAACTCGTCCGGGATGTCGAATCCGACGTCCTTGACCTCGACGTCGATCTTCACGGCCTCCGGCTTGCGGAGCAGCGTGACGACCTCGAGCGACGCGGGGTTGCGCGTCGAGAGGTTCTTGAGCAGCCACGACAGCGTCAGACCCGAGTCGATGATGTCCTCGACGATGAGGACGTTGCGACCGGCGATGTCCTTGTCGAGGTCCTTGAGGATGCGCACGACACCCGAGGACGAGGTCGACGACCCGTACGAGCTGACGGCCATGAACTCCATCTGCGTGGGGATCGGCAGAGCGCGCGCGAAGTCGGTCATGAAGAAGATGGCGCCCTTGAGCACCCCGATGAGCAGCAGATCGCCTTCCGGCGCACCCACCGGGTAACGCTCGGCGATCGACTGCGCCAGCTCTGCGGTCCGCTCCTTGATCTGTTCCTCGGAGATCAGCACCGACGCTATGTCGTTCTCGTACACCGGGGTCCTTCCCTACCTTCTGCTGCCGGTCGCCCGGGTCTCGCCCGGTCGACGTACTCCACGGCAAGCGTGCCACGCCGACGCGACACCACCAACCTCGTCCCCGTCCGCGGGCCCCGCCCGACCGCGACCGGGCCCTGTCCGCGCCACGCCACTACCAGGTCGTCGACCGCTCGCAGCATCGTCTCGTTCGGCGTGGCGGTGTGATCGATCAGCCACGATCGGAGGGCTCTGCGTCGTACTGCGGCGGGAGCCGCCGCGAGTGCGTCGGTGTCGAGCAGGTCGTCCTCGCGCCGCGCCGTCACGAGCAGGTCGTCGGCCCAGACATCGAGGGCGTGACCGTCGTCCTGCAGTTGCCCGGCCGTGCGCGCGAGGGCTTCGGCGACGCCGCCACCGAGCACGTCCTCGAGCAGCGGCAGTACCTCGCGGCGCAGACGCACGCGCGTGAACCGGTCGTCGGCGTTGTGCGGATCCTCGTACGGGCGGTAGCCGAGTTCGTCGCACGCCCGGCGGGTCGTGTCGCGGCGCACGCCGAGCAGCGGCCGGCCCCACGGCGGGTCGAAGGGTGCCATCCCGCGGATCGAACGCAGACCCGATCCGCGGCCGAGACCGAGCAGCACCGTCTCGGCCTGGTCGTCGAGGGTGTGCCCGAGCAGCACGGGCCGTCCGTCGCGGTTCTCGTCGAGCGCCCGGTAGCGGGCCGCGCGCGCGGCGGCCTCGATGCCTCCCCCGCCGGTGACGTCCACGCCGACCACCGTGACGGTCGCGCAGCCGCGGGCCCGGGCGAACTCCGCGGCCCGCGCGGCGACGACCTCGGAACCGGACTGGAGACGATGATCGACGACGACGACATGCACCGCGTCGGTCTCCGCGACGGCCGCGGCGGTCAGGGCTGCGGAATCGGCCCCACCCGACAGCGCGACGGTCACCGCAGCGGTCGGGTGCGCGCCCAGCCAGGCCCGCACGGCGAGTCGCACCTCGTGGATCGCCGGGGCCTCGGGCAGCAGCGGACGATCGGCCGACGGTGAAGCCACGATCAGCTCAGCACCCGCGCGATCCACGCGTCGGGATGGTCGATCTCGGTCAGGGTGGGCAGGGCGTCCGGACCGGACCACACGGCGTTGAAGTCGTCCATGCCGACCTTGGCGACGACGGCGTCGACGAACTTCTTGCCGTGCACGTACTGGGCCATCTTGGCGTCCATGCCGAGGACGAGCCGGATGAGGCGATGCACCGGGCTGCTGTTGCGGTGCCGCCGGTTGTCGAACGCGCGCCGGATCCGCGCGACCGACGGGACCACGGCCGGGCCGACACCGTCCATCACATGATCGGCGTGTCCTTCGAGCAGCGTTCCGAGCGCGAGGATCCGGTCGAACGACTCGCGCTGAGACTGTGCTTGCAGCGCCCGCACGACACCGAGCATGCCCCGCTCCGACATCGGCTTGTCGCCGGGAGTGCGCAGGTCCTTCACCGCCGACACCACGCGGGTCGCGACGTCGCCCATCGGTTCCTCGACCGCGGTGGCGAGGTCGGCGGCGGCCTCGCGCATCAGCTCGGCCATCCACGGTGCCTGTGCGAACTGCACGCGGTGGGTCACCTCGTGCAGGCACACCCACAGCCGGAAGTCGGCGGGCGGTACCTTCAGGGCGCGTTCGACCGCGACGACATTGGGCGCGACGAGCAGCAGCGAACGGGAGAACGGGTCGTACTGTCCGAGCACCGCGGACGACAGGTAGGCGAGCATGGCGCCGGCCTGCGCGCCCGCCGGTTTGCCCACCCAGCGCCGGGAGGAGCCGGCCGGATCGTCGCCCGATGTCGCGGTGAGGTCGGCCATCGACGCTGCGGCCGCACGCACCCAGCCCGGCCGGTCGACGACCTGCGCGGGCGGCGGCTCGGTTCCGTCGTCGAGACGTGTGTGCTCGCGCACCGGTCCCTCGGCGCGCGCGGCGGCCGAGAACAACTCGTCCTGCACCGCGTCGCGGGTGTACCGCGACATCGCGGGTTCGGAGCGGGTGAGGCGCACGCCGACCCCGGCCGCGAACGACCAGTCGATCGCGTCGCCGAGTGCCCGCTCCTTGCCGGTCATCGGCAACCGCACTCACGGAGTACCGACGCCACGGCGTCGAGGGCGGGCCGGGCCTCGCTCGGGGACCTGCCGTTGGAGAGCAGCGCGAACGACAGCACGCGGCCGTCGGAGTCGACGACGTATCCGGCGAGTCCGTTGACCTCGGTGAGCGTGCCGGTCTTCGCGCGCACCCATCCGGCTCCGGCACGGGTCGTGGTGCCGTAGCGATCGGCGAGCGTGCCGGTCGCTCCGGCGACGGGAAGATAGTCGAGCATGGGCCGCAGCTCCGTCCTGTCCGGTCCGGCCGCCTCCGAGATCACGCGATCGAGCGTGCGAGCGGGGATCCGGTTCTCGACCGAGAGCCCGCTGACGTCGCGCAACGTCACTCCGGTGACGTCCAGACCCGCTTGCTGCAGGGTACCGGTCACAGCCTTCGTCGTGCCCTCGAACGAGTGCTCGTTGCCGGTCGCGACCGCGACCTCCCGTCCGATCGTCTCCGCGAGGACGTTGTCGGATCGGCGCAGCATCTGGCCGAGACGCACGGTGAGCGGCGCCGACTGGACCGACGCCATGGGCGCCGCGCCCGGCGAGGCGGACCCGGGCGCGACTCGCGCCGGATCGGCGCCGAGCGCGGTCGCCAGTGCGCGTCCGGCGTCCAGAGCGGGCGTCGCGCTGCGGGGCGATTCGTCCTCGAGCGGGTTCGACCGGCCGCCGTCGAGCATCACGGGTTCGATGGGCGCGACGTAGCCGTCGCCGACGTCCTGCGGGAACCAGCCCGGCGCGAGCGGATCTCCGCTGTACAGGCTCGTGTCGACGAGGACGGTCTCGACCGTCGCGCCGCTGCGCCGGATCTGTTCGGCGAGGTCGGCGACGCGGGGGCCACCCGGGTAGAAGCTCTCCTGTCCGGGCCGCATCGCCGAGAGGGTGGGGTCGCCACCGGCGATGAGGATGATCTCCCCCGGCTTCGAACCCTCGACGACGCGCGTGGTGATCCGATGGTCGGAGGGCAGCACGAGCATGGCCGCCGCGGCGGTGAGGATCTTCGTAGTGGAGGCCGGGATCAGCGCGCGATCGGCGTCCTTCGACCACAGGACCGTGCCGGTCGTGGGGTCGGTGATCGACCCGGCGAAGTCACCGAGGCCGGGATTGTTCACGGCCCGGTCGAGTGCCGCCGCCAGCGAGGTGGGGTCGGGCATCGGAGCGTCGGGCGAGACCGCGGCGACCGCGGGGGTCGCGACCACCGGCGCCGGGGCGGGGAGTACGACCGCGCCGGCGGACGCCCGCACGTCGTAGATCGCGAAGGCCCCGCCCACGACGAGAGCGAGGAAACCCGCACCCCAGATCCCGAAGAGGATCTTCATGTTCCGTCGTCGCCTGGTTGCCAGTGAACCCTGCTTCTTGTTGCCACCCTGCCCCGTCAACACGCCTCCGCTGCATCCTGCACACACTGGTCGACCAGCCACCCGCACTTCCCGCTGCCGGCCGCATACTGCTGTGACGCACTCGGGGCCCCGGTACCTGCACCTCCAGCCTAGCGCCGCGACCGTTATCCTCTCTGCGGACCATCACCGCAGATACGGATGTCGTATCCGCCGGAAAAACACCGACGAAGTGAGGCAAGGCGTGGAGTTCGAGGTCACCATCGAGATCCCCAAGGGACAGCGGAACAAGTACGAGGTCGATCACGAGACCGGACGCGTCAAGCTCGATCGTTACCTGTACACCTCGTTCGGCTACCCGGCCGATTACGGCTACATCGAGAACACCCTCGGTGAGGACGGCGATCCGCTCGACTGCATGGTCCTGCTGCCCGAGTCGGTCTTCCCCGGCGTGATCGTCGAGGCCCGCCCCATCGGCATGTTCAAGATGGTCGACGAGGCCGGTGGCGACGACAAGATCCTGGCCGTCCCGGCCGGCGACCCGCGGTGGGATCACGTCCAGGACATCAGCGACGTCTCGCAGTTCGAGCTCGACGCGATCAAGCACTTCTTCGTGCACTACAAGGATCTCGAGCCGGGCAAGCACGTCGAGGCCGCCGACTGGGTCGGTCGCGCCGAGGCCGAGGCCGAGGTGACCGCGTCGGTCGAGCGCCTGAAGAACAACGGCGGGCACTGACACCGAGCCTCCACAACGCGGATCCCCCGGACGATGTGATCGTCCGGGGGATCCGTCGTATGCGGGGTCTACTCGCCCTTGAACTGCGGCGGGCGCTTCTCGAAGACGGCGGTGATCGCCTCGGTGAGGTCCTCCGACGGCAGGAACGCCGCGTTCCACGCCGCGACGTAGCGGAGGCTGTCGTCGACCTGCGGCGAGCGCGTGTGGTCGAGGACGTTCTTGATGCCCTGGACGACGAGCGGCGGGTTGGCGGCGATCTCCGCGGCGGTCGCGTGGGCGGCGGCCAGCACTGCGTCGGCGTCGTCGTGGACGTCGTTGACGAGACCGATCTTCTCGGCGCGGGTGGCGTCGATGTCCGTGCCCGTGAGCGCGAGCTCGCGGACGTGACCGTCGCCGATGATGAGCGGGAGCCGGGCGAGGGTGCCGACGTCGGCGACCATTCCGACCTTGACCTCGCGGACGCTGAACTTCGCATCGGCGCTCGCATAGCGGATGTCGGCGGCGGAGATGAGATCGACCGCTCCGCCGATGCACCAGCCCTGGACCGCGGCGACGACCGGCTTGCGGCAGTCGGCGACGGCCGTGATGGCCGCCTGCATGTTCTTGATCAACGTGTGGAAGTCCGTGCGCGGCTTCGCGAGCGCCTTGCCGGAGACGACGGCGCCGAGGCTGCCGCCCATGGCGACGAGGTCGAGGCCGTAGGAGAAGTTCCGGCCGGAACCGGCGAGGACGACGGCGCGGACCTCGGGGTCGGCGTCGAGCTCACCGAAGAGGACGGGCAGTTCCGCCCAGAAGTCGGGACCCATGGCGTTGCCCTTGCCGGGGCCGATGAGCGTGACCTGTGCGACGTGATCCTTGCGTTCGACGGTGAACGCTTTCCAGGGCGAGTGATCGGACATTACTGAAGAGTAACTTGTGGATCTTCGTTTCGCACCGACCCCACGACACGACACGACGACGACGCGTCCTCGGAACCGCACCCATCGCGCGGCGATTTTCCTACTCTTGATCCATGACCAGGTCGCTGCATCCGAACGCCCACCGCGTGTCGGACACGCTCATCTCCCGCGGCCATCACGGTCTGATCGTCCAGCAGCCGGAGACCGTGCACACCGCCGAGCAGGCCGCTGCCGCGGTGGGTGTGGAGGTGGGCGCGATCGTGAAGTCGCTCGTCTTCCTGCTCGACGACGACCCGATCCTGTTGCTCGTGTCCGGCGCGCACCGCGTGTCGGTCGAACGGACCGGCGAGCGTCTCGGCGGCGAACTCGTGCCGGCCTCCCCCGATCTGGTCACGGAGGTCACGGGTCAGCCACTCGGTGGCGTCGCACCGCTCGGTCACCCCACGAACCTGCCCACCTACATCGACCGTGCGCTGCAGCACTATCCGGATCTGTGGGCATCGGGTGGGTGCCCGAACACACTGTTCCGGACCGTCTATTCGGAGCTCATGCGCATCACCGCAGCGATCGACGTCGACGTGGACTGAGACCGTCCACCTACCGGTACCGCCGGCATCTCCACCCGGGTACACTCTCCGTCGTGACAGTCCGAGCGTGGAGCCGCAGGCATGTCGACCTGTGCCGTACCCGCTCGTGCCTCTGTGCGTTCTGAGATCCGCACCATCCCTTCCTCTTTCCCGGCGCCGCACTGCTGCGGGTAGTTGCCTGCCCGGCGCCGTTCACCTTCCGACCAGCGGAGCCCTTCCATGACCACGTCCTCCATCGAGAACCCGGCCGGCAGCTCGGTCGATTCCCCCGAACTCGTTCTCATCGTGCAGATCTCGGACACGAACGCCGGATCGGCGGGCGATCTCGCAGCCCTTGCCGACGCCCTGCGGGAGACCGCGCTCGATCTGCTCCCGGGTGCGCGCACCCACACCCTCCTCAGTCCCGGCCCGACCCCTCTGGTGATCGATCTGCCGGCCCGCGAACTGGTGCTCGACAATCAGCGGGTCGAGTTGAGTCACAGCGAGTTCGAGATCCTCGCGCATCTGGTTCGCCGGCCCCGCGTCGTGGTGTCCCGCGCGGCGCTGCGGCCGCTCGGCGCCGGTTACTCCGAGAACGACGACGTCGACACCGACCGCGGCAACCGCAGTGTCGACGTCCACGTCTCCCGGATCCGTTCCAAGCTGGGACGTTTCGGCAACATCATCACGACCGTGCGTGGTTCGGGTTACCGGTTCGATCCCGATCCGCGCGTGCACGTCGTCGAAGTACTCGACCGCCGCACGGCGTGAACGCATGCGAAGGAGGGGCAGGAGTCGAACACCTGCCCCTCCTTCGTGATACCGACCGATGTCAGGAAGCGCGCACGGACGCCTGGGCACCTTCGCCGAACCGGCGCAGGACCTCGACGACGGTCGGTGAGACCTCGATGAGGCCGCGCGACTCCAGCCACGGCAGCGTTCCGTCGACGAGATGCTCGACGGTGAACGGCGCGGCGAGCGGGATCAGCGTGACGCCGTCGGCGACCTGCACGGCATGGATGTCGGCGATCAACCCGGCGAGACCGTGCGGCGTTCCGACATAAGACAGCGTGCCGGCCTCCCCGCGAGTCGATTCCGGGCGGGTGCGCCGGGTGCGGGCGGTGCGGGCATCGGAGGCGAGGACGACCTCGACGTCGACGAGCACCGTGACCGAATCGGGATCGCGCCCCTCCCCGGCGGCCTCCGCGCGGATGCGGTCGCGCAGTTTCCCGGCCTCACGCAGGTCGGCGGCACGCACCCGCACGACGTTGGATGCATCGGCGCTGAGGTCGAGCGGCGGGTCGCCGGCACGCCCCAGGGTCAGGTCGGCCCAGTAGTCGGGCCCGGAGTGACCGGCGAGTTCGACGGCGACACGCAACGGCCGGACGGTTTCGGACTCGACGACGGCCGGGTCTGCGGTGGCCGGATCTGCGGATCCAGGGGTGACGGTGGATGCGACGGACATGGGGTGCCTCTCGGTACGGGCCGCGGAGCGGCACGGAGGGATCGGCCTGTGAGCCGGAAGACTGTGAGGAGAAGACCTTCAGTCCGGACAGATTCCCGATGCCGTACGGCAGAGGTCGACATGGCGACGGCACCAGCGTGCCGCAGCGATCGCCCTCGTCCGTTCCATGCGAATTACCCTACTTATCCTGTGGGGAATTGTCGACCGCTAGACGCACGGAGATGCGTCGCCATCGGTCGCCCCGAGACCGGGACGCGTCTCCGGCGAGGGATTCCACACGCCGTCGGTCTTCGCGTGCACCCACGTCGGCCCGCTCTCGACCAGCGACCGGAGCGCTCCGAGGAGCCGCTCGACGTCAGCGGACGAGCTGCCGAGCCCGAGCGACGCCCGGACGGCACCGCCGGCGCGACCGACCCGCGCGAGCAGCGGGTGGGCGCAGAAACGTCCGTCACGGACGCCGATGCCGTGCTCGGCGGACAGATAGGAGGCGACGTGGCCGGGCTCGTAACCGTCGACCGTGAAGGTGACGATGCCGACGCTGTCGGCCGAATCGTTCCACAGCCGAAGCACTTCCACACCGTCGATGGTCTGCAGACCGTCGACGAGCAGGGCGCACAGGGCCTCCTCGTGACGGGTCACCGCGTCGGAGTCGAAACCGGCGAGCGCATCGCACGCGGCGGCAAGAGCGGCGACACCGAGCACGTTGGGGGTGCCGGCCTCGTGACGTGCAGGGGCGCAGGCCCATTCGGTGTGATCGAGGCGCACCTCGCGCACCGCGCCGCCACCGGCGAGATACGGCTCGGCGGCGTCGAGCCAGTCTCGGCGGCCGACGAGCGCTCCCGCACCGAACGGCGCGTACAGCTTGTGGCCGGAGAACGCGAGGTAGTCCACACCGAGCTCGGCGAGATCGACACGGCGGTGGGGCACGAGCTGCGCACCGTCGACGAGGATCCGGGCGCCGGAAGCGTGTGCGAGCTCGGCGAGTTCGGCGATCGGCAGGACCTCACCGGTGACGTTGGAAGCACCGGTGACGGCGAGCAGGGCCGCGGGGGCGCGCTGGAGTTCGACCGCGAGGCGCCACACCGTCTCGGAGACGGTGTCCGCGGCCTCGACGATGCGAGAATTCTTCCAGGGCAGCAGATTCGCGTGATGCTCGATGTCGAGCACGACGACATCGCCGGGCACCGCACTCGCGAGCAGGTTCAGCGAATCGGTGGTGTTGCGCGTGAAGACGACGACCTGGTCGTCGGCCGCGCCGACGAAGCGCGAGACGGACGTGCGGGCGTCCTCGTAGGCGGTGGTGCTGATCCGCGAGGCGTATCCGGCGCCGCGGTGCACGCTCGCGTAGAAGGGCAGCAGCTCCGTGATGCGGTCGGTGACGGCGGACAGCGCCGGTGCGCTCGCCGCGTAGTCGAAGTTCGCGTAGGTGCAGGTACCACCCTGGACGAGCGGAACCTGCACGTCACAGCCGGAAACGGTGGCGAACGGAGCGATGCAGGTGGTGGCGGCTACAGCAGTCATGACAAATCCCTCGTGTACTCGGGGACCCGCCGGTGACGCCTACGACGGAGAATTCTCGTCGCCGGCGGAGTCCGCGCTTGCCGTGTCCGGTAGTGGATTCACGGCCCGGTCGTCACCCGGAGCACCCCACCGCGGTTGGAGGGTTGCCGACCAGCTAGCCGGGGCTTGACGCTGGTACTCATGACCTGGCGAAGAGAATGGCAGGACGACCGAGCCGTGTCAACCCCGCACCGCTCCGCGTCGCCCGGCACCGCACGACGCCGACACGCGTTCTGCGCGCCGAACGTTCACCTGCCGTCCACCCGGACGTGAGATAACCGGAAGCACCATCGAGCAGAAGGACCCGCGGAGTTGCCAGCCATAACCTCGACCCCCGTCGGCCGGTCCCCCATCCCGGACGAGTTCCTCCGCGCGTCGCACGCTCCACCCGCCCGCACCCTCGTCGACCTGCTGCGGAGCACTGCCGAAGCACATCCCGACGCCCCCGCGATCGACGACGGCTCGACGGTCCTCGAATACGCCGAACTGGCCGAGGCGGTGATCGCGGGTGCGTATGCGCTGAACGACGCGGGTGTCGGGGCCGGCGACAGGGTCGGGGTGCGCATGACCTCCGGGCGCAGCGACCTGTATGTGACGATTCTCTCCATTCTCGCCGCGGGCGCCGCGTACGTCCCCGTCGACGCCGACGATCCCGACGAGCGGGCCGAACTCGTGTTCTCGGAAGCGCAGGTCACCGCCATCGTCACCGACGAGGGCATCGGACCGGGCACGGCCGCACCGTCGGGCACCCCGGTGGTACGGGGTCCGAACCTCGACGACGACGCGTGGATCATCTTCACCTCCGGTTCGACCGGGACACCGAAGGGTGTCGCCGTCACCCACCGCAACGCGGCGGCCTTCGTCGACGCGGAAGCACGGATGTTCTGCCAGGGGGCGCCGCTCGGTCCCGGCGACCGGGTCCTGGCCGGCCTGTCGGTAGCGTTCGACGCCTCGTGCGAGGAGATGTGGCTCGCGTGGCGGCACGGCGCCTGTCTGGTTCCGGCGCCCCGCGCGCTGGTCCGCTCCGGCATGGATCTCGGGCCGTGGCTCGTCTCGCGCAACATCAACGTCGTCTCCACGGTGCCCACCCTCGCGGCGATGTGGCCGGCCGAAGCCCTCGAGGCGGTGCGTCTGCTCATCTTCGGGGGCGAGGCCTGCCCACCCGATCTCGTCGAACGTCTCGCCGTTCCGGGACGCGAGGTGTGGAACACCTACGGACCCACCGAGGCGACCGTCGTGGCCTGCGCGTCGCTGATGGACGGCACCGGACCGGTCCGCATCGGCCTGCCCCTCGACGGATGGGATCTCGCCGTCGTGGACGCCGACGGCAACCCCGTCGAGGAGGGCGCGACCGGTGAACTCGTCATCGGCGGTGTCGGTCTCGCGCGCTACCTCGATCCGGCGAAGGACGCCGAGAAGTACGCTCCCATGCCCACTCTCGGCTGGGACCGCGCCTACCGCAGCGGTGATCTCGTGACGCTCGACCGCGCCGGCCTGCTGTTCCAGGGGCGCGCCGACGACCAGGTCAAGATCGGTGGCCGCCGCATCGAACTCGGCGAGGTCGACAACGCGCTGCAGAACCTGCCCGGTGTGGCGGGCGGCGCGTGCGCGGTCCGCAAGACGGTCGCGGGGCATTCGATCCTCGTGGGATACATCGCCTCCACCGATCCGGACTTCGACATCGCGTCGGCCCACGACCTGCTGTCCGAACAACTCCCGGCCGCGCTCGTCCCGCGACTCGCGCTCGTCGACGAACTGCCCACCCGCACGTCCGGCAAGGTCGACCGCAACGCCCTGCCGTGGCCGCTGCCCGGCGCCGATGCCGACTCGGTGGAAGCACTCGGTCTCGATCCCACCGCCGAATGGGTCGCCGAACTGTGGACCGACATCCTCGGCGCCCGGATCGAGGGCGTCGACGACGACTTCTTCGAACTCGGCGGTGGTTCCCTCGCGGCGGCGCAACTCGTCACGGCGCTGCGGAGCCGGTATCCGGAGATGACGGTCGCGGAACTGTACGACCACCCGAGGCTCGGATCGCTCGCCGTCTATCTCGACGAACTCGCGCCGACGGAAGCGGCGACACCGCGTGAGGTGATGCCGGTGCCGCGACTAGCCCAGCTCGGGCAGATCGCGGTGACCGCCGTCCTCACCACCCTCACCGGACTGCAGTGGGTGACGTGGCTGGCGATCCTGAACAACGTCGTCGCGTTCGTCGTGGACGTGCCGTGGACCGTCACCCTGTCGTGGTGGTGGGTCGCGTTCGGTGTCCTGCTGTTCCTCACGCCCGTCGGACGCATGGCGATCTCCGTCGCGGGTTCGCGTCTGCTCCTGCGCGGCATGAAGCCCGGAAGCTACCCCCGCGGCGGGAGCGTCCACCTCCGGCTGTGGACGGCCCTGCGACTGTCCGAGGCCGTGGGTGCCGTGAACATCTCGAGCGCTCCCTGGATGCGCCAGTACGCGCGGGCGCTGGGAGCGAAGGTGGGCCGCGACGTCGACCTGCACAGTCTTCCGCCCGTCACCGGCCTCCTCGAACTCGGCGACGGTTGTGCCGTCGAGCCGGAGGTGGATCTCGGTGGCTACTGGGTGGACGGCGACGTCGTCCACATCGGAAGCATCCGGATCGGTGCCGGTGCCACGGTGGGCGCCCGATCGTTCCTGGCCCCCGGTGCGCGGATCGGTAAGAACGCCGAAGTGGAGGCCGGATCCGCGGTGTTCGGTCGCGTGAAGGCCGGGCAGAACTGGTCGGGTTCCCCCGCCCGCAAGGCCGGCAAGGCCGACCGGCCGTGGCCCGCCGCGACTCCGCCGCGGGGCGACAGGTGGGTGCCGGTCTACGCGCTGTCGTCGATCCTGCTCGGCGGCCTGCCCGTCGTCTCGATCGCCGCCGGGGTCGCGCTGCTCGTGTGGTGGGTGCACGACACCCCCACCGTCTCCGACGCCGTGGTGCACTCCCTGGCGATGCTGCCCGTCGCGGCGCTGCTGACGATGTTCGTCTTCGCCCTGCTCACCCTGATGGCGGTGCGACTGCTCGCCGTCGGGATGACAGAGGGCTGGCATCCCGTGCGCAGCCGCGTGGGCTGGCAGGTGTGGTTCACCGAGCGCCTCATGGATTCCTCGCGCACCTTCCTGTTCCCGCTCTACGCGTCGATGCTCACCCCGATCTGGCTCCGATTGCTCGGCGCCGACATCGGCAAGGACGTCGAGGCGTCGACCGTGCTGATGGTCCCCAAGTTCACGAAGGTCGCCGACGGAGCGTTCCTTGCCGACGACACGATGGTCGCCTCCTACGAACTCGGCGGCGGATGGCTGTACATCTCGCATGCGAAGGTCGGCAAGCGCGCCTTCCTCGGGAACTCGGGCATGGCGGCGCCGGGTCGCCGGGTCCCGAAGCACGGGCTCGTCGCGGTGCTCTCCGCGGCTCCGGAGAAGGCGAAATCCGGCTCGTCGTGGCTGGGCAGTCCCCCGGTGCGCCTGCGGCGCGCGAGCGGCGACAGCGACGCGAGTCGCACCTTCGAACCGCCGCTGAAACTCAAGATCGCGCGTGGCGCGGTGGAGACTTTCCGGCTCGTGCCCATGGTCGTCACCTACGGCATCGGGCTCGGTGTGCTCTTCGCCCTCAACACCCTCGCCGTGCACCTGGGCTATCTCGCCGCTGCGCTGCTGGGCGGTCTCGTGCTCATGGTGGCCGGAGCCGTGGCGTGCCTCGTGACCGTGATCGCGAAGTGGCTCGTCGTCGGTCGGATCGGACGCGTCGAGCACCCGCTGTGGAGTTCGTTCGTGTGGCGCAACGAGGTCTCCGACACCTTTGTCGAGACCGTCGCGGCACCGTGGTTCGCCCGGGCCGCGGCGGGCACCGCCGTGATGAACCTGTGGCTGCGCGCGCTGGGGTCGAGGATCGGCCGCGGTGTGTGGTGTGAGAGCTACTGGTTGCCCGAGGCCGACCTGGTGTCACTGGGCGACGGTGCGACCGTCGAACGCGGTTGTGTTGTACAGACCCACCTGTTCCATGATCGGATCATGTCCATGGACACCGTGACCCTCGGCGCCGGCGCCACGCTCGGCCCCCAATGCGTCGCGTTGCCCGCCTCGGGCATCGGCGACGGTGCCACCGTCGGCCCGGCCTCGCTGGTGATGCGCGGTGACGTCGTCCCGCCGTCCACTCGCTGGCAGGGCAATCCGATCACGCCGTGGACCACGCCGAACGACTGGTCACCGCGGTGAAGCCCATCAAGGCCGCCAAGCCCGTCGCGCCGGTCGCCGCGGACCGGCCGCTCGACCCCTATCTGCCCGAGAGCGGGAACCGCGGCTACCGGGTCTCCCGCTACGAACTCGAACTCACCTACAAGGTCGTGTCCAACCGACTCGACGGCCGGGCGAAGATCATCGCCACGACGACGGACGTGCGCGCCGAGTACTCGCTCGATCTCGCGCGATCGATGCGGGTCGCGAAGGTGACCGTCAACGGCCGACGTCCCGCCAAGTTCGCGCATCGCGGTGGCAAGCTCACCGTCACCCCCGCCGAGAAACTGCCCGCCGGGGCGGTCCTCGTCTTCGGTGTGCAGTACTCGGGGACTCCCATCCCGCTGCGGACCATGTGGGGTGAGGTCGGCTGGGAGGAACTCGACGAGGGGTCGCTCGTCGCGAGCCAGCCCAACGGCGCACCCACCTGGTTCCCCTGCGACGACCATCCCGGTTCGAAGGCCACCTACCGCATCGCGGTCACCGCCGACGCTCCGTTCGTCGCGATCGCGAACGGCACGCTGGTGCACAAGACCACGAAGGCGAGCCGCACCACCCGGGTGTACGAGCAACCCGAACCGATGGCGACCTATCTCGCCACGGTCCAGACCGGACACTACGAGATACGCACCCTCGCAACGGAACCCGTACCGCAGTACGGAATCCACCCGCCTCGCCTGCGCGCGGAGTTCGATCGGGACTTCGCTCGCCAGACCGAGATGCTCGAGTTGTTCACACGCCTGTTCGGCCCGTACCCGTTCGCGCACTACACCGCTCTGGTGACCGACGACGACCTCGAGATCCCCCTCGAGGCACAGGGATTGTCGATTTTCGGCGCGAACTTCTGCGACGGTACCGGCCGCGAGGAACGGCTCGTCGCACACGAGTTGGCGCACCAGTGGTTCGGCAACAGCCTCACACTGAACCGATGGTGCGACATCTGGCTCCACGAAGGATTCGCGTGCTACGCGGAGTGGCTGTGGTCGGAGAACTCGGGCGGCAGGCCGGCCCACGCGCACGCGCTCGACGCCCACCGGGGACTGGCCCGCAAGCCGCAGGACATCCTGCTCGAGGATCCGGGCCCGAAGGACATGTTCGACGACCGCATCTACAAGCGCGGGGCACTGACCCTGCACGCCCTGCGCTTGCAGCTCGGCGACGAGCCGTTCTTCACCCTCCTGCGGACGTGGACCGAGGAACACCGGCACGGCAACGTGACGACGGCGCAGTTCAAGGATCTCGCCGCACGCTTCTCGGACGTCTCGCTCCGGCCGCTGTGGGAGGCATGGTTGAGCACGCGAGAGCTCCCTCCGGCACCGACCGCCTGACTCGACACCGGCTCAGGGCAGATCCACCTGCGACGCGAGCCACCGGCCGTCGACGAGTTCCATCGTCATGACCACGCGGCTGCGATCGAGTCGCGGTTCGGGAACGAGAGTGTTCGTGACGCTCTGGTCGACGAACAACAGGACCTCGACCTTCGTCGTGGTCGCGGATCTGATACCCGACTCCACGACGACACCCTCCGAGCGTGCCTGGTTGTCGATCAGCACCTGTTCGAGTTGTGCACTCGACTCGGCGTACATCTTCTCGAATTCGCCGGTGGCTCCGTCGAGTACCGCGGCGAAGTCGGCGTCGAGGTCCGCCGAGTCCACCGACGTCAACGTCACGGCGAACTGCCGTGCAGCCTCCGACGCCGCGCGGGCGGCGTCCTCCACGGCGCGGGCGTTCCGGAGTTGGGTTCCCAGCACCGCTGCGGCCACCAGTCCCGCCACCGCGACGAGCACGAGCAGAAGGAGGGGAATCCGCGCGAACCACCTTCTTCTCGAATTCTTTTCGGATGCACCCGTATCCGTGTCGTCGGTCGTCTCGGTTCCGTCCGTGCGGGTCGCGGTGTCGGTGCTCATGTCGGTTCTCCTGGGTTCTGCACGATCGTCGGGCACAGGTCAGTTCGGCACTGTCGGTCCGCCGTAGTCGAGTGGGACGCTGTACGGCCCGACGGGAGCCGGGTCGGACGTACGGAGCGGATCGACGCCGGGCGGCATGGTCGCGGCGCCCTCCTCACCGGGAGGACGCGGCGCGTTGCGGGCGCCGCGCACGAGCGTCGACGGGTCGGGGTCGGTGCAGTAGGTGTACAGATACGGCTCCGGATGATCCGCGATCGTCGGTGGTCGTCGCGGCAGGTCGTAGTCGCACGAGTTGCGGGGATAGATGTTCACCAGCGCCCAGATGCCGCCGTCGCGGAAGGCGGTCATGAGCGCTTCGAGCGTCGACC
The DNA here is from genome assembly GCF_053764735.1 of Rhodococcus sp. 5G237. NCBI lineage: Bacteria > Bacillati > Actinomycetota > Actinomycetes > Mycobacteriales > Nocardiaceae > Rhodococcus > Rhodococcus sp. 5G237. The sequence goes on along the minus strand of NZ_JBSNCD010000002.1, from coordinate 12,415 downwards.
CGTCCCGATCGCTCGGGAAGAAGAACTCGTTCAGGGCGGGGACACGCACGTGCGCCATCTGCGCCACCGTCGTCAGGTTGCCCAGCAGTTGCACCATCGTCGGGGAGTTCTCCGCGAGGAGAGCGTCGACGGAGTGCATCGTCGCGGGTGTCCTGTCGACGAAACTGCGGAATCCCTCGTCCATCGATTCGACTCCGCCGAGCAGGGTCGACATCTCCCCCGACATGCCTTGCAGTCCGGGTGCGGCATCCGCGAGTGTGCGGAGCACGATCCTGCCGGAGCGCAACAACGAGACCGTCTGCGGCAGAACCCCGTCGAGCGTCGAGATGAGGAAGGTTCCGCCCTCGACGATGTCGGTGAGTTTGCGCGGACCCTCCGGCCCGACACCGAGTTCCTCCACGATCACCCGCAGCGAGTCGGGGTCGATCTGGGCGAGCATGCCGTCGAGGTCGTGCATGAGGGTCGACAGCGGAACGGGTGTCGCGGTATCCTCGGCCGAGATCTCGGCGCCGTCCTCGAGATAGGGGCCGTCGTCGCTGTCGGGACGCAGGTCGAGATACTGCTCGCCCGCGAGCGACAGGCCCGCGACGCGAATTTCTCCACCCGCCGGAATCCGTGCCCGCGAATCGATCTCGGCGACCGCGATCACTCCGCCCTCCGTCAGGTCGACGGACGAGACCGTACCGACGGGAACACCGCGCAGCGTGACGTCCCGGCCGGGCAGCAAGCCGCCCGACTCGTCGAAGTGCACCCGGATCCGGTAGGTCTCGGCCGTCGGGCCCGCGTCGAACACACCGAACACCAGGTACGTCATCCCGACGACGAAGGTGGTGGCGAGGGCGACCACGGACAGTCCCAGCCGACGCGCGTAGCCGTAGCGTACCCCCGCGACGATGCCGCCGGCGGCGACCTCGACGGGGCCGCGGCGGCTCACGGACCCTCTCCGTCCAGTCGCTGCTGCAATCGCATCAGCGTGTACGTCAGCGTTCCCACGAACGCCTGCCAGTCGGTCTCGTCGGGCAGGCGACTGCCCGGGTCTCCCGAATGTCCGGGCGCGGGAACAGCGCCTATCACCAGTTGCTCGAGGTCGGCGTCGACGTTCGCCGACGTGCTGTTGGTGACCCGCATGATCGGTGCGAGCAACCGGTTGACCGAGTTCAGGCTGGCGTCCGGATGGGTCGCGGCGGCGTTCAGCTGTTCGGCGATCCGGTCGAGATCCGCGAGGGTGCTGCGGGTGTCGGTGCCCTGCACGGACGGGAACTTCCCGATCTGTTGCCCGATCCGGTCGACCTGCCCGACGAGGTCGAGCAGCTGCGCGGTGTCGGAGGCCACGACGTCGAGCGCCGGGCGCGCGGCCAGCATCACCTCGTCGATCGTCGACCGACGCTCCGCAAGGGTCGCGACGAGCCGGTCGGTGCGGGTCAGGGACTCCTCGATTTCGGCGGTGCGTGCGGTGATGAGGCCCGCCAGCCGCGTCGACTCGTCGACGAGCGTCCCGAGCCGGTCGCCGCGATCCCCCACCGCTTCCCCCAGCCCGTCGACGATCTTCGTGAGGTTCCGCAGCGCTCCACCGTTGACGAGAACCGATGCGGTGGACAGCACCTCCTCGATGGTCGCTGCTGCCGCAGTCGACGACAACGGGATCGTGTCCCCCGCAGCGAGGGCCGCGGCACCGCCCGCATCCACCGGGGGCTGCAGCGAGACGAACACGTCACCGAGCGGCGTGGCGGATCTCAGTTCGGCGGCGGTTCCCACCGGGACGGACACATCCTCGGCGATGCGCATGGTCACGATCGCGGAGTACTCCTCCACCCGCATGGACGCGACCTCCCCGACGTCCGCACCCGCGAGCTTCACCTTGGCCTTCGTCGGCAGGTTGAGCGCGTTCTCGAAGGTCGCGTGGAGCAGATAGGACTCGCCGTCCACGCCCGGTTCGGGAAGGGGAAGCCTCTCGAGGCCGACCGAACAGGCGGTGGTGCCGAGAACCGACGCGGCGATCATCGCGACCACGGCCCGCGTCCGTCGTCGCCCGGTGGTGTGTCGGTGTCTCATCGTGGCAACCCCGCGATCCCCTCGAGCATCGAGGCGATGCCGAAGCCCGGGCCGAAGTCCTTCAGGTTTCCGGAGGTGCACCCGTGGTCGCGCATCTCCAGCGCCGCGCATACCTGGGAGACGAGATGTCCGTCGAAGAAGACCTTCTCGAGCTGGGCGTGGACGCGGGCCGCACCGTGTTCCTGGTCGATCGCGTTGTACGCGTTGCCGAGGAGAAGCGGTGACAGATCGAGGAATTCGGCGACCTCGTTGCGGTAGTCGACAAGCGCGCGGGTGACCGATTCGGCGTTCGTCACCGTCGAGTGCACCTCGTCGCGGTGGGTCTCGAGCAGTTGCTCGGCGTGCGCGAGGATCTCGTTGAGTTTCGTTCCGGTGTCGCCGGCTCCGACCCGGGCGTCGGCGAGGACCGTGCTGAGTCTTCGCGTGGCTTCGCCGAATTCGCGAATCTCGACGTCGTTGGCGGCGGCGATGTCCGTCAGGGCGGAGAGGTTGTCGACGATGGCGGTGATCTCGTTGCCCGTCACCGCGCCCTTCTCGGCGCTCATCCGCAGTGCGTCCGACAGACGGCCGAGAGCGGCCCTGATACCGACGCCGTTGCCTGCAGTCATCCCGGTTCCGACATCGAGCAGTCGTGCCACCGGTCCGTCGCCCGTCCCGTCGCCCTCGAGTTCGAGGGCCAGGGTGTCGGCCATCGCGAGCAGGCGGTCGAATTCGATCGGGGTCCGGGTCCGGTCCAGGTCGATCACCGCGCCGTCCGCGAGGGTCGGTCCGCCCTGGTAGGCGGGGGTCAGTTCGACATGCCGGTCGGTGAGCACGGAGGTCGACACGGCCACCGCCCGGACGTCGGCAGGTACGTCGACACCGGCGTCGATCTCCATCGCGACCGCGACGTGAGTGCCCTGCGGTTCGATCGTCAGCACGCGCCCCACCGGTATCCCGAGGATCGACACCTCGTTCCCCTCGTACAGACCGGCGGCGTTGTCGAACCGTGCGGTGACGGTGACGGGCCGATCCGGTGACAGGACCCGGTCGAGCACGAGGGCTCCCGCCAGTGCGACGATCGCGACCAGCACGATCCCCTTCACCATCGTCTTCACCGTCATCGGCACTCCCCGAGATAGTCGCGCAGGCTCGGCTCGCCGGTCTGCCCCACGAGGGCGCACATCCAGGAGTCGATCATCGGTCCGGCCGGCGCCGTGAAGTCGACCTCGTTGCCCGTCCCCGACGCGTTGGTGAAGTTCCGGATCGGGACGGGCAGGATCTGGAGGATGTTGCGGAGCAACGCGTCGTTGTTCGCGAGGGTCTGCAGGAACTCGTCGAGATCGGCGATCATCGCGTCGACGTGCGTCCGGTCCTCCACGACGACCGAGTGCAGGGAGTTGACGAGCCGGGTGGTCGAATCGAGCAGGCGCTGAACCAGATTGCGGCGGTTCTCGATCTCGGCGAGCATGCTGTACCCGTCGCGGACGAGGACACCGAGACTGTCCTGCTGGGCGCGCACGATGGTGGTGATCGACGCGGTCGCCTCGAGGATCGACCCGATCTGCCTGCGTCGGTCGGCGAGGGTGCCGGAGAGACTCTCGATGTTCTGCAGGACCTGCGGGAGAAGCTCGGGTACGCCGTGGAGTTCGTCCGCCATCAGCGTCATCGTCTCCCCGAGACGTTCGGCGTCCACCTGCTCGAAGGTGGTCGTCGCGTCCGCGAGCAGCTCCTGCAGGTCGTAGGGAACGACGGTGTTATCGAGGGGAATCCTGTTGTCGGTCAGGGGTTCTCCTCCTGCGGGTTGCAGTTCGAGATAGCGGGATCCGAGCAGTGTGGTGAGCTTGATCGACGCCACGGTGCCGGATCCGAGTTCGACGTCGCGGTCGATGTCCATCGCCACCACCACGTGATCCCCGGCGAGTCGCGCTCCTTCGACGGTTCCCACCTGGACACCGGCGATCGTCACGGCGTCGCCGGCGCTGATCCGGGCCGCCTGCGCGAACTCGGCCTCGTAACGCACGGAGGAGAATCCGATGCGGGAGACGACGACGGTGGCGACCAGCGCGAGGACGATCACCACGACCGCCACGGTCCCGATGACCAGAGGATTGCGATCTTCGAGGGTCGGTTTCCGCGTCACGGTCTCACCTGCACACCGGGGAATGCGTGATCCGCCCTTCGGGCGTGACCTCGGAGACGACGGACGGGATGATCGATCCCACTTCGGGGATCAGGGTGACGTTGAAGTTGCACAGGTAGGTGTTCAGGTAACTGCCCTCCTGACTGACGCGCGCGAGGCCCTTGAGCAGCCCCGGCAGATTCGCCCCGAAATATCCGAAGCTGTCCTTGTTGTCGAGGAAGTGCCGGGTGAAACCGGGTTGGCGGCTGATCATCGCATGCAGGTCGGGGTGCACCTCCCGGCTCATCGCCGCGATCCGGTCGACGGTCGCAGACAGGGAGTCGAGCGAGCCGATCGTCTCGTCGCGCCGCGCCGACAGTTCGGAGAAGATCGCACGGGCACTGGTCAGGACGGCGTCGACGTCCTCGCTCTGCGTCGCGAGGTCGCCGATGACCGCGTCCAGGTTGACGATGATGTCACCGAGGATGCGGTCGGGCTCGGCGAGCGACTCTGCGAGACGTGATGTTTCGGCGACGAGGGCCGTGACGGCACCACCGTCCCCCTGCAGTGCCGCGATGATCGCGCTCGTGATGCGGTCGACCTGTTCCGGGTCGAGCACGCTGAACAAGGGCTCGAATCCGTTGAGCAGCACGGAGATGTCGAACGACGGATCGGTGCGTTCGAGGGGGATCTCCCAGTTCTCCGGGGCCGGTGCCCCGGAGCCGCCCTCTCCGCGGGAGAGTCCCAGATATCGCTGACCGATGATGTTCTGATAGGTGATCGCGGCCTCGGTGTCGTCGTGGATCGTCTGCCCCGCCTCGATGCGGAACGCCACCCTCGCGACCGACCCGTCGAGTTCGATCGCGTCGACGCGTCCGACCCGCACGCCGGCCATCCGGACGTCGTCACCCACCCGCAGGCCGGAGACGTCGCTGAAGACCGCGCTGTAGCCGACCGTGTCGCCGTGGACGTTCCGCTGGAGGGTGACGACCACCGGCCACGTCGCCGCGAGGGCCAGCACCAAGAACAGGACGAGGCCGATCAGGGGCTTGCGATAGCTCACCTCGGTCCACTCCCCTCGTCCGGGAGGATCGAGATCATCGCTCCGCGCGCCACCGGTCCGAGCAGTACTTCGGCGGCGGCCGACGGATCGCCTCCGAGGAGGGCACCGAGCAGCTTCTTCTCCTCGTCGCTGCCCACCGGGCCGACGTTGCCGCCGGAGGGGATGCTGCTGAGTACCTGCGTTCCGCTCCGGGGGCCGGTGTTCAACGACGAGACCGGAGGTGCCCCGGTCTCGGGTGCCGTCTCACAGCTCGGACCGGCGAGGTCGCCGTAGCGGGGGCAGTCGGCACGCGTGTACATCCGGTGCGGCGTGAACTGGAAGATGAACTTGCCCATCCCGCGCGGTGCGCCGTGGGGCCAGAAGGTTTCGAACCACTTGTCGGAGATGCGACGCATCCGTGTGGTGATGCGTGGGAACTCGTCGGCTCCGTCCGCCATGACCCCCAGCACGGGCGTGAGGGAGGTCGTCACCCCGATGACCTGGTCGATGTGCTTCTCGAAGCCGTTCGCCACGTGGTCGAGAGTGGTGGCGCTCGCCGTCAGGAACGTCCCGAACTCCGCCTGCTTCTCCGCCAGGGTCCGCATGGGGACCACGGCATGGTTCACGGCGTCGAGCAGATCCGGTGCGGATTCCTGCAGCCCGCGCACGGCATCCGAGAGTGCGACCAGCGTCGAGGGCCCGCCGTCGGGGGTGAGGACCGCTCCGAGTTCACGGACCATCCGGTCGAGTTTCTCTCCGGCGGCGACGATGTCGGCGCCTCGGCGATCGGTCGCCTCGGCCACGGTCGCGAGGATGCCGAGGGTGTGCCGGGTGTCGACGCGGGCGGTCGCCGCGGTGATGTCGCGGAGTTTCGTCAGCGCGGTCTGCAGTTGGACGGTCTCGAGGCCCGTGTCCTGCGGAATCGTCGCCCCGGCGGAAAGGGCTGGTGCCGGACCGTTGTCGACGAGTTGTACGGACGACACCGCGAACACGTTGCTCGGCACGACCCGTGCGGTGACGGTGTTCGGGATCGAGTGCGCATGTCCGGTTTTCAGCGCGATCCTCACGACGAGGGAGGACATGTCGTCCGGACGGACGACCTCGCCGACCTCACCGACCAGGACACCCCGGAACTTCACGTCCGAGCGCGCCGGGAGGCCGTCACCGATGTCCGAGAGCACGGCCTCCACATCGACCGTCCGGGTGAATCTGCCGTCGGCCTTCGCCACGACGGCCCCCACCCCGAGGACACCGAGGAGCAGTGCCACCGCGCCCGCGACGAACAGCCTGGTGGGGGTCGCCCGTCCGACGTCGCTCTCGAGCAGTATGGACATGCCTACCCTCCGAGCCTTGCGCCCGAACCGATACCCCAGAGGGCGACGGTCATGAGGAGGTTGACCACGATCATCGCAGAGATGCTCGCCCGCATGGCGCGGCCGGCCGCCGTTCCCACACCCTGCGGCCCACCGGCGGCGTAGAAGCCGTAGTAGCACTGGATCGTGGTGGTGATGACGACGAAGACCACGGTCTTGAGCAGTGAATAGGCGATGTCGGTGCCGTTGAGCACGAGGGAGAAGTAGTGGCCGTAGGTGCCGGCCGACACTCCCCCGGTCAGCCCGATCACCGATTGCACGGCAACGTAGTTCACGGTGAGGCAGACCAGATACAGCGGCACCACCGCGACCACCGAGGCGAGCAGCCGGGTCGTGACGAGATACGGGATCGACCGGATCGCCAGCGACTCCATGGCGTCGATCTCCTCCGAGATGCGCATCGCACCGAGTTGGGCGGTGAACCGGCACCCGGCCTGCGCGGCGAACGCGAGCGAGGCCATGATGGGCGCGAGTTCGCGGGTCGTGGCGGTCGAGGACACCATTCCCGTCGCGGGTTCGAGCCCGAGCAGGTGCAGCGCGTTGTATCCCTCGATGGCGACGATCGCACCCGCCGACGCACCCAGGACGATGATCACCCCGGCCGTGCCGCCTCCGACCACGAGAGAGCCGTTGCCCCAGGTGACGTCGGAGAGGATGCGCAGGAACTCCTTCCGGTAGTGCCGCAGGGTCGTCGGGATCGCGGCAACGGCACGCAGGAGGAAGACGACCATGTGGCCGAGACGCTGGACCGAACGGACCTGCGCCGTCGCGACGACGACGAACGACCGGGTGCCGGGGGGGAAGTACCGGGACGCCATCGTCAGAACCCCGTCTTCGGGAAGAGCAGCACGTACAGCTGCGTGAAGGCGACGTTGACGATCATCAGGAGCAGGATCGACGCGACGACGGTCGCATTGACCGAGTCGGCGACGCCCGCCGGTCCGCCGCGCGTCGACAGACCCTTGTGGCAGGCGACGACCGCGACGATCGCACCGAAGACCGCCGCCTTGATCATGGTCAGCACGAAGTCACCGATCGTCGCGAAGGACGCGAACGTCGTGACGAAACTGCCTGGCGTTCCGTTCATCACGAAGGTGTTGAAGATGTATCCGGAGAGGAAGCCGACAAAGCAGACCAGGCCGGTGAGGGCGAGACCGACCACCACTGCGGCCACCAGGCGCGGCACCACGAGGCGTCGGACGACCGACAGGCCCATCACCTCCATGGCGTCGATCTCGTCGCGGATCTTGCGGGAGCCGAGATCGGCACAGACAGCGGAACCGGCTGCCGACGCCATGAGCAGGGCGGCCACCATGGGTGCGCCCTGCTTGATGACCGCGAGACCGCTCGCCGCACCGGCCAGGGAGGTCGCGCCGACCTGACCGGCGAGCAGCCCGAACTGGATCGACAGGGTCACCCCGATCGGGATCGCGACGAACATCGTGGGCAGCGCGGAAGCCGAGGCCATGAAGGCCGCCTGGCGGACGAACTCGGCGAACGGGAACCGGAGGGTGGCGATGTCGAGGATCAGGTACTGGAGGGCACGGATGCCCAGCACACACTGACCACCGACGGTTTCGAGCGCCGCCATCGGATGCCGGCGGAGGTAGCCGCGGGCCCACGCGCCGATCTCTTTCGTGGCCGTCGTGCTCATTCCGGCCTACCGCACCGATCCGACATCGAGCACACACCACCGTCTCGACGACCCCCACCTCGCAGGTGTCACGGCTGCTCCCCTCCAGGAGTAGATGAGCGTGGACGACGCCGACCATCGAACGGTCGCAAGCATCGCCGAAACAGACTGTGTTCGCAGACTTTTCGAGAATTTTTTCGAGATCCGGCACGACGAGCGCATCGCCGGCCGGAGCGCACGGGCGGGACCGGCCGATGCCGGGTCACGCACGGTGGCGCAGCGCCTCGGCGACCCGCGGGCGATCGGGTGCCGAAGCCGGGCTGTCTGCCCGAGCCAAAAGTAGAATACTATTCTCGTAGTTGCAATACACGATTTCGGACGACTTCGATCTCCGACCCCTACCGCGGCGCATCAGGCCAGGTCACGGCGTTGGAAAGCAGATTCCGTTCCGCCGCTGTCGGCACCACCTTCGAGCATCGACAGGCACCACTCGACGAGTTCGTAGGTCTCGGCATGACCCGCCGTCAGACCGAGGGACTCCTCCATCACGAGCACTCGCGAGATGCTCGTCATCAGCACCGACAGCACCACGGGGGGAATCCGCGCCAGGTCGTATCCGGACCGTGCGAGAGCGGCGCGCGCGGCATCCCGCTGCCCGACGCGGAACAGCTCCGAATAGCGCGCGATCTCGGAGCGGAGCGCGTCGCGATGACGCGCCATCGCGATGAACTCCATCGTCACGGCCACCGCGGCGGGATCGGTACTGAACTCCCAGAGGGCCCGAAGAGGGTTGGGGGACTTCGCCACTTCGGCCTGGACCGCCAGGCCCTCTTCGGCGCGCCGGCGGAACATCTCGAGGAAGAGATCGTCCATGGTCCGGAAGTAGTAGTGCACGAGTTGCGGCTTGAGTCCGGCACGTTCGGCGACACGTCTCGAAGTAACTGCTGCGTAGCCTTTTTCGATCATCAACTGCTCGGCCGCGTCGAGCAGAACGGTCCTGTTCTTCGCATCCGGTGAGCCGATCCGCCTCGACGACGTCATCCCCTACCTCCGTGGTCGTCGGCGTCCGCTTCGCGCGGCCGGTGCGGCGCACCGATGCGTGCTCATCGTAACCACACCGGCGAGTGTGCTCTTGACCACATTCGGCCCCCGTGCTATCCATGTAACCAGCACTGCTAGGCAGGCGCTCAGCATCGGGCGAGGCTGGCGTTCTCATCGGAAAACACCGCAGTTGCGCACCTCGTGTGCGCACGACGTCAGGAGCCCGAGTGAACGACTTCGATTCCAAGGATTTCTTCACGGATCCGTCCTTCATCCCCGACCCGCATCCCTACTTCGATCACCTCCGTTCGGAATGCCCGGTGCGGTTCACCGGTCCACGCAACGTGGTCGCGGTGACCGGATTCGAGGAATGCCTTGCCGTACTTCGCGATACGGCGACGTACTCGAACATCAACGCCGCGACGGGACCGTTCCCCGGCATGCCGTTCGAACCCGAGGGCGACGACATCGGCGAACAGATCGAACGTCATCGTCCCGAGATCCCGCTGAACGAGCACCTCGTGACGATGGATCCGCCCCAGCACACCCGTGTCCGGCGACTGCTCGGCGGATTGTTCACCCCGCGACGTCTCGCCGAGAACGAGGACTTCATGTGGCGGCTCGCGGATCGCCTGATCGACACCTTCCACGAGTCCGGCAAGGTCGAGCTGCTCCACCAGTACGCGCAACCCTTCGCGTTGCTCACCATCGCCGATCTCCTCGGCGTACCGGAGGAGGACCACGCCGCCTTCGTCGCGCACCTGTCGACGCAGACACCCGGGGCGATGGCCGAGGACGGCGCCCTCGGGACCAATCCGCTGGAGTTCCTGGATTCGAAGTTCTCGGCCTACATCGAGGACCGGCGGAAGAACCCGGGGAAGGACGTCCTGTCGATCCTCGCCGGATCCACCTACGCGGACGGCGATACTCCCGAGGTCGTCGATCTCGTCCGGCTCGCCACCTTCCTGTTCGGTGCCGGGCAGGACACCACCGCACGCCTGATCACGGCAGCCTTCCGGCTCATCGCCGAGAACCCCGACCTGCAGAAGCAACTCCGCGAGGATCGCAGTCTCGTACCGCAGTTCGTGGAGGAAGCGCTCCGGTTGGAAGGTCCGGTCAAGAGCGACTTCCGACTGACCAGGAAGAAGACGAACCTCGGGGGCGTCGAGATACCGGCGGGCACCACCGTCATGGTGTCCCTGCCGGCGGGCAACCGCGATCCCCGCAGATTCACCGATCCCCACGAGTTCCGGATCGATCGGGAGAACTCCCGCGAGCACATCGCCTTCGGGCGCGGTGTCCACTCGTGCCCCGGCGGTCCGCTGGCGCGCGTGGAAGCACGTGTCACCGTCGAGCGGCTGCTGGACCGACTCGGCGACATTCGGATCTCGGAAGAGAAGCACGGACCCGCCGACGACCGGCACTTCGCCTACGAACCGACCTACATCCTCCGCGGACTGACCGAGATCCATCTCGAGTTCACTCCCGTCTCCGTCACGGAAGGAAGCGCCCATGTCCACTGAGAACAGCACGGCAGCAGATCGGGTGGCCATCGTCTCGGGCGCCGCATCCGGCATCGGACGAGCGATCGCCGGAGAACTTGCCGGACGCAACCACCCCGTCGCTCTGCTCGACCGCAGCGGCGACGCCGTCCGGGCCGCAGCGGACGAACTGGCGAACGACGGAGCTCGGGTGATCGGGCTCGAGGTGGACGTCTCGGATCGGGCGAGCGTCGATGCGGCCGTCGAGAAGGCACGCGCCGAACTCGGCCCGATCTCGATCATCGTCACGAGTGCCGGCATCCAGGAGAGCGCACCGTTCGGCGAGATTACCGCGGAGTCGTGGCAGCGGACCCTCGACGTCAATCTCACCGGCACCTTCAACACGATCCAGTCGGCACTGCCCGACCTCCTCGAAGCAGGATGGGGCCGCATCGTGACGATCTCATCGTCGAGCGCGCAGTCCGGCGCACCGGATCGCGCACACTACGTCGCATCCAAGGGCGGTGTCATCGCGCTGACGAAGGCGCTGGCATTCGAGCTGTCCCCGAAGGGCATCACCGCCAACACGATTCCACCGTCGATCATCGACACACCGATGGCGCGGGCCGAGGAACAGCCCGGTCAGCTGATCGACCTGGACGTGCTGGCCACCATGACTCCGGTGCGCCGCACCGGCACGCCGCACGACGTGGCCGCGGCGGCTGCCTTCCTGTGCACGGACGACGCCGGCTTCATCACAGGGCAGGCCATCGGCGTCAACGGCGGGTGGTACCTGTAGGCGTGATCTTCCGGACGGCGACCGGTGAGATGGGCACCGGTCGCGGGGGATGGAGATCCGGAGGGGGACCCGAACACCGGGTCCCCCTCCGGACGTTGCCTAGTTCGCGCGACGCAGAGACGCATCCAGTGCGTTCATCAACTCTCCGACCCGAGTTCTCGAGGTGGGTGCGAGCGGATAACGGGAGAGGACGTCGACCACCTCGGGAGTCGCGCGTCGCCGGGCGTCGTCGAGCGCGTCCTCCGTTGCTCCCGGGTCGCCGTCAGCCAGGAGTTCGGCGATGCGAGCGGCACTCGCGGCGGCACGCAGGATGTGCCCGACCTGGGTCGCCTTCGCGATCGGGTGCAGATAGGCAGCCGCTGCAGCATCGCCGGCGCACCGTGCGGCAAGGGAAGCCTCCTCGGTCGGTGCGTCCTTCGCAGCTCGGTGGGCATCCAGGGCGGTGACGCGCTGGAGTCTCGTTCGTCGCGCACCGTCGACGAATTCCCGGGCCGCGTCGAGTGCTGCACGTGGACGACGGTCGTCGGGCACGGACTCCTCGAAGACGGGGAGCACGGCCTGTGCACTCTCCGCCACATATCGGGCGACCGCCCGTAGTTCGTCCATGGTGAGTTCGAAATCACCGAACACGCTTGTCGCCGGCTCGATCCGTCCCACATCTCCGAGCATAGGTCGACCGGATGTCCGCATACGAGAAAAGGGGACCCGCGAAAGCGGGTCCCCTTCTCAAAGCCGAAGACCCCCAACAATGTTGGGGGTCTTCGGTAACGGGTGTTCGGCGGTGTCCTACTCTCCCACACCCTGTCGAGTGCAGTACCATCGGCGCAGACAGGCTTAGCTTCCGGGTTCGGAATGGGACCGGGCGTTTCCCTGTCGCTATGGCCGCCGTAACT